>CANLRN010000096.1 GCA_947493495.1 uncultured Aquimarina sp.
GTTTATTTCATTTTTAACGATAAAATTTCAATAGGACAATTTGAAACGTAGAAGCTGCTTACCAGTTAGAAACTTTAGGTTACAGTGAAACAATGCCTATGAATGCTGGTTAAAAAATTCATGTATAGATATAACTTCATTGCTACATAAAATTGTTACCCTTGTTGTGCAGAAACTAGTGATGTCTTGTATTATTCTAATTGATTTTGAACAATCTTGAATGAGATGTTTGTAGATTGATAACTATAAAAATAAACTACTATGGACTAAAGTGCCATAGATTTCTATATCTGACTAAAGTCAGTTACACGGATATCAGCTTTTAGCAGTTAGCCATTAACTATTTTTGAGACCAATAAATTTATGCATTTATCCTGCTAAATCAATGTTTTTTAATTTATTCTCTTCTGCTAGTTGTGCTTTTTCGGCTGCGTATTCAAACCCTTGTCTCCACCAGTTAGTCATTAATTTTTTATTAAATATCAAAGAATTCTCTGTTAGTTTAGATGGAGTGTAATATAGATTAAGTATTACATCTTTATTCTTTGCAGCCAATTTACCAACTACAGTGTCATGGCCCTCTACCTGATCAAACATAAAACTAAAAAGATTGACCATCAACGAAAAAGGATTTTTACCCAACACCTTATTATACTCCATGTTTTCTGATTCTAATATAACGGCATCTACTTCTGTAGCTCCTCTTCGAATCGCTTCTCGTATCGGCACCATACAACCAAAACCTCCGTCTGCATACTCACATTCATTTTTGGTCACTAAGCTCATAAAGGGAACATAATTACACGATATCCAGATCCAATCACAGAAATCTTCGTATGAAAAATCATTGATAGACTTATACTCTGTTTTACTTTTGGTTAGGTTGGAGACCGTAACAACAACATCTTTTACCTGTTGTTGTGCTAGCTTAAAATCTGCTTCAGAAAAATTTCTACGTATGCTTCTTCTCAGGTTCTTACTTTCTCCAAAAGTGCGTTTCAGCTTAATAAATTGCCAAAACGAGGATAAAAAATTAATAGAAACAAACTCTCTGTTTCCTTTTTTTCGAACAACAAATGGGTTTACATTAAAAATCGTGCGTTGATTTACATTGGTATAGATTTCATGTAATTTTTCTATATTTCCTAATGCGAGATGAGGAATTAATAAGCTACCTGTAGAAGTACCTAAAAATAGGTCGTATTTTCTTCCTTGTTCCTGCATTAAATACTGGGCTACTCCACCTGCATAAGCTCCTTTACTACCTCCTCCAGAGATGACCAATGCTTTCATATACTATACTCTATTAGAATTATATTTTTCTTTGGCAAATTTATACCCATGCGACCACCATTTTTTCATTTTCTTTTTTTCAAAAATCAGAGAATTGGTAGTCAATACTGTTGGTGTATAGTATAAATCCATCACTACTTCTTTTTGCGCAGCTGCAAATTTACCAATTCTTATGTTTTGATGTTCTATTTTATCCATCATAAAATCTACCATACTGGTTATTAACGAAAAAGGGTTTCTTGTAGGCATACGGTTTAGATAATTAATTTCTGTTTCCAGAATAATCACATCTACTTCTTTTGCTCCTCTTTTAATTGCTTCTTCTATCGGGACCATAGACCCTAAGCCTCCATCTACATAATCGCAATTATTTTTTCGTACTAAACTCATAAATGGAGGATAATTACACGAAATCCAAATCCAATCTATATAGTCTTTATAACTGCATTCTCGTATAGATTTGTATTCTACTTCATTAGTAGATAGATTAGTAACAGTAATAATAACATCTTTATCACTTTTCTTTATCTTATCAAAATGTGTTTTAGTGATCGAGTGTTTAATGAGATCTCTCAGATTTCTACTATCCCCAAAGGATTTATTTCCTTTTAACAAATTTCGGAGAACATTATAATGATTGATACTAATTTCGTTATATCCCTTTTTCTTTTTGATAATGAAAGGACAGTTTCTAAAAATAGAGGATTGATTTACCGATGTATATATCTCTTTTATCTCATCTATTTTAGATAAAGCTAGATGAGATACTAATAGACTTCCGGTAGATGTTCCTAGGTAGATGTCGTATTTTCTTCCTAAATCCTGAATCAAATATTGCGCTACACCCCCAGCAAATGCTCCTTTACTGCCTCCTCCTGATATTACTAATGCACGCATATTCTAGCCTATGGGGTTAATTTTTTTTCTAAAAATTCTTTTGCTGCTTTTGACAAACTACTCTTTAAATCTACATATTTCTTTTTATATTTCTCTTTCTTTAATACGTTATCTAATAATTGCCTACAGAATTTTTGGAATCGCCAATTGTGATGTAAAGAACCATCTATCAAATCCACCAGAGATTTGTCGGTAAAAAGTTGTAAACTTTCTAAATACGTAAAAGCATTTTCTCGAGTGCTAAAATGATGACGATTCGAGGTATATTCTGATAACTCCTTATAATATATTGGGTGTTTTTCTTTTTGATAATCAGGAGTATTTAATGCTAATACAAGCCATAATATCCGTACATTCTTATCATTAAATCCTATAATATCTTTGGTCTTATCTAAATATGTTATTCTTGCTTCTGGAAAATTAACCCATAAATGATACAAAGCTGGTTCTATAGTAGCATAGGACTTATCAACTAATAAGGATTCGAATTGTTTACGCAACTGAGCAGGAATTTTGCTCATTACATTGGCAATCGTTTGGCGTACATATATATTATTTGTTTCGAATGCTTTATCCAATATGGCTATAGATTCTGGAGACTTATCCTCTGATAATTGATGTACTACTTCTTGCCCTAAGTAATCATTTACAGGAAAATCTAATGCTGTACTTAATTGTTTCCATTTACCAGCCAATGGTTGGGTACGTTCTTGAGCTAAGCCTAAATATTTTTTAATAAATGGAACATTAGTCAATATATCCAATGCTTCCTGAGATGGAAAAGCGATGGCTTCTAACCATTTTTTCTGATAATCAGACAAGTCTTGTCCGCTCACTTCTTCTGCTATGCTGATAAAATCTGTTGTAGTTACATTGCTATACTTGTGTTTCTCTAGATAATTATGGATGGTAACTTTAAAATGAGTGTCACCAATCATATTTTTTAACGCATACAATGCCCATGCACCACGCTGATAAAAAGTCAAAGAACTTGCTTTAGGATCTAATAATGAAGTAGCGCCTTTAGACTTTGATTGTTCTGTAAGCTGTTCGGCGCTCTCGTATAATTTATAATAAAAATAATCGTCTCCAAAAATTTCTCTTTCGGCTAATAGTGCATAATACGTAGCAAAACCTTCTTGTAGCCAGTGATGTGTTCCTTCTGCCTCCGTTACTAAATCTCCAAACCATTGATGTGCTAATTCGTGGGCATTGACATTGATATAATTGCGGTCGTTAAATCCAATATCATCTACCACAAAAGCATCAGAAAAAATAGTAGTTCCTGTGTTTTCCATCCCAGCGTAGAGAAAATCTTTTACAGGTATTTGTTTATAATTTTGCCAAGGAAATGCGTAGCCTATCTCTTTTTCGAGAAAATCAAATAGCTGCTTACTATGTTTGTATGTATATTCAAACTTATCCTTATCACTAGAGTAATAGTACATTTCTAAAGGAATACCACTATCTGAAGTTTCTATTACTTTTTTATACTTCCCAATAATTAAAGCCAACAGGTAACTACTCATAGGCTGTTGCATATCGTATTCCCATCTTTTTATAGAGTCATTTACTGATTGCGTATGTACTAATTTCCCATTAGCTATTACTTCATAATCTGTATTGTAATTTATAGTTAGATCAAATGTTACCTTCTCATTCATATCATCAAAACTTGGCACCCAATTCGAGCTATATTTTCCTTGTCCTTGTGTCCAAATCTGGTCATTACCTTTGTAATCTTTCAGAAAATACAATGCTTTTGTAGGGATAGCACTATACTGAACTTCGACATTATATTCTACACCTGGCTGAAAATTAGATGTAAGCCGTATTTTTTTATTGTCATATACTACATCGATATTTTTACCGTCTAACAGCATCCCTGTAATTTGCATTTTTTGTGCATCAATAAAAACTGACGATAAAGGTTTTTGTACTCTAAAAGTATAGGTAACTTTTCCCACTACTTTTTTAGCATTAGACTCTAAAGAAACGTCTATATTTCCTGTTAAAAAATCTACAAAAGGTTGTTCTTTTTTTTCATGTAATGGTACTGCTGGTTTTGGCTGTTGCGCAGTAATTTTAAAACAAAAAAAACTTATAATTAGATATAAACTGATTCGCATACTATTGAATAATCAAATGTTCTGCCAAAATAACGATTTTAGTCTGTTTATGTGGCACATTTTACATTGAAGATTTTAGTGATTAGTAGTATCTTCGCTTTAATGAATCCGAATATCCTACAAACTCCTATCGATTACTTAAAAGGTGTTGGGCCTTCTCGAGCAGATTTGTTACGAACAGAATTAGGTATCCATACCTATCAGGATTTGATCAATTTATTTCCTAATCGATATATCGATAAAACGAATTATTACAAAATCAATGAGTTACAACGTTCATCTGCAGAGGTTCAGATGATTGGTAAGATTGTTCATATCAAAATGGTCCAACAAAAACGCGGTAAACGTTTAGTAGCCAAATTTATTGATGATACCGGAGAAATGGAATTGGTTTGGTTTAGAGGTCATAAATGGATCAAAGAAAATCTAAAACTAAATACGCCTTATGTCATTTTTGGTAAAACCAAATACTATAATGGATATAGTATGCCACATCCTGAGATGGAATTACTCTCTGTGCACGAAAAAAACCTAAAAGTGATGATGCAACCTGTATATCCGTCTACAGAAAAACTATCCAACAAGGGAGTTACCAATCGAGCGGTAAGCAAAATGATGCAGCAATTATTTCTGGACACCAAAGTGCAATTTTATGACACGCTTTCTGAAGAAATTAGATCTGAACTAAAACTTATTCATAAAAGTGAAGCGATACTCAATATTCACTTTCCGAAAAATCAAGAAGTATTAGCTAAGGCTCAATATCGCTTAAAGTTTGAAGAATTGTTTTATATCCAACTACAATTGATTACCAAAAAGTTAATCCGTAAACAAAAGATCAAAGGATTCCCTTTTACCGAAGTGGGCACATATTTTACTGATTTCTATGATAATCATCTTCCATTTGAACTAACAAATGCACAAAAACGAGTGATCAAAGAAATCCGAAAAGATATTGGCAGTAGTGCTCAGATGAATCGTTTGTTACAAGGAGATGTAGGGTCTGGAAAAACCATTGTCGCATTAATGACTATGTTATTGGCTATCGATAATGGGTTTCAGGCATGTTTAATGGCTCCCACTGCAATTCTGGCAAATCAACATTATCAAGGAATTACAGAACTAACCAAAGACCTAAATATCAATATAAAATTGTTAATGGGAAGTTCTAAAACCAAAGAACGTAGAGAAATCCATCAAGAGTTAGAAGACGGAACATTGCATATTCTTATAGGTACTCATGCCGTTCTAGAAGACAAAGTACAATTTAGTAATCTAGGAGTAGCCATTATTGATGAACAACACCGTTTTGGAGTAGCACAACGCTCTAAACTATGGCATAAAAACACATATCCTCCACATATTCTAGTGATGACCGCTACACCGATTCCTAGAACGCTCGCTATGAGCCTTTATGGTGACCTCGATATTTCTGTAATTGATGAATTACCTCCAGGAAGAAAATCGATCAAGACTGTACATCGCTACGATAGTAATCGTTTAAAGGTTTTTAAATTTATTAGCGATGAGATCCAAAAAGGAAGACAAATTTATATTGTATATCCATTGATCCAGGAGTCTGAAGCCTTGGATTATAAAGATTTAATGGATGGGTACGAAAGTATTGCTCGCTCCTTCCCTACTCCAGATTATCAGATTTCTATTGTACACGGTAAGATGAAACCAGCCGATAAGGAGTATGAAATGGAACGTTTCGTAAAAGGAGAAACCAATATCATGGTCGCTACCACCGTGATCGAAGTAGGTGTTAATGTACCTAATGCTAGTGTAATGATTATAGAAAGTGCCGAACGTTTTGGGCTATCACAATTACATCAATTACGAGGACGCGTAGGGCGTGGAGCAGAACAAAGTTTTTGTATCCTAATGACCAGCCATAAGCTATCATCAGATAGCAAAACAAGATTAGAAACCATGACTCGTACCAATGATGGTTTCGAGATTGCAGAAGTAGATTTAAAATTACGCGGACCAGGAGATATTATGGGCACACAGCAAAGTGGTGTTTTAAACTTAAAAATAGCAGATATCGTAAGAGATAATGATATTCTAAAAACTGCAAGATATTATGCTATGAAAATTCTAAAGGACGATCCTTCTCTATCAAAAGAAAAAAATAAAGTATTACTTTTTACCTATCGACAATTAGCCAAATATAAAAATATCTGGAATTATATTAGTTGATCTAGTAAACTAGCTCAGAGTAAGTTTATCTGGCATCAATTAGACAGGCTTACAGATATTTAGACCTGAGATACCACTAAAAAAATAGGATTTGTTCACTAATAAATTATCAAACTGAACCTCCAAAAAAGAAATAGCTAGGGTATCAAAAAAAAATACTCTGCTTCTCTTTAAAGGAAGTTCAGATTGACATACTAGGGAGAGTGTTTATCTCTTAGATTGTTAAATTTTCACCTGAGGGTAATTAATTTCTACGTTATTACTTCTAGTAGTACTATCACAAGAAGCAATAAAACTCCAGTCTGAAGTTAATCTTTCAAATAAACTTCCTAAATAAATTACACGATCACCTAAATTATATATCGTATCTGGATCCCATTCTGCAACTCCATCACAACTATTGTTATTACCTCCTCCAGGAGGATACATGATAGCAATACCTTCTAGATCTCCTACAGATAATATTTGTTGTTGCCATTCATATGATGAGCCATCTAACTTAGTAATTGTTGGCTCTCCATTAATACTAAAAGCCGTGGGAAAATACATCATTATTGATAAAAAATCTAAGGTAGCTGTATTATCTGTACCATTAATTCCTCTATCAATATATTTTTCGAATGCGCTTTCAAAACCTGGTTGAATGTTTTCGGTAACTATCCTTATGTACTGATCTCGATCCGCTCTATTTTGTTCATGGAATAATCCTATTGCATGACCAATCTCATGGATCATAACACCAGTAGAGCAATTCCCTACTGTAGCCTCTTGTCTACCCCCTATCATCCCAACAAAAGAAGTACAAAAATTATCATTTGTACTTACGAAATCTACGTAATTAGTTTGATCCGTACGTTGTATAAATCTAAGCTCAGTGTTTTCTTCCCAATGAGCAATCGCTTCATCAATCCATATCCTTTTATTAGAAGGCATATCAGTTGCTATTGTATAATACACTATACTACCTAACCATCGCTGACCGTTGAGACCTGCACTTTTTTCTTGAGTAGGTTTTTTAGAAAGCACATTTTTATCTACAACTATATCTCCATCTATAAGATAATTATCTCTAAATGATGATACCATAAATTCCTTCTCACCCAGATAACGTTTTATGTGTGTGCGACTGTCTTGTTGATCAATTTCACTATCGATAAAATCATTCTGATTATCAGTATCTGTACAGTATACAATTAAAAGTGAAACGGTGGCTAAAAGCCAAATCGATATTCTTTTCATGAATTTTTATTTTTTTGATAACTAGGTTATCAGATTACTATATAAATTGGTTAAAAATCAAGTAAAATTCTATCGATCATATACTGTATATTGGTAGTAATAGTGAGATTATATTAATTAATACCAGTTCTGATTTAAAATTACCCACTAAAATTTGATCTTTTTAGTTTATGTGCCAAAATAAAATTTAATTGTAGCTTAGGCTATGTATGTATTTTCTTTTTTGCCTAAATAAAAAATACTTGTGTTTTATTCGATTATTTTAAATCAGAACTGGTATAACTCTCTCTATCTAAAAAACGGCAGGAATTCTACAAAAGTGCACTACTATCAGTTAATTAATAACTAATCTTTGTTAAAAAAGGTTAATCAGAAAAAAACATATAATTGATAGAGTTGTATAGCTTTTTTTGGCAATCAAGAAAAGGATACTACTACATATGATGGTATTACTATCTAGTAAAGAATCGAGTATATTAATACTCTCTGGAAATAAGAAAGATATACCGTTACGTTTTTTTATCCATGCGTATAAAATAAAATGATCCCCATTACAAAATTGTTAGCTATTTAGTAATGCTATATCAAGTAATGAAGGATCAATTTTCCCACTTATTAAACGTAAATTAAATCATTTTGTTTTTGTAATTCATTAAGCATTGCACTTGATTTTCTCTATAAAACTTAGTGCTTTGCCATATTGGAATAGTGTATTTTTTAGTATCTATTTTAATAGATTCTTCTTTTCTATCTGAGATTGTATTCAATAATTTTATTGCTTTGATATATCTCTTACATACATATTTAGTAGTTCCTTTATAGGTATCAATCATCTTGCGTTGCAATGATTTTTTTTTGGTTCTTATTATAGAAACATCTACATCATTTTTCGTAATATCTTTTAGCAACTCTCTAAATTCTTCTCTAATTATAAAAATATTTGAGGCAGATCGTAAATGTTTTGCAGATATATCTTTTAGGTTATATTTTTTGAAATACAAATTAGTAATAAAGATTAATGAGGATATAATAAATAGTGTTAGCCCAATATCTACGATTTCTTCATATTGCATTATTAAGATTCCTAGCATTATCATCGCTCCTATAAAAATCTGAAAACCGACAAATAATGCTACGTGATAATTTATAATTTTCGCACATTTTTTTTGCATCGTATACATCATACTCGTTTTCTCAAGCATTTTTTCTAATTGAGAAACTACTTCTGTAGATTCTGGGAACTTATGCCCAAAAATCTCTCTCCACTTCTGATTTGCTCCCCATTCTTTACCGACAGAAGTTAATTTAATGGCATTTTCGGCTTTAAAATGAGCTATAATTGCTTTGTATCTAAAATTAATTGAATTAGTAATCTTATAGCTATTACCTATTGAATTCCATTCTATTTTTGATGATTTTTGAGACATTAAAAATTTAAAAAAATCTAAGCACATCATATCAAAATCAGAATATGATTTGTAGTGATGATATGAAGAAGTGATAAATCTATAAACTAAAGTATCAAGCAAAGAATTTTTTATATTAACATTGCAATTATACTTCCAGGCTTTTGCCATTCTACACATTTTTTTTAGATTAAAATTAGTAGTCGCATCACCAACTTTTATAGCTTCAATTTCTACTATCGGATTTTTTGTATTCCAACTACCAGTATTAGTAGTATCTGCATATGTGTATGTACCACCTTCTTTAATAAAAGCAGGTAATATATCAAAACACATTCCATCAGAAAACTTTACTTTTATGGTATGTTTCGCTTTATTAATAGATGTTTTTGGATAAATTTCTGCAATAGAGCTACGAACATCTTCTAAAAAAATAGCTTGACCGTTACCTTTACATCTGCCATATTTCTCCTGCAAATGAAATGGCATCTCGAAAATCATCTCAATTTCTGTAATGCCATCGTTTGCAGTCTCTTTTCCATAGCAACCGATATAAATACCTCCATAGCTAGTATTTATGTCCCAAAAATCTGTATTCAATTTCTTATTTATAGAATTATATCTTAATGTGATAATAGACTCTTTCTTTGAAGAAACTTTCAACTCATCACAAAATATATTAAAGCTTGCAGATATACTCATCTTCTCGATATTTTTATTTTAGAAATATAACTTGGGGCTATTATTTCTCAATTTCTTAAATATTTATTTCTAATCCATTACTGTAAAAGAATTACAGTATACGTAGCTAAATAGTATATATCAATACATTATCGATTAGTAACTATTTCCATATCAATGTGGGGTATATGGATACGAATATTATATAGTAATATAAGTGTAGCGGTAAAATCTCTAAATAAGTCAACATAAATTGAAAATTATTTAGATAGTACTAGTAACTGTTTAAAAAAATGTCAATTCCTAATTCATTAGATAATTGAGTAATTCAAGGTCTTTCTGTATCATAACAATTTATTTTGAGGGTTAGTAAAAAATTAAAAACTAGCGCTTTATAATTTCCTATAGTTAAATTTACAAACAAAATAAGAAACTTATATACGGTAAAACCTTAGTTTAAATTACGGTAATACCATCTTATAAATAGTGAAGCCTTATAAAACCTGAATACACGAGAAAGAAATTACTTACTTAAATTATAGTGAAAAAAGAAATTTTAACATTAAACACCATCAAAATGTGTTTTTCATCGAAAAATACAAGTATTAAAATTAAAATTTTAACATTTTTTCTCCCCTATTTTTATTCAAAAAAACTTTGTTTTTATCGAAAAACTACTTATTCACCACAAGTGATCTCAAAAAAAGTGGAATATTCCCTCAAATTATTTTTAAATAAAATAGTTTCAAAAAAGCAAACAATTACAAAAAATGCACTCAATTGTACGTAATCATATTATGATTCGATTTACGAATAAAAATTTCGCATCTAATGACATTCTTTTTCTACTATATTTTCTTCATAAAATGAAACAATAGCTATGGCTATTCTTTAATTTGATTCATCAATCTAGCGAAAAATCCTTGCCATTATTTTTACGAAATTCTCATCCGTAAATCGTATGAGCTCATCCTTTTTTCTTTAAAAAAATAGTACATATATGAAACAAAATTATGGTCATCTCTATATAAGATCAATAATTTAAGCCTATTATCTCTATACAAATAAGTGGTAATTTTTCATGTGAATTTTAGAATCCTTTTTTTAACACATTACTCTTTGATAAATTTCTTAGTAACTGTTTTTTCATCATATATCAATGTCAAAAAATACATCCCTATAGGTAAGGAATTTACTTCAATTTGTTTAGATAGCATCTCTCCATTATTGACTAATTGCCCCATATGATTTGTGATCATATAACGATGTATTGGTATTTTTACATTTTTAATTATTAATACATTTTTTACTGGGTTAGGATATATATCAAAATCTAGTGTTGTAGTCTTACTGTTTTTATCTTCATCATCTACAAAACTTCTAGAATTAGATCCAATACAAAAATTCTTAGATTCTTGTGCGTTAAAATCTCCTCCTGATAGCAAAGTAATATTCGAAGAATCTGTCAAAGCATATGAACCATTTCCATATGTACAACAAATACCATCACCGAATGTGTCATTTATAATGAATGTATAACATCCTTCTTCTAAACTCCTTGATATATTTATTGTAGATCCATCTGCTTGAGATGTATATGTTCCTCCAGAGTATACCAATTGATTATTATCATTTCTTATTTCCCAGCTTGTTTCTTCTGGATAATTATCGAATGTAATTCTTAGATTGACATCCAAAACAGATGGCTCTCCTCCAGTACTAGTAGAAGTAGTTAGATTTATTTGATCAATAGCCATATCACCCTGCCAGGTAGTGCCTGTAACTCCATTAAAACGAAGTTGTACTTTTTTTCCTAAATATGCACTTAAATCTACTGTAGCAGTTTTCCAAGAATTTCCCTGATTTCCAGAAACGCTCCAAATAGATGTCCAACTGTTTCCATTTAGGCTAGCTTGTAATGAAAGGCTGCCCATTGTTGATGCTCCATACAAATGATATCTGAATGAAAATGTAGCTCGATTCACAGTAGTAGGAATATCATAACAAGGTGAGAAAAGGATGGCTCTTTTATTAGGGTTATTAGGCGTAGAAGATTCCATATATGCATAATAAGATCCACTACTAGCTGCATTGGGTCCAGTATTAGAAGAGGGTGTATTTCCTGAACGAATCGACCAATTAAAATCATCTGCAGATCTAGCTTGTTTCCAATCGCCTAAGGTATTCTCAAAACTTTCATTATAAGGAAATGAGGTAATTGTAGTACTACATAAAGTATTGCCTCCGCCATTAGAATTTCCAAAACGATCTTCTGCTTGCGGGCCACCCCATATTTGTGTAGCAAATGCTGGATTATCTATAAATGGATTTCTATTACCTTGTAATCCCTGAGCAATAGGATTGCGTTGTAATTCTAGAGACGACACAGGATCTTCTGCATTCCATTCTAAAAAAAGGTCTATCATATTAACATCATTAGATACCACGCTACCAATACCTACATTAGTAGGGAGACAACGATTTCCATAACGTATGTACATAAACATCATCATTCTAGCAACATCTCCTTTAAATTCATCTCCAGGATACCAATATCCTTGTGATGTTACTCTAGAGTTGCCAGAACCATCGGCAAACTTACGATTACCTCTATTCGAATTTCTCCGTACATCAGCAGGTCTCAAATGGTGTATGTCAGAACCAGGGCCAGTACTCCCTAAATTGGGATTTCCTAACGATCTTGGATATACATGCTCTCGATTCCAATCGGTAGTACCGCCTCCATTATCATTTATACCTCTAGTCCTATCTGTAGTAGAGTCCCCATCAGAATCATTAAATCCATATATTAATACAACTTTGGATGAGTTTGTTGGAGCTATATCTGTTTGCATCAATGCATTCCATACTCCAGGAGTATATGATAATGATACAGATTGCGTATTGGTAACTTTGCTTCCTAATTCATTTTTTAAAGCTTGACCTGTGAGGCTTAGATTAACATCATTATAATATGTGGGAATTTGACCATATCCATATACAGATAGTACAAGTATTGTTAATCGGAGGAGTATTTTTTTCATTTCGAGTTGTGTTAAGTTAATGAGGTATATTTTTTAGCCTCTTAAAGCTTCATAACGAAGTTCTAATATAAATGGATATAAATTACCAAACTATTATTATTATTTGAATTTTCCCATAGGCACATGTACCCAAAATAGTATACTATTATTCGTAAATCATCAATCCAGGTAGATAGTTACTAATTATAAAAAACAAGATGTTGAAATTTATAAATTTCAAGTATAAAACCTTGCATATCAGTATGTGTAACGAGTATATTTAGTATTCTTACTTTTATATAAGGTAGTAAGAAAGTATGTTTTCATACATTTTAAAATGAACTCAGTTAGGCTTTTTAATTGGCTAAAAAATCGCCTTTTCGCTCCGTCTTTGTCTTTTTTCTTTTCGTAGCTCAAGTATACAGCTCAAAAAAGTGTTTAACGGATCAAAAAAATCAGATGTTCGCTTCAATCCAAAAAGTTTAAATAAGTTCAATATCTATTAATCTAAAATACATTTAAAATGAAAAAAATCTTAAATTTAAGTGGCGTTCAAAAATTATCTAAACAAGAACAACGACAACTCAAAGGAGGTAGAACAAGTATTAGCTGCTGTCCAACTGGACGAGGTTGCCAAATAAGCTTTCCTGGAGGTAGTTTTTGTGAACCTGGGAGATGTAACCCATTCGGATGGGGAGGATGTATTCTATATTAACTTAAAAAGGACTACTTATACGATTTACGAATAAAAATTTCGTAAATCGTATTATACATAATATGCTATACGTAGTTTTTTCTAATACATATCGGAAGTGTATATATAAATTATGTTCCTATGGTTTATATTTACACTTTCTAGACTACTGCGTTAAGCTATTCTCGTACCACATTTAGCTGAGTTCATAGACTATGAAGCTAAACCAGAGGAATCTCACATACAGCAATGATATACAGATCCTATAAGTCTGTTCTTAGTCTGTATAAAGGTCAAGTTTCAATAACAACTATGCTGTTCAACCTACTTCTGTGTATGATCGCTCATGTTATTTTGCATACAGGTACAATTTGCACATTAGGAAATCTAATCCATTGAGATATTCTTATAAAAGAACTATATTTACTATTCTAGACATACACAAGGTATAGGCACTTTGTTATGGAATTCATTTAATACAGAAAAAATCGATGAAAATCTCATTAAAAACTAGCTTTCTATTCATATGCATACTAATTACCAGCTGTAAACAAGAAGACACCTATACATGGGTCGAGTTAGTAGACTCTGATTTATCACAATGGGATACGTACATTAGTTATAAATTAACAGATGCTTATGATGGGACTCCTCCTAAGGATGAAAGTGGAAAACTAATAGAACCTGTAGGGTTAAATACTGATCCTAATGATGTGTTTACTATAGTCACTGAAAATAAAGAACCTGTCTTACGGATAAGTGGAGAATATTACGGATGTATATTTACAAAATCTGAATATGAGAATTATCATTTTAAGTTAGATGTAAAATGGGGTACTAAAAAATGGATTCCTAGAAAAAATAAACTTAAAGACTCGGGTATTCTTTACCACTCTATTGGTCCTATGGGAGTAGAATATTGGAGATCCTGGATGCTATCACAAGAGTTTCAGATTATGGAAGGTCATATGGGCGATTTTTGGCGCCAAGCTGATTCTGCTATTGATATAAAAGCTATTAAACAAGAAGGAGTTATGGATCCTATTGCGGATCCTAATTGGGATTTTCTTCCTATGGGAGCGGGTGAAGAGTTATGGGGCTTTTGCTTACGCTCTGCTAATCACGAAAAACCACACGGAGAATGGAACACACTAGAACTTATTTCTTTTGAAGGGAAAAGTCTACATATTATTAATGGTGAAGTGGTTATGGTATTAAAAAATTCTAGATATGTAAAAGATGGAAAGTCTTATCCGATGACAAAAGGAAAAATTCAGCTACAAAGTGAAGCTGCAGAAGTATTTTATAAAAATATACAAATAAAAGAAATAGATAAGTTACCTACTAAGTATAATACATATTATGAGTAATACGATTTACGAAGGGACTATGTAATATTTTGTGTTTTATCACTTTGTTAGTTTGAAAAATGATTTTGAAATTCATAGGCAAAAAATTT
>CANLRN010000097.1 GCA_947493495.1 uncultured Aquimarina sp.
AGAAATTTAATTTTACGCTCCGTTTATTTCATTTTTAACGATAAAATTTCAATAGGACAATTTGAAACGTAGAAGCTACTTACCAGTTAGAAACTTTAATGTTACAGTGAAACAATGTCTATGAATGCGGGTTTAACAATTTATTAATTCAAAATAATCACCAAATCATCAGCAGCTACCATGGTGCCTGATTTTAATACTATCTTTTTTATGGTAGCATCTTTATTGGCAGTAATGGTCGTTTCCATTTTCATGGCTTCAATGATAAATAGCGGATCATTCTTTTTAATTTCCTGACCTGCTTTTACTACTATTGATGATAATGACCCTTGCAATGGTGCGCCAATCTGCATATCGTCATTTTTATCCACTTTAGCATGAACAACTTTATCTACCTTAATAGAACTATCTAATACCTCTACGTTTCTAGTCTGACCATTTACTTTAAAGAAAACAGTTACCGTACCATCATCGTGTGGTTCTCCTACTGATATCAATTCGATCAATAAAATCTTACCTTTATCTAGTGTTACAATAATCTCTTCTTCTGGTTCCATCCCATAGAAAAAATTCTTTGTTGGAATATTCATAACATTCCCATACTTAAGGTGGTGGTTGTATGCTCCAGTAAATACTTTGGGGTACAACTTATAAGAAAGAAAATCTGTTATATCTAATGGTCTACCCATTCCTTTTTTAAAAATCTTCACAAAATCTTTAAACTCTGATTCGAAATCTACAGGCTCTAAATGTGCATTGGGTCTATTGGTAAATGGTTTTTGGTCCTTCAATATTGATTTTTGAAGCTTTTTAGGAAATCCTCCTACTGGCTGTCCTAATTCACCTTTAAACAAATTAACTACAGATTGCGGAAACGATATGGTTTCTCCACGTTCTTGTACATATTCAATCGTTAAATTATTACTCACTAAGTATTGCGCCATATCTCCCACTACCTTGGAGCTAGGAGTTACCTTTACGATATCTCCAAAAAGCTGGTTTACCTCTCCATACATTTTAGTAATTTCATGAAAACGATCTGCCAATCCTAATCCTTGTGCTTGCGGTTTTAAATTAGAATATTGCCCACCAGGTATTTCGTGTTGGTATACATCTCCAGTACCCGCTTTTAATCCAGACTCGAATGCATAATAATACTCTCTAACGGCTTCCCAATAATTAGAATATTCATTCAGTTTTTTGATATCCATTTTATGTTCACGCTCATGATAACGCATCATTTCTATAATCGCATTAAAATTAGGTTGCGCTGTTAGGCCTGACAATCCTCCTAAGGCAACATCTATTACATCTACTCCTGCTTCTATTGCTTTTAGATAGGTAGCCGATTGTATCGAAGAGGTATCATGGGTGTGTAAGTGTATCGGAATGTCAATTTCGGTTTTCAATGCTGAGATAAGTTCATAAGCGGCATACGGTTTTAATAATCCTGCCATATCTTTGATACCTAGAATATGTGCTCCAGCATTCTCGATATCTTTGGCCAATTGTACATAATAACTAAGGGTATATTTTGTTTGTTGTGGGTTTAGAATATCTCCTGTATAACAAAGAGATCCTTCTGCCAATCCCTGCGTTCTTGTCCGCACGTGTTCTATACAAGGGGCGATCGATTTCATCCAATTCAAAGAATCAAAAATCCTAAAAACATCTATTCCTTTCACCCAAGATTGCTCTACAAACTTACCAATCAGATTATCTGGATATGCTGTATACCCTACACCATTAGAACCACGAATCAACATCTGCAACAATACATTAGGCATTGCTTTTCTCAATGATATAAGACGTTCCCAAGGGTTTTCTTTTAAGAAACGAAGACATACATCAAAAGTAGCTCCGCCCCATACCTCCATACTAAAGATTTCGGGATGGTTCTTGGCATATCCTTCTGCCACCTTCATCATATCATAGGTTCGCATACGAGTAGCTAATAAACTCTGATGTGCATCTCGCATTGTAGTATCTGTAAAATGAATCTTTTGTTCATTCTTTAACCATGCTGCAAATTTTTCTGGCCCTAATTTCGTCAATAGATTCTTTGTCCCATCTTTATAAGGAGCGGTTTCATCATATTTTGGTATTATGGGATTCACAAAAGTTTTGGTAGTATCTATTTTCTTTACATCAGAATTTCCATTGACAATAATATCCCCTAAAAAGTTGACTAATTTTGTTGCCCTATTTCTGGATTCCTTAACTACAAAAAGTGCTTTAGTATCTCTAATAAAATTAACAGTTACTGCTCCTTTTCTAAAAGTTTCGTGTTTCAAGATATTATCTAAGAAAGGCATATTCGTTTTTACCCCACGAATTCTAAACTCAGATAATGCTCTTCTCATTTTTCTACAAGCTCCATCTAAAGTTCTACTATTGGCAGAAACTTTTACGAGCATAGAATCAAAAAATGGAGAAATGGTTACCCCTTGATATACACTCCCTGCATCTAAGCGAATCCCAAAACCTGAGGCGCTACGGTAGGTTGTTATCGTACCATAATCTGGTTTAAAATCATTCTCTGGATCTTCTGTTGTTACTCTACATTGCAATGCAAAACCATTGGTTTTTATGCTTTCTTGGTTTTCAATTTTTATTTGTTTATCAGATAGCTTATATCCACCTGCAATAAAGATCTGAGCTTTGATCAAATCAATTCCTGTAACAATCTCTGTAACCGTATGTTCTACCTGAACTCTCGGATTTACTTCTATAAAATAGATACTTCCATCATCATCTACTAAGAACTCTACCGTTCCTATATTATTATAGTCAACTGCGCTACAGATTGTAAGTGCATACTTGTATAGATTCTCTTTAATTTCTTGAGAAACTCCATAAGATGGTGCATATTCAATTACTTTTTGATACCGCCTCTGTACAGAGCAATCACGTTCGAAAAGGTGTACTATATTCCCATGATGATCTGCTACAATCTGTACTTCTATATGTTTTGGGTTTTCTACAAATTTTTCTAAAAAAACGGTATCATCTCCAAATGCATTTAGAGCTTCTCTCTGAGACTCTGGATATGCTTTTTCTAATTCTTCGACATTTCTAATCACTCGCATTCCTCTACCGCCACCACCAGATGCGGCTTTGAGCATAACCGGAAATCCTATTCTTTTTGCTTCTTTGATTGCTATTGTAACATCGACAAGGTCTTGATCATTACTCTGAATGATAGGAATATCATTGGCAATAGCTACTTCTTTTGCCATAATTTTATCCCCCAAAGAACGTAGAACAGAAACCTTTGGTCCAATGAAAATAATTCCATTCTTTTCGCACTGCTCCGCAAAATCTGCATTCTCTGAAAGAAATCCATATCCTGGATGTATAGCATCTACATTATTTTTCTTAGCTATTTTAACAATTGTATCTATATTTAAATAGGGCTTTAAAGGTTCGTTATTAGCACCAATCTGATATGCTTCATCTGCTTTATAACGATGTAATGAATATCGATCTTCATAGGTATATATTCCTACGGTTTGGAGTCCTATCTCTGTACAGGCTCTAAAAATACGAATGGCGATTTCTCCTCTATTGGCTACTAAAACTTTTTTAATTTGCATAGTATAAATTCTGTGTTAGATGCGTTTCGCGAAGATATTGATTAGGACCTATAATTACAATACTTGTGATTTATTATAACTGCATTTATTTAAATACTACCTCATATTATTTCTGAATCTTATTATAAAATGCTTTTTCTGTAACTGTAGACCACTTAGCAATTCTGTTTTGAAAATTAGAATAACTCTCATATACTTCTTTAGACAAAGGGTCATCTCCTATCATTTCTTGTATAGCTTCGGCTGTATATCCTCGTAAAACATCTAATGTTTCTTTAGGAAACTCTCTTATCTCTACACCTTCTTCATTGACTAATTTATCAAGATGAATTCCATTTTGCTTATCAAACTCTGATAACACCCATACTTGAGCTCGTTTAGCAGCAGCTTGCAAAATAGCTTGCAGATGAGGAGGTAAGCCATCGTGAAGGTTTTTATTAACAAAAAACTCGAGTTGAGTTCCTGTTTCATGCCATCCTGGAGTGTAATAATATTTTGCTATTTTATGAAATCCCATTTTATAATCATGGTATGGACCAATCCATTCGGTAGCGTCAATGACTCCTCTTTCTAAACTTGTATATATTTCACTCCCAGCTACTAGAACCGCAGCTCCACCTGCTTTTTCTAATACTTTGCCTCCAATACCAGGCAAACGCATTTTTAACCCTTTAAAATCTTCAATACTATTGATTTCGCGATTGAACCACCCTCCCATTTGCACTCCTGTATTTCCGCCCATAAAAGGAACTAAATTAAACTTGGCGTATGTCTTTTTCCATAGTTCATATCCTCCTCCTACTTCTAACCAAGAAGTAATTTGTTGTGCATTCATCCCAAAAGGAACTGCAGCAAAAAATTGCGCTGCTGGAGTTTTCCCTGCCCAGTAATATGAAGCGCCGCATCCCATCTCGATAGTACCTTGCGATACTGCATCAAAAGCTTCTAATGAAGGCACCAGTTCTCCACCTCCATATACCTTAATTTTTATTTGACCATTAGATAACTCATCAACCCAATGTGCATATTTTTCTGCCACCTCGCCAACAACAGGAAAATTTGGTGGCCAAGTGGTCGTCATTTTCCAATGAAAGACTTTATCAGGTTTTGAAATCTCATATGCATTAGGAGTTATATTTGATGGCGGTTCTCCTAGGCAAGAAAATAGCATAAAAACACTCCTAAACTCCTTATCATTTTTGTGATAGTACGTATATATTTTAAATTTTGCATTTTTATATTATTTTGAAATAAAAACAATTTCTGGAAAAAAAAGCACTAGAGCTACCATTAATAACTGAATGATAATAAAAGGAATAATTCCCTTATATATCTGACTCGTTGTAACTGTAGGAGGTGCAACTCCTTTTAGATAAAACAGTGCAAATCCAAATGGAGGTGTTAAAAAAGAAGTCTGGAGATTTAATGCCATTAAAACACCCACCCAAAGCATATTTACATCTAATGCATTAAAAACTGGAGTCACTACAGGTACAATGATAAAAACAATCTCGATAAAATCTATAAAAAAACCTGCTATAAAGATAACTAACATGACTAATAGTAAAAATAACATTGGAGTTAATGAAGAAGACATTATCAATTCTTGGAGATACCGATCTCCTCCTAGTGTCCTAAACACTAATGTAAATGTTGTAGCTCCTAACAGTATAAAAAACACCATTGATGTCAACTTGGTGGTTTCTTGTGCTACTTCTTGGAGAATACGTAGCGAAAATTTCTTTTGTACAATAGTTAGAACAGTAGCTCCTATCGCTCCAATGGCTGATGCTTCTGTTGGCGAAGCTACTCCTGTAAATATAGAACCTAATACCAATACGATTAACAATATTGGCAAGAGTAAAACTTTGATAATTTTAGAAATAAAATTTGTTTCCCGAAATGCTTTTACTTCTTCTAATGGAATTGATGGCGCTTCGTCTTTATAGAGGAATGATCGTACCAAAATATATAAGATATACATAATCACCAAAATACATCCAGGAATCATTGCCACAGAAAACAAGGTTCCGACATCTACTGATGCGCTACTTCTAGAGGAGCTATTAATAGTATCTGCTAATAATACTAGTACAATAGATGGAGGTATTATTTGTCCTAACGTTCCAGATGATGCAATAACACCTGTAGCTAATTCAGTTTTATACCCCCTACGAAGCATAGTTGGTAAACTAATCAACCCCATTGTTACTACTGTAGCTCCTACAATCCCTGTAGATGCAGCTAACAAAGCTCCTACAATCACTACCGAAATTGCTAATCCTCCTCTTATCCGGCCAAAGGTCATTGCCATGGTTTCTAATAAACCTTCTGCTAAACCTGATTTTTCGAGCATAATACCCATAAAAATAAATAGAGGGACAGCCATTAATACATAATTAGTAACTACGCCCATAATTCTGGATGGCAATAGATAAAAAGTAGACATTTGAAAAACTTCTGGAGCAAAAATAGATACTCCATAAGCAAAGGCAACTGAGATACCCCCTAATGTAAAAGCAACTGGATATCCTTTTAGAATTAAAATAAAAATAATTACAAATAATATAATCGCTAGATATTCCAATATATTAGTCTTTATTAAAAATAGTTAAAAGAGCACTTAGTATATGAGAAATACCTTGTGTTAAAAGAAGAACAAAACCTATGGTAATACAAAACTTGAGTACATATAATGCCGGTAATCCTCCAGGTTGAGGAGAAGACTCATTGATCATAAACGATGACAAACCATAATACCAAGAAGAAACAATTACTACATAACACCATGGAATTAATAAAAACACTCCTCCTAATACATCAATCCATGCTTTACCTTTTTTAGACATTTTGGTATAAAAAACATCAACCCGTACGTGTTTTTCATATTTAAAAGTATATCCTGACCCTAAAAGAAATACTAATCCGAATAAATAAATTTCTGATTCGACCATCCAGATATAGGTAAATTGAAACACGTACCTACTCATCACATCGAGCCCTATGAGTATAGCAAGAAGAATAGCTGACAAACTTACAAGTTTACCTATCTTTTCTCCAATAAAATTAAGACTCTTAATGAATCGTTGCATGCATCTATTTTTTTGATGACGAAAATAGCAAAATATTAGTACTCAAAATAAGTATCAAAAGTTTTCAATATATTTGCATAAACCATATCTAGTTCAGTTTTTAAAATTATAAAAATTATTTAAGACACTCCCTCTTCTTTCTTAAGTATTTTTTTGTAAAAAATTAATGCCACTAGATAAAATATGATATAAACTTTATTACGTTTATTAATCAATTTATTTTAACTTAACTCACAAACTCATGAGGATTTTAAACAGCTTATTAAAAAAGCGAGTGTTTCTGTATTATTGTAATATAAAATACCATATAAAACATCAAAAACCCTTTTTACTTTTTTTCGTATTCTTATTAGCATCTTTTACATTTCAGGCTAAAAATATTTATGTAGCTAAAAATGGGGATGATTCTAATTCCGGAACTCAAAATGCTCCTTACAAAACTATAGCCAAAGCTTCATCTGTTGCGCAAGCCGGAGATATTGTTATCATCGGAGAAGGAACTTATGAAGAGTTATTAGAACCTGCAAGATCAGGATCCCCTGGCAATCCAATTGTTTACAGAGCAAAAACAGGAGAAAAAGTAATTATTACAGCTATGCAGGCTGTAAACAACTGGACAGTTGATCAAGGTAATATTTATAAGGCAAGAGTCAACTGGGATCTGGGACAAGATAATATGGCACTTCATGATGATAATCTTATGGATCTTGCAAGATGGCCAAATAATATTCCTCAGAATGTATTCGACCGTGACTATTTACCCGCCTGTAACAGAGGAAATGCTGGTGGTGGTAAAACATGGATGAACTATAATGGTAGCCAATCCAATGGTCATGCAACTAGTATCCCATATGCTAGTAAATGGAAAAATGGTGGATCTATTCATTTTTATGGAGGAGCGGGATTTTTAGCTTGGACAGATTTTATAACTAATTCATCTTCTAATAGAATTGATTTTAAATTACAAAGAGGACAGAACTGGATTCAATCAAGACACCACCCTGGATACACTGGACACGGAATTAAAAAAGGTGAGTTTTTCCTTCAAGGAATTAAGGAAGCATTGGATTATAAAAATGAGTGGTTTTATGACAAAAACAACAAAACACTTTATGTTCAAATTGATGGTGGTGGTGCACCTGCAACAAACTCGATTCGTTTTAGAAGAAGAACACAAACTATTAAATTAAATAAAAACTATATTCATATCGAAAACCTAGCTGTTTTTGGCGGATCTATAGATATAACAGGTAATAACAATAAATTATCTAAAGTATCTAGTTTTTATGGAAATCATACATTAGGTGTTATTAATGGTTTTGATTCCAGAAGACAAAGTGTATTGATAAAAGGAAATAAGAATACCATAGAACAATGTGAAATCGCTTGGGGTGCTGGTAATGGAGTATATGACCAAGGAGATGATAACAAGGTATTGAATTCTTATATTCACGATTTTAATTATTTAGGAAATTATGACTGTGTATTAAATACACGTGGAGCAAAAAGAGGATCCTATAGAAATAATACATTAACCAGATCAGGAAAAGATATTATTCAGGCATATGTTGATGGTGGCGAATTTGCTTATAATGATGTTAGTTTCAATAACTTTGTTGCTGATGATGGTGGATTACTATACACTACAAATTCGAGAGCCGCAACATCAAGTATTCATCATAATACTTTTCATGACTCTAAAGCCAGAAATGGTAGATTTAAAGGAGCAGGAATTTATCTAGATAATGATTCTAAAAACTGGGATGTATACAACAATGTAGTTTGGAACACTAAATGGACCAATATTCAGATCAACTGGAATGGAACCAATCTAAAAATATATAACAACACTTTTGCTAAAGGCTCTGCTACGATGGGTGCTTGGCATAAAGAAGGGACAAGTTTTAAGAATGTACAAGTATGGAATAATATAACTGACAAGGAATCTACGGATCAAGGAGGCAATCAAGAAGATGAAAGTACTTGGGATGAGCAAACCAATAGACAGAATAATTTAATTAGTAAAGAATCTTTTGTGAATTGGAATGCCAACAATTATCAACTAAAACAAAATTCTAAAGCTGTAGATTTTGGTCGTGTAATAAATGGATATACTGATGGATTTACAGGAGCTAGACCAGATGTAGGTGCTTTTGAATCTGGAGTTGCACCCTTTAAAACTGGGATTAATTGGAACATAAATAATGGCCCTACCGGATTAGGTTGTTATGGTTTACCTGGAGAAGGAAAAAACTGTACTAACGGTAACCCTCCCGCTAATGTTTCAGTTACTGGTGTAAATATATCAGATACTAGTGTTACCTTAAATGTTAATCAAACTAGAGATTTAAACGCTACTGTTCTGCCTAATAATGCGACTAATAAATCTGTAAGCTGGTCTTCTGATAATACAGCAGTAGCTACTGTAAATGATAGTGGATTAGTAAGAGCTGTATCATCTGGCTCTGTAACTATTACAGTGCGTACAGAGGATGGTAATAAATCAGCAACAAGTAAAGTTACAGTTACTAATGCACCTACGCCTGGTGGAATTACTATACCTGGTACTTTCGAGGCAGAGGCATTTGCTTCTAAATCTGGCAGTGTACGTATAGAAGATACACCTGGCAATGCAGGGCGAAATTTAGGATTTATTAGAAATGGAGATTACGTAGATTATGATGTAGATGTAGCTTCATCTGGCAAATATACCTTTGAGATAATGGCTTCTAGTGCTGGAATAGGCGGAACTATTGACATCCTAGAAAATGGTGCTAAAAAAGGAAGTATTAAAATTCCTGTAACAGGTCAATGGCATTCTTACAAGTCATATACAGCCTCTGCAAATTTAACATCTGGTACTAAAAAATTGAGATTGGTATTTACAGGAAATAATGGATTCCTCTTTAATGTAGATAAAGTAAATACTAAGAAAACAACTTCTGGTGGAGGTAATAATACTCAGACGGTAACCTTATCACCTGTTCAAGATGCGTATTTGCAAGGTAATACTCGATATAATAACACAATCCTAAGAATTGAACAAAACAGACGTTCTGGTTACTTAATGTTTGATCTTTCTTCTATTAATGGATCTATAGAGAAAGCAGAATTAAAGTTTACCATTGCTTCAGATAGTGGTAATGGAAATCTTACTGTCCATAAAGGAAATACTACCAATTGGACAGAACAAAATTTATCTAATAGTAATAAACCAGCTGCATCTGACTTATTAGGTAGTATTAGTGATAATTATGCTATAGGTGCTACCAAGACTATTGACCTGAAAACAGGGACTATTACTGGTGATAGGTTATCATTGGTATTGCAAGCTACTTCAGGAAACGATTTTGCATTTGCTTCTAAAGAAAATAATGGAGTAGCAAAGCCTCAATTGGTAATTACTTATAATGGATCAAGAGAAAACACTATTGCCGATGCTATTACTGTTTTCCCTAATCCTACCACAGGAATTATTAATTTCTCAGGAAATATGATTGATAAGAGAGTTAGACTTTATGACATGCTAGGTAGATTACAAAAAGAAGAGCTATTTAATCAACAAGGACAATCAATAGATATTAGTGATTTACAATCAGGATATTATTTTTTAAAGATCCTTGATGTTAAAAACTCAACTGAAACAGTACTAAATGTTATAAAGAATAACTGATTATGAATTAAAAATGCTAACAATTAAGCTTAGCTTTTTATAATCATCTTACTATGATGACTACATAAAAATAGTTATCATAATATCCATCTAAAAAACATCCTTAAACCAATGGTCTAAGGATGTTTTTATAAGATATAACTCCATATTTTTATATTTTTAAAACTCAAACTATTATAACCTATAGCATGAACCGATCTCTATACGCACTTTTCATTATATCTTTATTATTTTATAGTTGTAAAAACAAATACCCTGAAGAAAGTTTTGGTCGTGATCTCGAGAAACTAAGTAAATTCATTGAGGATATTACACTATTACAGACAGAAGAATCCATGATTACTGTTTCTGCAAGCAATCAAGCACGTATATTTACGAGTAGCTTGGCAGGAATGTCAGGAACATCCAATGGATGGATTAATTGGCCTATTATCGAATCGGGGAGACATAAAGATTCTATTGCTTATATGGGAGGAGAAAGTCGTTTGTGGTTTGGTCCTGAATTTGGCGCATTTTCTATTTTTTTTGATGCTGGTGCAGCACAAAACGGAACAAACATGAGGGCACCAAAAGATCTAGATGCCAAAAAGTTTAAGATGTCAAAACGCACTAAAAAATCTATATCTTCTGTAGGCGCTATGCAGATTAAAAATGCATCAGGATTTATTTTTGATATTGAAATCGCAAGAACTGTTTCGATTCTTACTGAAGACGATATAGAAAAAAAATTAAATATTGCATTGCCAGATGGCATCTCGCAAGTTGCTTTTAGTGCAGCGACTACACTTAAAAACAATAGTCTATCGCAATGGAAAAAAGAAACTGGGTTGCTAAACATATGGGAACTGGGTTGTATGCTTACTGCTACAGATACTAAAGTCATCATTCCATTACAAAAAAAAACAGACTCAATAACCTCTTATTTTGGAGCTTTATCTAAAGACAGGCTTGTGATTAAGGATTCTACTGTTTATTTTAAAACAGATGCTCAACAAGTAAGCAAATTAGGAATCTCTCCCTTACATTGCAAAAATACCATGGGTAGTTATTCGGCAACAATGAATCAATTAACCATAGTTACTTTTACATTTAATAATGACGATCTGTACACTAATTCGATTCCTGGAAATAATGCCCCTTATGCTGGAGATGTTATTAATATTTTTAATGGGGAGGTAAATATACCTTTGGATCGCAACTGGCCTTTTTATGAATTCGAATCTTCATCTAGTGCAAAAGAGCTATTGCCCAATGAAAAAATAGACCATACACAAACAACCTATCATTTTCAAGGAGCTATAGAGGATCTTACTGAAATTTCCAAAAAAGTATTAGGAGTAGATCTAAAAAATATCCCTATATTTTAAGTATTACCTTATAAATACTGGCTCATTAGGTTTTGTAGTATGTTCTGAACTGAAACCATATCCATCATAATTAAAACCTTTAAGATCTTCAATAGTTTCTGCTCCAGTATCGATGATATAACGCACCATCATACCGCGAGCTTTTTTAGCAAAAAAACTAATCATCTTTAATTTATCTCCTTTCCAATCTTTGAATTGTGGAGTAATAATAGGAGTTTTCAGAACTTTTTTATCAATAACACTAAAGTATTCGTTACTCGCCAGATTTACAAAAAGCTCATCATCCTCCAATTCATCATTAAATTGCTCTGTTATTGGTTTTTTCCAAAATTCATACAAATTCTTTTTGCTACCAACTTTAAGCTTAGTACCCATTTCTAATCGATACGGTTGTATAAGATCTAAAGGCCTAAGGACACCATATAAACCAGAAAGGATTCTTAGTGTATCTTGCAATGTATCTAACTTATCCTCTGTAATGGTATAACTATCCAGCCCTGTATATACATCTCCATTAAAGGCATACATAGCTGGTCTAGCATTTTCTGTAGTAAAAGGAAGATTCCAATTCTGATTACGTTGCCAATTTAACTGAGCTAGCTTATCACTAATACTCATGAGTTCAGAAAGTTTTTTAGGCGTCTTTTTCTGAAGTACAGCATTCAATTTTTCTGAAGCTGATAAAAAAGCAGGCTCTGAGTATTTATCAGTAGGTAATTCGGTTTCAAAATCCAATGACTTTGCAGGAGATACTACTATTTTCATTATACTAATTTTTATTTATTCAAAAATACAACTGTGAATTGGAAATTAAAATCTAGTTCTGGTATTTCTTATTTATCGAAGTATCAGAATATTCTATTTGGTCAATCTCTTCTTAAGCTGTTTTCTAAACAAAAAAGTCTGTTATATCTCACTGGTATTGTAAATTCACAGAAGTAACAAAATTTGGAATAACCTTAGATAAGTTACACTAATTGCTATTTGAAATTACTGGAAAAGAAAAAAGGGGAAGTATTGTAGTAATTTCAAACAACAACTGGTATAAAAACCAAAATTACAAATTCTTCATCTATCGTTATTGCAATAATAGAAACTAAGAAGAGACCATCCTATATGGACAGTCTCTTATATATACTACAATAAATTTTATATGAATTTAGTTTACTACAAATTTTTGAGTTACAGTGTTATTATTAGCACGAGTTATCCTTATAACATATAGCCCTTTTAGTAATGTATTCGTACTAATTGCCGATAGGTTTTTAGATGAACGAAAAATTGATTTTCCTGTGATATCAAATATTTCGATAGCAGTTATTTTTTGTCCTCTGTGTTTTTGTATTGACAAAGGTTGATTCTTTTTAACAGGGTTTGGAGTTAAAACAATATCCTGTTGAATGCTTTTTTCAGTACGAATTTCATTACTCCTGTTAGTATTAAATCTTTTTTTACTTATTTTCCACATAGCACTCCACCAATGGTTTGGAGCTTCACCTAATTCAAGTCTTCCAGATTCCATATGTATTGCAAAATTATTACGAGATCTAGGACTTATTCTTTTAAACCCTCCTTCAACATCAGTTAGTTTCCATAAGGTACCTCCTAATTGATTCTCAATCACCCCAAAATCCCAATTGACAAATGATAAATCACTAAATGAAGTAAACAGAGTTGGAGTTATTCTAACTAATTGATCTTCGATATTATCAGTGACAAGTGGATAAGGCTCAAGGTTAAATGGGATAGGATCGGCCTCTGCTCCTCTTTTTCTATCAAATGTCAGTTCCCAATTACCGCTGCTAATTTGTAGTGTCAAGAATAAGCCATTCCATCTGTTTTGAAAAGTGACACTAGGTTGGGCAATAATCCACATAGCACTCCACCAATGGTTTGGAACATTTCCGAATTGAATTTTTCCAGTTTTTTGTTCAATATGCAATCCATTAGAAGTTCCTGGTTCTTTAATTATAAAATATTTGTTTAGTACATACTTTATTTCCCAAAAGGTTTCTTCGGCTGTTGCATCTTCGGTTGGATTAAGTCTAGGGAAACCAATTCGTATAGCACCATTAATGATTCTTGATCTATGTAAATAAGCACCCGCAGAATTTTGTATTTGAACGGTTCCCTTTTTGCCCGAAACAGGGATAAATTTCCATCCATCATCCTGATCAGTAGTATATTCTGGAGAAAATGATGTAGATTCAATAAACAACTCTCGATCCCATCGATTTTGAATAAAACAATCAGAACAAGAAATACTTTCTTGCTGAGAAAAAGCTAAAAAGTTACTACTAAAAAAGACAAAAAAAGACAATAGTATTTTAATTTTTTTCATAATATAATAATTTGATAAATAATTTTAGTTATCCAAAAGTATCTATTGGAACACCAAAAAAAAACACTGTTTTCAGGGGTTTCAGTTTCCCTGAAAACAGTGTAATACCCTTCAAGTTATTACATTGCAAAAGCATCAATTCTCTTATGTAATTAATGTTAAAACATTAAAATATTATACATCTGTATTTCTTATAAAAAGTCTCAAAATTAAAATGACACCTATTATGAACATGACGAAAGTTTTCAAATCAGAATTTCACTAATAAAAAAAGCCTGTTAATATAACAGGCTTTGGTTTCAAAAAAAGTTAAATTGTATATTATAATACTTTCACGTTTACCGCGTTTAATCCTTTTTTACCTTCTTTAAGTTCAAACTCTACTTCATCACCTTCACGAACCTCATCGATTAATCCTGAGATGTGTACAAAATGATCTTTGTTTGATCCTTCTTCTGTTATGAATCCAAATCCTTTGGAGTCATTAAAAAATTTTACTGTTCCTTTGTTCATTATAAATAATTAAAGTGCGAAGATACTATTATTTCGTTACCAATCTCTATTTATTTGAAAATAAAGTTTTCAGCATTGCATATTTAATATAGTGTTAACAATCGCGTCCTAAACGATTAAAAAAGAGAAAGGGAAATTTGTTCCTCAAAGTTACCTTTGTGGAGCAACACAAA
>CANLRN010000098.1 GCA_947493495.1 uncultured Aquimarina sp.
ATTTGAAACGTAGAAGCTGCTTACCAGTTAGAAACTTTATGTTACAGTGAAACAATGTCTATGAATGCGGGTTAAATCATACGCACCAGTATGAGTGAAAAAATTTCCCTGTATTAATTTTGATTTTGGGAATTAAGGAACTCTTTTAGCAAAAGCGATCAAAGCCTTTTCTGAGATAAGCATGGCAAAAACGATGTTGAATCCTATTTTGAGTAGATATTCTGCTTCATATCGATTTCCAGCATTGGGGATAAGTATTCTAATATCATTACGAGTTAGCTGGTCAATATATTCTTTAATAGGAGTAGATATATAAACAATGTCCCACCCAGTTCGATTTTCATCATAACGTTTTGCCCAATATAATCACTATTTTGATTAATTTGCATCCATAATTTGCTTGTATAAAAAAAGTCTAAAAAGAGAAAAGATAAACGAATATGTTATTGTTTTTAGATCATATGTTTTATCCTTAAAGCTTATATACTTATAAATTTGGTAAATATTATAATAACTCACACACATACATAATGAAATTAAGATCTATACTCTTGGCTTTGATTGCTTCTCTAACCGTATATAATGGAGTTGCCCAGTTGTCTGTAACACATTTTGAACCGCCTGCAACTTTAGAAAGTAAAATAGACTATGAATTTAAGGTAAAATATACATCTGATAGAGATATCAAAATCTTTTTTGAATTCAAAAAAGCTCCAGATCAAGGTTTTGGGTTTAAATCTACAAATGTAGTAGCAGGAACTGATCAAATAATCACTGTTCCTATTACCGCTCAAAGTCTGCCTCCAGAAGGGGATGATTATTTCATTAGAGCTTATTTTTTTGAAAATAATGCTATTGTAAGTGGTACTGTCACTGATGTAAAAGATATTGAGATGATTATTAATGTATCAGATGATAAAGTTGATTTTGCTCAACCTCCTCTGAAGCTTTTTAGCCAAACTAATTATAACATTGATTTAGCTTATGAAGCTACTCAAGAAAGAGATCTGGTATTTCAATTTTGGTCTTCAAACGGTCTTTTAGGAGAAGCAAGAAAGACTGTTCCTGGTGGAGCTACTACTCAGACTATAGAATTAAACCTGACTGAAGCACCTCCTATTGGTGATGGTTATTTTTACAAAGCGTTTATAGTACCTACAGGAGAAGAGATTTCTGCGGCAACAGCAGTGACAGATGACTTTACTGGAATAGCTGTTTTTGATTTTTTGGGAACTCCTTGTAGTGATGTAATTGAAGAAAAAGACGGTCTGGTAATTATAGAAGCAGAAGATTTTGATATTACAGGAACAGCTTGGCAACGTAAAACAGAAAAGACTCAATACACAGGAATTAGCTATTTAGAGTGGTTAGGGAATGATTTCTTTGGTGATCCAGGCAATGGCGTGATTGAAGCAAGGATAAAAATTACTAAAACCGGTAAATATCGTTTTCAATGGAGAAATCGTGTAGGATTTGGTTTAAATGGAACAGAACATAATGACAGTTGGTTGAAATTTCCTGATGTTCCTGCTGAAGACTTTTATGGAGAGAAAGGAGATGGGTCAAGAACCTACCCCAGAGGATCAGGACTTACTCCCAATCCTGCAGGAGCAAGTGGCGAAGGTTGGTTCAAAATTTACGCGAATAGTATAGATTGGAATTTTAATGCATCCACAGGTGATAATGCTGATGGTAGACCTGTTTATGTAGAGTTTGATACTCCTGGAGTATATACTCTACAGATTTCAGGAAGATCAAAAAACCATTTGATAGATAGAATTGTATTACACAATGATGCTTCTAATCCAACGAATGTAGATAATACCGCATCAAATTGTTCGGGTGTATTGGGAGTATCAGATAATGATCTAAGAGACTTAGGAATTATAGCATATCCTAATCCGGCTAAAAATGCCTTATTTGTAAACGGCTTAAAATTAGGAGATAAAGTTGATATAATAAATATGGTAGGTCAAGTAGTAACCAAAGAAATTACTATCAGGGATGCAGGAATAAAAAGTATAAATACGTCAGATTTAGTTTCTGGCATTTATTTCTTTAGAGTTCACAAAAAAGGGATTCAAAAGCTTGTGATAAGATAATTCTCAAGGATTTTTTAAAATGAGTTTACACTAAACTAAAGTTTTTACGCTAATTAAATGAGGCTGTCTGAAAAATAATTTTTAGACGGCCTCTTTGTTTTTCTAGATTATTACTAGAATTATTATAATACCAGTTCTGACTTAAAATTACCCACTAAAATTTGATCTTTTTCGTTTATGCTTCAAAATAAAATGTAATCGTAATTTACGATTATGCATGCATTTTCTTTCTTGCTTAAACAAAAAATTACCTTTGTGTTATTTGAGTATTTTTAAATCAGAACAGGTATTAAATTTTCTATTCCAAGAACTTAAAATGAAGTTTTATAAATTTAATTTTTGTTTTTATTGCATTGTTAATAAGAGATTTAAGAGTTTGTTTTTGTTTTATTGAATATTTTTTTAGGGTGTTTTGATAGATATATGTTTTAGGATTGTAAAAATTTAAAAACATAAAAAAATCATGAAAAAAATCATTTTATTATTTACTATAGCCACTTCGATTATATTTGCATCTTGTAGTTCTGATGATGATAATTCTGGACCAGTCGATACACAGGACAAATTTATTGGAGTTTGGAAAATAACTCAAGAATTTGAAGATGGAGTAGAAGTGACGGTAGCGACCTGCGACTTACAGGATGTCTTGACAGTAACAGAAGATGAAAAATTTAGTGGGACTAGTCATGTTATGGAAAATGGTACATGTGTGTTGGAAGATACATTTACAGGTACATGGGAAAACTTAGGAGATAACAAGTACAAGATTACTTCAGATATGGATGGAACCGAATCTGTAGAAGCTACCATTACTTTTTCTGGTAATACAATGACTGTAGTAACCAATGATGAAGATGGTGAGTTTAAACAAATATTGACCAGAATTTAATATTATAAATCATATAAAAATCAAAAAAGCAAAACTGTATACATACAGCTTTGCTTTTTTTTAAAAATTAAAGCGCAGAACTAAATCGGGAGTAAAACGTAATGATTGATTATCAATACTTTCGATGATGAGGTTGAAATCTTCATCCACATTTTCGCGATAAGTTTGACTAATTACATTTTTGCGATTATAAATATTTCTTAGAGAAAGTCCTATCATTCCATTCCAATCTTTTTCTTTATTTAATTTAAAACGATACACTGCAGAGGCATCTAATCGATGATAATCTCTAAACCTGCTAGAATTAATGCCATTTGGATCTATAGTACCTCCAAATATCGCAGTATTATCTTCTATAATTTTGGTAAAAGGTCTTCCAGTGGCGTAGTTCCAACCAAGTGCAATTTCAAACTTATTTAAAGTCAATGTTTGTGATAGATTAAAAACATGTCGTTGATCAAAATTTCCATTGTAATACGTATTTTGAACTAGCGGAAAGGAAGTTATTGTTTTACTCAGTGAATATCCAGCCCAAAACCTATAGTTGTTAATTCTTTTTTTAATTAACAAATCAAAACCTATTCGTTCTTCTTCCCCATAAAATATATTAGTTTCTAAATCATCTTGGGTAGCTATATCTAATATAATATCACTAAGAGAAGAAACATCAGTTATTTTTTTATAGTATCCCTCCAAATCAAAATTCCAGCCATTATATGTATACAGACCTCCTATTGTAAATTGCATACTTTTTAAAACTCTAATCTGAGGAGTATCTAGATTGTTACTCGAAGAATTATTAGAAAGAATCCAAACATTATCAGAAACAGGCAATGTAGATAGTCTTCCATCCTCGGTACTAATATAGGTTGAGTAATTATTAAGTTGTTGATTCTTCAATTCAGCAGAAGTATTTATCGTGAAATTTTTAAATAACTCATATGATGCAAACACGCGAGGTTCGATGAAAAAATCTTTCACATTACTTAACTGAGACGCTCGAAACCCTAAATTTAGATATGTCTTAGAGGTTTTATATTGATATTCTGAATATAACGTATGATTGGTACCATTACCATCTAAAGTGTTTGAATCATCTCCAAAACCTGCATCCAATAATGCTTTATAACTCGATTCGTTATACGAAAATTGATATCCTGTATGAAGGAAGTGATTATTAGCTATGGGAAACCTAACAGAATATTCAAATCCCATATCTTTTATAGCATTTTCTATATTGGTATCTTCTTGTATATTATCATCGATTTTATTTAATAGAAAAGAATACCTTTGATCATAGGATGAGAAGTAAAAATTAGCGTTTTGGTATATAGAATTATTATAATTTTTATCCCAATTTATGCTCGCTCCTATATTTCTGAGTTTTAAAACATCTTGAGTTTCATTACGCTTATCATCAATAATGATGTTTTTTTTATTGTCAAGTCGATTTTCAGCAAGAATGGAACTGAACTTTATTGTTGATGTACTGTCAGGATGCCAAACGAGTTTGAAATTAACATCAGAAAAAGAAATATCATCTTCTCTAGATTCTTCTTCCGAGGTAACTTCGTCACCTACATCAGGGATATTAGCACGTGTGTTTTGAAAAACTTTTCTTACTAGATTGTTATAGGCTATGTTTTGATAAACATCTGTAGTAGATCTTCTACCTGCTAACAAAATTCCGAATTTCTTGGATAAAGGTAGTTTTATATAAGCATCGGCATGAGTGAGATTAAGACCGCCTCCGACTTTGAGTTTTTCTGTAAGATCATCATCAGATTCTATATTAATAACTCCAGAAATTCTATCTCCATAGCGTACACTAGTTCCTCCACGATACACTGTGACATTTTTAGTAATAAAGGGATTAAATGTAGAAATTTGATTAAAAAAATGACCATTATGATACATCTTGATTCCGTCCCAAAGCACTAAATTTTGTCCAGGTGTTCCTCCACGAATATATAATCCAGCTGGATCTTCCGTTGGACTGTTAATACCAGGTAATAATTGTAAACTCTGCAACACATCAGGCTCTACAAGTCCGGGAAGAATTCTAAGTTTTTTAGTAGATACCGTAATAGCAGCATCTTGGTTTTTTTGTATACCACCAGTTAAGTATTCTTTTACGAGTACTTCACTAAGGTTTTCAATTGTGGGTTGTAATCTAATCGTATCACAATTTACATCAGATAATTCTGAAATTTTTATTGTTTTACTTTTATACCCAAGATAAGATATTGATATAGAATCCCATGGTTGTAATTGTAATTTTAAAATGCCTTTATTATTAGTAAGCCCAATGGTCCGTTTATTTAAATGGATGTCTGCTTGTGATAACTCGAATTTAGAAACTGCATCCACGACAATAGCACAGATATCTATAACTTTTTTGTTTTTAACTAAAATGTAATCTTTTTCGCCTACTTTTTCCAGTAAATAAGAAGTCTGAAGTTCTATTATCTTTTGTAATGATAGAATAGATAGCTTTTCTTCAGGAATATTTAATACGATATTTTTTGTAGCTTTTACATCATAGGAAAAATTAACTTGTTGTTGATTCTCAAAAGTTTTTAGTACTTCTTTTAGAGACATATTTTCATCTACTTTTGGTAAATCCACCTCTTGTGAATACCCTAAAGCTGTATAGAAAAATATTAGAAGTGTAGTTAGTTTAAAGAATCTCACTTATTTCTTAGCGCTATTTTTTTTAATTTTTAAATATAACAATTATTAATGATTCTAAAATCTCGTGAATGATTTTTGATGTCTTTTAATTGATAGGGATTAAAATTAGACGATAGTGTAGAATATATTAATTAGAAAAATGGGAGGATATTTTGGAGTGTATTTGTTTTAGGTCTGTAAAAACTAAAAATCAAACTTAATTATGAAAAAGGTAATTTTAGTATTTACAGCATTTATTTTTATTATAATGATCTCTTGTCAAACAGATGATGCTGCTGGACCACCGGATACACAAGATAAATTTATTGGGAAGGAAGATAACTCAAGAGTTTGAGAATGGAGTAGGAATAATGCTAGAAATTTGTGATCTAGAGGAGATCATTATCATTAATGAAGACATGAATTTTAATGGTATTTTTTATATTATGGAAAATGGAAATTGTGTAGTGGATGGTACTTATAGCGGTACGTGGGAGAATTTAGAGGATAGTAGATATAGAGTTACTTCTGATGGAGATCAAGCTTCCTCATTAGAAGCAACTGTTACTTTTTCTGGTAATACAATGAAAACAGTGATCAACGACGAAGATGGGGAGTTTAAACAAATACTGATTAGACAGTAATAATTAGTGAAATGATATTAAAAAACTACAGATGTTATTATATACAACTGTAGTTTCTTAATTATAAATTAAAACGAATGACAAAATCTGGAGTAAAACGTAAAGATTTATTCTCAAAACCCTCTAGGTAAAAATTAAGACCTTCATCTTGATTTTCTCTAAGTCCTTGACTAATAGTGTTTTTTCTATTATAAATGTTTCTTAGCGAAATTCCAATCATCCCATTGGTATTTTTCACTTTGTTTAAAGGAAATCTGTAGGTAACGGAAGCGTCTAGTCTATGATAAGGTTTAAATCTACTAGAGTTAATACCTCTAGGATCAGTGACACCACCATCAAGGTCGTTATCATCTCTAAATATTTTAGTAAAAGGTCTTCCCGATGCATAATTCCAACCCAATGCAAACTCAAATTGATTAACTTGAAGAGTCTGCGAAAGATTAAATACATGACGTTGATCATAATTACCATTAAAATATGAATCTTGTACAAAAGGAAACGATGTAATGGTTTTACTCAGTGAGTAACCGGCCCAAAATCTATAATTGTTGATTCTTTTTTTTAATAAAAAATCAACACCTATTCTTTCTTCTTTTCCATAAAAAATAACAGTTTCATCATCGTCCGGCACTGATATATCCAATATTAGATCACCTAATGAAGAAATATCTGTTATTTTTTTATAATATCCTTCCAGATCAAAATTCCAACCTTTGTATGTATATAAAGCCCCTAAAGTAAATTGAGCACTTTTTACTACTTTAATAAAAGGAACGTTTACATCTTCATTATTTGAAGAATTATTAGAAAGAATCCAAATATTATCGGCTACAGGAAGTGTTTTTATTGTTCCAAAAGCACTACTATTGGTAACATAGTTATTGAGCTGTTGATTTTTTAGCTCAGCAGAAGTGCTAAGTGTAAAATTATCCAGTAATTCGTAAGAAGAAAACATACGCGGTTCTATAAAAAACGCATTGGCATTGCTTACTTGTGATCCTCTCAATCCTATATTAATAAATGTTTTAGATGTTTTATATTTATACTCAGAGTATATAGTATGATTGGTACCATTACCATCAAGAATAAATCCTTCCTCTTCTGGTATAGGGACATCTAAAAAAATATTCCTCTGTTCGTATGCTGTCTCATTATAGGTAAACTGATATCCTATATCCAATGATTGTTTTTTGCTAAGAGGAAAATGTAAGGTATATTCACCTCCTATATCTTTTACTTTATTATTATTAACGGTACTTTCTATTGCGTCATCAAAAGTTTGAGTTTCGATATTATTATATCTTTGATCATAAGAGGAGAAATAGAAGTTTATATTTTGATGTACACCAGCAAGATATTTTTTATCCCAATTTAAACTAAATCCTAAGTTTCTAATTTTAAGTATATCTTGTACTTCCGCCTCAATATTAGCTTCTGGGACGAAAACAGTTTTAATATTATCAAGTCTATTTTCCGCAAAAATGGAACTGAATTTTAATGTATTGTTATCATTGGGTTTCCAGAGAATTTTAAAATTGCTATCAGAAAACGAAAAATCATCTTCCCTACTTCGTTCTTCTGGTGTTGACGCTTCACCATTATCAGGAATGTTAGCACGCGTATTCTGAAACACCTTTCTTATCAGATTATTATAGGTTATATTTTGATAAACATCTGTAGTGGATCTGCGACCAGCAAACATAAATCCTAACTTTTTTGACAGTGGGACTTTTATATATGCATCCAAATGGGTAAGATTAAGACCTCCTCCAGTTCGTATTTTTTCTAAAAGGTCATCATCAGATTCTATGGCCACTACACCAGATATTCTATCTCCATAACGCACACTGGTGCCACCTCTATATACGGTTACGTTTTTGGTTATAAACGGATTAAAAGTAGAGATTTGATTGAAAAAATGACCATTATGATACATTTTAATTCCATCCCAAAGCACTAAATTTTGTCCTGGTGTTCCTCCACGAATGTATAATCCAGCAGGATCTTCCGTAGGGCTATTAATACCGGGTAATAACTGCAAACTTTGTAGGACATCTGGTTCCACAAGTCCAGGAAGAATACGAAGCTTTTTTGTGGATATATTTACCGATGCATCTTGATTTTTTTGGATACCTCCGGTAAGATATTCTTTTACCAAAACTTGTCCTAAATTTTGTATTTCCGGCTGTAATTTAATAGTATCACAATTGGTAGTTAACTCAGAAATTTTAGTCGTTTTGTTTTGATAACCAAGATAAGAAATAGAAATAGAATCCCAAGGATGAAGTTGTAATTCAAAAAAACCTTTTTTATTGGTTATACCAATAGTTTTCTTGTCTAAGAGTATATCTGCTTGCGGTAACTCGAATTTAGAAACTGCATCCACGACAATAGCACAGATATCTACAATTTTAGTGTTTTTAACAAGAATGTAATCGTTTTCGCCTACTTTTTCCAGTAAATAAGAAGTCTGAAGTTCTATTATCTTTTGTAATGATAGAATAGATAGCTTTTCTTCATCAATCTTTAATACGATATTTTTTGTAGCTTTTACATCATAGGAAAAATTAACTTGTTGTTGATTCTCAAAAGCTTTTAGTACTTCTTCTAGAGACATATTTTCATCTACTTTTGGTAAATCCACCTTTTGTGAATACCCTAAAGCTGTATAGAAAAATATTAGAAGTGTAGTTAATCTAAAGAATCTCACTTATTTTTTAACGATATGTTTTTTTGATTATTGAATACATAACTAATATTCATGGGTTCAAAACAGGTTTTTAATGCTTTGTCAAGATCATTATGTACAAAAAAGCCAGAAAACAAACGGTTGACATCAATGTCATTAGTAGTAATATTGATATCATATTGTCTCTCTAATTCCTGGATTAGTTGCTGTAAAGTAACTTGATCAAATGTACTTTTGCCTTGCATCCAACTTGGTTTAGAGCCTTTAACTTCATTAGAATCTAAAGAACCTTCTGCATTAGATTTAATTGCTTTTCCAGGAGTTAAAATAACGGTTTCTTTGGAGTTACTTACTTGTACCTTCCCTTCAAAACAATGTACTTCTATGTGTTTATCTCTAGAATAAACATTGAATTCTGTTCCTAAGACAGTAATATCTCCATTTTTGGTTTTTACAGTAAAACTAGACCCTTTTTCTACATCAAAAAATGCTTCTCCATTTAGTTCGATAATTCTATCTTCTGCAAATGTTTTTTTATTGTATTCTATAGAAGAATCAGCATTTAGAGTTACTAAGGAGTTATCGGGTAATGTCCAGATTTTAGTTTCTGCCATTTTAGTATAGATCTCTGTTGTCGAAAAGAATATTGTTCTCAAACCAAACAAAATTACTATAGCGGCAGCAGCAGCGTACCACCAAGGGCGTAATTTGATTACTTTATTTTCTGAAGAGTCTTTGAATGTTTGGTTAAATTCTTTTTGATTTTCAAGTCCTTTTTCGACATCAAAAACGGGGCGTTCGAATTTTTCGACCCCTTTTAAGATGTCTTTATAGGCCAAGTGATCTTTTGAATTTTCAAATTCTTTCTTTTCCTCTTCAGAGATATCACCTGACAACCATCTTCCTAGAAAATTATCTTTTTCCATAATATTTGTATTGTTACTATATCTTTACCAAGAAATCTAAATGTACCTCAATGTAAATTTTATACATTACCTATCTTTTTTCTTAAAACTATTAATGCTAAATGCATTCTTTTTTCTACAGCTTTTACAGAGATGTCAAGCATTTCTGCAATTTCCTTATATGTTTTCTTCTCAATCCGATTCAAAAGAAAAACTTCTCTTTGTCCTTCTTTGAGTTCTGCAATAGCAGTATTTAAACGATGCATGAACTCCTTTTCTTCCATCTGAAACTCTGGAGATTCATTGGTATAGGTCTTTTGTTCAGTTGATTTATATTTTAGTACTATTTTTTGATGTTTATACTCATTAATAGATGCATTATTCGCTATTTTATATAGAAAACTTTTGGCAGCTTCAAAAATAATTTTAGAACAATTGGTCCAAAGTTTTGCAAAACTATCTTGTACAATATCTTGTGCTTTTTCCATATCACCGTATTTATAATATAGATAATAACATATCTTTTCTGCATATTCTCTATATAGTTGTTCGTATACTTTCTCGTCGCATACACTAATCACATTTTCTGGCATTTTGTATGAAATTTAGGTCAATTATAAGATGATAACGTATCATAAATAAGATGTTAAATTAATGATATTACCAAGAATAACCTATAGAAATTTCTGGCAAAACATTCACGTATGCATTTCTTGGTTTTGAAAGTTCTTGTGTATATTGAATACGACTGGCCGTACCAATGGTAATTCCAGATTTTAAAACCCATTGATAACCTCCTTTTACAGAGCCTCCGATTATCACACTGTTATAATCTCTAGGGCTAAATATAGATATACTATTATAATTTACCTCCTTATATGCACCAATGATTCCAGTACCAATAAACCAGCCTTTAGGAAGATTTTTACGTTTAGAAAAATAATATCTACCTCCAATTTCTAATCCTATTTCATAGGCTGAAGTAATATTTACAGGGACAAGAGAACCATTAGATATGGCATTGGTATTAGAAAAATCTCCATAAGCTTGTAATAATAAGGAGAAGTTATTTTTTAAGATACGTTCATATTCAAAATTTATTTCACCAACTAATGCTGACAATGGGAGTAGGCGGATACTGTTTTTATAAGTAACACCTGTTGTTTTATCTTGGTCTTTAGTAAGTGTTTCTTGCGAGTATCCTACATTTAATACTGAAATTATAAATATTAGCGTTAAAACTATTTTTCTCATAAACTTTTTGTTTTTTGTTTAGAAATTACAGCCCTAAAACAAAAAAGAAACTATATACCCTACCTAGAGATTATTAATTTTAAATTTTGAAAGAAAAAAGCTACAAAATAGTGTTTTTAGGTCTTTATAGTATGTTAAAAAGCTTTTTTTTTAGATAAAATACACAAAAGGCTTGTTTATTTTAAAAAAAGCTGTATCTTTACACTGAGTTAATGAGTTAGTGCTTTCATTTCCTTATAATGAAAGTTTTTTAAAGTGAGTTTTAATTTTAGAATAAGCCCCTAAATTAAGATGATTTGTGTGAAGAAAAAGAGCGTGGAGACGCTCTTTTTTGTTTTAATTAAGCTGTAGAGGTATTCCTGTTGTATGCGTAGTTCTTATTCTGACACATCTTTTTTAGTAGTGAAACTCTGATTTGAAAAGTTGCGCAGCAATGTCTTCAAATCAGATAGTTGAACTAATCTCTCTGTTTGCTGAACTCGTTTCAGTATCTAGTGGAATCTCAGGTCTAATAGCTCGAAGCTTGCTTCGGAATCTTAAAAATTATTTTTAGTTGAATGCCTCGTGGACTTGCCCCGAGGATTATTTACTCTAGATAAAATTTTATAATGATAAATTATTTCTTAGCGATAGAAAAATAGATTTGTTAAAAATTAGCAAAGTTTAAATCAACTCAAAAACTAAATTGATATTGAGAATAAATTTTGCTTAGACCAAGATTATGCATTAAAAAAACTATTGCGTCTATGATCTACTGCAAATACTAACGTAAACTGTATTTTTTAATTTGACTATACGGTGCAGTGCTATGCTAAAATTAAGAAAACACTAGTATTCATTCTATATCATTTACTCATAACGAAGTTCTAACGCATAATATGGGTGAAAAAAAATAGATAGAATTTTCCCCAAAAATAGGAATAAACTACAAAATATGTAGTAAAAAACTTACAAAATTGATGTTTTTCACATGTATTTATGCTAAAAAACACTTTTTTTAGATAAAATACACAATTTTTCTTGTTTTATAATTTTTTCCATGTATCTTTACAGTGTGTTAAATGAGTTACTACTTTCATTTTCTTATAATGAAAGTTTTTTTAAAAGTGAGTTTTAATTTTAGTTTAAGCCTTAAATTAAGATGATTTGTGTGAAGAAAAAGAGCGTGGAGACGCTCTTTTTTGTTTTTACTACTATAATTCATATAGAGTAATCCAAATATTAGTTTTGGGTAAATATTTTACTTCACTAAATTCTGATTATATATAGATTGTTTTTTAGTTAAAAAGCATACCGTTGAGGTCCTCCACGTCGGATTTCTTCATTAGCATACGATTCGAATTGTTTAAAGTTTTCTCTAAAAGCATTACTTAGTTTAAATGCAGTCTTGTAATAGGCTTCATCATTATTCCATGTTGCTCTAGGGCTTAAAACACTGGTTGGTACACCTGGACATTCTCTGGGTTGCGCTACTCCAAAAACAGAGTGGATATGATATGTGTCATAAGAATATAGTCCAAGAGCACCATTAAGTGCTGCTCTAATCATTGCACGGGTATATTCTAATTTCATGCGGGTACCTACGCCATATGGACCGCCTGTCCATCCTGTATTCACTAGCCATACGTTTACTCCAGCAGCGTTCATTTTTTTGATCAACATCTCTGCATATTTTGCGGGATGCAGAGGCATAAAAGGAGCTCCAAAACAAGCAGAAAAAGAAGGAACAGGTTCTTTTACACCTGCTTCTGTACCTGCTACTTTTGCGGTGTATCCAGAGATAAAGTGATAAGCAGCTTGGCTAGGTGTTAATTTAGAAATGGGTGGTAATACTCCGAAAGCATCAGCCGTTAAGAAGAATATATTTTTTGGATTTTTACCGATAGACGGTTCTTGTATGTTTTGGATATGATGTATAGGATAGCTCACTCTTGTATTTTGAGTAATCGAAGTATCGGTAAAATCAACTTGTCCATCAGTACCAATGATCACATTTTCTAGAATTGCACCTTTCTTTATTGCGCTATAAATTTCTGGTTCTTTTTCAGCAGATAGATCAATCACTTTTGCATAGCAACCCCCTTCAAAATTGAAAATAGTATCCTCTTTTGTCCACCCGTGTTCATCATCTCCTATAAGCCTACGTTCTGGATCAGTAGATAAGGTTGTTTTTCCTGTGCCAGATAGACCAAAGAATATGGCTGTATCTCCATCTGTACCTACATTAGCAGAACAGTGCATAGGCAAAGAATCTTTATAAACAGGAAGAATAAAGTTGAGAGCAGAAAAAATTCCCTTTTTTATTTCTCCTGTATATCCTGTACCTCCAATGATAATTATTTTTTTTGTAAAATTAAGAATAGCAAAATTATGCTGGCGTGTACCATCTACTAGTGCATCTGCCATAAAGCTTGGGGCATTAATGATTGTCCATTCAGGTTCGAAACGCTTGAGTTCCTCATCAGTAGGTCTTAAAAACATATTATATGCAAACATATTAGACCAAGGATATTCATTAATCACTCGTACATTCATTCGGTAATTATTATCAGCACAGGCGTAACAATCCCTAACGTAGAGCTCATCTAAGGTGTTACAATACGTAGTGATTTTTTTTTCTAATGCATCAAACTTATCAGGATCGAATGGAATATTAATATCTCCCCACCATACTTTATCCGCACTAATAGAATCCTTAACAATAAAGCGATCCATAGGCGACCTACCAGTAAATTCTCCTGTGTTTACTGCCAAAGCTCCAGAAGAAACTTCTTTTCCTAATTTTTTTTGCAGTGTTAGGTCGTGTAGTTCAGAGGATGATAATTGATAATGAATTGTGTCGTTTGTAATACCGTAGCTCAGTAATGAAACCGATTTTTTTGATGTTTCAGATGTACTCATGCTTTTTTACTTAATTGTTTTCATTTGTTTTTTAACATAAATAATGTGGCGAAAAGTGTTTATTAATGTTAAATAATAAATCTTCTATATGGTTATACTTATAATCAGTAAATAAAAGTTGATAAATACAGAGCTCAAAGATAAAAGTTTTTCTATTGATATGATCTAAAAAAGGACAAGAATCTAAAGAGTGTTTACCAAAGAATCTAGCTGTGATAATCAAGGAAGCAAAGGTCAAAGTTATATATTATAAGAGTCCAATGACTTTTCGATTAATCCGAAGACCGAATTATTGCAGAGATATTGTTACACGACATTTTGTATTGACCTTTATATTCTTATGATGATTTCTAAATATCAGTTTATTGATTAGTCTCGAATAGTATAAGTTCAATCTTCTTTCCCTTTTCAATCAGTACTTTATGTTTAGATTCATTTCCTGGTTTTATCCATAATCCATCTCCTTTCGTGTATTTTTTTTAACGTACTATTAAAATCTATTTTCATTTCTACATTAAGTACAAATCCAATATGTCCTATAGAACACCAGTTGTTTTCAATAAAATTTCTCATCAAATTGCAATAGCCTTACTCTAATTTTTTCCTCGTAATATTTTTTTTAGAGGTCAATAGCTAACTGCATATAATTTGTTTTTGATATACTTTTTCTTTGCTGACCATTTTAGTTATAA
>CANLRN010000099.1 GCA_947493495.1 uncultured Aquimarina sp.
ATCAACAAGATTAGAAATTAATTTAGTGTAAACCTTAATCTTTAACTTGTGTAAACCATGTCCCTTTACGAACATAGTCCTAAATGCCATATATTTAACTTTATGTGCAAGCTGAAAAAACCAATCAGAACTTGAATTAAATGCAGATGACAGATAGATGACACTAGGATGTCGCCATAAAAAAGATTAACCTAGATACCTTTGTGCCAAAGAATAATTTATGAAAACTCAATCAATTGGAAAAAATTTAGTGTATCAAAGAAAATTGAAAGGATATACCCAAGACAAGCTATCTGAAAAATCTAATGTAACAATACGAACCATTCAACGCATTGAAAAAAATGAAGTAAAACCGCAACTTCAAACCATAAAATTAATTGCAGATGCTTTAGGAATTGAAGTAGATGAACTGATGATGTTGGAAAACCCTAAAGAAGAAACATTGCAAAAAAAATGGCTTTTTTTTATCCACGGTTCACCATTTTTAGGTTTCATATTTCCATTTTCTGTTTTATTTCCGCTTTTTTTGTGGCTTCATAAAAGAGATGATAATTCAGTTTATAATGAACACGGGATTAAGGTCATTAACTTTCAATTAAGTGTAACCATATTATATATTATTGCTCTTGTTTCATTGGTAACAATTGAAAAATGGGGATTTTTCTTTTTCATAGCTGTTGTCCCTTTTAATTTTTTAATAATAACTTTCAATATTTTCAGAGCAATAACTTTGCAAAAATGCTTTTATCCTTTATCAATACCTTTTTTAAAACCAAAAAGAAAATTCCATAAACCTAAACAAACATTTTCAATACTAACAATTACTTTGTTATTGACTTTTGGTTGTTCTTCTACTAAAGAAAAATCTGAATATGAAATACTTTTGGATTATGAAGGAAAGTATGAGTACATCAATAATTCAACTCTTGAACTCAAAACTTCTGAAGTCGATACCACACTCTATGCGTTAATAAATAACGCAAAATATCCTCTAAAATATATTGCTCTAGATAGCTTTATTGATATCCAAGGAAGTTCCGTTGTATTTAAAAGAAATGAAATTAAAGATATAGTCAGTTTTGAATCTGATGGACAAGCGTTTAAATTATTAGATGCAAATATTCGAAAAACAGAAATGTATCCGAGAGAAGATTTATTCCATAACCCAAATAGTTATAAATACAAGAAACCTAAAGAAATTAATGACGGATTAAAAACAGGACTTTTACAGGATGAATTTAAGAATCCAGAAAATATAATTAATATGGTTAAGGAAACTATTGCCGGAAATTTTCCAGAAGTCCACAGCATATTAATTTATAAAAACAACAAATTAGTACTAGAAGAATATTTTTATGGACACAACCAAGACAAACCACACCAATTAAGGTCTGCAACTAAATCGTTTATTGGAGGTATAGTTGGTATTGCTGTAGATAAAGGATTTATCAAAAGTGAAAAAGAGTATCTTTTACCATATTTCAAATCTAAATATCCAGAAATTGCCAATTTGAGCGATATAAAAAAAACAATTACTGTGGAAAACTTCTTAATGTATCGTCACGGATTAGATTGTCAAGATGGTAACGAAAAAAGTAAAGGAAACGAAATGTCAATGATGCAAAGTGAAGACTGGGTGAAATTCACTCTTGATTTACCAATGATTTCTATACCTGGTACATCATCATCGTATTGTACAGGTTGTGCATTGACTTTAGGTAGTCTAGTTGAAATAGCGACTGATGAGAATATTGAAGATTTTGCAAAAGAAAACTTATTTGAACCTTTACAAATAACAAATTATGACTGGTCTTTTGAGGCAAATAAATCAAGTATGACAAATTTCAGTCAACTCAAATTAACTTCAAGAGATTTGGTTAAGTTGGCGAAAATGTATCAAGACGGAGGGAAATGGAAAGGAAAACAAATAATTTCAGAAAATTGGGTAGATAAAACCTTTAGTATGGAGGATGGAGATTATGGTTATTTATGGTACGAAAAATATTTTGATATTGGTGGCAAAAGATATAGTTCATACCAAGCTTCTGGAAATGGTGGTCAAAAAGTAAACATTTGGCCTGAATTAGATATGATAACAGTATTTACAGGTGGAAACTATAATTCTTATCAATTATATGGAAAAAGTACTCCACCAAACAGAATGATACCAAATTATATCTTAAAAGCAACAGAATAGCCAGCACATAATAATGGTAGCTGTTGCACAACTCCTATTTCTGATAAAAAATGATCCATTTTAAGGCTTTTTAAGGAGTGTTCCCTAGAAATCTAGGTGTATCAGTGTGATTTTTATACGGGCTTATATCGATTTATTTTAAGTCCTAGCAAGCCAATAATCGAGTTAAAAAAATGTCCCACCATTGCTGCTCCGCTTTTGCTAAAGTTGGTGATGTATTTTAGTAGTTTCTTTAGATTATAAGTCGTAGCTGACATATGCATGCACTTATTAGCTCCCTGTATTCCTCGTACATTCACTTTACCCATGCCTAGATACTGGGTTAAGGTACCAAATACAGGTTCTACTCGGCTTTGACGCATCTTCTTCATCCTACTGCCTAATCCACTATATACTCTTGCATTGTTCCTCTCGTATTCTTCTCTGTAATATGTGACTGTAATGCGTTTTTCTTTTACTTTGTATAATAGACTCGAGGCGCGGTATTCCTTCTTTTTCGTCTTAGTACGATGATCTAATATACCCTTTAAACGACGATAAAAGTTGTCCTCTGGGATACGATCCGATAACTGAATATTATAAAATAATTTCTCCTGATATGTTTTAACGCTTTGCATACCATGAAATTAACTATTTTTACTCAGTTGAGCAACAGCTACACGGTGTATAAAACATAGCTAATAAATACTATTATATTTAACATTGTACTTAATGAAGTGGTTTAAACTTTTTTAACAAATTAAAAAAAGTTTAAACCACTTCATTACCAAAACACCAAATGAAAAACTAAATATGAACGACTTAAATATCCTTGACAAACCAAAAATTCATTCAGAAATTGAAAAAAAATCGAAAGAAATTGGGTTTACGATGCCTTCTGACCTTTATATTGGGACTTTATTAAAAACATTGATAACATCTAAACCTAAATCAAATTTGTTAGAATTAGGAACTGGTATTGGATTGTCTTTATCCTGGATGATAGACGGTATGGATACTGAATCTATACTAACAAGTGTTGACAATGATCCTAAGCTGATAGAAATAGCGGGAACATATTTTGGCCAAGATAAAAGAGTGAAATTAATATGTGCAGATGGAACTGAATGGATAAAAAATTATGAAGGTGAAAAATTTGATTTAGTTTTTGCAGATGCTTGGCCTGGAAAATATAGTGAAACGGATGAAATACTTGACCTAATAAATGTTGGAGGAATATACATTATTGATGATATGCTAACTCAACCTAATTGGCCTGATGGGCATCAAGAAAATGTAAATCAACTAATACAATATTTAGAAAACAGAGAAGATTTTTGTTTAACTAAAATGAATTGGTCTACAGGAATTATAATTGCAACAAAAAAGTATTAATACCATTTGGCATTGGGAGTGGTATAACAATTTTAGATGTTAAGCAATAAGTTAGGATCTGGACAATTATCGAGGTAAAATGTAATATCTTTTTTACTAGAAACCCCAGGATAATCACCTACATTACCCTGTAAATCTTTAATAATCTGAAAATGAAGATGTGGAGCATAATCTCCATTTACAGATGCATCACCTAAGCTTGCAATTACAGATCCTTTAGTAATTACATCCCCTACGCTAATATTCTGTATAGAATCTACACTTAGATGTCCATATAACGTATAAAATGTGATGCCTGATTCCTTATGCATTACTATAATAGTAGGCCCATAATCTCCAAAATTATCGTTACACTTAAAACTGTGTATGCTCCCATCTAATGGTGCTAGAATATCAGTACCTGCTTGGCACCAAAGATCTAATCCTAGATGAATATTACGTTCATCTTCTGACTCTTGTTTATTAAAATGTGTACTACGCCTATAAATATCACGTACCTCACCATATCCACCATAAGCTACTTTGCCATTATTGGCAGCCAAGTATTCGTTGATATATCGTTCAAAATCTTCAGAAGAGGATACATCTATTGCTTTTAATGCACCGTTATTCGTAGATAAATCAATAGTTACATACTGTTCTTTAAAAAACGTAGTCGCTACTACCGGAGTAAAATCCTGAGACAAGTGCTGAATGAATTTAGGAAATGAATGGATACTCATTATTCTTTTTTTTAAATCAACTTTTATGTATAGCTAAATCAGTATTTATAAAAAATTAGAGCTAAACTTCCGATAAATAGGATATTAAGCACCAAAACGATTAGAAAAATTCTATCGATTACACTTTTTTACTCATCCCAATGTTGATTCACTATTTTTTGTATATGAGGGTATTTTTCATCCGTCTCATTTAAGGACCCTCTAAGGTCTCTAAGTTGTTTTTTAAGCTCTTTTATTATCTCCTTATAGACAGGCTGATCATAAGCATTGTTCATTTCTTTAGGATCTTTTTCAAGGTCATAAAACTCCCAAGCTACAGGTGTATGGCGTGTAAAATCATTCCCCCAACTATTCTTATTCCAAGACGCACTGGTATCATCAGTGTCTATCCAATATCTCCCATAATAAAAAATAAGCTTATATTTTTTGGTACGTATCCCAAAATGTGCAGGGTTTGCATGGCGATGAGCCATATGCATCCAATAGCGATAGTATGTAGCTTGTTGCCACCCTTCTGGTTCTTTACCTGATTCTAAAATACTCTTAAAACTATGCCCTTGCATATACCCTGGTTTCTGCCCTCCAGCCAATTCTATCAGTGTAGGGGCAAAATCTGTATTATTGATCATAGCATCAGTTCGCATTCCTTTTTTTATAGCCTTAGGAAATCTCACAAAAAAAGGCATGCGCATCGACTCATCATACATCCATCGTTTGTCTATATAATCATGTTCTCCAAGCATAAAACCTTGGTCTCCAGTATATACAATAATCGTGTTTTCTAATAAATCGTTTTTTTCGAGATAATCAAGAAGTCGTTTCACATTATCATCTACTCCTTTTACACAACGAAGATACTTCTTAAGATAATCTTGATAGACCTTGCTGGTATATGCCTTCTCTTCATCTGTATGATTAAATTTAGTGTGCAAATCAGGTGATATTTCCTGTGCATTACCATACTTTTTGTATATATCGGTATCAGGATAGATATTCATCGCTTGATTTCTAACAACGTTCCTTCGAGATACAGATGAGCCTATGATTCTTACCAAAGAGTCATTTTTACCTCTGGTGGCAATCGAACCATTATTCTGATTATCATATAAACTATTGGGTTCTGGAATAAATACTCCTTCTAAGTATTTTTCATAGCGAGGTGCATATTCAAAGTCATCATGAGGAGCTTTAAAATGATGCATGAGAAAAAATGGTTTGTTTTTATCTCTCTTGTTTTCTAACCAATCTAAAGTCATATCTGTAATCACATCTGATGAATGACCTTTGGTTTTAATCACATTTTCTGGCCATGGTTTTTCTCCTTGTATTCTAAAATCAGGATCAAAATATGCTCCTTGAACTGGGAGTACTTTATAATAATCAAAAGCAGCAGGTTCTTCATGCAAATGCCATTTTCCAATAATTGCTGTTTGATACCCTAATTTTTTTACTTCTTTAGGCAAGTGTTGTTTTTCTGGTGGCAAAACCCCTTCTAGATCAATCACTCCATTTGTTTGAGCTCGTTGTCCGGTAAGAATTGCTGCTCTGCTAGGAACACAGATTGAATTATTAACAAAACAGTTATCAAAAATCATCCCTTCTTTAGCGATCTTATCTAATGTAGGAGTTGGATCTAGTGTAGCTAATCGACTTCCATATATACCTAAAGCCTGAGTGGTATGGTCATCAGACATAATGTATATAATATTTGGAGGTTTTGTGTTTTTTTTATTTATTTTTTTTTGATCTTGACAAGAAGTCAAGAGAATAATCATAATGAATACTCTTATAATCAGATACCCATTTTCACGAAAGTTTATACGATACATTGACACTAATATTATTGAATGTATTTTTATTTTACTCGTAAAAGTATCATTATTTTGATTGAATACCACAAAATAACAATTAATATCATATAGAATTATTGTATTGTATATCCTTAGCCGAAAAATGGCCAATATTCATAATTAGAAAAAAAATGATGAAATTTTAAATTTATTTTTCGAAGCTGATGTCATAGTCTCTAACAATGAAGTGGTTTACATTTTTTTCAATTAAAAATCGCCTAAAAATTTCTTTTTAGACGATTTTCTTCTCTAATTCTAAAACCTACATCTAATTATGTTAATCTTCTAAACCTGCATATTCTATGACATTATCAAATTTTTCTATTATTGTAAATTGACCTTTGTCATTTTCTAGTAAATACTTCCCCGAAGGTAATTGAGAAAGATCTACAACTCCAATAGTCTTAGATAAAACGTGTACTGTATCTTTAACTTCGAATAATTTTATTACATCCCCTTCTTCAAAATCAATTACAGTTACTAGATCACCTTCTCTGATAACCTCTAATGTATTTAAATTAGATGCACCGTAATAATTTTCTAATTCTTCTTCTAGATTTAAATCCGTACTAACTACCAATTGACTATCATTAGTCACCATATAATCAGTACCTAATTCTTTATCAAAAGTTATGTCAAATTCAGTCTTCTCTATAATTACTGATTCACCTTTGTTATTTTCTAAAAGATACTGCCCAATAGGTAATTGACTTAAATCTAATTCTCCTCTACTTTTAGATAAAATATGATCTCCACTCTCCAATTCAAATAATTTTATCTTATCGCCTTCTTCAAAATTCATAACAGTAATCACCAAACCTTCTTTTACCACCTCTAAGCTATCATCTATCAATCTTGCCTGTAGGTTTGTAAGAAAAAATACGCAAAAAAATAACACCAAATTTTTCATAAATCTATATTTTAACTATATAATCATTATGTGATTACCATACAATTATATGACTAAATAAGCAGGAAATGAAAAGAAAATGAAACTTTTAGACCAAATGTTTTCGATTTACGACCAATGACACAAAAAATGATGTTTTTAGTTTTATTAAAATTTAACTAATTGATTATCAATATTTTAATTTTGTAAATCAAAAATATTATAGATTAAAAACAATATTAATAGCTTAAATACACAAATAATATACATCTGAAATATAATTTTACTAAATAAAAGTTAATTATTTGTTATAAAATTGATATTAGAGATTATTTTTTAATAAATAATTAACTTTTAAAAACACAATAATTACAAATTTCTTACAAATGCATCTGCGCATATAAGAGTACACAACTGTATTCTATAAATTAATTTCTCTAAACTATTTTACAATTGATTGAATTGAATTTATAGTTTAAACCCGCTTTATTCAATAGAAGGTTGTTAAGAAGCTTGTAGATGCAAGAAATACTAGTGTTTTCTTAATTTTTGCATAGCACCGCTATGGTGAAATTAAAAAACGCAGTGCAGCGTTAGTATTTGCGGTAGCTACAAGATGCAATAAATTTTCTATCGCATAAAGCGGGTTAAAAATACTCTGATTAAAAAAAATATCATATACCCATTCAAAATTCAAAGGAATATGTATTCCTAAAGAGATCTTTTATAACTTTTAAAAAAGTATGGATGGATGTAGAATAAGGAAGATTCTGAAATTACTGCAAAACAATATCGCTATATTTTGCATTAACAGTAATTACTTTGTTTGTATTACGTGTTTTATTAAAACCATTGACAAATACATTACCGAAATTTCTCCTCACTTGGGTCTCTAGTGTTTTAGGGATAGATATTCTACTTTGTGCACCATTGTATGTTAGATTATAGGCTGTGTTGGGTAATTTTAATTTAAAATCACTATTCTCTATGGCCAGATCTAAAATAGTAAATGTCTCGGAGAGGTTGGCGATTGTAATATTTCCAAAACTACCTCCTATAGCACCACTCCCCTGCAACTCTTGTATGAAAATATTACTAGAATCTGCATTTAAAGTAAGGTTATTAGCATTCTTTATTCTACAATTTTTTACATAATTTATTACTAATTGCCCATCATTCCATTGTTTAATATGCAACGGTGAGTATGAAGATCTTATATATGTTTTTTTTCCATTAATTTCATTGGCTTGTAAGGTAGTATGTGATAATGAAGCTACTACATTATTTATTTTCTCAGGTAATTCTACATCACCATGCCTAATATTAAGTCGTAATCTAGATGCTTTAGGTATATGTACTTTTATAATTCTATTAATCTGAGCGGTACTTTTTGGTTTGTTTATGTTACTACTATAACTGTATACCATCATATTTGTACCGTTAGTTTGTACAATCTGTATATTTTCAATATCTCCAGAAAACTGAGATGCCCAAGTTTGCATCTGTCTAACAAAATCTTCTCCTCCCCAATAGCTCTCAGTGCCTATATCTAATTGTTTTGCATTTCTACTTAACTTTTTAGTCCACTGCTTCATTATATTATTAGAGTTATCTCCAAATTTTTCTTTGATCTGATCTCCCCATTGCTGAATATATTTTTCTTCATTTTCCCTATATTTCTGAGTATCAAAATTCATACTTGCCAGATTTTCTGCCAACGCACTTGGCATAGGGTTATTTTCTATGTTTTTCATTAAAGGGCTTAGCATATCTGCTATCATAGGCGCCAATATTCTATACTGGGTCATATTAGCATCTATTGCATTTTTGTTTTTGCTTGTAGTTGCTACTTCCCCTCTCCAAAAATTTCCAGTAATTGCTTTTATAGTTACTTCATTGTGAGTACCTGTTGCCTCCACTTGCCAATTATGTAGTATTCTTTCTCGATTCTCTGTATTTATATAATCCCCTTCGATATATGCTTCAATTCCTACTGTATTCTTATTCCAGGTTTCGAATACAATACTGGTATGGCTAGTATTTATATTAATTACGACATCATCACCTACTGCAAACTTTTGGTTAAGCTTATTTTCTTTATGCTGAGCAAAAAGCCCTGTAAAACATACTACACTCAGTGCAATGACATTAAGCTTGTATATCTGTGTAATTTTCATTTTCAATTTTTTCTAATTCTTTTAGTTTTCCTTTTAGCCTATTTAATAGCGCTAATCGTAGCCTTAAGTTTTCCATCATTGCTTCTACGATCTGCATATTAGGACCTACCTCTATCAATTCTCTGTTCAGTTCCTGATATTCTTTATCTAAATTTCCTAAACGTTTCATAAAACTTTCTACTAATCCTTTGTTTTTATCATCTATCTTAATCTGAGATAATTCAAACTTTATACTAGTAAGCATATAGTTTTCTACTGTTTTATATTCTGGAGAAACTTCTGCTAATGGAGAGGATTGTTTAGCAAGCAAAACCGTTGCATTTTTACTTTCTGATTTATCTACTCCTACAATTTGATTTTCTTCAACTGTAGTATTCTCTGATTTGGTGTACGTGTATACAGATATCGAAAGAACAATGGCAATACTTGCTGCTATCCGCATCCACCCAAAATGATGTTTTCTTGTTTTTTTAGGAAATTCTTGTTCTAGCTTAGACAAAAAACGTTTTTGGTGATCTTCTCTAAGCTGACCCCCTATAGGTATTTTATTATCATTCTTTAATAATTCTCTAATATCCTGTCCCATTTCTTAAATGTTTTAGTTGACCCTGAAGTTGTTTTTTACCTCTATGCACTAATGTTCTGGATGCTACAGGTGTAATATCTAATATTTCGCTAATTTCTTTGTGATCGTACCCTTCTATTAAAAATAACATAACTGCATATTTATATTTTTCAGGTAATCTTTCTATAGCACTCTTTATTTCTTCTACAGTTACAGAGTCTGATACTGACCAATCATCTTGCTCTTCTACCGTACCCATCACCTGTTCATTAATAGCAACCATGTTCATCTTTTTTGCTTTGAGCATATCAATACTCTTGTTTATTACAATTCGCTTAAGCCACGCACCAAAAGTTACATCTCCAGTAAATTGATGTAATTTTATAAAAGCTTTAATAAAAGATTCTTGCATAGCTTCTTCTGCCTCAAAGGGATCTTTGAGAAATCGTAAGGCCACATAATACATCCCATCACAGTACTTATTGTAAAGTTTCATCTGCGCTTTGCGATCATTTGCCCTGCATTGTTCTATTAGCTCGCTCTGTAACAAACTGATAATTTCTTTAGGTTAGCGATTATTTTTTTAAAATTGTTTTTCTACTAGAAAGACGAGTTTTAATCATTATTTGTTGCAAAATTAGCGATAAAAATAAGTATTAAAATACAATATACTGAATATCATTATATTAAAACTATTCTAAAACCGCTATCTATTACTTATAAAATCATCATTAGCAAGTTAATATTTTGTAGTGATTTCTTTAAATTGTTTACTCATATTCCATTTTATGATCGTAGTAGCTGTAAGTATTCCACTAGCCATAGCTCCTCCAACTCCTACTAATGTGATATCTTGTCCTGTAAGATGTAGCCCTCTAATAGGCGTTCTGGGGCGTAATGCTCTTGCAGTATAACGCTCTGGAGCATGAGTAACTCCATAAATTTCGCCTTGTTTGTACTCACTAAACTTACGAGTAGACAGTGGTGAGGATACTTCTGCGTGGATGATGTGTTCTTCTAATTGAGGATATAGTTTGGTTAATAAGGCAATACCTTTCTTTTTAAAATTTTCTTTTATCTGATCATAGTGCGCTCCTCTGTTTAGCCATGGTTCGTTTTCATAGGCCTTAAAATCATCATACCAGGCTTTTCCTATCAATTGTATTGTTGCCGTATTAGGATGTGCTAAACTCCATAAGCTATCTTTTGATGATGGAAAAGATATGTATGCAAATGACAGTTGATCCTTAGACTGGTTGTCTTTATCATTTAAAACACTATCTGTATCAGTATCTGCATACCACCATATATTGTGTTTTGGTAAATGTAAGGCTGTATCACTTTTATTTAAACCTATGTATAAACACAAATGCGAGGTAGATGCTTTAATAGTTTTGATATTTTCATATGCCTCATTCACTATTTTTTTATCCAACATATGGGTAAAAGTATTATGCACACCAGCATTACTTATTACATGTTTACAAGAATATTCCTGCCCATTGATAATTAATCCCTTAACTCTATTTTGCTTAGTAACAATCTTATCTACTTTAGCTTTTATATATACCTCAACTCCAAGAGATTCTAAATGATCAATAATCGTTTCATGAATTTGATTAGCTCCGCCTCTAGGGTAATACCCACCTTCCATAAAATGATTAATCACAATACAATGAGAAGCAAAACTACTTTCTTTAGGGGATAGGCCATAATTACCACATTGCGCGCACAAAGCTGCAATAAGTTCTTGGTTATCAGTTATTTTTTGTAAAACTTCATAAGTAGTTTTTTGGGAAATGGATTTTTGCAGTTTGCGAAATAAAGGAGCTAAAATTATACTCAAAAACCAAGGAAATGCTTTTTGTATAAAAAAAAGTGCGTTCTTTTTTGTAGACTTATGAAGTAGTTCTAGATAGGTGTCAATAGCTAGTGTATCATCAGGAAAATATTCATGAAACTTTTTTCTAAAATTTTCTTTCCCTCCAACAAATTCAAATTTCCTATCGCTTATAATGGCTACATCATATGGATCTCCTATAGGATCCCATTGTAGTTTTCTGTCTGAGAGATAATTGAATATGCTGCGTAACTTAGATTTTTCGTCCATGTTACCTACATAGTGCACGCCTACATCCCATACCAGTCCTTTTCTCCTTTTAAAGGTATGTGTAAATCCTCCAGGAGTGTAATGTTGTTCTAAAACCACTACTTTCTTACCTGCTTTGGCCAGAAAAACCGCTGTACTTAATCCACCAATTCCAGATCCAATTATTACATATGTATCATCAGTAAATGTGATAGCAGGAGTAAATTTTTTGTAGGATTTTTCAACCATATCTATATAATAAAAGCCTAAAAGTACATAAATATGCGTATATTCATAGTCAGTTATCGCATCTTTAATACATAAACGCCCTATCATGTCAAAGCTATTAAAACGATCGATCTTCTTTATCCTTGGGATCTTAATCATAGGATTTATCGTGCGAATCATTGTAAGATCTAGTACCAAGAAGCACAGTCCAGAACAAACTATTATTCATACTAGTACTCGTAATGCTACTTATACTGTGTACTACAACAGACCGTATAAAAAAGGGAGGGTCATTTTTGGAGAATTAGTACCTTATGGACAAATATGGAGAACTGGAGCTAATGAAGCAACTACGTTTAACACCGATAAAGATGTCTTAGTGGATGGAACAACTTTAAAAGCTGGAAAATACACATTATGGACCATCCCTAATAAGAAATCTTGGAAAATTATTTTTAATGGATATCAATATGATTGGGGGGTACATCTGATCGATGGAACACCTTCTCGTGATCCAGAGTATGATGTCCTTACATTAGAGGTCCCTGTGCAGCCCTTACCTAACGTAGTGGAACAATTTTCTATATATTTTCAAGAAGCTAATGATTTTTCTATTATGCACCTTGCTTGGGATCAAACTGCTATTTCTATTCCTATAAAATCATAAAACAATATTATTATTTTCATATCTATATATTACAATTAGCAAACATTATCAATACATTTGCTTTTAAGAAAACATGTATCAACCCTATGGAATCCAATGATCAAAACTCTGAAATACCGTCTGGGACAACTAAAAAGGCTATTGATCGTTTTAAAAACTTACAACAAAAAGAAATTCATATTCAATCAATTTTTGATGGAATTATCTCTAAAAAACCTGCAGCGCTTAGTAAAGGAATTACGCTTATAGAAAGTACGCAAGAGGAACATACTATAAAAGCGCAACAACTCATAGAAAAATGCTTACCATATGCTAATGACTCTATCAGAATAGGAATTACTGGAGTTCCTGGAGTAGGAAAAAGTACATTCATTGAAGCTTTAGGAAATCTACTCATCCAAGAAGGTAAAAAAGTAGCGGTACTCGCTATCGATCCTAGCAGCACTATTTCTGGTGGGAGTATCTTGGGTGATAAAACTCGTATGGAAGTATTGGTGCGATCACCTAAAGCTTATATCAGACCCTCACCTTCTGGAAACTCTCTTGGGGGTGTTGCTCAAAAAACTAGAGAATCTATTATTCTCTGTGAAGCCGCTGGATATGATGTGATCATTATAGAAACCGTAGGTGTAGGCCAAAGTGAAACAGCAGTACACGGAATGGTAGATTTCTTTTTATTATTAAAACTAGCTGGTGCTGGAGATGAGTTACAAGGTATCAAAAGAGGCATCATAGAAATGGCAGATGCGATTGTTATAAACAAAGCTGATGGTGATAATAAAAATCGTGCTCAAGAAGCAAAAAACCAATTCAGAAAAGCTTTGCATATGTATCCGACGCCCCAGAGTAATTGGTCTCCAGAAGTACTAAGCTGTAGCGCGCTACAAGAAGAAGGAATCACTACAATATGGGACATGATCCAGAAGTATCATCAACTAACCACTACCAATGGGTTTTTTAACTCCAATAGAGCTACTCAAAATAAATTCTGGTTATTACAAACTATTGATAATCAATTAAAAAACTCATTTTATAACAACCCCACTATAAAAAAAATATTATCTCAGCAGATAGAAGCCATCCAACAACATAAAATCACTCCTTTTGCAGCTGCCAATTATTTATTGAAATTAAGCAAAACTCATAACTCATCATAAATAATTTTTTGTCAATGTAAGCTCTTCTGATTGGATAATTAGTGGGCGTATTACTTTTGTTCCTACCATTTCTATTGAAAAAAAATAAGTGCATGCTATATGTCATCCGATTTACGAATAAAAATTTCGCATCTAATGACATTCTTTTAACTCGATTATTGTATCGCTTCGAGCAAGTACATCTTTCTTTGCTTTATAAGCAGACTTACCTTTGTTGCAAACAATTATTAGGTTTAT
>CANLRN010000100.1 GCA_947493495.1 uncultured Aquimarina sp.
ATATTTTATCAAAAACAAATGGCTTCTTAATAATTTAAAAATAACTTTATCCTGTCCTAAAGATTGGGAGTATCATAGTTCGCTATTCATTATACTATTCTGTGTATACAAGTTATGTAAAACTAAATTAGAAAATAAAATTACCCGGTATTTTATTTGGTTTGTAATTACTGGTTGTATAGAGATTTTGCAGCTCATTATTCTAGATAATCGTCTTATAAACAAGTTTGAGATATTGTATCTATTCTTTATGCCATATCAATTCTTATCTCCTTATTATTTCACATTATTTACATTTCATTATTTACAATTACCAGCACATGTAGGTAAATATAAAAAAATAGTTTTAAGCCCATTTATTATTTTTTCGATCTATTATTTTTTTCTAAAAGTGAATGCTATTATCGAAAAACCCATTATCTCTAAGAAAACTATCAATTTTATCTCTGCAGAGATTGAGGAGAATCTAACTGTAATTTCTCTCTTTCTATTGGGAGTTTGGCTATATAGAATAGTACAAAATTATGAAAAAAGCTTAGCGCATCTTCCTTTTAGTTATGTAACTAGAAAAACAAAATGGCTACGTATTCTTTTCCTATCTAACATAATATTATCTGTATTATGGACTATCAATATCTTGTATATTTATCAATCCAGTGTGCCAAAACAAGCATCAAACTACTATGGCCTTTGGATTGCTTTTATTCTTTTTTACATCGTTTCGCTACTATTGGGGAATCCACATTTTGAAAAAATTGAAAAAATGAGGAAAAAAGGACTAGATATTGTAGATACTGCTATAGATCAAAGAAAAGCAACGTTATTTCCTATAAGCCAAAACAAAAAAGATAAAGAGAATACTAAGAATGACAAAGATCATGATGTAAAACATTCAATTGCCGAAGATCCTGTAATAATTACACTTGTAGATCAGAAGTTTCTTAAAGAGATCACTAATTTAGTTGAAAATAACATAGCGAATTCTGAATTGAATGTGAATTTTCTTTTAAGTGAAATGCATATAAGTAGAACTCAATTGCATCGAAGGTTAAAATCATTAACAGGTTTGTCTACCTCAGCATTTATTAGAAGAATTCGAATAAAAAAAGCAAAACAACTTATTAAAAACGGTGAAGATAACTTAAAACAGATAAGTTATAAAGTAGGGTTTTCTGACCCTTCATATTTTGCTAAATGTTTTAAGAAAGAATTCTCTATTTCTCCTTCGCAATATGCTAATAATTTGAAGGAAAACACTACATAATTATCGTACCAAGCATCTTTCTTGTATTGATACTATCAAGTAATATTACACACAAGTAAGAGCTTACATTGTTACATAATCTGTCCAAATTATTACTATATAAATTAAACACATTATCGCTCCTCCTTTGTAAAAAACTTCACAAATTTTAAAAACCCAAGGTGCTTTTCCAACTAATTTAGGGTTGTGTTTATCATTAGATTTTCTAAAAATAGGAGAAAAGCTAGTGAAATTAATCAAAGTAGAGATAACCAAATTTATTTAGGACAGGATTGATTCCTTTGCTTAGATTTTTTCAATTCATCGCAAAAATTACACCTAATTGTTTATCAAGAGATCATGAAGCTAAATATCAAAAAAATCTTTGTCTCAAAAAAATCAAGCGGATACTCATCTGTTTGTTTATATAAATAAAAAAACGATAAAAGTCATCTTCAATGATATTTATTATTTAGAAGCTTATGGAAATTATGTAAAATTATATACAAAAAAAGATTTGTTATTAACCAAAAAAACACTTTCTTTTTTTGAAGAAAAGTCTGTTGACACTAATTTAATAAGGATTAATCGTTCATTTATTATAAATACTTTTTATATTACTAAAGTGGATAAAAACACAATTGTAATTAACGATGAAGAACTACCTATTGGTCAAACTTATAGAGCAATTTTAAACAAAATAATTAAGCTTTAATTACCTTTTCGATTATTGTAGAGTTGGTTAAAATAAAAATAAACAAACATTATTGTAACCATCTTTTAAACCGCAATTATGCAGTAGTCTTTTAGTTATTGGTTTTTTGATTGATTATTTAATAAGATGATTTCATATAAACCGGATTTTATTAAAGTTTGGTATATCGCAAGTAGAAGTCTTCCCGCAGAAAAAACGTATCCAGTAGTAGCACATATCGCACAATTAACACATAAAAATAAGCTGAAGCTTGCTGTACACGCTACTGATCTGGAAACCGCAAGATTAGCTGTAAAAGCAGGAGCGGATATACTAGTGCATAGTGTGAGAGATAAAAAGGTAGATCGAGAATATGTCAGGTTTGGTGATAAATATCCCAATGTAATCGCAATTTATGAAGTAGAAAATGGCAAAATTTCTAAAGTTACTTTTTTAAGATAATATCTTCTTTGTAAAGTTATAAGGAAGTATTTTTTTGATAAAATACAAGGATGTCTAAAAAGTAACTTACCATTGTCAAATTTTGGTTTTTAATACTTTTTAGACATCCCTGTGTTTTCAAAATATAAGTCTATTCTATTTAACCCGTATTCATAGACATTTTTTGACTGTAACATAAAGTTTCTAACTGGTAAGCAGCTTCTACGTTTCAAATTGTCCTATTGAAATTTTATCGTTAAAAATGAAATAAACGGAGCGTAAAAATTAAATTTCTTAAGAGTAGTAGTTACTCTTATTCGCAGCCGTATGGTTAGATAAAGGCTAGGTTTACAATTTTCGATACTGTTTTAATTTAATTTAGCGAGAGCATAAATTTTTTAGATAAAATTTCATAAGACTAGACTTTTTTGTTTCTTTTTTTGGAAATGAAAAAAAGAAAAAGAAGATTATGAAACAACCTTACAATCAGCTTATTAAAATTTAGTTAGATGGAATTCATTAGGAAATCTATTCCATCTTTCAACTGCTGCAAACACTACCGTTTCACTATGTTTTTTAATGTAATACGATGCTACGCTGAAATGAAGAAAACATCACTGTTTATTGCACTTGAAAGCATCTTGACGAAGTCCTAACGCATAAACCGGGTTTAATTATTTAAGAGTTCGATAGCTCGATCCATGCCGCTATCTTTTTCTTCTTGAAAATCTGAAGAAGAGAAAAATGGCACTCGGTTTTCTTGATTTTCAGGTCCAATTCCAACCACTTCAAAAACCCTTCCTTGCGCATCACTATATATTTCATTGGATACTCCCACTTCTGCTCCATTCGGCAATGTATGGGTGAGGATAGTAGAAAAAGCACCCGTTGTATTTTCTCCCACAATGGTCACATAGGGTAAGTCTTTTAAACATAACGTAAAAAGCTCTCCCGCACTTATGGTAAAGGGGCTTGTAAGTATGATGATATCTTCTGTAAACTGAAAATCTCCCTTAGGTCCTACAGAAAAGGGTTTATTCTCGGTAAAACCATCTCCTAATTTTGCTTTTTTAAAGTATGAAACTCGCTCCTGATCCATAAAACGGGATACCATATCCAACGCTACTGTATCAAACCCACCATCGTTAAAACGCATATCAATAATCAAGTTGGAAATACCTGATGCAGCAAAGTCGTCCATCATTGTATCTAATACAGCATTTAATGAGGTTAACTCATTACTAAAGTTTGTACCATACCCTTCCATCGTTGCAATAAGAATATACCCTGTATCATCGCCAATCAATCCCCATATCATATTCTCTCTTTCATCTATTTCAAAATCTCCTCCTAGATATTTTATTACGATTGTTTCTGCTTTTTGATTAAAAAGAGCATCATAATCATCTTGATTTTCTATAATGAGGTCTCCGCTTAAGTTTGCATTTAGCCTTTCCAATAATCTTGGATCTCCTGAGTTAATTTCGATATCATTGTCTTCATCGGTGATACTCACATGCCCATCTTCTAATATATATGCCAACTCTTCTAACACATCATAAAAGTTATCTACAGTTACTTGATCTCGTAAGCTTTCATACTGAGACCAGTCTATATTTCTGGTTTCAAAAAAAGTATAATGATCATTAAAAATATTCCAAAAATGATCAAAATTTACCTTTGGATCCTCAGTTGCAGCGATCTGATCAGGTAAACAACTTGGATTTTGATTCGATAGTCGGGTAAATATTACTTCTGAATCTGATAAATCCGAAGTAGCAGTTAGCTCATTTTCGTTAGTTAGATTGAACTCAAATCCGAAAAAATCTTCTGGAATAAAATCTTCATCCTGAATGGAGCACCCTGCAGTATTTATATTATACAATACATCCTTACCTTCTTTAAATTCAAGAATGTATCCTTTTTCGGCTGATAACCAAAACCCATTATTTGGATCTTCTTCTGGAGGAAGGCCATCATCAGATTGACAAGCGATACAAAATAGTAACAGAAAACTTACATACCATTTTTTAATAATTGCAAAAGGAAATTCTTTTTTGATTGTGTGTACTATCATAATTCTAGTTTTTATTTTTTTAAAAATTGATGTATTAAGAGCTACAAAATGAAGAAAATTTAATCCAGCTCTTATAATTCCATATTAAAACCGATATCCAATTTTGAGATCAAAAATAGATGAATAGCCTATTTCTCTTCCATTTTCATTACGAAATGCGAGTCCTAAACCAAGTCCTGCCTCATAATTAAAATGTTTGCCAATATTCCTTCTAATTCCCAAAGTGGGAGTAAGTAATAGATAATCTTGATCATTGTTTTCAACTTCTGAAATATCAAAGAAACGATAACTCGCTCTTAGCGATATGTAATTCCCACTATTACCATCTATTCTTCTACCCTTATCAGCTCGTTTATTTAAATTGTAATACCAACGAGGCTCAAGTGTTATCAAAGGTTCTATATGACTTGTATTAACACCTCCAACCCCTATTTCGCTTCGCAAGGCAATTAGATTAGATAATTTTAATTCATTATGAACCCACACACCCAAAAGACCAATTTGAATTCCAAAAACTGATTTTTCTACTGATGCTTCTTTTGTATGTTGAGAAATCCCAAAATAAGAACTCAGCATTAAAAAGGAAGCTAAAACTACTCTACTCATATAAACATTGTTTTAAAAATTAGGTAGTTCTGTATCATTTTTATATGTTTTGATTAACTGGAGTAAAAGTATCAGTATCAGAAGAATAAAAACGTGATTTTGAGATTGAAGAAGTACTAAAACGGTAAAACTATACGAATCAGGACGTTTTTTGAAGCTTTCTGAATGCTCCTGGAGACATATTTAAACTAGCATTAAAAGTATTATAGAAAGTGCTCTTGGATTTAAAACCAGCTTCCATACCAATAGCTTCAATAGAATATTTATTAAATATCGGGTCTTGCAATAGATTTTTTGCCGCTTCAATTCGATATTCATTTACAAACTGAATGATGCTTTTATTGATTTCTTGATTTATAATCTGCGACAAATATCCTTCACTTGTTCCTAATCGAGTTGCTAGGTCTAATCTATTTAAAAGAGGGTTTTTGTATAACTCCTCTTCATCCATTACCATATATAACTCGGCAATAATTTTGGAAGCAGTGGTTTCGTTTATTTTCTTTTTTAACTGTGTCCTGTTTGTTCTTTTTGAAATTAAATATTCGTGTATTTCTTCTTTTTGAACAACTATCTGCAGTCTAAATACTCCATAATATAATATCCACCATGATAAAAAAGAGAGTAGTATCCATAGAAAATTTGTAGCATATTCTCAATCGAATACAAAAAGTTCTATACTAGACAAAAGCCAACACATAATAATGCATATAATAAAAAGGTTTAATCGTAATAGCCAACGTTTTTTATCTTCTGAAATAGTACTAGAATTTTTTATTAATTTTCTCCCCCAAAAGATTAAAAACATATTATAAACAAGTGATGCATTATCCATAATATGAAACATTAAATCCTCAAAATCTGTATTATGAAGATGAAAAATAGCATCTGAATAAAGAATAGTTTCTATGATCAAAGAGCCTAGAAATGGAAGGTACAACCATTTATACCAACTTTTTTTAAGATACCTATGCTGAAGTTGAATTAGAAAGTATGTAAACAAAGTAACCCCAACTAGATATTCCAATACTGGATTGTTTAAAAAATCCAGCATGGTATTTTCTATATCAAACCATCCTAATAAAGTCAGCGTTGTTAGTAAGAACAGAGATAGGAATAGATAGTTATTGGCACGACTCTTATAAAAAGAAGTAGTAACTAATGAGATACTTATAAAATAGCCTATACTACTACTAGCAATAATTGCAATTTCTAATATCGTTGTGCCCAATCTTTGTAAAAACGTTGATGTTAATTACTCTAAAAATCTTGTTACTGAAATGTTCAAAAAAGACGTACCTTAATATGGAATGTTACAAGATCATTACGAAATGTTTTTTCAAAAAACCAATCAATATACTACTACTTCAACCATTTTTTAAACCATCCTTCTAATCGCGTGTACATATTCACTCGGTTTTGAGGATTTCTAAATCCATGGGGTTCATTTGGATATGATTTACTTTCAAATACTTTAATTTTCTCTTTCAAGATTTTAACAGCCAATTCATATTGTCTAAAAGGAGCACGTACATCTTTTTCTCCATGCATAATGAATAATGAAGTTTTTACATTAGCTACTCTGGATAAAGCATTGCTTACGGCATAGTTTTCAGGCTTTTCTTCAGGAGATCCGCTATGTCCAGTTTTTGTAAAGATCTTTCCGATTCTATCTGCATTGGTATATGCATCTCCAATTTTAATGAAGGTAGATTTACACAAATGCCTAGATAATCCATTTGCAAAAGAGCAACCACCGCCAAATAAATATATACAAGGGGTTCTTTTTTAGAATTCTATAAAAATAGCGAGAAAAGATAGTGAAATTAATCAAAGTAGGGATAACCAAATTTATTTAGGACAGGATTGATTCCTTTGCTTAGATTTTTTCAATTCATCGCAAAAATTACACCTAATTGTTCATCAAGAGATCATGAAGCTAAATATCAAAAAAATCTTTGTCTCAAAAAAATCAAGCGGATACATTCGAGTAACCCTAAGAATTTACAGGTCTTATAAATTTGTTAAGAAGCAATAGCTAATGCCTGCTTTTAATTAAATTAGGCGATTAAAAAAATACATATGAAAACATTTCTTACCTCAACTTTTATAGTATTTACTTTTATTATAAATGCACAAACGGATCAAAGAATATATGATATCATTGATGCTGTTTCTTCAGAAAGAATCGAAACAGACATTAAAAAACTAGCAGGATTCGGTACTCGACATACTCTCAGTGATACGGTATCAAAGACCCGTGGGATTGGTGCAGCCAGAAGGTGGATCAAATCCGAATTCGATAATATCTCGAAAAGTTGCAACAATTGTTTAGAAGTTTTTTATCAAAAAGATTTGGTAAAGAAAGGAGCCAATCAACGTATTGTAAAAGATGTAATGGTGGTCAATGTAGTAGCCATACAGCGAGGTACCAAATATCCTAATCGCTTTATTATGATGAGCGGTGATATCGATTCTCGTATCACAGATCCTAACAATTATACTGATGATGCACCTGGCGCTAATGATAATGCTACTGGAATGGCAGGTGCTATTGAAGCAGCTAGGGTCTTATCCAACTACAAATTCGAGAGTAGTATTATCTATGTCGGACTTTCTGGTGAGGAACAAGGGTTATTTGGTGGACAGGGATTGGCGGCCTATGCAAAGGAGAAGAATTGGGAGATTATCGGTATTATGAATAATGATATGATTGGTAATATCAAAGGGGTTGATGGTGTGATCGATAACCGAACCTTTAGAATTTTTTCTGAACCAACTAATCTTACCGATGATGAGCAAACCGTAAGAAGAAGACGTTTTTATGGGGGTGAAGTGGATGGAATCTCTCGCCAGCTTGCTAGACGCATTCATACAACTACAAAAACCTATATGCCCGAGATGAATCCGATGATGGTCTATCGTTTAGACCGTTTTGGTCGTGGAGGACATCACCGCCCTTTTAATGATGCTGGGTTTGCAGGAATCCGTATTATGGAAGCGCACGAAAATTATACCCAACAACATCAGGATATTAGAGAAGAAAAAGGAATCAAATATGGAGATGTTGTGGAACACGTCAATTTTGACTATGCCGCAAAACTAACCGCAGTAAATGCCATCAATTTAGCGAGTATGGCCTGGGCTCCCGCTGCTCCTTCCGAAGTAAAAATCGGAGGAATTGTAGAGCCTTCTGCAAAATTTAAATGGAAAAAAGCAAACGACCCTAACATAAAAGGATATAAAATCTATTGGAGAGATACAACATCTCCAACCTGGGATTATAGCCGTTTTGTGGGTAATGTAGATAATTTTGTGCTGGATGGTATTGTTATTGATAATTTCTTCTTTGGGATTGCTGCTGTATCAAAAGACGGACATGAGAGTCCGGTTGTGTTTCCATCAGGCGTTTTTAGGAAATAATATTAAACACTATTTTTAGTATTCATGAATAGATTTCTTATTTTATTTTTTGTTGTAGGTACTTCTTGTGTTTTTTCTCAAACACAATTATCTGATCAACAATCGAAGTTTACTAGGCAAGACACGCTAAGAGGATCCATTACTCCAGAAAGAGCTTGGTGGGATCTTACCTACTATCATCTAGATATTTCGGTAGATCCAGAAAATAAAACGATTCAGGGGAAAAACACAATTCAGTATAAAGTTTTAAAAAAGCATCGTGTTTTACAGATAGATCTTCAACCTCCTTTGCGTATCGAAAAAGTACTACAAGATGGAAAAGAACTAAAAGTAATCTCAGAAGGTAATGCCCATTTTGTACAATTACAGAAAAAACAAAAAAAGAACACAATCAATTCGGTTGAAGTATACTATGGCGGCAATCCTAGAAAAGCAAAAAACGCGCCCTGGGATGGTGGTATTTCCTGGAAAAAAGATGCAAATGGAAAGCATTTTGTAGCCTCTTCATGTCAAGGTTTAGGAGCCAGTGTATGGTGGCCCAATAAAGATCATATGTATGACGAAGTGGATAGTATGATGGTAAGTGTTACAGTACCCAAAGAGTTGGTTAATGTCTCTAATGGGCGGTTACGAAAAGTAGAAGAACGAACACCTGATACTAAAACCTATCATTGGTTTGTAGAGAACCCTATCAATAACTATGGTGTAAATATCAATATTGCAGATTATGTCCATTTTGGAGAGAAATATGATGGAGAAAAAGGAGTTTTGGACATGAATTATTACGTATTAAGAGACAATCTAAAACTTGCTAAAGATCAGTTTAAAGACGCTCCAAAAATGATGAAAGCTTTTGAACATTGGTTTGGACCCTATCCTTTTTATGAAGATAGCTTTAAACTGGTAGAAGCACCCTATCTAGGCATGGAACATCAGAGTTCTGTTACCTACGGAAATAAATATGTAAATGGATATTTAGGTTCAGATTTTTCGGGAACAGGCTGGGGTATGAAATTCGACTATATTATCATTCATGAATCTGGACATGAATGGTTTGCCAATAACATTACCTATAAAGATATCGCAGATATGTGGATCCACGAAAGTTTTACCACCTATTCTGAATCCCTTTTTATAGAGTATTATTACGGAAAAGAAGCCGCATCCGAATATGTAATTGGTATTAGAAATCAGATACGCAATGACAAACCAATTATAGGTACATATGATGTTAATCACGAAGGTTCTGGAGATATGTACTTTAAGGGGTCTAATATGCTTCATACCTTACGCCAATTGATAGAAGATGATGAGAAATGGAGAACTATTTTAAGAGATTTAAACAAAGATTTCTACCATCAAACGGTAACCACCAAACAAATAGAAGAATACCTAAGTAAAAAAATCAAAATAGACCTAACAGCTTTCTTTAATCAATACCTTAGAGATACTAGAGTGCCTAGACTAGAGTATGAAGTCCATGACACAGGTTTAAAATATCGATATACCGATATTGTCAATGATTTTGATATGCCGATTCGATTAAAAATTGGTAAAAAAGAACAATGGATACAACCAACATCAGAGTGGCAAGTCTTAAAAATTGACACTGATAAAATTGAGATTGATCCTAATTTCTATATAAACTTTAAATCTATTTAATGAAAATATACTTCCCACAATGGCAAGGTTCTGGAACCGGAAAAAACATCGAAGATGGGGCTCAAACCATTTTAGACTACGTAAATGATACTGATTTTACTAAAGTTCCGTTATCTGAGATTCCAGCTGGAAAAGGTGGAGAGAAAAAACATGACATCCATAATTATGATGCGATCACTGAGCAATTAACACGTTTAAAAAATACCATCTCCGATGCGCAACCAAAAACAATCCAGACCATTGGAGGTGATTGTGGATTAGAAATCGTTCCTGTATCTTATCTCAACCATAAATATCCTAATCTTGGAGTCATTTGGTTTGATGCACACGCGGATATCAATACCCCCTGTGATTCTCCTAGCTGTAATTTTCACGGAATGCCATTACGTACATTATTAGGCGAAGGCTCTAAACATATGGCTCCTCTCCTGTTTTCTACCATAAAAGCATCACAGATTCATTATGTCGGTGTCAGAGATATCGACGATGTAGAGCGAACTCGTATCAAAGAAAGTAATATCTACGCCCCTAGAGAAACTGATATAGATAATTTAATAACTACGCTACAATCAAAAAACATTACACATCTCTATCTACATTTTGATTTTGACTGTTTAGAGCCTTTTGATTATGATAAGACCTATTATCAAGTAGCCGATGGTGTAACGATCAAACAAGCTGAAGCCTGTATCCAAGGGTTAAAAGAAAAATTTATTGTTGTAGGTAGTAGCGTTTTAGAATCTGTAACAACAGATATTGCCGAACTAAAACCTATAGAAGGAATCATTAACGCATTAACCTAATACAAAATGTATAAACTCCTTTTTTACTTTTTTACTTCACTCCTACTCTCTCTACATACAAGTTGTACTAAATCTACAACTACCTCAAGCAACACAAAAATAGAAAAATCAAAAAATGAAGTGTTGGTATTGGGTGCTATTCATTCGAGACATCGAACGGATAGTGTATATAACGTAGCATATCTAGAAAAACTAATAAAAGAGATACACCCTGATTATATTTTAGCCGAAATCCCACCAGATCGTTTTGAGGAAGCTATGCGAGGTTTTAAAAAAGATGATAGCATTTCAGAACCTAGGGTACTGCGTTTTCCAGAATATGTAGATGTAGTTTTTCCATTGACTAAAGTAATGGATTTCGAAATTATTCCTACCGCGGGATGGACCTTACCTATGGCACAGGAACGCAGTCAAAAATTAAGAGCTATCAGTAAAGATTCCACAAGAACTGAAGACTGGAAAGCATATCAAGAAGCCAATGAGCGATCCGAAGCTGCTTATAACGCTACAGGAAGAGTAGATGATCCCTATTTTATTCATACAGATATGTATGACAGCATCCAAGACATTAGCCTACAAGTATACAACAAACTATTTAATGTAGAGCTTGGTTTAGGCGGTTGGGAGAATATCAATATCGCTCATTATTGGAATATCGAAAAAGCATTAGAAAAACATCGATATAAAGGTAAAAGAATGCTTATTATCTATGGTGCAGGTCATAAAGGATGGTTTCTAAGACAATTACGCAAAAGGGATGATATCAAGTTACTAGACATGAAACCATTCATAGATGCTATTCAATAAAAATAAGTATGAGAGCTATCGTATACGAATCTTTTAAAGGGCCTTTAACTATACAAAAGGTATCAGATCCCACTCCTCTAGAAAATGGAGTGGTCATTAAGGTAAAAGCTACAGGTTTGTGTCGTAGTGACTGGCACGGATGGATGGGCCATGATCAGGATATAAAATTACCACATGTGCCTGGGCACGAATTAGCGGGTGTTATAGAAGCTACTGGCAAAAATGTTCGTAATTTCAGTATTGGAGATAGAGTTACCGTTCCTTTTGTTTGTGGATGTGGAAGCTGCGGTCAATGTATTTCTGGCAATCATCAGATCTGCGATCATCAGTCACAACCTGGGTTTACACACTGGGGATCTTTTGCAGAATATGTAGTTATTGATTATGCTGATACCAACTTGGTAAAACTCCCTGATGAAATTAATGACATTACAGCAGCAGCATTAGGATGTAGATTCATCACTTCTTTCAGAGCTATTGTTGCACAAGGAAAAGTAACTGCAGGTCAATATGTAGCCATCCACGGATGTGGTGGAGTTGGATTATCTGCTATTATGATTGCCAATGCACTAGGTGCACAGGTAGTTGCAATTGATATTAATCCAGAAAACCTTCTGCTAGCAAAAGAGCTCGGTGCTACCCATACCATTAATGCTACTAATAATCAAGATATTGTAAAGCATATTAAATCCATCTCTAATGGAGGAGCCCATGTATCTGTTGATGCTTTGGGCAGTGCTACAACCTGTTTTAATTCTATTGCCAACTTGAGAAAACAAGGAAAACATATCCAAGTAGGATTAATGACAGGTGATCATCAGCATCCCAAAATCCCAATGGATAGAGTATTAGCAGATGAATTAGAAATTATTGGTAGCCACGGGATGCAAGCCTATAAATATTCTGAAATGCTCGATATGATCAAAAATGGAACATTACAGCCTGACAAATTAATACAACATACGATTACTTTAGAGCAAGCAATTACAGCATTACCCAATATGGATACATTTGACACCAAAAGTATGCAAGTAATTCATTCATTCTAATATCAATCAATATGTGTTTTCTATATACTAAAAGTAAAGAGCAATGACTTCTTATATTCTCTCGTTTATAGCTGCTATTATTTTAGGAATGTCTAAATCGGGATTAAAAGGATGGGGGTGGTTATTGTTACTTTAATGGCATTAGTACATGGTGCAAAAGCTTCTACAGGCATCTTATTGCCTTTATTAATATTTGCAGATATACTGGCTGTCACCTATTATAATCGACATACACAGTGGAAGTATCTCTTCAAATTTCTCCCTTGGATGGTTTTTGGTGTTCTGGTCGCTGTTTTTGTCGGCAAAGATCTTTCAGAAAACCTTTTCAGAAAAGGAATGGCTGTTATTATTTTGGTAAGTGTGATCATTATGTTTTTGTGGGAACGATATGAACAAAAAAATGTCCCTGATAAGACTTGGTTTGTGAGCTCGACAGGTTTTCTTGCTGGTTTCACCACCATGATAGGAAATCTTGCAGGAGCTTTTACCAATATATTTTTTCTTGCCACTCGTATTCCCAAAAATGAATTTATAGGCACTGCTGCTTGGCTATTTTTTATTATTAACTTTCATTAGTGTCCGGTAAAATTATTTAAAAGCGGGATTTCCTATTTAGGATTTCCCGCTTATTGATATCTTGATGTTT
>CANLRN010000101.1 GCA_947493495.1 uncultured Aquimarina sp.
TCATAGCATACAAAAACTAGAGGAACTCTTGCCGGGATATCAAGAAAAAACTACAGTGTAGTTGCTCGGAGGCATACCGATTATTGGCTTGCTAAGGCTTAAAATAAATCGATATAAGCCCGTATAAAAAATCATACTGATACACTTGGATTTCAAGGGGACACTCCTTAAAAAGTCTTAAAATGGGCCATTTTTTATCAGAAATAGGAGTTGTGCAACAGCTACCGTTGTTGTGTGCAGTTTTTTATTTGGTTTTTCTTGTATAAATCCGACTTTCTTTAACTTTGAAGCCCAAGTCAGAGTAAAGGTTTATGGCAGGTGTTCGATGGTCTTCTGTAAAAAGAAGAATTTCCGATAATTCTTTTTCACTTCCAACCTCAAGTAGTTTGTTCATCATTTTTCTTCCAATTCCCTTGCCTCTATGATTTATATTTACAACTACGTCTTCAATCCAACCTTTTTTTCCTGATATTACATTATAGGTACACATTAGTGCAATTCCGATTATTTCATTATTTTCACTACAGTAGGCTAACGATATTTGATTCTTTTCGTCGAGTAGTTCGTTTAAACCGATTTGTTTTTTGTTCCCTCCTAATTGTTTGAACAATTCGGAAATTTGGGTTTGTACACTTGAGTCTATGTCAGTTTTTTTCAAAATGTCAATTTTCATATGCGTTTTTCTTAAATCTCGACTAACGTCAAATTTTGTTATTGATATTCAATTAATTATGTTTTTTTTTTAAATTTATTAATTTTCACCAACATTTAGATTAATTTTTCGCTTCGTTAGCTCGAGGAATTAATCGGTTCTGATGTGGGGAATATTGTACAACGCTTGCTATATAATTGTGTAGCTATCCCGATAGGGTAGCTATTAATTATATAGCTTGTTGTAAAACGTTCTATTTTTTTTGGATAATCCTTCAGAATATTATTGTGTCTTATTTCAATATTATATTATCACTCCTTATACGATTATAATTACATTGTTAGATACATTTTTCACAGGAATAGAAGTTAATTACTTCATTATTTTCTTTTAAAATCTGTTCTACATAATTTTTAGTTTTTTCAATTGATAGTAAAGGGATTTCTATTTGCATAGATCGTAGAGATCCATCTTGTTGAGGAACGATCAATATCATTTTACCAATTGCTAAGTTAAAAATACGTTCATTCACAATAGCATAGGCGTTACGATCTCCCGTAATAAAAGCATTAAAATCAATAGTATTATTCTTGGTTTTATAATACCCCTTGGCTAAATAGTTAGGATGATTTCTAGAGTATATTGAGGATCGAAGGTGACTGAAGCCTTTGGGATCAATGAAATCTGTAGAGATCGCAATAATAAAAAAAACATCTTGTTGTTTGTCTCCAATAAAAGATGCGTTAAATTTGTTTTTTGTAGCATAAAAACAATTGTAAAGAAAACGTTTGTTATGGATCATCATTCCTTTAAAGTTACCCTCATATCCCAATCCGATAAAACTTTTCTCTCCTGTCAGATTATATCTAGGTACTGGAAAAACACCTCCTGGTATGTTTTGTTCTCTAAAATTATTTAAATCTATCTCAAAAAGTTTTTGATCCCAAGTGGTGGAGTCTCTCCGATGTATTTCATTTTTTTTTTCCGCTTCTATATTCCATACATATTGACTATACCCCGCTATGGTGCATGTAAGCATCAGGATTAAAGATATATTTTTTTTAGTTATAATTAGATATTTCATTGGATATTTTTTTTCCTTTTAGTTTTGATATAGAATTAGTTAATGATTTTTCTTTAGAAAGTTGCATGGTTGATTATTTTTTTCCCTCATTAGCTCAAGAAATTAATCGAATTCTTAACTGGAATGCTCGTTAAGATACATAGTTTACATAAGTTAAAGATTAGGTGTTTTGTTTTAATTTTTCTCTTTTAATACCTACCGAAGGACTACAACTTCCAAAATATAAAATAAAAATCACAGTTGTAAATCAAAAGATTTGGCGACATTGCAAAAAGACAATGACCTTTCGGTTAAACACTAATCGCCCTATTTGCTGCATATAGTGTTGAACTAACCCTGCTTATCAGTCGAGAGCTTTTTTTGGTATTGTTTTTAAAAGTAGTAAATTCAAAAGAGTAGACTTTAAATATTCAATTTATGAAAAAAAGCATACATTAGTAGAGCAAGCTTGTTCAATTGTTAGAGAATTTTCGGAATCGTTAAAATTATTAGAGCGTCATTATCAATTAGCTGGCAAAAGCCAAAGTACCATTACCAATTACGGTAGGGTTGCCTTGCCATTAATTATGAATTCAATCGGAATATTCAGTCCTGTAAGGTATTCCGTGATAGTTGGAACAACTTTAAAGTCCGGAATTACGCCTCTTCCGAATTCACCATTTTGAACATTCATTTCGAATTTTAGTGAAGGAATATCAATCAACAATCCTGAATGTGGTAAAACCAATTCACTGCTATAGCCACTTGTATTCCCATAATATCCGCCACCTGTTTCCTCGCCAACAAATATTCCTCGATTACTAGTTTTAATCATATTTGAAAATTCACTACCGCCAGAATAAGTTATAGGGCTAATTATGACAAAAAGTTTACCGTTATATTTATATTTCGGCTCTTTCTTGTAAGCCATTAAGCCATATCCCAGATTAGGTTTTCGACAATAACTTCCGTCAATCATTTTATCATTTGCAAAAAGTCGTTCAAAGAACCCGAAAGTCTTAAGTTTTATAGGTTTGTCAATTCCATTATCAAGAACCGAAACTTGGCTCTTTGCACAAACAGATTCATATTTTTTATAATTATCAGTGACATAAGAAAATAATAGATTTTCATTACCCTCATTACCACCACCATTGTTACTTACATCTATAATTAGATTGTTAATCTTTGATTTTTCGATTGTTTTAAAACTTACTTCTAAAAATTTAGATAGGCTTTTATGAGTTTTATTTTGTTTATATCGGCTATTAGAAAACGTATGAACTCCTATATAAGCTATGGTGTCATTCAATATTTTAAATTCTAAGTTTTCTTTATTCGTTTTTCGTTTTTCATTATTGACTAAACTATTTCTGAAATCTGTAAGTTTTTGTGATTTTAATTTTAGCTTATTAATAAAACCACTCGAATCTTTAACCTCTATAACATATTCATTTATAAAGCCATATTTAAGAAAATGATGTTTTGAAAATGAAAACCCATTTAAATCTGAAAATTTAACTGCTTTAATAAATCCATCAGAGGCAAAAAGCTCTCCGAGTTCATTCACTAATTGTAAAGGATTTTTACCATTAATACTCAAAATTTCGTGACCGAGAAGAGGTTTATTATACAGGTTACTTTCCTTGGAAACATACATTTTCTTATTAAGAAAAATAACATTCAGCGGAAGATAACGTGCATCATCATTTAAGAACATTTCTGTTTCTTCTGAAAATTCGATATTGGTATGGTCTTCTCTTGAAAGACCAACCAAAGGTGTAACTATGTTAAAAAATTCTATTTCATTTAAGTCACTATTGATTTTCATTTTTGCATTTGAAAATGCATTATCGACACTATCTTTAGGCGTATACCAATACATTCCCGAATGATGTTTGTCAAGACCTTGATGAAGTAATTCTAAATCTCTTAAAAGTAAGTTTTTGTCGATTTTTTTTAGAGAGCCATAGTCCTGCGCAACAGTTATCGAAATGAAATGGAATAGTGTGAAAGCCAGTATTAAATTCTTCATTTATTAATTGATTTTTTACAAAAGGAAGAAAATTATACTGCTTGGATTGGTATAATATTGACTTTTTAAGTCAAGAACTCTTTTTGGTAGGTTTTAGGTCTGATGCCAATAAATCTTTTGAATGATTTTGAAAAATGAGAAGTGTCGGTAAAATTATACTCATAAGCTTTCTCTGTAATAGAAGATTTCTTTGTTATTGTCTTTTTACAATGAAAAACTTTTTTCATTAAAGTGTAATGGATTGGTGAAATACCAGTCGTTTCTTTAAACTTTCTTGCAAAGCTATATTTATTAAGATTTACAATATCTGCCAATTGCTCTAAGGATATAATTTCTTTTATATTCTGTTCTATGTAGGTGTCAATATTATCCCAGTTTTCTAGTGGTTTTTTAATCTTTAATTTTGGGGTTAATTCGCCAAAAGATGATAAATGTAAAATAAACTTATCTAGTAAGGACTCAACAGGACTAGCTTCAAGATTCATTAGGTTTCCAAATAACTCATTCAATTCATCATTCCGTATAACTCTATTCTCAAAATGTAAGGTTTGCCCTAAAGGAAGTATCGCTCTCACCGTTTCATCTGAAATATATAAAGTATCGAACGATAGCAAATTAGTTGAAGAATATAAAGGATTTGAGTGTAGTTCGTAGGGGTGCGTAATAGTAATGTCATTCACATTTCCAACAAATTGTTTTTCCCGAATATTTATTAGTTCTACACCACTTTTAATCATCGATATGCAAAATTCAGGATGATAATGAAGTGGAAAAGCTTCTTTTTGTTTCTTGAATGATAATTTATTCACAGTATTCTTTAGCTTGTAGGTAACGTCAGTTTGTCTAAAAACTTTTTTGTAAATATACTATTGATTTCGTAATTTCATGGGATGAAATTCATCCAAGGCAGTAACCGAAGTCAAACCCATCTTTTTCCTATTTCATTAGAGGATTCGATAGCTCCTGATGATGAGGTTCGATTAATAGATCTCTTTGTAGCTAGTTTAAAGTTATCAGATTTAGGATTTAAGACAGATTTATAGAAAACGGAAGGCTAGCTTATCATCCTAGTGACTTACTTAAGCTTTATATCTACGGATATCTTAATAAGATATGTTCTTCCCGTGATTTAGAAAAATCTTGCAAGAGAAATATTGAGGTGATGTGGTTATTAAAGAACCTTCAACCAGATCATAATACGATTTCCAATTTTCGTAGAGATAACTCCAAAGCCATAAAAAAGATATTTAAAGCTACCGTTTGCATCACCAAGCATTTTGAATTGATTGGAGGTAAGCTACTTGCTGGCGATAGCACCAAAATGCGTGCTCAAAACAGTAAGAAGAATAATTTTAAAAAAAGACATAGGAGTTTTGGAAATTTCCTAAGCAATATGATTGCAGGACTTATTGCCTACAGTTTCCTTCCTAAAAAACTTCAAATCAGATTCCAAACTCAAAATACAAATCAAATTTGTTTGTTTTAATATTCGAACTCAGGTTAATAAGTGCATGCTATATGTCATACGATTTACGAATAAAAATTTCGCATCTAATGACATTCTTTTAACTCAATTATTGGCTTGCTAAGGCTTAAAATAAATTGATATAAGCCCGTATAAAAATCATACTGATACACCTAGATTTCAAGGGGACACTTCTTAAAAGCCTTAAAATGGGTCATTTTTTATCAGAAATAGGAGTTGTGCAACAGCTACAGTTGTTGTGTGCAGTAATTATTAATCTCTTTAATCGTTTGTAGAATTCAGGTAAACTTATACTGCCTACTTTTATTTTGGTACCACAAAAATCACCAACATTTTACAGTCTTTATAATAGGTTTCGGTATTACTTCCGATAAGAACCGATGTATTTTTAGCGACTTCTTTTTTATAAAGTTTCCATTTATCCTCTCCTATTTCTAGGTCTTCTCCGGTATAGGTATATTCAGAGGTAAGCCATTCCATTTCGTCTTTTATTCTTGTGTCATAAGCTATATATACATCAGAATTTTGGTTCACATTAAACTGGAGCAAGTCAACTGCAGCGTAGTTCCAGTCTTTCTGAGGTAATTGGATAAATTCTCCTTTACCTAAAAATTGCGGATAATTTTTTAATGGTAGGTCTAAATCATTGTACAGATATTCAAACCACTCTACTCTTAGAACAGAGGCTTCTATAGCAGGCCCACTATATCCTACATCACTTATATATTTTGAATTATACTTCTGCTTAGGTGCTTCTTTGACCAATGCTTTTATCTCCGATAATGGTCTAGGCAAAGGTAAAGCTTCAAAGGGTTCTTGTTTAGGTAATTGAGGTAGCACTGTTGTAACCCCATTGGTATTATCTATTTTTTGTAAAAAGACTTTGGCTTTTGCTGATTTTAAATCGTTAGAAGTTGCTTTTAGAACTATTTTCCCTTCATTACGGGTGGTTTTTACTGCTACTCGATTAATTCCACATTCTAGCTCCAAATGCTTATGATTTGTAGAGTTTTCCTTTCCACTATTGTAGCCTCCTCTCCAAATTCCTTCTCCTTTCACAACAAAATCACATCTTCCTATAAAAGTAGGACACCTATTTCCATCTTTATCTACCGCTTCTACATCGAATAAAACCACATCACTTCCTGTAGCTAATAATCCTTTAGGATTGACAATAGGTGATAGTTTAAGTGCAACAGCCTTACCTGTTGTTATTAGCTCTTTTTCTATTACTTTTTTACCGCTTTTAAAACCAACTGCTTTTATTACGCCTGGCTGCCAAGAAACATTTTTAAACGTAAACAATAAAGGATGCGTTTTCTCTTTGTTTTCTTTGCTGACTTCTAAATTGAGTTTACTCTTCTTTTTCGTTGCAATTTCTTTTCCATTTAGGAATAATATCACTTCATCTACATTGGATACTACATTTATGTTCTTCTGAATTCCCTTTTTGTAGTTCCAATGTCCAATGATGTGCATATCATCATCTTCAGAAAAAATTACCCTAGAAACATGGTAAGCTTCTTTAGGTAATCGCATGGCATCGATTTCTCCACTCGCTCTAGTTACTTCACTATTTACCCTTCCTCCACTAGGTGAATCTACAAAAATCCAATTAGCACCTCCACCGTGAAAAAGCGGGGCAATTTTTTCGTATTGAAAAACCTGATTGATGGCAAACTCTTCTGCAGTAAGGTCGTATTGCCCACTTGCATGCCAGTTCTCGTAAGGAGGAGTAAGTCTATCCCAAACCCTTCTTGGAGATTCTTCTCTGTTATATTCTCCTTCTATAGTGGGTAAACCTCTTAGATAACCTTTTCCTTCTGTACTCACCGTAAATTCACTAAACTTCTTTACTTGATAATTCGCTCTTCGATGTCCGTACATTCTTTTTCCATGAGGATCATAAGTTGTTACTACGTTCTTTAATTGAGTTACATGTTCTACGCTGGTACTTTGGTTTCCACCTTCCCAAAAAAGTATCGTTGGGTGGTTTCTAAAATAGATAACCATATCTCTCCAAGCTTTGATGCGGACATCCCATGCATGCCCTGTAACATCTCCTTCACCATCTACTCCTGGCTGTAGTGTAATTAGGCCTAATTCATCCGAAGATTTTATGTCTGCAACACCTCCAGCAGTATGTCCCCAACGAACAAAATTTCCATTCGCTTTTTTTATCATATCTAAGGTGTAATAATGCATCCAATCTGGGTTTGCTGATCCTAAACCGGGCCATCCGTCTACCGATTTAAAGCCCCAGCCCTCTAGTTTCGTATAACGATCATTGATGCTAAACCCAATATCTTGAGTTAGTGAGAACCATCTTACTCCCAAAGTTTCCTGATTGGTATCTACTACTTTGTCTCCCTGAACTATTTTATTGATAACTGTATACAAATAAGGGTGGTTCGGTTCCCATAGTTTGGGATTTTCAAGTATAGCTGTGTTTTTTACAATACTACTTTCGCCACTTGCTAAAGTGTGTTCTTCACTTTTCACCTCTAAAACCGTAATGCCTTCTTTGTTTAGAATAGAAGTCACCACATGAAAATCTTGCTTGTTTTTTTGTGTATTTTTTATTTCTGTTTCAATACCTACCGTAGCTTCTTTTCTTGACTCGTTAGACGTATAAACATATGTTCCTACTGTTCCCATATTATTGTACAAGGGTTGAGTAAAATGTAGCCTATCACTTACATGTAAGAACACGTTTCTATATATACCACCGTGGGCAGGATGCCAATGAGGATTATTCCACGGCAACTTTGCTCCTCCTAAATAGTGGTGCCATAAATTTATTCCAGGCTCTGCTTCTGTATCTTTTACAAAAGTATTATCACAAGAAACAGCTATTACATTTTTTTCTCCATATTTTAAATGTTGTGTAATATCTGCTCCAAAAGGTATAAAACCATTTTCACACTCTCCTACCAAAATTCCATTACAAAACACTTTAGCTACTTGTCTAACAGATTCAAACTCAATAATTACATTTTTATCTTTCCATGAGTTCGGAACGGTAAATGTTTTTCTATACCACGTTTTTCCGCCCCATTGATCTATTTCTCCTACTATACCTAAAGGGGAGAAATCATCGTAAGTATCGACATCATTATACGTATGTGGTGTGGAAACCAATTTCCATTCACTATCATTAAAGTTTGCTTTTTGAGCATTTGATGGATTTTCTTGAATGAATTTCCAATCTAAATTGAAGTTCAATTTTTGAGCATAACTAGCTGATATTACTAACAGTAAAGCAACAATTTTTAGAGTTTTAAGCATTAGTATTTAATAAGGTTATAAATATTTCGGGAGATAAATGTAAATAAAAAACCTATAATTGTTTAGTGAGAGCTTCATTTATAGCTAGCCGTATCAAAGTTTATTCCCTTCGGTCATATGATATTCTTGTGCAACAGCTACCCTTGCTAGCAACAGTATTTTATAATTTTTTCCATATTTTAGAAGTTCAAAGCTCGACTTTAATATTATATCAAAAAAATAAATTCTACTTTTTGTCTTTACTATTAACTCATATTTAATGTTTAATTTCTTTAAAAGAACCTGGCTTAATATGTGGACTTGGATATATTGGGATGGAAGGGGATAAAACTTCTTCTATTATTTTTGTTGTTTTATTCATATGATATCGTTTTTCAGTATTTGCTATAGGTATTGAACCAGAATTATCTGAAACCCTAATACTAAAAAAGTTTTTTTCTTCAATAATTTCTATTGGGTAATATGTTTTTTCAAAATCATCCAAGTAACCTGCTAGTTTGGTTTCAATTAATTTGGTAATAATAATATCCTCTTTAGTTGGGAAATAGAATTTTTGAGTTTTTTGATCTACCGTTTTATCGACAAGTTTAACGTTTAAATTATAATTAAGGTTAGATTTCTCTTTGTGTCTTAATGGAATGAACTTAACTAATCTAGTAAAGGTGACTTCAATTTCATTTTTACTAGCTTTATAAGTTGTGCTATAATTGTCAAGATTAATATTTGGAATAAATTGTCTTTCTTTCAAGATACCGGAAGCGATATTTAGTAACGGTTGATTGTTTTTTTCTGGGTTAATATTAAATAACTGATTCATTCTTTTGTAATGTTCCTGCAACGATAGGTCTTCACGATTATTACTTTGTAAAATGGAAGATTCATCAGTCCAAACAATCTTAAGATTCTTTTTATTAATAAGATACTTTTTTATATCTCTTCCAGATATACTTGCAATCCAAAAATGATCCTCGTTTTCTAATATAGTATGCTCTATATTAGGATTTCGATCCAATTGAATTTTCTTCTGTATGATATTTATAGTTTTTTTATCTGAAGATAAAGGGATATAAAATGGAACCTCAGAAGAATTAAAAGGAAATATCTCTTTCGTAATTATGTTTATAGCAAGATCAAAAACTGTTTTATCATTACTCTTTTTAAACCTAATAAAGCGCCTATATTTCACAATTAGATCTTTATAATTACCTAAAATCATAATTTCAAAATCGTCAAGATTTAATTTTAAATCTGGTTGTTTTTCTTTTAAAATAGAAGAAGCTATTTTAATAATCTCAGCATTTTTATTGGGTATATTCCCCTCTTTTAAAAAGGCATATAAATTTTCCTTATAATTACCCTCAAATGTTCTCTGCGTAAGGAAGTAAAATGGGTTATCTCCTTTTAAAAAAATAGTTTTTCCTGTTTTTTTATTTATTATAGTTTTACTTAAGTAAGGATGTTCTTGATTAGTAATTAAACTTTTGTCTATATGATGAAGATTATCAAAACAAGAAATTAAATAATACTCCGAATTTTCTGTAATAGTATATTCAATATCTGTTTGATTGTTTTTTGGTAATAATCCTTTTTCTTTCAATTCTCCAATGGCTTTGTCTGCTTTTTTTGAAGGTGTGTAAAACAGCATATCTTGATTATCAAAAGGGATAATTTCTTTTGTATTCAGATTCATAGTTATATCATAATTAATATTTTCTATTTCACTAGAGACATAACGTATTGATCTTCTGAAAACAACTTCTAATTTACCATAAGGATTATTCCAAACTCTAATGTCAAAGTCGTTTATATTTAAAATAATTTTTGGATATCTTTCTTTTAATAGATCTTTTGCTATCTGAATTAATTCGTTTTTACTTTTCGTTTTAAGTTCTTCAAAAGTATAATCCATATTTTTTTGAGCATTAAGTAACATTATGTTTAAAAATAAAAATAGAATCAAAATTTCATTAACCCGAATAATCTTATATAACATAATGATAGTTTTATTGTTGCTAACGTCAGTTTGTCTAAAAACTTTTTTGTAAATATACTATTGATTTCGTAATTCAATGTGATGGAATTCATCCAAGGCAGTAACCGAAGTCAAACCCATCTTTTTTCCTATTTCATTAGAGGATTCGATAGCTCCTGATAATGAGGTTCGATTAATATTTGGTAAGATTTTTTTGAATAGATCTGTCATTTAACCAAAATGCCTTTCCTGTCTAGTTTCCTGAATAAATTTTTCTTCAGAAGGTTTAGTGTTTTCTTTGTTGAATAAGTTTTAAAGCAAATTCAAATTTACTATTTTTTCCTGATACAATATCTTCACAGCTCTGAGGAACTTCATAATCGGGCATGACACCTCTACCAGAGATGTCTGGCTTTACATTCATTTTAAAATGAACAATAGGTATTTTTATCTTGATTTTTGTTTTAGGCAATTTAATATACCTGTTATAACCGCTCACATTACCTTCATAAGTGCCACCAGATTCTTGTCCAATAAATATAGCTCTATCAGTCATTTTGAGCATACTTACAAATTCTGCACCACCAGAAAATGTAATACCACTTGTGAGTACATAAACATCTCCTTCGTAAACTAATTCTTTTATTGGCATTTGGTACTTGAAATCTGAAAAGTAATTACTCATCAATGTAAATTCTCCACGATGTGGAACATTATCTTTAATCTCCCAGCTATCTGCAATTATGGATTTATCATCCTTATACTTATTATATTCAGTAATTGGCATTAAAACACTTTCATATTTTTGGTAAGGTTCTTGAATTAAATAACTTGCCAATAAATTTTCGTTGCCTTCATTACCGCCTATATTGTTTTGGATATCTATAATAAGATGCTTAATACCTGCCTCTTTTATAGACTTGAAGCTTTTTTTATAAAACTCTTCGAAGTTTTCATTACTGTAGAAGTTAGGTATAGATAAGTATCCTATGCTATCAGAAATAGTTCTGTATTCAAATATATTTTGTCTTATTATGGTTTGAAGAGTGTTCTTTTTGTTCTTTAATTTTAAAGCAGACTTTGACTTAACGATAAGTTCTTTTATTTCACCGGAACCATATTTTTTTATTTTAATAACAAACTTTTTTTGTTTACCATAAGCTAAGGCATAATACAAGGGGAAATTCCAGCTTACCCATTCGTATAGTGAAGTTTCAATAAAACCATCTGTAACAATATAGGGTTTTAATTTTTCCATAATGTCTTTGATACTATTCCCATTAATGGCTAAAATTTGGTATCCAAACTGCAATCCTGGGTTGTTTTTTGAAAAGTATTTTGTAAGCACCGCTTTTTTTTCTGAAAATTCTATTTTAATAGGAATAAATGATTTAGATAAACCAAACCTCACTTGAGTCCAAAATGGTAATTCCGCTCCCGAATGTCCTTCGTTAGTAAGGACGATTACCGCATTTACTTTTTTAAAAAAATCAACTTTATTAGAAGATTTTATTGTACTTCTTATACTGTCTATTTTCAATTCAACCACTTGCTTATCAATATATTGATATAAGCCTTGATGTGATGCCCTTAGCTCTTCTACTAAGAAATCATAATCTGCAAGTAGTTTTTCTTTTGAAATTTGACTGGTTGCTGTAAGAGTGAATAGAAAAAGTAATAGTGTAAAAACGGTTTTGTTCATAATGATTCTTGTGTTGATAAGTCATAAATGAACAAATTAAAATTCTCTGCAACTTGTAAAATCTTGCAAAAAGCTAAGTGTCGAGATTATTTTGATAGTTTTTAGGTGAAAGACCTATAAAACGCTTAAATTGTTTAGAAAAATGCGCTATATCGGTAAAGTCATATTCATAAGCAAGATTCGTTAGGTGCGTTTCTTTTGATACGGATTCTTTTGCACTAAAAACGCGTTGCATTAAAACATAATTCATTGGTGAGATACCACAAAAGTATTTAAAGGCTTTAGCAAACTTAAATTTTTCCATTTTGCAATGAGTAGCCAATATTTCTAGGGTGATTTTTTGTTTTAGATTACTGTTTATAAATTTTAAAGCTTTATGCCAATTAAAATTAAATTTATAAGCAATGTCTTTATCCTCAGGAGTACTATGAGTTATTAACCTGTTTATAAACTTTTTAAATACTGCGTGATTCAATTGATTACTATTGTAGTTTGAAAACTTAACTAGCTCTAAAAAAAATTGATTTAAAACAACGTCCTTAAAGGATCGTTTTCCAAAAAAAATATTCCTTTCATTCGAATAGTCATTCATCAATTCCTGCGTGATGTAAATAGTGTGAAATGAAAGTTTTTGATAATTAGAAATTAATGGATTAGAATGTATTTCATTGGGATTAGTAATTGAAATATGATTTTTCTCGCTATAAATTCTTTGCTTATCAATTTCTATACACTCAATGCCTTTTGTAATTAAAGAAATGCAATAATCTGAATGGAAATGCTTCGGAAATGCCTGATTTTGATCAACCATTGAAAGCATTTCAATTTCTTCAGTCTTATTTTTCATTTTTATTAGCCGTGTCATTCTCAAATTGTCTATAACGGAAATATGGGAATTTCGTGGTTTTCTAATTTTTTAAACAAAAATCCCCTTACCCAAGAAA
>CANLRN010000102.1 GCA_947493495.1 uncultured Aquimarina sp.
TTGTTTCATTTTATGAAGAAAATATAGTAGAAAAAGAATGTCATTAGATGCGAAATTTTTATTCGTAAATCGTATTACATATAGGATATAAGCCTATGAGTTGGTACTAGGATACCTAATTAGGTAATTCGGATTTTGTAATACCTAAAGCATTATATAATTTTGCAGTAGCTTTTAATTCTTTTACCATTAGCGAATTTTCTTTTAGTTGTGCATCAATAAGTTTCTGCTCACGAGAATTGATAAGAAAAAGAGAACTTTCTCCCAAAGAAAATTTCCGTTCTTCTGCAGCGACAAGAGTTTTGTAATCTATTACAATATCTGCGATTAATGTATTTTGATTGCTTAATGAATTGATTTCTGCATTTATAGCCTCAATTTTATTTTGAATTTGTAATGATGTTGATTGTCTTTCGAATTTAATTTGTTCTAATTTTAAATTAGCTAATTGTACATCTCCACGTTCCTTTCTTAAGAATAAAGGAAAACTAAAATTTACAAAAGCCTTATAATTAGCAGTATCAAATCCACTTATCTGGTCTATTTCTGTATTTAAAAAATTATATTGTAAATCTATTTTAGGGAGTATTTTATTACGTTTTATAGACCGCTCTACATACAATCCATCAATTTTGGCATCCATACTTTGCAGCTTAGGGTGGTTCTCTAGTAAGAGTGATAGATCTGTAACTTTTTCTATAAACAAGATACTTTCTAAGGTTTGTTTTTCTGGTTTTATAGGAGTCACATTGTTTCGTATTTCTATTGGAGTGCTATTAATCCATAAAAAGTTGCTTAGCAAGAGTATCGATTTTCTTTTCTTTAAAATAGCAGCTTCTAACATTAACTTTCTATTCTGCATAGTGATACGTGCTTCTGTGATTTCTATAGCGGCCTTATCTCCAGTTTCTACACTTCGTTCTATGGCTTTTAGACGATTAGCGGCATTCTCGAGATAGGTGTTGTAGATGGAGACTTCTATATCATTTTGAAGCCAATCAAAATATGCTTTGCTAGCTTTGTATAAAATATGATTTACCAATACATCCCTTTCTGCTTTTGTTTGTTTCTTAAAAAATTTAGCTTTTCGTAGTGCTGCCATACGTTCATTTATAAAAAAGCCTTGGGCCAGAGAAAAAGATATTCCAGCACTGTATAATCCGCCATCGGGTACGCTAAGATTCGGATTTAGAAATTCTCCTGTATTTTCTTCAAAATTGGCTTTAAATTCTATCCCATACCAAGTAGGAATTTTGAATGTAGCATTAAATTGATCGTAATATTCGATATTCTTAAATTTCTTACGATCGTAATCTATTTCAATTTTAGGATCAAAGGCTCCACGTGCTTTTAATAAATTTGCCTCACCAATGTTTAATGTAATTTCTGCCTGTTTCATTAACGGGTGGTATTTTTTTACATACCCTAAATACTCTTCGAATGACAAGGTGGTTTCTAGCATTGAAGTAGTATTTTTTTGTGTATATCCTAGATAGGGTAGTAGGTATAAGGCACTTAAATATATGTATGGCATTATATTTTTCATAGCGATCAAGACTTGTCAGTATTTTTGGTAGAAGTTGAAGTTGGTTGGTAATAATTAGGAGGAAAACCATTTAGTTGTCGCCATAGTTCATACCAGATGGGTACATTATCTAGTAGTGCAATGGTATATGCACCAGATCCAACACGTACATTCTTAGGCCAAGGGTTTTCTTCTGATTCTGGAGCGATCAAGACTCTAAACTTACCATTTTCACTTATAAAAGTTTCTATAGCTACTATTTTTCCTGCATAAGTCCCAAAAGAAGCATTAGGCCATCCGCTGAAAAATATGGCCGGCCAACCATCAAACTGAATTCTCACACTTTCATCGAGATGTATCAGAGGGAGATCAATTGGATCAACATAGGTTTCTACAGCTAGATCATAATCTGAAGGCATAATCCCTACTAATTGTTCTCCTTCTTTAAAAGTCTCTCCAATACCTCCTTTTATTGCCTTATTGATATATCCATTCTGTGGTGCTGTAATGTAGTATAGGGTATTCCTGATTTCGTAATTAGCAGATTGATTTTCTAGTTTTGTTACCTGCGCTTCTGCATCAAATTGATTAGAGGCTGCCGTGAAACGATCACTTCTAGATTTTGCAATTTTATCTGCATATTCTGCGGATACTCTATTAATTTCTAATTGTGCATTGATAACTTCATTCTTACTGGCCAAAAACTTGTTTTCTGATGAGATTAATTTTGCCTGTTCTTTTTGTAATTTAAGACGTTTTGCTTCTACATCGGTCATCGCCTTAAGTCCTTCTGATTGTAATGTTAAGGTACGATCATATTGCGTCTGAGCAATATTTAGGTTGTTTTTAGATACTTCAAAATCAGTACTATCACTTTTTAATTTGAAACGAGCTTGCTGCAATTTGTTTTTTGCTTGAGATAGCTTTAATTTTTGTTCATTACTAAGTGCTGTGACCTGACTCTCCAGTGCTTTTATTTTTTCTTTATAAGAATCAACAGATCTACTTTTTGCATCTCGTTGCATTTGTGTTCGTTCTACCAATTTAGGGTCTTGATATTCATTTTTAATTTCTGAAATATGGACGATAGTATCTCCTTTTTTTACAAAATCCCCTTCTCTAACATACCAAGCCACAATTCTCCCTGGGATAGGGGATTGTATGGTTTGTGGGCGTTGATCTATGGTTAGGGTAGTTATATATCCATTTCCGCTTACATTTTGTGTCCAAGGAAGAAATAACATGAAAAATCCTAAGATAGCAAAACCGCCCAGAAAACGATTAAAGAGTTTATGATATCTTGGAGTAAATGCTTTTGTATACGATGTATATTCCTCTAGAGATACTTTTTTGCCTAGTGAATTCTGAGAGATATTAAGCATGATTATTGTTTATTACGTTAATTTTTTTGTTGGTGATCGTTGCCATTTTATTACAATATTGTGTCCATTCTTGATTTCTGCTAGAAACTACCAATGCCCATGTTCGATCAGATGAAGTGAGATATTGTATAATGTCATTAGTTTCTGTGGTTTCAAAATGTTCTAAAGGATCTTTAAGCAATAATAATTTAGGATTATGAACAATAGCTCTAGCCAGTATGATTCGTTTAGATATTGTAAAAGGAATTTGTTTCCCTTCAGGATGAAGCATGGTAGTAATACCATTAGACAGTTTTTTGATAAAAGGTAATAAGCCTAAATTTTTTAATACTTCGTGTAATCGCTCTTGCGAGATATCAGCCCGCCCAAAGGTGATATTCTCTATAATAGTTCCTTCAAACGGAGTGTGTTCTGGTAGTACGAGTCCAATACTCGCTCTATACTTATTAAGCCAAACGCCTTTGGCAGATATGTCATTGATATAAAAAGACCCAGATGAAGGCGAAATAAGACCAGAAAGTATATTAAGCAGTGTTGTTTTTCCTGTACCGGCTCCTCCATTTAATAAAATTCTATCCGTATGATCGATGGTAAAGTTAACATTGTCAAATATTGTTTGTTTCTCTGGAGTATCGTAGTGTATATTATCCCACTCAATAGACAATGGGCGGTTGTTAGCAAATGGATATATGCCTTCTTGTGGCTCTAATTCTTTATCTACTACTTGACCAATTTTTTCTAAAGAAGTGAGTATGTCATAGAAAGTTTCTAAACCTTTAATTAGTTTTTCTACAGAACCAATGACCAATAAGATGATTATTTCTGCAGCTACAAATTGCCCTATATTCATTTTTTGATTAAGAACTAATAAACCACCAATCACAAGCAAACCACCAGTAACTAACACTTTAAAACCGATGAGTTGTATGAATTGTTTTATTAAAATCTTGAAATGACTTTCTCTAGCTTCGAGATAGCTAGTTGTTAATTTGTCATTATGTAACATGGCTAGATTGGTATTTCCTGATAATTTAAAACTCATAATTGACCTAGAGATTTCTTGTATCCAATGCGCTACTCGATACTTACTTTTGGATTCAGCAAGACTAGTTTCCATACCTTTTTTGATGGTAAACTTAAAAACGACATACATCAGAATGACCAATAATAATCCATAAATGATAAAGAAAGGATGGTAAAAAGAGAGCAACATCAAACCAAAAATAATTTGCAATGCAGCAGCCGGAATATCAATTAATATTTTAGAAACTCCTTTTTGAACAGTCAATGTGTCGAAAAAACGATTGGCAAGCTCTGGAGGATAATAATCACGTAATTCTGTCATTTTTATTTTAGGAAAACGATAGGCAAACTCAAAAGAAGCTCGGGTAAAAATCTTTTGTTGCATATTTTCTAATATTCGGATTTGCATGAGTTGTAAGATTCCTTGAAAGGCCACTCCCAAAGTCACTAGTATCACTAGTATAATCCACGAGCTAGAAACTTGCGCTCCTTGAATTAGGTTGATGATAGCTTGTACACCTAACGGTAAAGTAAGTGCTACAAGTCCAGCAAAAATGGCATAATAAAATAGTTGCTTGATATCTTTTTTATCGAGTTGTAGAAGACTGGTAAATCGCTTCCATGGGGACATCATTTCTTTCATCTGTATTTGATATTATTTATTGTACTTACAGCTATATTTGCCTGTAAGCAGATGGAATTTGCCATGCAACATATTTGCTACAATGGCTTATTTCATATAGTTGATTTTTTTTACTCGGTTTATGCATTGAAACTTCGTAATGAGTGTTGGAAGTACCATAAAATGTAGTGAAACGCTATATTTTACAGTAGTTTCAGCACAGAATAGATTTTCCAATGTATAAATTGGATTTAAGAATAGACAGCTTATTTTAGATCACAGTCAAAAAGCTGCGAAAATTAATTCATAACTGATTATACTATAGAAGTACGTGTATGTATTATACTAAGTCGGGGGGAGGTATTAAAACTTTTAAAGATACTTTTTGTAGCATACAGTCATTGGAAATAGATGTAATAGATTGGTTTTCTATACCAAAAAGAATAAGAGGGTGTACAGTATGAAACTCGCGATTTTCATCTTTTATATCAGTTTCCTTTTTTTCCTGCTCTTCTATTTCCTTATCAATATCTAGAATTTCTATATTCATTGCTGTATTAACAACTAATGCTATTGTATGCGTATTAATTTGTACTATCATAGAAATCAACAATATAGCAATTGTATATTGCGTAATTAGAGATAATATATGTAGTTTTTTTGGTTTCATTTTAGAGATTTTAATACAAGATCAATATAAAAACGCTGAATATTATTTTTTCCTTCTTCTACATCTGTGAGTGAAGGAAGGTGGCGAGAAAAATATCGCTGGTGATGGGCACCCTCAATCACTGTAGAGATTAGCATATGAGGAAACTCAAACAAAGGATTTACCTCTAATACAATATCACTAACTCTTTGTACAACTCTCTTATATGTTTTGTAATATCCTTTCTTATTTTCCTTGTCTACGTCTTTTGTGTGATATGCTTTTGAAGATTCTGCAATGATTAATCTATGGAGTACTACCTCATTTATAAACGAAAAGGTATTGTCCTCGATAGTTTTTTCTGTAAGAACTTCTATAGCTTTCACCAATTTTGTTTCTACAGAAATAATATTGGTAGTAGCAAATACTAATTTATATTCTATCCAGGTCCAATACCAACTTACCAGATATACCAATAAAGCATGTTTACTTTCAAAATATCGATATATAGAACTTTCATTAGAGCCAATTTCATTACCCAACTTCTTGAATGTAAACATCTCGAAACCTATAGAGTCAATCATTTCGATACTCTTACTCACAATTTTTCTTCCTAGCTCCGTAGTTTCAGGATTCTTTGTGTAAAGTTCTGGATTGATCGTTATATGTAACTGTAAATTTTTCATTTCAATCACAAATATAATAGTAATACTATTAGGATATGATAGTTTAACTATTTTTTATGAAAGTAAATGTGTTGTTTTTTATTTGTACATTGATTGCGTGTGCTTATTTTTCCATTGGATCTAATGTTCTTGTAAACCTTATGGAGTTGTTTTAAGCTCACTAATATCTAATTGATGATTGTTCAGTAAAGCGTTTTTAAGCTGTTTCTTTCTCGTTTCCAATGTTGGTTTTTCAAAACTTTCTAAGCACTCGTTGCAAACGAGCGCTAGCGAAAGAGGGTTTATATAACAGTTAGATAGAATGCATTGGAAAATCTATTACAGCTCTAAGCTACCACAAACACTTCTGCTTTGCTACTTTTTTGATTTCACCGTAGCGGTGCTATGCAAAAATTAAGAAAACACTAGTATTTCTTGCATCTACAAGCTTCATAACGAAGTTTTATTGCTTAAAGCTGGTCAAACAAAAGAAAAAAGCGAACCAAAGTTCGCTTTATAAAACCCTTTGAATGAAGAGGTAATAGTTAAAAAACTAAACTCATCAATCAAACCTACAACTATTATTGGTGCCCTACCTTAGGTATGCATACGTAACTCACTGTATAAGGACTACCACTGCCACCTGGACCAGAATAGACTCTTACACATTTTTCATAAGAATTGCAATGATCACAATCACTGCGACTTGATCTTCCTCCTCCTTGAATTGTTTCTTGATCTTTCTTGTTTAATTTCTGAGCTCCACTTAATTTTAAAATGCCATCTAACATAGATATAAAGTTTAAAAAGTTAATTTAATTGCGATCATTTTTGAAGACACTCACAACTTGTGTCTATTTATATTAATGATACATCCATTAGAAAACATAACAAGAATCTTAAAACATTTTATAAAAAATAAGAAAACAAAAGATTTACAGCAGATTATGTAACGATTTCACTTCGCTTTACCGTTACAACAAGAATACTAACGGATATTTTCAAACTGACTGAGCACTGGTTGCAAACGAGCGCTAGCGAACTTAGTATTGTCTCGTCCTAAAAAAGTTTACTTGTTTTCGTAATATTAATTGTATAAAAGCATAAACCTCGTAAACAAAATATTTACGAGGTTTATCAAGCGGAGAAAGAGGGATTCGAACCCCCGGAGGTGTGACCCTCAACAGTTTTCAAGACTGCCGCATTCGACCACTCTGCCATTTCTCCATTGTATAGTCTCATCAGGTATTCCCTGAATGCGGCTGCAAATATAAAAAACCTTTTTTAATTCTTTAAACGTTTTCAGCTATTATTTTTAGCTATTTTTTTTAAGAAAACATTCACGTATTCATATAGTGCTAAATCAGTATATTGTGCTTTTAATTATAAAAACAATAAATGAAAAATATTGCTGTAGGTATCAGTTTATTAGTAGCATTGTCTTGTGGTAGTTCTAACAAATCTTCCACTACTAGTACTAAAAGAGATTCTGATGTTGTTGTTAAGGAAAAAATAGATGTTACTTCTTATGCAGAAAGTATTACCTCCAAGGAGTTGAAAGAATATCTATATACTTTTGCTGGAGATGACTTCGAAGGAAGAGATACTGGTGAGCCTGGTCAAAAAAAGGCAGTAGAGTATCTTAAAACTCAATATAAAAAAATGGGAATTCCATCTCCAATAGCAGAAGATGACTATTTTCAAGAAATACCAGAGACTTATTTTAGAGGAGATATTAAGTCATCAGAAAACGTATTAGCATATATAGAAGGCTCTGAAAAACCTGATGAAATTATTGTATTGTCTGCACACTTAGATCATGTTGGAGTAGATAAAGATGGAAATGTGTTTAATGGAGCTGATGATGATGGATCTGGTACAGTGGGTATATTAGAAATAGCTCAAGCTTTTATCAAAGCAAAAGAGAGTGGGCAAGGTCCTAAGCGATCCATACTCTTTTTGCACGTAACAGGAGAAGAAAAAGGACTATATGGATCTAAGTATTATACAGAGAATCCAATATTTCCTTTAGCAAATACTGTCGCGAATCTTAATATAGATATGATTGGAAGAATCGACAAAGATCACGAAGCAGAAGAAAAAAATAATTATATCTATCTGATAGGTAGTGATAGATTAAGTACAGAGCTTCATCAAATTAGCGAAAATGTTAATACTAAGTATACAAAATTGGATTTAGATTATACGTATAATGCAAGTGATGATCCTAACCGCTTTTATTACAGAAGTGATCACTATAACTTTGCAAAAAATAATATTCCTATTATTTTTTATTTTAATGGAGTTCATGATGATTATCATAAGATCTCAGATACTCCTGATAAAATAGAATACGACCTGCTAGCAAAAAGAGCACAACTTGTTTTTTATACAGCTTGGGAATTAGCCAATAGAGAAGAACGAATTGTCGTTGATGGAATAGGTAAAGAATAAAAAACATACTATTTTAGAAAGTATGATAAAATTTGAAAAGAGGCCGTCTAAAAAGTATTTAGTCGGCCTCTAAAAATAAATTGTAACCCCATTTTAGGATTAATGTAAACTAAGTAATTTTTTTTAGAGCTAGACGCTTGCATAAGTAGGGGGGAGCTGGGGTAATTGGTTCTTTTCTTTCTTACTCGTACCGCCACTAGCAAATGCTAGCGGGAGCAAGTTCCAATATATAAAGCAGGTTACATCAATAGTATTTTTATGATTAAAATATCTATTCTATACCTAAATAAGGATTATAGGTGTATGTCTTACTAAAATTTCCTAGATGATCAAAATATTCATCTACTAAATGTGCAGGATAATATGCTAATCCACCTGCTAATAAACCTTTACGCCTTCCATCATTTTTATCATCCCAATTCCAGGGAGCGTTGGCTGTACCATTCCCATAAGATTTTTGGAACGATTTTGCATTGCTAAATAAACTAGTATTGAATCGTTGATCCCACATCCCTCCATTTTCGAAAATACTAACAAGTTTATATTTTACATTTCTATCATAACTATTAGATGGATATTCACTGGCAGTCTTACTTGGGTAATAAATGATATAATCACTACCTCCTGGTTGTTGTTTTGCATGCGCCTTTATTCCATGCCCTTTAGCTTCTGCTGATGTTTTAAATCGGTTTATTCCATTGTGATTTTGCCATGTTAGCGTTCCATCTATATTTTCATTTCCATTAGTAATTCCAGTATTAGGTGCTTTATAGGAATAGAAATCTGAATGAAACACTGTCACTGCTGCTATAGATTTTCCATAAATAGAGGTATCTTTCTTAACTATTGTAAGTATTCCTTCGAGATCATTTTCATGTTCATCGAGTCTGTATAGAAACCAGATATCTGTCCAATCTCTTGGATGAAAAAATGCATAGATAATGAAGTAATGTGTACTGGTTTCTACTACAGAATAATATCCTACTGCTTTAGCTTTTCTATTAGACTTCAAAATATTATTCCAGTTATTTCTAGCATTAAGATCTCCATCAAAATCATATCTGGTAATATAATCTGCTTTGCCTTTTAATCCGTGTGATCCTGTTCGATCTACATCTTGATAATGAACAGGTGCATGGTGATAGGCTAAGTCTAGGTAAAAATTAGTGTTTTTTTGAAGAACTAATTCTTCTTCAATACTCCATAAATCTTTATTGGGTTGGCAATTATAACATAAGGAAACTAATGTTAAAAGCGTTACGATTTTTTTCATTTTTTGAGATTTTAATACCAAGTTAGTAGGTATCTAAAATTAACTTTTTATCCCTCTTAGTTCATTATCTCTGAGTTAAATAGTTTTAAGAAAAAGTTATCTATTACAAAAAAAGAGAGGTTTTAAAATTAAGTTGAAAATGGTATTAATATTATTAGTTTTTTGATTTCTATTCCACATATTTTTAATTTAGCCATCCCCTGGAAACAGGTTATTAATATTGGTTTAAAAAGTGTATTTTGTAATTGAAAAAAAACAGCCAACTATCTCTAGATGACTGTTTATTAATACTTATTTTCTTACTCGTAACGCTGCGAAGTTGAAAACTAGCAGTAGCAACATAATATACCCGAGCTGATTCTTAGTATAAATCAGTCTTTGAGGATCTCACTAAGTCAGGAGACTTTGCAGCTGGGAGGCTTATTTTATTGGTTTTGATGATGCGAAGAAAGAATTTGCTGAAGGGTTGATAGATTTTGATTAAAACCAGCTACAAATCAATGTAACTGGTCTTTACTTTTATAATCCTTCTTTGAACATCCCGCTAAGTCAGGAGACTTTGCGGAGCGGGTTTATTCATTTTTTCTCTTCAAAAAAAATCTCTTTACATCCAACTCTTATAAAATCTTCATTTTCAAAATAATAAATTATATCATCTTCTTCAGAAGGTTTTTTTTGATCGGTTATATGATCATTCGTTTTTCTATCCAAAGAAGAATAAAAAGTAATACTTGAAATTGTCTTAGAATCCTCTTTAGCAGGTTTTGCATTGATAAATGACTTATTGAATAAGTAATACTTGATATTTTTGTGCTCTATTTTTAATATCGAATTACTACTAACTGATTTCCAATAAAGACTTACATTTCCATGTTCATCATTAAAATCAAATCTTATAAAATTATACTCATTATGAATGTCATATAATAAATTATCCTTTTTTATATAGATTATATCTTCTACTTCAAAATTAGCTATCATAAATAATGAATTAATTTTTATTTCTCTTCTCAAGGGTTTTTCTTACTACGCGTATTTCTTGTTGTGTCATTGAATTAGCTTTTTTAGAAGTACGAGACATGTTTTCTTGACCAGTCTTTGGGTTTCTATTTTTCTTAAATGACTGACTATGTGGCGTGTCTACTCCACCATGAGCTTTCCCATCTAAATCAAATCGAGTTTGTCCATTTTGTGTCTTAATTGTAGCTGAGTTTTTCCCTCCATTTAATTCATTTTTAATCTTTTTTGCTTGTGAATCAAGCCTTATATCAACTACTTTTCCATTTGCGAATACTAGGATCAGAAGGAGATTGTAACTGGCTCTTAGTATAAACCAGTCTTTGTTTGTTCCGCTAAGTCAGGAGACTTAGCGGAGCGGGGGTTACAACCTATCGCAGAGCCTAATCAATCTTCAGAGAGTTGGAATTATATCTTTATATTCTTACTCTCACCCGCCAATCTTTGACGGCACGAGCCTAGAGCCATCGCGCTAGCAGTTAATCTGACACGCTCGGACCAGCCTGGGGAAGTCAGGAGACATTCGTAGAGCAGGATTTGATTTAACATTTATAATTTTTCATATTCTTTATAGAGATCCTCTTGAATATCTAAATCTAACTGTTTAAAATCATCTAAATTATCTTTAAATATACTTAAAACCTTTTCTTTAAATTCGAGGTTCTTTTCCCAAAATATTTTATCAACTTTAAGAACATTTAAAAATAGATCGCCTTCATAATAATCTGCTTCTATAAAAGGTTCTTTCTCTAATAATTCTATTGCTATAGGCATTAAATAGTCTAAACCAATATTTTGACTTATCATAATCCTTAAGTCTTCGGGAGAAAAGTATTTTAGCTTCTTATTAGCTAAATCAAAACACCTTTTTACCAAGTGCGACTCATATTCTGGCGGTCTTGGTATTACCTTATTTTCTAATTGATTTATTGTTTTTTCTAAACTCATATTAAAAACCACCAGCTTCTTGTCTGGCATTATTTAAAACATTCTGTATTTGATCTTTTTGATTTTGCAACTGTGTTCTTAAACTTGTAGCTGCATCTAAAACATCATCACTAAACGAACCATTTTTAATTCCTTTATTCAATTTAGTAATCTGTTTACCTAATCCTTTAAGTGCATCTGTTACTTCTCCTATATGATCAAAAGTCTTACCATTTATCGTAACTGGACTCCCCAATATATCTTTTACAGCTCCTTTTAAATCGTTTGGACTTAAATGTGTTCCAATATTATTTGTCTTTTTGATAACACCATCTAAAATATCTCCGCCAGTTCCACTTAATTTAGAAGTGTTTAATGCTATTTTAGATAAAGATTTAGTACTAGCTGTTTTTGTTAATTGTTCGAATACTTCTGTGCCAGCTTTTACATTTTTGCCTTTTGAAGTAAATAACATCAATAAATTTGTGCCTAATTGTATATTCTCAGATGTGCTTTTAGAGACGTTACTTCCTGAAAGTTTACTTCCTAAATACTGAATACCTGTGGTTACAGCTTCATCTAGCGCCTGACCAGGATAACCTCCCTTGACACTGAATTGGCCATTCTTTTGTATTGCTACAAGTTTTCGAGTATTTTTATTTCCAGAAGATGTTCCACTTGATTGATCTCCAACCGGTAGAGGTAAATGAGCAGAAGGATTTTGACCACTTCGACCAGATGCGGAAGCGTTTAGAACATCAAAACCATTTAACTCTTGCCCTTCAAGACCTTCAAGTTCTATTTTCCAAATAGGATTATTATGCGCAAATTGATATGGCGATATTGTAACATAGTCACCAGCCACTGGATCTATTCCAAAGAATCTTCCAATCTCTGGCATATAGTTTCTATGCCTAAAAGATAACCAGTTTAAGTCAAGTTCATTTTGTTCTTCTTGACCTAAATACCCATACGGATGCTCAGAAACTATGGTGTTATTATACCCTTTATGTTGTAATCCAAAGGGATAATAACTTATACGTTTTTTTTAAGCGCACACCCTTTTTTTCTAGCGGTTACCTTCTAAAGATGCTATTTTTTAAGAACGTTCTATCTGTCATATACCTATCTGCACCGCTAAAATAGTAATTTCCCCTTTAAAGCCAGCCGCATTACCCAAGCTGTATTTACATAATCTTAGTTATACCTGCTCTTCCCAAAGTCAGGAGCTATAA
>CANLRN010000103.1 GCA_947493495.1 uncultured Aquimarina sp.
TTTTCTTGGGTAAGGGGATTTTTGTTTAAAAAATTAGAAAACCACGAAATTCCCATATTTCCGTTATAGACAATTTGGATGTTGTTGTTTGAAAATTTCGTAACGTTCTTTTGCTTCCAAGGTTACAAGTTCTATTTCCCTTTTTTCTTTAGAAACAAAAAATTGTTCTGCAAGAATACGTGCCAAACGCTCAATGCTGGGATATGTGTCGTATAAAGAAGTGATAGCACTAAAATCAGCAACTAAAATTTTACAATCGGTAAGGCAATCAATGTCTATTTTGTTTATTTGACCTGTGACTAGAGAGGAATACGCGCCCAAGAAACTGCCTTTCGTAAAAAAGGTTTTGTTATACTCTTCACCTTTATCATTACTATAAAAAGCCCTTAAAACACCAGAAGTCACAAAACCAATTTTCCTTGAATACTTACCTTTCCTAGCAAAAGAAACTCCTTTTTTTAAACTTACTTCTTCAAACAGCGAGACTAATTTTTCTGATGTTTCAGGATTAAAGTCTAAAAATGTATTTAATGTTCTATTAAGCATTTTAGTCAAAATGACATACAACGTAAATATATGGCATTTAGGGCAGAAGACAAGCGATTATTTTCGATTAAGCACTAAGTCAAACTCTTGCTATCATTCTTAAATATTTTAATGTTCGTTTCCTTTATAAATCCACATCGGCATAGTTTCGCCAGCTTTTTCAAAACCTACTTTTTTGTAGAAATTAATTGCTTTTCCGTCCGCTGTCAGCATTTGCATATGGAAATCTTTGTATTTTTCTTGAAATTTATTCGAAATCATATGTCCAATTCCACGTCCTTGATAGTTCGGGTGAACAAGTAAGTGCGGATAATATACAACCAAATGTCCGTCAGAAATTGCGTTACCAAGTCCGATTAATTTGTTTCCGTCCCAAGCTGAAATTAATGAATGGGAATTTAGTAGTCCATTCCGCAATTCGGTTGGTTTTTCAACAGCACTCCATTTATTAGCATTATAAAGTTCGAGTATTTGTTCAATGCTTATATCTCTCGTTTCAGAAATTTTAATGTTCATTCTCAATATTTTTTCTGCTTGCGTACAACGTTGATGTAACTACACTATATATACATATTAATTAAGGCTTCATACCATTCTTGTTTACCACTAATCGCCATAGGTTCTTCGATTTCTAGAGCAATATCTCTTAGTTGTTCTAATTTCAGTTTACCATCCGTAAAATCTTTTCCTTTCCCATTTTTGAAAGAACTATATCGTTCTTGTTTTTTGATTTTATAGTCACTGTTTTTGAGAATATCATCAGCAATGAGTAATGCCCTAGCAAATGTATCCATGCCCAGTACATGTCCTATAAAAATATCTTCTAAATCAGTAGAGTTTCTACGCGTTTTTGCATCAAAATTGATTCCACCTCCTTGTAAACCACCTGATTCTAGAATCACCATCATAGCCTTAGTAGTTTCTAGTATACTTGTCGGAAATTCATCGGTATCCCATCCATTTTGATAATCTCCTTTATTTGCATCTATACTTCCTAGCATATTGGCATCAGCTGCACATTGTAATTCATGCTCAAAGGTATGTTGTGCCAGTGTAGCATGATTGACTTCTATGTTTAGTTTAAAATCTTTATCTAATCCATAATGACGTAAAAAACCAATCACGGTTTCTGCATCAACATCATATTGATGTTTTGAAGGTTCCATAGGCTTTGGTTCAATTAAGAAGTTGCCATTAAACCCTTGTTTTCTACCATAATCTCTTGCCATTGTAAGAAAACGAGCTAAATTTTCTTTTTCTAATTTCATATCTGTATTCAGTAGTGACATATATCCTTCTCGACCGCCCCAGAACACATAATTTGTTCCTCCAAGAGCAATAGTTGCATCAATTGCATTTTTAACCTGTACTCCGGCATTAGCAAGCACAGCAAAATCAGGATTAGTAGCTGCTCCGTTCATATACCTGGGGTTAGAAAATACATTTGCTGTACCCCACAATAATTGTTTTCCTGTTTCTTTTTGTATTTTTTGTAACTCAGGGAGTAGTAGAGACAACCGTTTTTCTATCTCGAAAACACTACCATCTCCAACTACATCAACATCATGAAAACAATAATAATCAACAGAAAGCTTATTCATAAACTCAAAAGCAGCTCCCATCTTAGCTTTTGCGATATCCATTGGATTAGTATAATTAAGCCATTCAAATTGTTTAGTTCCTATACCAAAAGGATCTCCACCTTCTCCACAGAAGGTATGCCAATAGGCAATAGCAAAACGAAAATGCTCTGCCATAGATTTTCCTACTACCATACGATTAGCATCATAGTAACGAAATGACAAGGGATTTTTAGAGTCAAGACCTTCGTATTTTATTGTTGGTATTTTTTTGAAATAAGAATTCATTTTTTTAATTTTTATTTAATGGGTTAGTTCAAATACATGAGAAATTATTATTGTAAAGTATACTGGATAGTAATGCATTTAGACATAAAAATAGTTTCTAAAGCAGCTATGAATAGTTGTATAATTTTTTATGTTTTCTGATCATTGTTGTTACCTTTATTATACTATAAACTTTTCATATGAGGATATGTGCTTCCATCTATGCTGTAATCTAGTAGAATAAAAAATTTATAGTTCATTTTTGGTCAATTTTTGTTTATAATCCGGAGCGCCAATTTTCATATGCTTTTTGATATTGTTTTTGTTCATCTTTGGTAATTTTTATTTCTTTTAATTGCTTCAGTCCTATAAATGCTTCTTCAAAATCAGTATAGATTTTTGCACCTACAGCTGCACCTCTGGCGGCTCCTGTAGCACCATCCGTATTATAAAGTTGTATAGTCGTTCCTGTAATTGCTGCTAGTGTTTCTCTAAATACAGGACTTAGAAACATATTAGTATTCCCAGCTTTAATAGTCTTGGTGGCTATTCCATTTTGATTCATGATACTAATGCCATACGCAAAAGAGAAGGCAATCCCTTCGTGTACAGATCGCAATAGATGTGCTTGATGATGAATATTAAAATTTAAATTTTCGAAACTGGCACCAGTTTCTAGATTGCATAACATTCGTTCTGCTCCATTACCAAAAGGATAAAAAAGTAAATTATCGGATCCAATCGGAGCTTTTATAGTTTCATTATTAATGTCTTCATAGGATAGGTGTTTAGCAATATTTTTCCGAATCCAAGCATTTGCAATTCCAGTGGCATTAATACATAAAAGAACCCCTAGGGCAGTTGATGTTTTTGTGTGATTTACATGCAAAAAAGTATTTATTCTAGACTGTGAGTCTGCTTTATTGTATTTACTTACGGCGTATACCACACCCGATGTGCCTGCAGTAGCAGCAACTTCGCCAGGATGTAGTACGTTTAATGAAAAAGCATTATTGGGTTGATCACCAGCTCTATATGATATTGGAATTCCTTTTGGTAACCCAAATTCTTTAGCAGCATCTACAGTAACTTCTCCTTGAACAGAAAATGTAGAAACCAGATCAGGCAATAGCTTGGGATTGATATCATAATATTTTAATAAGTCATAGGCTATTTCTTCTTTTTTAAAATCCCATAAGATAGCTTCAGAAAGCCCAGATATTGTCGTTGTTATTTTGTTTGTTAGTCTATAAACAATGTAATCTCCTGGCAACATTATTTTATAGATTTTAGAATATATTTCCTTTTCGTTTTGCTGTACCCATTTTAATTTTGAAGCTGTAAAATTGCCTGGCGAATTCAAAAGATTTTCTTGGCAGTACGATGATTTTAAGTTAGTAGAGGCTTTATTACCAATAGATACGGCACGACTATCACACCATATGATTGCCGGTCGAAGTACTTTACCTGATTGATCAATGAGAACCAGACCGTGCATTTGATACGCAATACCTATAGCACTAATTTGTGCTAAGTCTATAGATTTTTTTATTTTTTGTAAACAAACGGTGATATGTGTTATCCAAGTTTCTGGATGTTGCTCAGCCCATCCTGATTGTGGAGTTAACATTTCCATTTCTTCATCAGGGCTTTGAGTAGAAGCGATCGTTTCTCCAGTTGAGGTACTGTATGCACTTATTTTAATTGATGAGCTTCCAATGTCTATACCTAATGTTAGCATATGTTTGATTAGTGTTGAGAATTTAAAATGTCAGCAAAATTAATTTATTATATGTTCAAAAAAAAAAACAACTATCCTTTATATTTAAATAAGCCAAGACAATATTTGAAACACTTTTACTACTAAATAAGAAATAGTTTTATATAATTAGTTGATTTTCATTTGTGTATCTCAGTAATCATAGTTTCAATACGATACCAATAGTTTATGTTAATAATTAATTTTGCAAGGAATATGATTAAATACTACATAACGCTTGCATATGATTTAATCGATACATTTTTGTACTAATGTAATACATTGCTTGGCTTCTTTTACATCATGGACTCTAAGGATAGATACTCCTTTAAGCAAAGCTATTGTGTGCAGTACACCAGTTCCATGTAAGGATTCTGATGGACTAATACCTAAGGTTTTGTAGATCATAGATTTTCTAGATACCCCAGCTAATATAGGATACCCTTGTAGTTTTAGTAATTCTAATGTAGTAAGGAGTTCGAAGTTTTGATCTATATTTTTTGCAAAACCAAAGCCAGGATCAATAATAAGATCATTGATTCTGTGTTTTCGAGCTTCAGCAATTTTAGTAGCAAAATACAATTGTATTTCTTTCATCATATTTTCATACTGATCGAGGGTTTTCATGGATTGAGGGTTACCTTTCATATGCATCATAATATAAGGGACCTTTAATTTTCCGACTACAGCCATCATAGCTGGATCTAAATTTCCTGCAGAAATATCATTGATCATAGCTGCTCCATTTTCGATACATTTTTCGGCAATTTGACTTCTAAAAGTATCTATGGATAGTATGATATCCGGAAAAGTTGTAATCAATAATCTTATAATGGGTAAGATTCTCTTTTCTTCTTCTTCTATAGAAATATTTTTTGCACCAGGCCTAGAAGAATAAGCTCCAACATCAATAAAACTAGCCCCATCTTCGATCATTTTTCCTACTTGTTTTATTATTTGATCCTCACTTTTGTATTTGCCTCCATCATAAAATGAATCTGGGGTAAGATTAAGAATCCCCATTATTTTTGGAGTTGATAGATCAATTAGAGAGCCTTTGCAATTTATAGTCATGATTAATAAACTCTAGGTTTCGCCTAGTACAGGTTAAACAATTTTACTATGAAGTGGTTTAAACTTTTTTCAATTTGCTAAAAAAAACATCTTTTTGTGTCCATATTTCACAATTTTTGACTCCCGTAGCGCTGCTATGCAATTAAAAAATTGCTTCATCTGAACACAAAACCATTATTTTTCACTTAAATCAGAAAAGTTTAAACCACTTCCATATAAAAATTAAGGTACAAGAGTAAGAATAATTAATTTTCGATACAATTTTTTTAATTCCCATATTAAAGCGAAATTTACGCAAAATTAAATCGTTCTATGCAGGATACGTCTGTACAATATGACGCAGTAGTTACAAAGTGTCGAAACTTGTTTATTAAAAAAATGAAAGACTATGGTAGTGCGTGGAGAATTCTTAGATTGCCATCGCTTACAGATCAAATTTTTATCAAAGCGCAACGTATACGAAGTCTACAAGAAAATACAGAGAGAAAAATAGATGAAGGTGAGGTTTCAGAATTTATAGGAATTATCAATTATAGTTTAATGGCTTTGATCCAGATAGAAAAAGGAATAGCAGATCAACCCGATGCATCTATTGAACAAGCAACTGCATTATATGATAAACACATATCAGAAACTAAAGAATTAATGATGAATAAAAATCATGATTATGGAGAAGCGTGGAGAGATATGCGGGTGAGCTCATTAACAGATTTAATAATTCAGAAATTACTAAGAGTAAAACAAATTGAAGATAATAAAGGAAAAACGCTGGTAAGTGAAGGAATTGATGCTAATTATCAGGATATGATTAATTATGCGGTATTTGCTATGATTCATCTAGGAGAAGCGAATTGAATTTGTCACTTTATAAAATACTGTTAAACTAAAAATAACAAGATATAAACATATTATCTTGTTCGAGATAAAACAATCACTATTTAAAAATGAAAGTACTTGTCGGTTTTTCCAGAATATTTGTAGCAGCCCTTTTCTTATTTTCAGGATTTATTAAATTAAATGACCCTGTTGGATTCTCGTATAAATTACAAGATTACTTTGCCGAAGGCGTTCTGAATCTAGAATTTTTAATTCCATTTGCATTATTGATCGCTATATTTATTGTGATTTTTGAAGTAATTGTCGGCATTACATTATTACTAGGATATTTACCCAAGTTTACAGTATGGTCTCTGTTATTGATGATTGTTTTCTTCACATTTCTTACATTTTACTCGGCATATTTTAATAAAGTTACAGATTGTGGATGTTTTGGGGATGCACTGCCATTAACACCTTGGGAATCATTCACTAAAGATATTATTCTACTATTTTTTATTTTAATTCTATTTTTCGGAAAAAAATATATAACGCCTATATTACCCAAACCATCTCATAAGTGGATTGTTTTTGTATGTTTTACTGCCTGTTTAGCATTTGCGTATCATGTATTAATGCATATGCCAACCTTTGATTTTAGAGCTTATAAAATCGGAACTAATATTCAGGAGGGAATGACAGTTCCCAAAGATGCCCAAGAAGCTCAGTTCGAGTATTATTGGAAATTTGAGGTTAATGGCAAAGAAAAAATAATTAAAACCAGTGGAGAGTACCCTACTGTAGATGGGAAGTATATAGAAGTAGAGACAAAAATGCTTGATGAAGGATATATACCACCAATACATGATTTTGCGATAGAGAGAGATGGAAAAGAGTATACAACAGAGTTCTTAGAAAAAGAAAATCTTATCGCTATTATTATGTATAACCTATCCAAAAGTGAAGGAGAAGGGATGGTAGCTGTAAAAAGGCTCACAGATAAAGCCAAGGCACAAGGATATGATGTGATAGGATTAACAGCTTCTGGTCCGCAAGATATCTCACAGAAAAAAGAACAATATGGATTAGATTTTGAGTTTTATAATACAGACGAAACTGCCCTCAAAACTATTTTACGTTCTAATCCAGGGGTTCTTGCATTAAAAAAAGGAACAATTATAAACAAGTTGCATTGGAATGATGTTGATGAATTATCATTAGAAAAAGTAGAACGATCTATACAAGAAATACCCACGATAGAAGAAGAAACAGTAGACAGTACAGCCATCGATAGTACAGAAATAATTGATCAGGTGAGCAAGCAAAAAAACAATTAGAGATTAGAATGCTAAACTATTTCAGTACATTAGGATATGCATTACTTACCTTATTAGGAGTTATTACAGTGATTTTTTTGTTATTTACGATACTCCCTGGTGATCCAGCACAGATGATGCTAGGCCAGAATGAAAGCAAAGAACAACTGGAAATCGTAAATAAGAAATATGGTTTTGATCAATCAATTGCTACACAGTATAGGTATTATCTTAATGATCTTTCTCCTATTTCATTTCACAGTACTAATGTGGATGATTTCTCCTATTATGATCCTCAAAAATATTCAGGAATATCTCTATTTACGATAGGAGAAACTAAAACAGTTTTTAAGTATCCATATCTACGAGAATCTTTTCAGAAAAATGGAAAAAAAGTAAGCGATGTTATCAAGGAGACATTACCCAATACTGCTGTTCTAGCTGTATCTGCGATACTCATCGCAATTTTTCTAGGAATCGGCATGGGAATTATTAGTGCACTAACCAAAGATCGATGGCCAGATAAATTAATCCAATTTGTTAGCACAATAGGCATGAGTGTACCTTCTTTTTTTAGTGCCATCATTTTTGCTTGGCTTTTTGGATACTTATTGCACGAATATACGAACTTGAACATGACGGGCAGCTTATATGAGGTAGATGATTTTGGAGAAGGGATATATATCCAATGGAAAAACTTACTACTTCCAGCCATAGTATTAGGAGTACGACCACTAGCAGTTGTAACACAATTAATGCGTAATTCATTATTGGAAGTGATGAGTCAAGATTATATTAGAACGGCAAAAGCAAAAGGGCTGTCCCTACTACAGATTATTAGAAAACATGCATTAAAAAATGCCTTAAATCCTGTTGTTACAGCAATATCAGGGTGGTTTGCCTCAATGCTAGCAGGAGCCGTATTTGTAGAGTATATTTTCGGTTGGAATGGTTTAGGAAAAGAAATTGTAGATGCCCTTAACACATCAGATCTTCCGATAATTATGGGAGCTGTAATTATAATAGCTTCTTTATTTATTCTAATCAATATATTTGTCGATAGTATCTACAGATGGTTAGATCCAAGGATAAGAACATAGTCATCATTTTATAAAAATTATCAACTAAATACCTAAACTAAAAAAAATGAGAAAAAAGATTGTAGCAGGAAATTGGAAAATGAATAAAAACCTTACAGAAACTAAAAACTTATTGGCAGATCTCAAAGTTAAATTTGAACACATGCCAAATGGAGAAATCATTGTAGCACCTACTAGTGTGAACCTACAATACACATCCGAAGCATTAAAAGGATCAGGAATTAAGGTAGCAGCTCAGAATATGCATCAGGCAGAAAGTGGTGCCTTTACAGGAGAAATATCTGCTGATATGCTAAAAAGTATAGGGGTAAACATAGTTATTCTAGGGCATAGTGAGCGTAGAGCTTATTTTGGAGAAAACGATACACTATTAGCAGGAAAAGTACAAACAGCGCTAAAAAATGATATGACAATTATTTTTTGCTTTGGAGAAGAATTAGAAGATAGAAAGAGTGATACTCATTTTACCGTTGTAGAAAATCAATTAAAAAATGCCTTATTCACATTAGAAGCAAGTGCATGGAAACAGATTGTTTTAGCATATGAGCCTGTATGGGCTATTGGAACAGGAGAAACTGCAAGTCCAGAACAGGCACAAGAAATGCATGCTTTTATTCGGACTACCATTAAAAACAAATTTAATGCTGCCATAGCCGAAGAAGTATCTATATTATACGGCGGTAGTGTAAAACCAGCAAATGCGCAAGAGATTTTTGCAAAACCAGATGTAGATGGAGGGTTGATAGGAGGCGCTTCATTAGATGCAGCAAGCTTTGCTGCTATCGGTAATGCTATGTAACCAATACATCTTTGTTGTATACTAAAAGATGAAAAGTGAGTTTTTAGTGGAGTATTTTTTTGTTCGCAACGGTATAATTTAATTTTATAAAACTAAGAATGTCAACACCAATTTATATAGGATACTATTTTAAAATACAGCCATTACAACCAGCAACAGAAATTTTGATAGCAGAATTGGGATATGCAGGCTTTGAGAGTTTTGTAGAAACAGAAGCAGGAGTAGAAGCTTTTATACAAAAACAAGAGTGGCATCAAGACATTTTAGAGGAGATACATATTTTAAACACTAAAGAGTTTGAGATTACCTTCACAACTCAAGAAATAGAGCAAGTAAACTGGAATAAGGAATGGGAAAAAAATTTTGATCCTATTATGGTGGATGGAGTATGTAGTGTGAGAGCTCCTTTTCATGAAAAACCAAATGTTGATTACGATATTGTAATAGAACCCAAAATGTCTTTTGGTACGGGTCATCACGAAACAACACATATGATGATTCAGCATTTACTTCAATCTGATTTAGAAAACAAAAAGGTATTAGATATGGGTTGTGGTACTGGAGTTTTGGCTATTTTGGCAGAAAAGAAAGGTGCTCAACCTATTGATGCTATAGATATAGATAATTGGTGTTATGTTAATACCCAAGAAAACATAGCGCGTAACCAGTGTAAACATATTACGGCTTACCAAGGAGACGCTGGGTTACTAGAAGGAAAGCTTTACGATATTATCATAGCTAATATTAATAGAAATATATTATTGAATGATATTTCTATATATGTAAAAACGCTAAGCAAAAAAGGAAGATTGTTTCTTAGTGGTTTTTATCAAGAAGATATGCAATTGATTACCAAAATGTGCAATAGCTACAATATGAGACTTATAGAAGTTATAGAACGAAATAATTGGATTGCAGCCTATTATGAATTGAATTAACAGTATCGAAAGTGTATTTTTCTATTCTATGTAGTATATTTGTAAAAAAAATTATGAGATGAGCACTCAAGAAAAAGTTTTAGAAGAAGTCCTAGAAAAAACAATAGAGACAACTAATAATGAGATCGTTTTGTATAATGATGATGTCAATACCTTTGATCATGTGATTGAAACTTTAATATGTACTTGTGAGCATACTCCCGTACAAGCAGAACAATGTGCCATGTTAGTACACTATAAAGGGAAATGTACTGTAAAGACTGGAGTTTATGAAGAATTAGTACCTAGATGCTCTAAACTTCTCCAAGCAGGTTTAAGTGCTGAGATTGTTTGATTGAAAAGGATTTTCTAGAATTTTTACATACTACATAGCTTCCTGTTATTATATTCATTACTAAAAAAGCATTGTAAGAGACTCGCTATTCTTGATTATTTTTGCTCAGTGGAAGTATGATTAAAATAAATGGAGTTTTTTTATGGTTAAACCATTGTTAGTGTTTATTTGACAATATATAGTTGAAAATTTATTAATTGTAAGAAAAAACCTTCTTTTTATTTTTTATCTATTAAAAAGTAAGAATTCTTTAACAACAATAACTAACACTCGTGAGTTTATAAAAGAAGAGTAATTAATTTTGTAAACTGTGCATTTAATCGATTTTATTGTGTGATTTAAAGATATATTTTTATCACTTATTCCTTTGATTTAATGAATTAAATGTATGATTTACGCATTAAAATAGAGAATTATATAAAATATTAACTTATTTTTTCAAAAAATTATCATATCTTCATCCCCACTTAAAAAAGTTCAAAGCTAGTTACAATCAATAAGCAAATAGGAATTGTAGTTAAACCTATTTGTATAAATAATTTAAACTACACAAACTCAACTTTATTAAAAATGAAAAAAATTAAATTTTTAGCGCTTTGCGCTATCGCGGCTGGTGTTGTTACATCATGTCAAAAAGAAGAGGTCACTAACGAAGTACAACCAGAAGCTGTTGTAGAATTGTCTAAAACCGAAAAAAATGCCTTATTAGAAGCAGGTGTAAATCCTAATGGAGCTACTGTAGAAATGTATAAAAACCCTCTTGATGGGAGTGTTTCTGAAGTAATTCAATCAGGTGATATTATGCTTGATCGTACAAGTTTGATTAATGATCTATATAAGTTAGCTAGTGGTGAGGAGAATACAAAACAATACCGAACAAACAATCTAGTAACAGGAGGTAGTAGAACTATCGATATCTTAGGATTTACAGGTTCTGGTAATGCTTTAACTCCTTCTATGAGAACTGGATTACAGTGGGCGGTAAATAACTATAATAGATTGAACAACTCACTAACATTTAGATTAACGTTTGGTACTAATTTCCAAGCAGCAGATATGGTTGTATTTAATAACAACGCAGGTGGAGCTGGTGGATCTGCAGGATTCCCTACCGGAGGAAGACCTTTTAAATTTGTACAAATTAATAATGGGACTGGTACTTTTGGAGGTTCTAACGTAAATAATGTGAATGAGCATGTGATTGGTCATGAGATAGGACACTCAATAGGATTTAGACATACTGATTATGCAAGAAGAAGATGTGGAGGAGCTAATGAAGGTACTGCTGGAGTAGGAGCTATCAATATTCCTGGAACTCCAAGAGAAAATAGATGGGGAGCTGCTGGTTTAGATTCTGATTCTCTAATGATTTCTTGTTTTGATGGAAGTGAAGATGGAGAATTTAGTAGATTTGATGTAGTTGCTTTAAATGCATTATATTAAAATAAAATATAGATAAACTTATTTATCTAAGAAAATAGTTTTTGAACTTTTTAAAAACCACCTCATAAGAATTTTGAGGTGGTTTTTTAATATCCTTCAATAAAAGAACATCACAATTCCATCGTCATATTTTATATGCATTCGAGCTTCCAAACTTTCAGAATATACCCTGTTCTAATACCAGTAAATTCAAATGGCAAATGGTATAATACATATAGCAGGTTCCATCCGTACAAGCATTTGTGTGTAGGATTCGTAATGTGTTATTTTTTATAACAAGGTACTAATTTTTGAGAGCATAGATTTTATGATTAACGATTTGCTAATAGAGGCGTATTTTTTTAATATACTGCTGTTATGTAGCTGTATGAACTAGTATAACTTGAGCGTAAGTTAACGTACACTATATCTAAAAACTACCTAGACACCAAAACTTTCTTGTAACTCAAATTTAACCAATCGGATTGTCGCGAATACTACAATTACGTATTAAAAAACAGGTCTACTGAAACTTGTCTCTGTGAAATTTTTTATTCTTTCTTCTTTAGTTTATATTTTTCCTGACTTCCGCACTTTTTGGACTAACAGGATTATAGTATTTTTAACTATCTTATTTTAAGGTTTTTACGAA
>CANLRN010000104.1 GCA_947493495.1 uncultured Aquimarina sp.
TTTAAACCAACAATGGGATCAATAAAAACTATATTTTTGAATTATAGACTGTCTTAAGAATTATAAGTTTACAAGTTCATAAGGATTACGGATAAAATCAATTTTGTGTTTCTTGGACACTTCAAGGATACATTCAAAAACAAAAGGTATCATATGAAAATGCATATGGCTATCCAAAAGAAGTGGAATATCATTATGAATAGCAGACTTATATTTATCAATCTGATTTTCTATTTCTGTTTTAATTTGAAACCGTAACTTCTCTTTCTTAGACTTAGGCGATAAAGCATAATGTAGCCAAAGAGATAAAAATGAGTACTTAAATTCTCCTGATTGACCAACAATATGATCGATCTCACTTTTTGGTGTTAATGGTTTACCTTCTACCAAATTCAAATGAAGGCAAAGTCTAATTTTTTTGGACAAGTTATTATATTTCTCTATCCCATATTCAAAATGATCTGTCGTACACACCACACTAACACTATTAACAGTGCCATTATTAATACAATCTAATATATTATCAGTGATTTCATTTCCTATTCCATAATCATCTGCGTGAATATTAATAACTTTTCTCATTCTAATTTTCGAATATCATAATTTAAAATCACTAATTAGTAGATTGACTTTTACGTATTACAATCTAATGGAATAATTTTCGTCGAGTTCGCAATTTAATAAAAAGGATTTTTAATAAGGTTTAATCTTGAAAGTAAAAGCTTTTTAGAATATATAAATTAACTCAAATAAGAAGATTACAGTTACAGAATTTGTGTAATTTTTGTACAAATAAAAATAGTTAAAATGACGTGGTATTTTAACTATTTGATAATCAAGTGGAGAAGATGGGACTCGAACCCACGACCTCTTGACTGCCAGTCAAGCGCTCTAGCCAGCTGAGCTACATCCCCATATAATATTATTGATCAGCTCCTTTTAGAACTAATAAAGGGATTCTGCTTTCAAAATCTTTTTTGAGTACTGAATTATTCTCCCATAATTTAGCAAAAAAACCTCTTCTACGCCTAAAAACACATAGTAAATCTGGATTATTCTCATTGAGATGCTCCAATACTCCCTGAAACAAAGTGCCATTCTCTGAAGACTTATAAGAGGTAACTAATGCAGCTATATCTTTATGAAACTCAGAATCTTCTGTTAAGAAATTAACTGTTTTTACCTGTAATAATTTCATTTCGGCATTACATGCATTTAATACTTCTTTTATAGGGTTTAATGCATTTTGCTTTCTGATATGACCAGATTTTATGGCCATTAATACTTTATTGATCGGCTTATAACTATAGTTTTCGGGAATTATTAAAGTAGGAATCTCAGTTTTTTTAACCAAACTGCCTGATATTTCTCCTAAGAAATACGGGTTTCTTATGTCAGTACTTTCTGTTCCTAAGATGATTAGATCAATAGAGTGTTTGAGATTAAATTCTGGTATTGCTTCTAATAAATCTCCTTCTAAAGGATATGCAATAATATGAACACCTTTTCGATCTATGTCTGCTATTTTTTTTTCGATACTACTGACAGTTATATCTTTTACAGCTTTATCAACCAATGGCAAACTACCTGTTCTAGCAGGTTTTTTAAAAACCTCTATAGCATAAATCGTTCCTCCAAGTTTCTCCGCTATATGAACAGCATATTGTAATCGGTTAAGGCTGATCGAAACCTCAGAAAGTCCTAAGGGAACAAGTATATTCTTCATGGTATTAGTATGATTAGTGTTCTAGCCAGCAAAAATACAATTTTAGACCTAGAATATAAATGCTTTTTTGTAGACTGTTTTTTCTTTTCTTAAAATAGCCCTAAAATATATATACTAAAAAAATTAATACTGTCGCTACTAAAGAATAGTTTGTATTTTTGGATTTTTCATATAACATATGATCCGTAAAGCAAAACCCTCAGATGTATCAACTATTGTTTCATTAACCAAAGCGTGTGCAAAGGCCATGATCGCTAAAGAAATTTATCAATGGAATGAACATTACCCTACGCAAGCTCGTTTTGAGAAAGATATTGCATTAGAAGAATCGTATGTTCTAGAGCATACAGGAAAAATAGTAGGAACTATTGTGATAACAGAATTGATGGATGATGAGTATATCCCTGTTCAATGGTTAACAGATAACCAGAACAATGTATATATCCATCGATTGGCCGTTCATCCTGATTTTTGGGGGCAAGGGTATGCACAACAGTTAATGGATTGGGCAGAAGAATATGCTCGAGAACACGCTTTCTTATCCATACGACTGGATACTTTTAGTCAGAACAAAAGAAACCAGAGATTTTATGAAACCAGAGGATATAAACGATTAGGAATTATTTATTTCCCAAAACAAAGTGAACATCCATTTTATTGTTACGAACTGGTATTGTGAGTAGTATCATCAATTTTAAAAATATAAATCGATTAGCCGTTCCTGCTATTATTTCTGGGATTGCAGAACCCGTGCTATCCGCTACTGATACAGCAATAGTAGGTAATATTCCTATTCACGGAACAGAATCATTAGCTGCAGTAGGTATTGTAGGCACCTTCTTGTCTATGCTTATATGGATATTGGCACAAACCAGAAGTGCTATTTCAGCAATTATATCACAATATTTAGGTGCAGGAAAATTAGATGAGGTAAAGACATTACCTGCGCAAGCAATCCTTTTTAATATTGGTTTGAGTTTCATTATCCTTCTTGCTACTGTTCCTTTTATTAAAGAAATTTTTATGCTTCTAGAAGCAAAAGGTTTGGTATTAGACTATTGTATTACATATTACAGTATTAGGGTATGGGGATTTCCGTTATCATTATTTGTTTTCGCTATTTTTGGTATTTTCAGAGGATTACAGAATACCTTTTGGCCTATGATTGTTGCATTGATAGGTGTTGTAACCAATATTGTGCTGGATATTATACTCGTATATGGTATAGAGGGCGTTATCAATCCAATGCATCTAGAAGGAGCAGCTTGGGCTAGTTTGCTATCTCAGGGAGTAATGGCTATTATTTCGTTGATACTATTACTAAAAAAAACAGAGGTATCCCTACGATTAAAAAAACCTTGGCACCCAGAAATGAATCGTTTTTTAGTGATGAGTGCTAATTTATTTATCCGTTCATTAGCGCTTAATACTACCTTGTTATTAGCAGTAAGAGAAGCTACATCTCTAGGGGTTAACTATGTAGCTGCCCACACCATTGCTATGCAATTATGGCTGTTTTTTGCATTTTTTATTGATGGATATGGTAGTGCCGGAAATATTTTAGGAGGAAAATTACTAGGAGCAAAAGATTATAAAGGCTTGATCGGTATGGCAAAAAAAGTGAATATATATGGAATTATTGTAGCCAGTATACTTGGAGGAGTTGCAGTATGCATACCAGAAACTTTAGGAAGTATTTTTACATCAGATCAGCAAGTGCTTGAAATTTTTACTAGTTTCTTTTATCTCGTGGTGATGGTATTACCAATAAATGCCTTAGCATTTGTGGGTGATGGGATTTTTAAGGGTCTTGGAGAAACTAGTTTTTTACGAAACGTATTAGTAGGTTCTACACTACTAGGCTTTATGCCAATACTGTTTATAGCTATGAAATACGATTGGAAACTCCATGGAATCTGGATAGCAATTACTGTATGGATGTTATGTAGAGGGGTATCTTTAGTTATTAAATTCAGAAATAAATATGTACCATTAGCAGCAAATTGACGGAACTTTATTTTTTTTAATTTAAGCTAAACTAAAAATAAATAATCCAATAATACTATATAAGCAAAGTAAAAGAATTTCGAGTCTGAATTTTTCTAAGTAATTTTTAATCATTTTCCGAAAATACAATAAAAAATTATAATTATCAAGATAGATATTTCTATTAGTATAGAGATAACAAATGCAAGGATGTCACATTTAAAAAAATAATGTCTAATTTGGTTTAACAACAAGCCCTAATATATAACCACAAAAAATAAAAACATGACTACAACCCGACCTAATGGAAGCTTATACACTAGCATACAAAATAATATCGCCACTATAGAGTTTGGCCATCCTGCCAGTAATTCTTTTCCGTCAGAATTACTAGATAGATTGACTAAAGCACTTTATCAATTATCAGAGGATGCATCTACTCGTGTTGTTGTTCTAAAATCCGAAGGTAAAAAAGCATTTTGTGCAGGAGCTTCTTTTGATGAATTAATGACCATCACTACTCTAGAGGAAGGACAGCAATTTTTCTCGGGATTTGCTAATGTAATTAACGCAATGAGAACATGCAAAAAACCAATTATTGGTAGGATTCAGGGCAAAGCTGTTGGTGGTGGTGTAGGTATCGCATCGGCTTGTGATTACTGTATGGCTACAGAAGCAGCCTCTATTAAACTTAGTGAATTATCAATTGGTATTGGACCATTTGTCATCGAACCCGCAGTATCCAGAAAAATTGGCTTAGCAGCTTTTGAAGCCTTAGCTTGGGAAGCATCACAATGGCAAAATGCGTATTGGGCAAAAGACAAAGGACTCTACACTAGAGTTTTTGAAACTATAGCAGAGTTGGATAAAGAAGTACAAGTATTTGCAGAAAAATTGAGCAGTTATCATCCAGCTGCTTTACAAAAAATGAAAGCGATCACTTGGAGAGAAACTGATCATTGGGATCAATTATTAATAGAGAGAGCAACTATTTCAGGGGAATTAGTACTTTCAGAATTTACTAAAGAAGCATTACAAAAAAATAAAAAGTAAGACATGGAAATACTTAATTTTTTAGGAGGTAATGGATTATTTTTAATTCTAGGGATTATATTAATAGTAGTTTATTTTTATAATAAAAGAAAGAGAAAATAATGTTCATTAACTTTGCAGAAAAGTTACAAAACGACAAATGAGTACAATTAGAATTACCAAGCAATTTTCTTTTGAAACTGGTCATGCATTATATGGGTATGATGGCAAATGCAAAAATGTTCACGGCCATAGCTATAAATTAAGTGTAACCGTTATAGGAAACCCTATCACAGATACCTCTCATGTAAAATTAGGAATGGTAATTGATTTTGGAGACTTAAAAAAAATTGTAAAAGAAGATATAGAAGAGGTGTTCGATCACGCAACTGTTTTTAATAAAAACACGCCACATGTAGAATTAGCTAGAGAGTTAGAAAAGCGAGGGCATAATGTTATTTTAGTAGATTATCAACCTACTAGTGAAAACATGGTCATTGATTTTGCTAATAAAATAAGAGCAAGACTTCCTCAAAATATTGCATTGCACTCATTGAAACTTCAGGAGACAGAAACTTCTTATGCAGAGTGGTATGCCGGAGACAATGATCTCTAATCGCAAAAAAGATAAGTAAGGAGTATCTTTATTTATAAAATAAATTACCGCGGAGTAAGCTCACGAGGCATTCAAATTAAAATAATTTTTAAGATTCGGAAGCAAGTCTACCTGGCATCAATCAGACAGACTTCGAAGTATTAAACCTGAGATCCCGCTGAAAAAGCGGGATTAGTTTAACCTCAATTATGCATTGAAACCTTCATAACAAGGTTCCGGTGCATAATTGAGATTCAACATATCTGATTTGAAGGCATTGTTGCGCAACTTTTCAAATCAGAGTTTCACTAATAAACAAAAGGAAAACCATTATATTTGTTTCATCCATGGAGCAAAGACAGATACAAGAAATAATACTTCCGAAAGAAAAAAAGATATACTTCGCATCTGATAACCATTTGGGTGCTCCTACCAAAGAAGAAAGCTATCCAAGAGAACAAAAATTTGTTGCTTGGTTGGATGAAATTAAAAAGGATGCAGCCGCTATTTTTTTATTAGGCGATTTATTTGATTTTTGGTTTGAGTATAAAACGGTTGTTCCTAGGGGGTTTACCAGAACATTAGGTAAGCTTGCAGAAATTACTGATGCAGGAATTCCTGTATATTATTTTGTAGGAAATCACGATCTATGGATGGATGGATATTTTGAAGAGGAGCTAAACATCCCTGTTTACCATACTCCCCAAGAATTTAGACTTAACACGACTACATTCTTCATTGGTCATGGCGATGGATTAGGTCCAGGAGATAAGGGGTATAAACGAATGAAAAAAGTGTTTACCAATCCCGTGGCCAAATGGTTTTTTAGATGGTTACACCCTGATATAGGTGTAAAACTTGCACAATACCTTTCTGTAAAAAATAAATTGATCTCTGGCGATGATGATGTAACTTTTCTTGGAGAAGAAAATGAATGGTTGGTACAATATTGCAATCGAAAACTAGAAACAAAACATAGAGATCACTTTATTTTTGGTCATAGACACCTTCCTATGGAAATTAAATTATCCGGAAATGCAAGATATACCAATCTAGGGGATTGGATAACACACTATACTTATGGTGTTTTTGATGGAAGCGAAATGATCTTACAAAAATACGAGTGATGATTTGTATAAGATGAAGCCTTAAAATCTATAAAAAAAGAGACAAGTGATCTATATATTTTTGATACTTGCCTCCTGTGTATATGTTTTAAAATTGGTATTACTCTATCAAGATTCTTTTTACACTACTCTCATTATCGAGATTAATTTTTACTAAATAAAGTCCACTAGGCATCGTGTTTTTTATTTGATCTAATGGAATGGGAGTCATTCCGATATTAAGTGACCCTAAGTCTTTCTGTACAATTATTTTTCCAGAAATATCTAGGATTTGTAGGTATGCAGCATTAACTTTCTTAGAGGTATTTATTTCAATACTAAATTGATCTTGTGGTGAAACAGGATTTGGATAGATACTAACGTTATTCAACTCTGTTATCCCCGAGGACCTGTCAGTGTTGATACCATTAATAATAAATCTTTCCCAAGATCCAATAGCATCCCTATTACATGTTATGGCATTTCTTCCATTTTCGTGACTTACATACTTACCGTTATTTCCCTTAATGGCATAAAGATTACCTCCCAGAGATTCTAATGTAAATCTCTCCCAAGATCCAACAGCATTTCTATTACAATTCATAGGTTTACTTCCATTTTCTGAACTAACATATTTGCCATTATTCCCCTTAAAACTAACCCTACCATTTCCTGCGGATTCCATAATAAATTGTTCTTCTGCGCCAACACTGTTTCGGTTTGCTTGCATTGCTCTTCGGCCTGCTTCTGAGCTTGTATACTTGTTAATACTCTGTCCTAATATTGTTACAAGATCATCTGTATTGCCGCCGCCAGTATTACCGTCGTCTCTTACTGTAAAAGAAATAGTTTTTGTTGTTTTTGCTCCTTTTTGATCTGTAGCTTCTGCTTTTAACGTATAATTTCCTTTCGGTAGATTTTTAAGACTATTATCTTGATTCCAAGTATAAGGACTGACGTTTTCTTGTCTAATAAAAGAATCGTTAAGATACAAACGTACATTACTTACGCCATCATTGTCTGTTGCTACAACGGTTACTTCGAGAGTTGCAGGAGCTGTAAAGGAAGCATTATTTAATGGAGCTGTAAATGAAGTGTTAGGACCAGTATTGTTTCCGTTTCCGTTTCCGCCAAATCGAGGCCTAGAACTTAACCAAGCCATATCGAATTTAGGTCCTTTACATTGACATCCTTCACTACCTTGGTCTACACGACCAGGACATACTTTTTCATCTTTAATTCTCTTACCTTGTATGGTAATGGCGTCACCATGTCCAGGTTCGTTACCACATTGTATCGTATTATATCTGGGATCTCCGTTTGCTATATCTCTATAACTAGGATGTTTTTTAAGCTCATCACAGATATCTTTAATATTTCTCCCTTGTCCATTAATATTGATTTTGAAATTACCAACACCATGATCAAAAGAAGATTTACAGAAACAAAAGCCATTAGCTTGATAGCTATCTTTCCACGAATTTGCATTAGGAACAATTCTCACACCTTGGTCAAAAGTATCCTGACCAGTACAGTCTCTATCTTCGACATTAGCTTTAGAACTATTGGTCGGACTTGGTTGTTGCGCTATAGAAATATTGACAACAAATAAAAATACTAAAAAATTTAAAATGAATAATTTGTGTTTCATGGTTTATAAGAGTTATTATTTTAAAAGATAAAAATAATTATCGGCGATATATAAAAACACCAATTTTAAAGATACCGTAATAAAGCGAATAAAAATGTAATGAAATAGAATCCGTAGAGGGTTAAGTAGTCTACGTAGGATTAGGCTTGACCAAATATTCGGGATATTATTTTTAAGTTCTAAATTTGATAGTCTTAGATTAAATATTTTTTGCTCTAGAAGTAAGTGTTTCTTCAGAAATCTGTATTGCTATTTCTTTAGAGTTTTCTATTGCATATCGATGTTCAATAAAAATAACGTTGTCATTAAAAACAGCTTCTATCAAATAATGATTCCCGTTAAAATAGGATTTTTTAACTCTTGCTTTTAGGGCAGAATTTTCTACAATTTGTAATTCATGGGGGTATACTAGGATTGTATGATCTATATCAGAATCAGATAAAAAAGCAGTAATTGGCAATTCGTTTACTTCTCCAAAAAGAGAAGCGACATAATAATTTTCGGGATTTTGATATATCTTTAGTGTATCCTCTTTGGCAATGATCTCGCCCATATGGATGACAATCGTTTCCTCGGCAAATGAGAGAATGTCTGTTTTGTCATGAGTAGCAGTAATGCTGGTAATTTTATTTCTTTTTAAATACGCAAAAAGATTTCGTCTAAGTGCACTGCGTCTAAAATTATCGATATTCCCAAAAGGCTCATCTAGCAATAACAACTCAGGTCTTTTGGCCAATGCCTTGGCCAATGCTACTCTTTGTTTTTGACCCCCACTTAGATTTTCAATTTTAGTATGAGCAAAGGAGCTCATTTCTACTATTTCTAGAAGTTCATTGACACGACCAGTCTTTAATTCTGGTTCAAAATTAGATAAATGATGTCCAATATTTTCTGAAACCGTTCTGTACGCTTGTAGCTCAAACCCCTGAGAAAGGTATTTCATATTTTCTTGCCCTGGAACCAAATTATAAGCAGGGCCGAATACTTCTCGATCGTCCCAAAAAAGTGATCCTTCATCAGTATCTAAAAGTCCATAAATGATTTTGAGCAAGGTACTTTTTCCACAACCACTAGCTCCAATTAGCGCGATATGCTGCCCTTTCTCAATGGTAAAATTGATATTCTTTAACACCGGATTAGTGTCATAAGCAAAGGAAACATTTTCTACTTTTAACATATTTCAAATATAAATAACTTCCATAAAAAAATCCGCTTCTTTACAGAAAACGGATCTTTTAATTTTTTCTCTAAAAAAAATTAGCCTTTTACTTTGTCATTTACCTGTTCTGGTAAAATTTCATAACCCATATTATAAAGCGTGAAACTATATATATCTGCAAATTGTTCTATCGTTTTTGTTACAGGTGTTCCTGCTCCGTGACCAGCATTGGTTTCGATACGTATCAATGTTGGGTTATCACCACTTTGTTTAGCTTGTAATTCTGCAGCAAATTTAAAAGAATGCGCAGGAACTACGCGATCATCGTGATCTCCTGTTGTAACAAGAGTTGCTGGATATGTAATACCTTCTTTTACATTGTGTACAGGGGAATACTTTTTTAGATATTCGAACATTTGTTTATCATCTTCTGCAGTTCCATAATCATATGCCCATCCGGCTCCTGCGGTAAATGTATGATAACGTAACATGTCCAACACACCCACTGCAGGCAATGCTACCTTCATCAATTCTGGGCGTTGCGTCATCGTAGCACCAACTAATAAACCACCATTAGAACCTCCTCTGATTGCTAGATATTCGCTGGATGTATATTTATTTTCGATTAAATATTCTGCAGCAGCGATAAAGTCATCAAATACATTTTGCTTTTGTAACTTGGTGCCGGCAACGTGCCATTTTTTACCATACTCTCCACCACCTCGTATATTAGGCACTGCATAAATTCCTCCTTGTTCCATCCATACTACATTGGCAATACTAAAAGATGGGGTAATACTAACATTAAAACCCCCATAAGCGTATAATATAGTCGGGTTTTTACCTGTTAATGGTATTCCTTTTTTATGGGTAATAATCATAGGGATTTTAGTCCCATCCTTAGAGGTATAGAAAACCTGTTTGCTTTCATAATCTTCGGGATTAAAATCAATATTTGGCTTACGATATAATTCTGATTTTCCTTCAGAAATAGTGTATTTATATATACTCCCTGGTGTTTTATAATTAGTAAATGAATAGTATAGTTCTGTTTCTTCTTTTTTGGTACCAAAACCACCGATACTTCCTACACCAGGTAGTTCTACTTCTCTAACCAATTTGCCATCATAATCATATTGTAATACTTTAGAAACGGCATCTACCATATATTCTGCAAAGAAATAACCTCCACCAGTATTGGGACTCAATACATTTTCAGTCTCAGGAATAAAGTCTTTCCAATTTTTTGGTGTAGGATTAGCAGCATCTACAGTTACAATTTTTTGATTTGGCGCATCTAAATTGGTTACCATATAGAGTTTAGATCCTACATTATCAATAATATACGTGTCACTATCCGTAGTATCTAAAATAGTAACCCATTTACTTTTAGGTTTTGTAAGATCTTTGATAAACAATTTGTTTCCTGATGTTGAAATACTTGCGGAAATAACTAAATAACGATCATCTTCTGTAACACTACCTCCCACATATCTATGTTTTTCTTCTGGCGTTCCTCCAAATATCAATTTATCTTCTTTTTGAGCAGTACCAAGCTTATGGTAATACAATTTATGCTGATCTGTTTTTGCAGAGAGTTCACTTCCTTTAGGCTTGTCATAACTAGAATAATAAAACCCTTCATTTCCTTTCCAGGACATGCCCGAAAATTTAATATCTACTAAGGTATCTTCTATTATTTCTTTGGTTTCTGCATTTTTAACAATGACTTTACGCCAGTCACTACCGCCTTCGGAAATGGAATACGCCAAGAGTTTTCCATTTTTAGAAAAACTGACCCCTCCAAGAGAGGTAGTTCCATCTTTACTAAAGGTATTAGGATCCAAAAATACTTCTGGCTCATCTCCTTCTTTCTGATATCGATAGATTACATATTGATTTTGCAAACCATTATTTTTATAAAAATAGGTATACTCCGCTTCTTTAAAAGGAGCCCCTACTTTTTCATAGTTCCATAAATTAGATAATCGTTTTTTTAATTGATCTCGGTAAGGAATACTATCCAAATATCCAAAAGTTACCTTGTTTTGAGCACCTACCCAATTTTCGGTTTCTTTACTTCTGTCATCTTCCAGCCATCTATAAGGATCTTTTATTTCGGTTCCAAAATATGTGTTTGTAGTATCTACTTTTTTAGTTGTTGGATAATTCAATAGAATACTAGTCTTAGCAGTTTCTATTTTTGTTTCGTTTTTACATGCAAATATAGATGTAATTAAAAACAGCATTAAAAGTGTTTTTTTCATGATGAGTTAATTTAATATAAACATACAAATCTATTAAAAGTAGTATCGCTATATGCTAAATAAACTATAAAAAAAGGACTGCCCTATGCAATGATCAGATACAATTATGCTTTGGGGTTTAGCAATTTATCTAATCATCAGTAAAGGACAGTATATTCTTTTTGATATTTTAAAATCTATTTTAAAAATAATGGCTTAAATGTGTTCCAGTATGCATAAATAAGCAATATGTTTACTAAAAATACAAATACGCCAGGGCCAATATTAGCTGGATCTACTGTAGCATGAAATAAAATAATATTGACTGATATTGGTGCCATCAACACTAATGCAAAGGGAACAGCTTTATTGCTTACTAATAAAAGACCAACGATGATTTCTATAAGTCCAACAGTCTTTAGGATATAACTATTAGCCAATGCACTAAATAAAATTTCTGCTTCTGGATTGACAAATTCAAAATCAGGTAAAAACCCAATAAATTTATTGCTTCCAAAAACGATTAATAACACTCCCAACACAACTCTTAAGACTAAAATTAATTTAGTATTCATTATTTTATTTTTCTGTAACTAATGATCTATTAGATGGAAAAATATTAAAAAACTTACAATTAGACTATTAATACGATTTACGAATAAAAATTTCGCATCTAATGACATTCTTTTTCTACTATATTTTCTTCATAAAATGAAAC
>CANLRN010000105.1 GCA_947493495.1 uncultured Aquimarina sp.
TGTTTCATTTTATGAAGAAAATATAGTAGAAAAAGAATGTCATTAGATGCGAAATTTTTATTCGTAAATCGTATTAGCCTGAAAATAGGTGTTTTATAAAAATATACTAGTATCTGATAGAGAGTAAGATCATTTTGATTGAGTTCGGATCGGACTATATACTACTAAAAAAACTGAGGTTACTATAAAATAGTAACCTCAGTTTTTTTAGTAGTATTAATAATTTAAGTGCTTATAACTCTAATAAACCATTAGTTTTCTTTACTCCCTCTGCACTTTCAGTTAATTTTGTTTTTTCGGCATCACTGAGTTTTAGTTCTACTATTTTTTCGATACCATTTTTGCCTAATACTACAGGAGCTCCGATACACAAATCGTGTAATCCATATTCTCCATTTAGAAGTGTAGAGCAGGGATATATTTTTTTCTGATCGCAGGCAATTGCTTGTACTAAACCAGAGACTGCTGCACCTGGAGCATACCAAGCAGATGTGCCTAGTAGTCCAGTTAATGTAGCTCCTCCTACTTTGGTGTCTGCCGCTACTTGCCCTAAACGCTCTTCTGTTATGAATTCTGATACAGGAACACTATTTCTGGTTGCTAATCGTGTTAATGGAACCATTCCTTTATCACTATGACCACCTATCACCATACCATCTACATCTGATATAGGAGCTTCTAATGCTTCAGCCAATCGATATTTAAAACGTGCACTATCTAATGCACCTCCCATACCAATGATTTTGTTTTTTGGAAGGTCGGTAGTTTTGTGTACTAAATAGGTCATTGTATCCATTGGGTTACTCACTACAATAATAATAGTATTTGGCGAGTGTTGTATTAGACTAGATGCAACAGATTTTACAATTCCTGCATTGATACCTATTAATTCTTCTCTAGTCATTCCTGGTTTACGAGGAATTCCAGATGTAATTACAGCAATGTCACTTCCTGCAGTTTTTGCATAATCGCTTGTAGATCCTGTTATTTTGGTATCAAAACCATTTAAAGAGGCTGTTTGCATTAAATCCATGGCTTTACCTTCTGCATATCCTTCTTTAATGTCTAACAATACTACTTCTGAAGCAAAATTTTTAATGGCAATATATTCTGCGCAACTTGCACCTACTGCACCTGCTCCTACTACTGTTACTTTCATCTTGTATATCTAATTTAGATTAATATTTAGTTACTGTATTAAATATTTTAAATACTAGCGCGAAAATACAAATTCTTAACCGATTTTATTTATGAAAGATATGTTAAAGCTACACCATTTCTTATAGCTGTTAGTAACAAAAATGATTCTTAAGGATTATATGTTTTGACATACTTAATTACCAGATAAAATGGATACCTAGTGATAGGTTGTTATAATTTTGCATCGTATAATCGATATTTGCTTTTAAGAACTTCAATTTTATATCTGCTCCAAAAGTAGCTTTGAATCCATTGGCACTATTTTCTACTAGAATAGGATCTACTATGGTTTGGGATATTAGAGGGCCATTTCGTACTGTATAAGTTCCTACAGTAGATGCACTACTATTACCAGCATAAAAACCAAAACCACCATAGAAATTTAGTTTTTTAAATTTTGTGGAGATAATCCCTGTGAGTAACCAAGCGCTTGATGTTAATCTAGTTTCTCGATTTTCACTACCTACTTCTTCCTCATCAACAAAATCATAGAATCCATTTACTTTGGTATACCCAAGAAGTCCTGATATCCTGAATGGTAATCTCTTCCATGAAAAAATCCAATCCGTTAACTCGTGTTGTACACCTACTCCATATAAAGATATTTTTGCATTATCTCTCGCTTTTATTTTTGGTAAAAATCTCGCTTTTATTTCTGTACTTTTAGAAATGCCTAGTGATGCTTGGAGAAAACCCGAAGGTACTATATTTAATGCCCTATTAGAAATCCCATTAGGCAATACTACTTCTACAGGAGCTGCTTGTCCTTGATTGAGTACAACGATAATGTTTTCAGTGTTTTCTCCGAGGGAATTGGCTACTAACTGACTAGTAGTTCCATTTTGAAAAAACACATTTTCGTATTCATTTGTGTTAAGGGTGAAAGTTTGTTTTTCTTTTCTAACAAAAGAGATATTGCCTACAAATCCTACTTCGAAGTGCCATATCTTTTTTACACGCGCTGTGGTATACCAACCATTAGACATATTATTGATCAACACTTCTCCTGCAGGGATAAAATAATCTTCGCTAAAGCGTTGTGCATTTTCGAGACCTAATTCTAATAGCCGAGTTACATTTGCTTGAGAGTAGGACATATGGTATAAAAGTACCATAAAAAGTATGATAATTTTTTTCATTTGATTTGGGTTTTATACCAATTAGTACACACGTTTATATTCATAACATGAGTCTTGTACTATGATGTTAAAAATACTTAAAAGATTTTTCTTCTTTATACATAAATCACAGCTAGACCATTATCATTGCATATAATACTTGTGTCATAATAAGTAGTAATAGGCATGACAATATATAAAAAAACGAACAAATGGTATGACTATTATACAGGCTATCGATTTCTAATAAAAAAAGGTTGACATCAAGCCAACCTTTTTTTGCTGATCATTCTGACTTATCTTGTATTACTTTGTTTTATAGTTAGTATATTCATTTGCAAATGTCATTAGACTTTCTACGGTATTTTCAAACTCTTTGTCCATTGCTCTTTGGGATAATTCTTTACAGTCAGATACTAATTTTGATAATTTCTTTTTAAAGCTTAGTGTAAAACCAGTTGTTGAGGTAGAATATCCCTTATCATCTGTAGCTTTTTTAATAACTATTTCCTTACCGTGTTTATACAACGACATATGTTCTGATTTATAAATTCGCAACACAAATTTTGGAGTAGCCCCACCTAGAGCCATTTTGGAGAGATCTACTTCGCTGCCACTAGCCATAGCTCCTTCTTTAAATTTTACAGCATCAAATATCTGATCACCAATGACTAATTGTTTATTCTTTTTTGCATCAAAATACTTTGATTTTTCTTTCCCTTTAGCATTTACAATAGTCATTTTTACAGATTTACCTAAACCACTATCAATATTTAAGCTTACGACGTTTCCATTAGTATCCGAATCAGCACCTTTTAACAACACCTTACCTCTTATGGTGTCATTTGATTTGGTGATTACATATCCATCTCTAAAGCCTCCTTTTTCCAGTGATTCGTTTCTCTTAATGACTTTATTGGTAGTTGCAAAGCTTAAATCTTTATAATTCCTATGAGGTTTACCAGTGGCATCATGATGCAGCTCATATAATTTTTTATGTTGTTGCCCTAGTTCCACTACATTAGGGAGATAATCTTTTTTATAGTCTATATCTTCTGTATCCCCATAATATTTTAGGGCTTGATTGTAATCATCTATAATAGTATACGCTCCAACAATATTTGCCAATAATGCCCATTTGATTTTTTTCTCTTTACTATCAGACTCACTATATTTAGCTTGTTCTGTATCCCAAAATGCTATTTGTTTAGTTAAAAGCTCTTTTAATTGTTGATTATATTCTTTTGAGTCTTGTCGTTTCGAAAATTCTTTAATCTCTTCTATAGAATTATTTATATGCTCTATATCATACTCTTTCTTTTTTCCTACCTTATAGAAAACACCTTTTTTTGATTTTTCCCTGTAGAAATCAATTTCATCTTTTACTTGAGAAGCTATTTTAAATAACGCGTATCCATACTCTTCTCTAGCTTTATCAAAATACTTTTTCTGATTAGCAACTAATTCATCTACCATAGCTTTTATGGCTACTCTCCTTTTTTTGATTGCAGCATTATCTTTTACAGAAATATCTCCTAGTAGAATCCTATCATCAATCACTTTAGTAAATAGATTGTTTTTGTTCTTGTCTAAAACGGTTAATTTTAATGGGGAGATCATAAAAAGTTTGCCAATATAAGTAGGCTCTTCAGATGTTTTGTCTTTCTTTCCAGCAGAAACTAGAAATTCAAATTTTTCACTTCCTAAAATAAAATTTAGATCAGTACCTTCTTCTTTATTTAATGTGTATTGAAATGAATTTAAATTAAAATAACTATCTAAACTATTAGATATCAGTTTAGATTTTTCGAAATTCAAGACTTGGTCATACTTATTATACACATCATCATCTACTCGTAATGATAATTTTTCTGTATTGCTTTCATCTTTAATAACTTCTACACTATATGTAGATAGTTCTGGAGCTATAGCTTTTTTAGGCAAATGCCAATCATAGAAATCAAATAGATTTTGTTTTGCTCTTTGTCCGTAGGATGTTGTTAACCCTATAAGAAGTAATAGAATTGAAATTGTAATTTTCTTCATAAAAATTTTGTTTAATTTTTTGCAAAGAAAATTAATTTCATCTATAAATCAAAATATTTTGTTAAAAAATTACATTTTAACGATAAAAATTATTATTTCGTCGATTTTTAAATCAAAAAAAACCGCCAATACTATAGGCGGTTTTTTTGGTGTATTTTAAAAAATATTATGCGTCGATATTAGCATATACGGCATTTTTCTCTATAAACTCTCTACGAGGAGGTACTTCATCTCCCATCAGCATAGAGAATATTCGATCAGCTTCTGTCAGATTATCTATAGTTACTTGTCGCATTGTTCTATACTCAGGATTCATGGTGGTATCCCATAACTGTTCTGCATTCATTTCTCCAAGACCTTTATAGCGTTGTATTTTAGAATTTTCACCAAATTCTTTGACAATAACATCTCGTTGATCATCATTCCATGCATATTGTTTTTTTGCACCTTTCTTTACTAAATAGAGAGGTGGCGCTGCAATATAGATATGGCCAGCTTCTATCAGTTCTTTCATGTAACGGAAAAAGAAGGTAAGGATTAGTGTAGAAATATGACTACCATCTACATCAGCATCACACATAATCACTACTTTATGGTATCTTAATTTAGAAAGGTTTAACGCTTTACTATCTTCTTCGGTACCAATAGTCACTCCAAGAGCAGTAAATATATTTTTAATTTCTTCATTTTCGAAGACTTTATGGTGCATTGCTTTTTCTACATTCAGGATCTTACCTCTTAGTGGTAGAATTGCCTGAAACATTCGATCTCGTCCTTGCTTAGCAGTACCTCCTGCCGAGTCTCCCTCGACCAAGAATACTTCACACAATGCTGGGTCTTGCTCTGAGCAATCCGATAACTTACCTGGTAGCCCACCGATACTCATCACTGATTTACGCTGTACCATTTCACGTGCTTTCTTTGCAGCATGGCGCGCTTGAGCAGCAAGTATTACTTTTTGTACAATCGTTTTAGCATCCGCCGGATTTTCTTCGAGATAATTTTCTAGCATCTCTGATACCGCTTGCGATACGGCAGAGGTCACCTCTCGGTTTCCTAATTTGGTTTTTGTTTGCCCTTCGAATTGAGGTTCGCCTACTTTTACGGATACAATAGCAGTTAACCCTTCGCGGAAATCATCTCCCGCTATTTCAAATTTAAGCTTATCCAGCATCCCAGAAGCATCTGCATATTTTTTTAGGGTAGAGGTAAGCCCCCTTCTAAAACCAGAAAGATGCGTTCCTCCTTCATGGGTATTGATATTATTTACATACGAATGCAGGTTCTCTGCATACGAATCATTGTAGATCATGGCTACTTCTACAGGAGTATTGTTTTTTTCTCCTTCCATAGCAATCACCTGTCCAATAATAGGACTACGACTAGTATCCAAAAATCGAACAAATTCTTTTAATCCTTCTTCAGAATGGAATCTTTCGGAGATATCATTCCCTTCTTCGTCTTTGTTTCGTTTGTCGGTAAGATTAACTGTAATACCTTTATTTAGATAGGCTAGTTCTCTCATACGGCTAGCTAGCGTATCGTAGTTGTATTCTAAGGTTTGCTTAAAAATAGTAGGATCAGGTCTAAAGGTAACAATGGTTCCATTAAAATCCGTATCTCCCGTTGATTTTACAGGATATAATGGTTTTCCTTTTTCATATTCTTGCTCCCATACTTTTCCATCTTTGTGTACGATAGCGTGTAGGTGATCAGAGAGTGCATTTACACAAGAAACTCCTACTCCGTGCAATCCCCCTGATACTTTATAGGAGTCTTTATCAAACTTACCACCAGCACCTATCTTAGTCATTACCACTTCTAATGCAGAGACCCCTTCTTTTTTATGAATTCCAACTGGGATCCCACGACCATTATCTTTGGTAGTTATGGAGTTATCTTCATTAATAGTTACATCAATTGTATCACAATGTCCAGCCAAGGCCTCATCTATAGAATTATCTACTACTTCGTACACCAAATGATGCAGTCCTCTAGTACCAATATCTCCAATATACATGGAAGGACGCATACGTACATGCTCCATCCCTTCTAATGCCTGAATACTATCTGCAGAATAATTATGTTTTTTCTTTGCTTCGTCGCTCATAAATCAGCTTTAATTAATTACAATTTTTGGTCAATAAACAAAGATAAAAAAAGCGTAAAGTGTTCAAAGTGTTTTATAATATTTGATTTAAAGAGTTATCAACAATTAGTTAAGATTACTACCAGTAAAACGAAAAATACGCTTAAAAGTGATTAAAACAGCCTTAAAACTGATTTAGTGATATTTAACAAATAGCTATTGTATTTCTAATAAGGCTTACAGAGGCTTATAAGCGTATAGAATAAGGTACTTTCCTTCAGGATACTAATACTATTACAAAAATACTTAAAATAAAATTGAAGAAAGGCATTACTATAGTATGGAGGTATGATGACTCTTTGCCATTGTACATTAGATTGGTTTTCTCTAAAAAGACAGCTATCCTAGGATTTTTTCTACAAGAAAGAAACTGTGCACCCTCTTTTTAAAAGATAAATTTTAAGACTTTTAAGGATAAGGGAAAACATTAATAGTTGTATGGGTTGTAATTAGTACGAATTCTAATTCATTGATAACGAATACTAAAAAGTTAAGAAGAAGTTGAGTTTTCTTGCAATACTTTTAGCATCTCAACGTATAATAAATCAGATACCATATCAGCTATATTTATGGAATCATATAACTATAAAATCAAAAGATTCATTTCTTAACCAGTTTAAGAAATATTTATTAACAAAACTCAACTTATAATGAAAATTAGAAATTTTATCAACTTAGCCAAAGTTAGTATGCTAAGTTTAGGACTTTTTGTAGCCTCATGTACTACAGAAACATTCGAAGAAATCCCACAAGAAAACGGAACTGAATTAGTAAAAAAGTTTTTTGGGAAAGATCCAATACTAGTACAACCTTTGCCTGATGGAACCTTTCAATCAGGTGACATCAATTTTTTTAAAGAGCAATTAACAGATCAAGCTATTGGAGATTTACCACCAGGAGAAGTAGAAAAATTAGGGCAAGCTCCTAGAATTAGAAAATGGGAAAATAATACTGTAGTTTATGTGATAGATGGTAGTATAAGTCAATCTGTACGTAACGAAATATTTGAAGCCATGGATGAATGGACTAGTAAAACTAATATTAGATTTAAAGAGCGTACCAATGAATCTACTTATGTTACCTTTAGAACAAATGATGGAGATTGTAATTGTGGAGATTCTACTTTAGGGTCTGCAGCAGGACCTAATAATCGTATTAGATTAGGCTCAAGATCATCAGCAGGTTTAATAGTTCATGAAATAGGACATACTTTAGGATTCATACACGAACAAAATCGTTCTGATAGAGATGATTTTGTAGATATTTTCCCACAAAATATTCAAAATGGTGCAATTAGCCAGTTTAGAATCACTCAGAATTCTGTCAACCCTGGAGCTTTTGATGTCTTTTCTACAATGATATATAGTAGTTTTACCTTTAGTAAAAACGGACAGCCAGTGATGCTTCGAAAAGATGGAACTCGTATTCCGTTTAGAAATGGTTTATCTGCTGGAGATATTGCAGGGACTAATATTATTTATCCAGGCGGTAGTACAGATCCTGATCCAAACCCAGACCCAAATCCTAATCCAGATGATATCTGTGAAGATGTAGATGAATGGGTACGTGGACAACGCTACCGAGTTGGAGATCGAGTTACATTTAGAAACTTCTTATTCGAAAGAGATTTTAGTAGATGGAATCGATTAGGAAGATGTGGTACGGCTCCCGAAGCAGATATCTGTGAAGGTATAGACCCTTTTAATGGTAATAACGGTAGTTATACTGCTGGAGATCAAGTTACTTATGAAGGATCATTATATGAGCGTTTAAGTAACGGAAGATGGAGGAACTTAGGAAGATGTGCTAACTAACTAAATTCTATATAGTTATAGAGAAATCTATAATCGAGAAAGACTTCAGTATCTACTGAGGTCTTTTTTTGTTTTTATGATAGGGTTTTGGCTGTTAAGTTTGAGGTGTCAGGTGTCGGATATGAGGTGTCGGGTGTGAGAGGTGAATTTCAAACAAAACTATTCCCCTCTTGAGAGGAATTAGAGGTGTGTTTTTTGGGTATCGGGTTTGAGGTGTCGGGTGTTAGGTATGAATTTCGTTTTTCCGATTTCGTTTTTCGTTATAAGGTTTCAAACAAAACTATTCCCCTCTCGAGAGGAGTTAGGGGTGTGTTTTTTAGGTGAGAACTTCGTTTTTCATTTCCTGCTTCATCATTTTTTTTATAACTAGAAAATTTCGCAATAAGAGTATTAGTATTTTTTTAGTTTCTTTGTGAGACAAATCACTCATTTTATGTTTCCTCACTCACCACAAAAAAGACTATCAACTCTCTGTTGTGTCTGTATGTATTGCATCATTTTTAGTAGTAGTTCTTTTATCACAATACAGTCACAATCTGTACAGGATACGATTCTTGCTTCTCAATTGCTTAAAAAAGGAGATTCATTATTAACATATATAAAATTTGAAGAATCAATAACGCAAACAAAAAAGGCGTTAAGTATATATGAAAAAACAAAAAACTGGGAAAAGACAATCCATTGTTATAATATTTTAGGAGAATGCCATCGTAGATTATATCAATTCGATGATTCTAAAAAAAGCCTCACAAAAGCATTAAAACTTAGTAAGCAATATCTCTCAAAAGATCACTATCAAAAAATAACTGCTTTAAAAAATATAGGAGAATACAATTCTTGGATTTCCAAACCTGAAATTGCTTTACCTTATCTAGAAGAAGCTATTAAAATTGCGTTGTCTAAAAAACCAAATCCAGAAGATATCGTAGCTAAACTCTATGGAGCTTTAGGACATCATTATTTAGATATATCTGATTACGGAAAATCAAAAGAATTTTATTTAAAAGCAATAAAAGTTGGAGAAAGAGTTTTTGGTGAAAATCATATTCAGAATGGTGTTTTTTATAATAATTTAGGAAATGTTTATAGTGATCTTGGAGGGCAAAATGACAAAGCAATTGAAGCGTATAAATCCTTTGAAAAAATTGTTTTGTATAATTTTGGTGATGATCATAAGTATTTAGCTTTTGTTTATCAAAATATCGGAAATGCCCAATCTGGGTTAAAGCAAACTGATAGAGCTCTAAAGAATTTTAATAAAGCACTTCCTATTTTTTTTAGAGAACATAATAAATATGGCCTTTTAAAAGTACATCATGGGTTAGGTAATATCTTTTCTGCAAAAGGGCAATACCATAAAGCGATTGATTATTTCAAAAAAAGTATTTTTTATAGTAAGCAATTATATGGAGAAAATGATCCTAATAATGGCTATAATTATTTAAATATAGGGACCTGTTATCAAAGTTTAAATGAATACGATAAATCACTAGTTAATAATAAAAAAGCATTGCAAATCTTTAAGAATATATATGGAGAAAATCATAGACTTACTGTAATGGCATATGCAAATCTAGGAAATATCCGCCTGCAACAAGGGGCTTATGAAGAAGCGTTAAAATATTATCATAAATCACATGAAATCTCGCAAATATTATACACTTCTCCGAATGAAGAATTAGCAGATAGTTTTAAAAGTTTTGCTTGGTATTATTATAAATCAAGTGATTATAAACAAGCCATAAGCTATCAAAAGAGGGCGTTAAAAGAACAGTCTAAGCTTACAGGGATACTTAGCGAAAGTACAGTAGAAGTTTATAATACATTAGGAGAATACTATCAAGCATCACAAAACCATGAAATGGCATTAAAAGTACTAGACTCTGCTTTACTGGCAAATTCTTTTTCTAAAAAGATTACGCCTGTATTAGATCTTAGTAACTTTCAGAATAAAATAGAACTTTTGTCAACATGTACTCAAAAAGCAACAGTCCTTTTTGATTTATATAAAAACACTAATACGGATAGATTACTAAAAGAATCAATTCGTTTTTCGGACAAAGCCGATGATGTAATTGATGAAATACGATTGAGCTACTTAGACTACGAAGATAAATTAACGCTTTCTGAAGAAAGTAAAGAGTTATATACGCTAGCCATCAACACAAATTTAATACTACATAAAGAAACGAATGATTCTAAAGCATTAGCACAAGCTTTTTACTACGCAGAAAAAAGTAGAGCCAATACCCTAAAAGAACTACTCAACAGCACCAATGCCAAAGAAGTTTCGGGTATATCACAAGCACTCTTAGAAAAAGAAAAAGATTTACACACCAATCGTGCCTTTTATCAATCGCAATTACTAAGCGAGCAATCTAATACGCCTTTTGATACTGCTAAAATCAGAACATATGAAAATCAATTATTTGATATCGATAGAAAACAAGACTCATTAGCTCTGGTATTAGAAAGAGAGCACCCAAAATACCATCAATTAAAATACAAAAACACTATTGTCCCTCTGGAAGAGGTTCAACAAAAACTAACCGATAATCAAACATTTCTAGAATTTTTCACTAGTGATAGTACTACATATGCGTTTGTCATTACTAAAAATGATTTACAAGTTACTGAACTTAAAACACCCAAATTATCGGATAAAATCGATCAATTCCAAAAAGCAGTTGTGTCCAAGCACACTAGTGTGTATAAAAAACTAGCACACCCTTTATATCAAGAATTAATAGCTCCTATTAAAGATCAACTACAAGGTGATGAATTAATTATTGCCCCAGATGAATCCTTATGGCATCTTAGTTTTGAATTGTTACTTTCTAAACAAGCAGATACTAATAACCCTAAAGAATTTCCATATGTATTGAAGGACTACGCCATCTCCTATGCCAATTCTGCCAATTTGTTATTTCATTCTTTTCAGGATGATGAACAAAAAACTAAAAAAAGAGAAGTATGCCTTGCTTTTTCTTATACAGATACTACTAGTATAGCAGATGGGAATACGATGAGCTTAGCCACATTACGAGATGTAGATACAGATCTACCTGGCACGCGAGAAGAAATTAAGGCGATTGCCGATATTATTGAAGGGCAATATTATTTTGGTTCTGAAGCCATCGAAAAAAACTTTAAAAAAGATGCGAGTCAATATAGCATATTACACCTAGCCTTACACGGAGAGGTAGATAATGAACATCCAGAAAACTCAAAACTTTATTTTACTAAAAGTAAAGATTCGTTAGAGGATAATCGATTGTATAGTCACGAGTTATTTGCGCTGGATATCCCTGCAGAGTTAACCGTATTAAGTGCTTGTAATACAGGAGCAGGAAAAATCGCAAAAGGCGAAGGGATTATGAGTCTAGGAACTGCTTTTCAGTATGCAGGAAGTAAAAGTTTGTTATTAACAAGTTGGGAGGTGTCTGATCAAACCACCCCAGCATTAATGAAACTATTCTACACCCATCTAAAAAAAGGCATGAATAAATCCAAAGCCTTACAGCAAGCTAAATTACAATATTTAAATACTGCGGATATACAAAGAGTAGCTCCTTTTTATTGGGGTGGATTCTATCTGGTAGGGGATACTGTACCTATAAAGTTTGCGAATGATTTCTTATGGCTATGGAGTATAGGGCTGGGTCTCTTAGGCATTCTATTAGTGTATTTCTTGACTAGGGTTTTGCAAAAAAGGAAGAAGAGTGTTTGATTGTAATAGGGATTAGGTGAGGTGTCAGGTGTTAGATGTTGGGTGTCGGGTGTTAGATTATGATACTCCCAATCTTTAGGACAGGATAAAGTTATTTTTAAATTATTAAGAAGCCATTTGTTTTTGATAAAATAT
>CANLRN010000106.1 GCA_947493495.1 uncultured Aquimarina sp.
AGTGGCACAGTTTGAACCGAAATCAATGGCACTATAACTCCGAAATCAGTGGCACAAATCGAACCGAATTAACCAATAGTAGCTAAGTGACGAATCGAATGGTTCTTGTATATTTGGTAAGGCGCAATGCTTGCAAAACGAAAAATATAGCAACCAATGCGCAGTTTTTGTCGATGCCTTGGTAACATTTTGCCCTGCTAAGACACATATATTAAACGTTAGCAAACATATACCTATATGCAAAAATTCTATTTGATTCTTATTCTAATTTTGACTTTCAGTTGTTCTCAAAAATAAAAAAGCAACGAAATTTGAAAATTTGAAAAAATCTTAGGTGAAAGAGAAACCAAATGTTTAAATCTACTTGTGTCAGACTTTGAAAAAAACTTAAAGAAAATTTATCCTGATTTATCTATCCAAAAAGCTTATCAACAATACATCGCTGATATAATTTCGGACTCAACAACTGACTGGGAGAAATTCAAATTTCAATCCGATAAAACAAAAACTGAATTTCATCAAAGTGGATTATGGAACTTTGTGATCAATTTATGATCCGAAGGAATTATGCTAGATCTTTCGAGGGATTTAAAAACAATCCGTTTATTTCTATGTATATTTACTCTAAATCGCTCAACATTTTAGTAAAGAAAATTTCAATGTTAAAAAGATAGCTCTAATTTAGATTTATTAATAAATAGTAATGCTGACCACATTCGGTTCCATGAGCCATCTTTTGACCTCTTTATAAAGTGGTAATGTATTGTATTTAAACAATATACAATTCTTTATAAAATTGTTATTCATCTCCAATTTGTCGCAAGATATCGAAAAAAAATACCCTAAATAGGTATTTTGGCTTATTTGCCGTTTATTGTAGTTTAAGAAAGAGAAAAAGTATTTAAAAGACTATTTAACAATGAAATTATGGAAAAAATTATTTTACAATTATTCTTATTGATCACTTTTAGTACTTCAGCCAATCATTTTTCTAGTCCTGAACTGAAAGATTATTCAGAAGCAGTAATGGCTACGACGACCTCTGTAGCAAATGGAAATTGGACAAATTCAGGTATTTGGTCTAATGGTGTGCCTAATGCCAATACCCGCGCTATTATAGGTAACAACACTACCGTTAATATAGTCGGAAATCATAATGCTCAAGAAGTAGTAGTGCATGGTGTTTTACAAGTGACGGAAAACAACACAAATAAATCTTTGAGAACAAGATGGATACATGTTAATAGTGGTGGAGTATTCAGAATCGGAACAGCAGGGAATAGATATAACCAAAGTAACTTTACGGTTACACTTACTGGTACCAATCCCAATGCTGACCATAGTATTCCTTTGGCAAATGGTAGCAATTTGAACATTCAGAACAATGATGGATTTTTGATGGCAGCTGGCGGTGGACGTTTACAGTTTTTTGGGGAAGACAAAATAAGTTTCACCAAACTTACACGGACCGCAAATGCTGGTACTAATAGAATTACAGTTGCCAATATCATAGATCGTAATCACAGTGGAGCTCTTTCAGGTGCTCATGATGGGGTGTTTAATTGGCAAGTAGGCGATCAAATCGTAATTGCAAGTTCTGTGATGGATTATACACAAGAAGATGTACGAACAATAACGAATATACAGAATCAAGGAGCTAATAGGGTTCTTACATTGAATAGGGCATTGACTTACCGTCACTATGGTGAAATAGAAACTTATGGAAATAATCTTGATCCAATGAGTAATAACATCATAGGTGGATCTCGATCTATAGATATGAGAGCGGAGGTAGCTTTGCTCAGTAGAAAGGTAAAGATACAAGGATTAGCTTCTCAAGACACAGATAATAATTTTGGAGATAGAGCTAGATTGCAAACTGGCAGCAATGGCAAAGCAACCAATGGTGTAGGAGGGCACATTATGATTATGCCTACTGCTGGTCAAATTTCTGTTGAGGGAGTTCAGTTAGACCTTATGGGACAAGCCGGTCGTTTAGGTCGTTACCCATTTCATTGGCATTTAGCTCGTAATAGATCTGGAGATGTATTTAGAAATTCAAGTATAACAAATAGTAATAATCGAGCTGTAGTGGTGCATACAGCCAATAATGTTTTAGTAGAAGGTATTGTAGCCCATGATATTCATGGTCACGGATTCTTTACTGAAGATGGTGTTGAAGAAGACAATCGTTTCATCAATAATATTGCGTTTGGTATACATCGTGTACATAAGGATAACGATCGCAATGGAGCTGCATTTGTTGTTGATAATACAGATAACTTCCTTGATAGAGGCAAGCGTTCTCGAACTACAGCAGCATTTTGGATTGCCAATGCGAATAACGAGTTCATTGGTAATGTGGTTGCAGGTAGCGAAGGTTCAGGGTATTGGTTTGGGCAGCCTGGTAAGCCAAGAGGTGCTTCAAGAGACATCCCAGAGTTTAGTAACTATAACCCAAGAGCACATGCATTAAAAGCCTTTAGAAATAATGCTGTGCACTCTTCGCAGACTGGTCTTGTTGTAGCCCTATCTCCTGAAATTGGTACTCCAGATGGTATGTCCTCAGGAGAATTTGGTCAGTTTGAAATAACATTCAATAATGTAGATCCTGTTTACGAAAATTTCACCGTATATCAAAGTGGCGTTGGTTTATATCCTTTAGTGACCAATGTGCGACATACATTTATCAACTTTAAAGCTGCGGATAACTATACTTCTAATTTTGATTCGGACCCTACGCTAATTCGTAATGGATTAATGATAGGTCGTAGTCGAGGTAATCCTAATACGGGGGAAGTGAACGGCAATACGTTTTATCATGGGCAAACATACCTTGAGAATATTCATATTGCTGGCTTTGGCGAAAGTGGAACTAAATTCTTTCGTACATGGGGTGGAAATAGAGTACGTTCAGGCTACGAAGTAGAAAAATTGACCTATGAAAATGATGGCACTTATATAAATATGAGAAAATCCAGTCATGGTGATCGTGTAAACGTAGATATTTATGATCGTGACGGCTCTTTGACCACAGGTTTTGGTGGAGGTCCTGGTTATTCTTTTATGATGACCGATGACTTTAATATAGATGAGAGCGCAGGCGATATTCGTGGTCCAGGTAGATTTTCATATTCAGTTACAAGAAGTCGTTTCGCAAATTTGCAAACCTCCGTTCCCCAAACAACAACCTACAATCCACGAGTGGTTCCAGGTAATGACCCTAGGGATGCACCACGAATGGTATTCACTGCTCCGCATGGAGTATCTAGAGACATTTTTTCTTTAGGGCGCGGTAGATTTTGTAAACAACTAAAAATAGGTCAAGAATATACAGTGGCGTTTCCTGATGGAATCAATTTTTCCACAGAAAAATTAATGCTTACATTACACCAATGGTCAATGCGGTCTAATTCGGTTGGTGTAACACTTCACATGCCAGGTCAGGCCAATAGAATGAGGCCTCAAAATAATGTAACACGTCGAGATTTACCTAGAGTCAATAGTTTAAGTTTGCTTAGGAATGCCAATCGAGATACTTATTATACCGCAGGAAATGGCGACTTGTATGTGAAAATAATGAATCGAGGAGAGGGAATTCATGAAAATTATATTTATTTCGAACAAGGTGCTGCCCCGACTACTACCACTGGAACATGTGATTTCACGCAAATAAATGGAAAAGCATTAGATATCGGAAGTGGATTAGGAAAAATGTTTGTAGTAGGTACCAATAGACGAATTTATGAACGCAGAGATAATAATTGGGTAATTCTTCCTGATGGCGGTTTCCAGGCGGATAGAGTTGATGTAGGAGGTGGTGGACAAGCTATGGTCGTTGCGACAGATGGTAAAATATATCGTTTCAGTCCGTCTAACCAATGGGTTTTGGTTAGTGGTAGCGCTACTGATGTTGGCGCCAATAGAAATGCCCTGTATGTTATAGGTAATGGTGGTATTGTCTATAAACGAAATTCTAATCCATTTAATTGGATTCGAATCAATCCATCTGTAAGAGCTAAGAAGTTGGATGTATATGTTGATGGTAATGCCTGGATAATAGGAACAGATGGATTTGTCTATCAATTAATCAATAATAACTGGTTTCGTAAAGGAACTTTTAAAGCAAGAGATATAGGTATCGCAGAAGGAACGGGAAATATATGGGCATTGTCAGAAAGCGATGGAAGTTTATATTTTTATGAAGGAAGTCAAGTATGGTCTAAACAATCAGACCAAACTGGCAATCATATTTCTGTAAGAGATGATAATAGAATTTGGGTAGTCGATGGGCAAGGAAATGTACTTTTTAGTGATTGTGAGGCTAATAACGGCGTTCAACAAAGAATATTTCCAGACAGAGTTGCTAGTATTAATATTTCAATAGCACCCAATCCCGCTCAAAATTATATTAACATAGATTTATCAGAGTTGATGGACCAAAATATCCATTATATAATAAGTTCATTAAATGGACAGGTAGTATTAGAAGGAAATTTTGATAACGATCATAACGAGTTAGAAATTATCAACTTAGAAGGATTTAGCAATGGTATTTATGTTATCTATACAAAACAAGGTCAAGGGAAGAAGTTCATCATTATGAAGAACTAATAAGATTATTAGATATGAGAGATTACTTTAAAATTAAAGTAATCTCTCATTCTTACAAGAATAGTGGTTTTTATATCGCTCGTCGTCTTCACAGGTAGAAAGTAGAAATGATTACTTAGCATTTAAATATGCCATCACCAAAGTTATTTTTATCCACTTGCTTATTTTTAGCTTGTTCTACAAGTCATCCACTTCTGTTCACTCTTCCCACCTTCTATTACTTTGTAGATAAATTTCATACCGGGTAGGCCATCTTGAATACTTGGAAAATCATTGTCTTCTGGTTTGGGGTCTTTCCAAACATACCTGAACTTCGTGTAAGCAACTGATTATCTATAAGCTATATACGCTGTAGCTGTTGTAACAAAATTCTAATTCCATAGACATATAAAAAAAATAATGAAAGTCGTACTTTATATAATACTCGGAATTGTTTTAGTTGTTATCGGATTTTTTATTTGGTTCTTTATTTTTTTTCTTCAAGTACCTGAATTAAATATTCCTAAAAATTCAAACGAAAAAGAAAAAATAGCTTTAATTGACAATTGGTTAGAAAAATTACATTCTGAAAGAAAATTTAATGGTGGAATTCTAATAACATTTTGACCTCTTTATAAAGTGGTAATGTATTGTATTTTAAACAATAACAATTCTTTAGAAAATTGTTATTTATCTCCAATTTGTCGCAAGATATCGAAAAAAAATACCCTAAATAGGTATTTTGGCTTATTTGCCGTTTATTGTAGTTTAAGAAAGAGAAAAAGTATTTAAAAGACTATTTAACAATGAAATTATGGAAAAAATTATTTTACAATTATTCTTATTGATCACTTTTAGTACTTCAGCCAATCATTTTTCTAGTCCTGAACTGAAAGATTATTCAGAAGCAGTAATGGGTACGACGACCTCTGTAGCAAATGGAAATTGGACAAATTCAGGTATTTGGTCTAATGGTGTGCCTAATGCCAATACCCGCGCTATTATAGGTAACAACACTACCGTTAATATAGTCGGAAATCATAATGCTCAAGAAGTAGTAGTGCATGGTGTTTTACAAGTGACGGAAAACAACACAAATAAATCTTTGAGAACAAGATGGATACATGTTAATAGTGGTGGAATATTCAGAATCGGAACAGCAACGAATAGATATGACCAAAGTGACTTCACATTGACTCTGACAGGCACTAATCCTCTTGCCGATCACGTGATTCCGCTTGCCAATGGCAACAACATAAACGTAAACAACAATGACGGGTTCTTGATGGCCGCCGGTGGCGGCCGCCTACAGTTCTTTGGTGAAGAGCGACTTAGCTTCACCAAGCTTGAGACAACTGCCGAGGCTGGTTCTAACAGCATCATAGTGCATAACGTTATTGAGCGAAACTTCGATGGTAGCACCTCTATAGCCTCCGATGGCAGGTTGAACTGGGAGATAGGTGACGAGATCGTCATCGCCTCCAGCCGTTTTAGGTACACCGATGAAGACGTCCATACGATAACCGGCATTCAAAACTATGGGACGAGGACGCGGCTGACGCTTAATCGGCCGACAACCCATCGTCACTACGGTGAAATTGAGATCTATGGTAGTAACCTGCGACCGGGCAGTCGTCCTGCAACAGGTCGCCCGACTTCGGTTGACTTGCGTGCCGAAGTCGCATTGCTCAGTCGCAATATTGTGGTCAAGGGTCTTGATGCGCAAGACACCGATAATTCGTTTGGTGATCGCGCACGACTGCAAGTGCACAGTAGCGGTAGTCAAGCTGGTAAGCCCATTAACGGTATTGGTGGGCATATCATGATCATGAATACAGCAGGTCAAACGACCGTCGATGGCATTCAGATGGATCAAATGGGTCAAGCAGGACGGCTTGGTCGTTATCCAATCCACTGGCACTTCGGTGGCAACAAGCGTGGCGACGTTGTACGAAATTCGAGCATCACCAATTCCAATAACCGTGCGGTCGTGGTTCATGGAACCGACAATGTCCTGATTCAGGGAGTGGTGGCACACGATGTTCATGGTCATGGTTTCTTTCTGGAAAGCGGTGTCGAGCGGGGCAATAGATTCGAAGCCAACATTGCACTAGGCATCCACAGAACAGGTGGCAACAGAAACCTGACGGATCCGATGATCGTCGACGACGCGGATCGTTTCCAGGATAGTAGCCTTCGTTTCCGCTCAACTGCGGCGTTCTGGATCACTGGCGCGACGAATGATTTTGTGGGCAACATTGCTGCGGGGGCCGGCGGAACTGCGTTCTGGATCGCTCAGCCCGATGTTCCCGTCAGCACGCCGGTGGGCACTGCCTTTGAACCTTGGCTCACATCTGATCCGTATCTAGGGGAAATGTATCAGCGTGATCCCGACTTGGAAGAGATGGGGATATTCGACTCGAACACGGGCCATTCTATGGTAACGGGGCTGATCGTCATCCCCGGGGGGCACTCAAGCTTCATAGCCAACAATGCGGGCCAGTTTCGCGAGAACGTTGACTACTTTAATAACGTCGATCCGGTGTTTTCCAATACCACGTTTTACAAGACCAGTACTGCGCTTTACCCTCTGGTGACAAACGTCACACTGCAGTTGCCCGATTTTCGATCTGTCGATAATGAAATCGCTTTGATGGACTCGGATCCGATGCGCATCGACGGAGGACTGATTGTCGGTGATAGTCGCAGTAACTCCCAGAGGCGACAAGGTTTCCGAAGGGCAAATGATGGGCATCGATTAGTGCAGATCTATCATGGTTACTCGGTGTTTGAAGATGTTCACATAGCTGGCTTTGCCAACGGTTCACTCTTTTCCACTGACATCGGTGATCGGCATCGCCCGGATATCAACTTCGAGGGCATCTCGTGGGAAGATGACGGAAGTCACAGCCAACTACTCGAAGGCGTTGGAGCCAATCGGCAATATACCCAGAAGACGATTTACGACCGCGATGGCTCGTTAACCTCTGGGATTGGCGGTGGTGCAGGGTGGTCCATTGTGACCTCCTTCAATAACTGGATCATTGATACCAATGACGGCGACAAGGTTTTCAACACCAATGGTAGCTACACAGGTTTGACGCAGAAGCGGGTCGCAAACATGCAGTTGTACCCGAGGCACCAGACTCCTTATGAAAATGCCCGCTGGCGGATGACTAATCGGCAGGGGCAAGTGTACGAGATAGGTGGCAACGCGGATGAGCGGGACACCCAGATCTTGATCAACCGCCGCCCACGACTTCAGTTGGTCTTGGGAGAAGAATACGAGGTGGAGTTCCCACGTGGCGTGGACTTGAATACCGAAGGGGTGCGATTTAATTTGCTGCAGTATTCTATTCCTGACGGATCACAAAGTGTGACCTTACGGTTCAAAGGTATGGCGAATCAAATGCGGCCGACTTTCTTTGAAACTGGGGAAGATGTGCCACGGAATAGCCAACTCAGATTCCTGCGTAGCGCGACCCGCACGACCTATTTCCCTGATCCATCAACGGGCGATCTTTATGTGAAAATCTTCAACCGAGGAGTTGGGGTTCAGTCGGGTTATATCAATATGGTTCCGATCAATAATCAAGCACCGACGGTAAGTTTTGCAAGACCTACAAATGGTGCACAACTTACTGAGGGAGACGATTTAAATGTACTAGCAAATGCATCTGATAGTGATGATAGAGTTGCCTTTGTACAATTGTTCTTTAACAACACCTTAGTGAGAACCGATACTCGAGCACCCTATGAGTGGGGGCAGAATTTTGCCATACTAAATAATTTATCAGCAGGAACGCATACTTTACGCTTACTCGCTTCTGATAACTTCGGAACCATTAAACAAACCAGCATCACGATAAATGTGGCTTCTGCAAACCCTAATCAAGCACCATCAGTAAGTTTTGCAAGACCATCAAATGGTGCACAACTTACTGAGGGAGACAATTTATATGTGTTGGCAAATGCAGCCGATAGTGATGGCAGCATTGCCAGAGTACAATTGTTCTTTAACAATACCTTAGTGAGAACCGAAGGTCAAGCACCCTATGAGTGGGGAGCAGATAACCAGAATGATCCCTTACTAAATAATTTATCAGCAGGAACACATACGCTACGCTTAGTCGCTACTGATAATGACGGAGCCACTAGACAATCTAGCATCACAATAAATGTGTCTTCTCCAAGCACTGGAATCTGCGATTTCACGCCAATAAATGGAAAAGCATTAGATATTGGAAGTGGATTAGGAAAAATGTTTGTAGTAGGTACCAATAGACGAATTTATGAACGCAGAGATAATAATTGGGTAATTCTTCCTGATGGCGGTTTCCAGGCGGATAGAGTTGATGTAGGAGGTGGTGGACAAGCTATGGTCGTTGCGACAGATGGTAAAATATATCGTTTCAGTCCGAATAACCGATGGGTTTTGGTCAGTGGTAGCGCTACTGATGTTGGCGCCAATAGAAATGCCCTGTATGTTATAGGTAATGGTGGTATTGTCTATAAACGAAATTCTAATCCATTTAATTGGATTCGAATCAATCCTTCTGTAAGAGCTAAGAAGTTGGATGTATATGTTGATGGTAATGCCTGGATAATAGGAACAGATGGATTTGTCTATCAATTAATCAATAATAACTGGTTTCGTAAAGGAACTTTTAAAGCAAGAGATATAGGTATCTCAGAAGGATCGGATAAAATATGGGCATTGTCAGAAAGCGATGGAAGTTTATATTTTTATGAAGGAAGACAAGTATGGTCTAAACAATCAGACCAAACTGGCAATCATATTTCTGTAAGAGATGATAATAGAATTTGGGTAGTCGATGGGCAAGGAAATATACTTTTTAGTGATTGTGAGGCTAATAACGGCGTTCAACAAAGAATATTTCCAGACAGAGTTGCTAGTATTAATATTTCAATAGCACCCAATCCCGCTCAAAATTATATTAACATAGATTTATCAGAGTTGATGAATCAAAATGTTCATTATATAATAAGTTCATTAAATGGAAAGCTAGTATTAGAAGGAAATTTTGATAACGATCACAACGAGTTAGAAACTATCAACTTAGAAGGATTTAGCAATGGTATTTATGTTATCTATACAAAACAAGGTCAAGGGAAGAAGTTCATCATTATGAAGAACTAATAAGATTATTAGATATGAGAGATTACTTTAAAATTAAAGTAATCTCTCATTCTTACAAGAATAGTGGTTTTTATATCGCTCGTCGTCTTCACAGGTAGAAAGTAGAAATGATTACTTAGCATTTAAATATACCATCACCAAAGTTATTTTTATCCACTTGCTTATTTTTAGCTTGTTCTACAAGTCATCCACTTCTGTTCACTCTTCCCACCTTCTATTACTTTGTAGATAAATTTCATACCGGGTAGGCCATCTTGAATACTTGGAAAATCATTGTCTTCTGGTTTGGGGTCTTTCCAAACATACCTGAACTTCGTGTAAGCAACTGATTATCTATAAGCTATATACGCTGTAGCTGTTGTAACAAAATTCTAATTCCATAGACATATAAAAAAAATAATGAAAGTCGTACTTTATATAATACTCGGAATTGTTTTAGTTGTTATCGGATTTTTTATTTGGTTCTTTATTTTTTTTCTTCAAGTACCTGAATTAAATATTCCTAAAAATTCAAGCGAAAAAGAAAAAATAGCTTTAATTGACAATTGGTTAGAAAAATTACATTCTGAAAGAAAATTTAATGGTGGAATTCTAATAACAAAAGATGGAAAACCAACTTTGAAAAAAACATACGGTTATACTAATTTAAAGAAAACAGAACGATTGAATAATAATTCTTCATTTCGACTTGCTTCAATATCAAAACAGTTTACAGCAAGTGGTATAATGTTATTAAAGGAGAAAGAACTGATTGATTATGATGATTTAGTTTCAAAATATATTTCAAGTTTTCCTTATAAAAACGTTACAATTAGAAATTTGTTAAATCAAACTTCGGGAATACCTGATTCATATTCAGATTTGGCAGAAAAAGCAAAAGATGAAATTGGAACTTTAACAAATGAGAAAGCAATTAAACTTATAATAGAGAATAAACCCTTAGCCAATTTTGAACCAAACGACAAATACGAGTATTCAAATACAAACTACATAATTTTAGCAAGAATTATTGAAGTAGTTTCAAGTCAGTCGTTTGAGAACTTTATGAAAGACAATATTTTCATTCCATTAGAAATGAATAACACAAGAGTTTGGAATCTAATTTCAGAAGAAAAAACATTTAAAGGAAAAACTGATGGTTTTGAAGATTTAGCTGGAGAAATTCGAGAAATAAAACCTACATTTATAGATGGAGTTGCAGGCGATGGTGGCGTTTTTAGTAGTTTAACTGATTTTCTTATATGGGATAAGTTCTGGTACGAAAATAAACTCATTAGTAATGATAATTTAAAAGAGGCTTTTAAAAAACCAACACTAAATAATGGAGAAAAATCAAATTATGGGTTTGGTTGGGTAATTATAAATGAGGATGTAGTTATGCACAATGGAGCTTGGTTAGCAGCGAATACTTATTTTGTAAGAAACACTAAAAAGAAAACGAGTTTTGTACTTTTAGATAATTCCTCTAATTTATTTTTTGACAAGATAATTGGAAGTATAAAATGTCGAGTAGGTAAAGCTCCTGCCCTCTATATGCCGATTGCCGAATAGCCAACCATACTGATTACCGTTTACTAAACTTTGTCTCTCAGAGCTGTCAACCCCTCGATTTTAACAATACTAAAGTTGTGAAGCCTGTCCTGAGCGTAGCCGAAGGGACACTTCTACAAGGGTTCAATCTCGTCTCTTTCAGCTTCTCTACTCCCACCATTGTTCGTAAAGGGACATGGTTACACAAGTTAAAGATTAAGGTTTACACTAAATTAATTTCTAATCTTGTTGATTGTTGTTTATTTCTAAGATGTTTTTCATCAAAGAAACCTAAAAATACATTTCTATAAAAGACTTTCCAAATACCATTACCAATATCTTCAATAGCGACATATTTTCCTTTTAAAGCAGCCGATACATATACCCAATAATACGATTTCCATCTCACCGCTCCACTCTTAGTTACTTTGAGAATTTTATACTTAGAATCATAGTCAAAATTTGGTATTTTTTCAGGAAAAGGTCTGTTAGAAAAATCGTGTATATCGGCAGGTGTTTTCATCTCTAAAGCTTCATGTG
>CANLRN010000107.1 GCA_947493495.1 uncultured Aquimarina sp.
AGCCCCAGAAGAATTAAAAACAATAACTTTATAGAAATTTTAGATTAACTAACAGTTCTGGTTGGGGGAAGCTTACAAGTAGACTCCCATGATCTATCGATTTATAATAATGATACTTGTAATTTTTATTTCCTGCAAACACAATAAAAGCAGTAGAGTTGACGAAAACCACTTACATAGTGATACTTTTTTAATGAACCAAATACAAGATGTAAACTAATGAGACATTCTTATTTGCTTTTATTGTTTTTAGTTATATTTAATTCTTGCAAAGAAAAAAGTAATACTTCTGGAGTAGAAAAGAAAACACCAATAGATAGTTTAGAGGCTCCAACTTTACCTAAAAAGGACAGCGTAAAGACTTCTAAAAATAGCGTAGATTTTATTATTCGAAGACATATGAGTAAAGAAGCTAATATTCTTCCTTTAGGAGATCCAAACGTTAAAGAAATAAAATCAGCTATTGATACTATTTCCGATGTTTACGGGGAAATACTTGTGAATACCAATAAAAGTATAGATAAATTGGATTTTAAGGATTGTAATGTAGGGAATACAGAATCTTTAATGGAATTTATTAGAGAAACTAAAGATTCTTTGAACAGAGCTCTTTACCACGATTATTATTCAAATAAACATAAATTAAAGATCTTCGAACAATCTGATCTTTACTTTAGTACAAAATCTAAAATCAAAATTTTCTTTTTAAAATCTAAGTATTTTAGAACCTATGATAATGATAAAATGATAGAAAATATATACTTGCTTTCTTTCAAAGACGAAAAAATTGCTGATATTTTAAATATCTATTATCATGCTGTAAGAACACATAGCATGGATTCTAGGTTTTTCTATATTGATAAAGATGCAAAAATTACTTCTGCAATTTATTCTAATATTGAAGGAGAGATTTCTGTGAGAGGATATAAAGAATTTATGGTAGATAAGAATGGCTTTTTTCAAGAAATAAAGTAAAGAATAGTTTGTGTTTTGGAGATGCTACGAGCTATCCAAGTGTTACGCACCCTAATGGAGATAGTGTTGACACAGCATACTTATCGACTCTAGCTAATGAACAACTTAAGGTAGACGCATTTAGAGATCATTATTTTACCAATATTTTAAGAGGTAATATAAGTTGGTACCCTCAATTAACCAATACCGCATATAGTAGTGGTCATAATGATCATTTACATTCTGGAGATTTTAACAATGCCAGAGTGTTTGATTTGAATTAATAGAAAATTATGAAATATATTATTGTCTTTTCTTTATGCTCTATTTTGTTAATTGGATGTAAAAAAGAATATCCAAAAACGGTCAATACTGCGGATAAAAATGTTACAAAGACCGAGAATATTGTGAAAATGGAGAATGAAACTTTATCCTTTCAAAAGGAAAATAAAGATTTTTCTTTCATAGATTCTCTTAGAATATTTGATTTACCTATTGGGAATGAGATCTTACAAAGTTATGTTTTTCCGAAACAATGGGATTTTGGTAGCCCCTATAATTCCAAAAGAAAAGTCACAAAGGATGAAACCATTATTAATAATATCCTTGGGTTTTATGACGGATATACCCCAGAAAAATATAGATATCAGCAAACTAATTCTTTTGACCTGAGTTTTTTTCTTTCTTCCGAAGAAGATTATCGATTGAGAGTATTAGATGAAAACAAAATTAACCATTATGGTCTGTCTAGATTGTCGAATAAAAATGATTCTATAAAAGTAATTACTATTTGGTTTTCTAAAGATAATATAAATCCGAATAAAGAATTTCCCTGGAACATTTCATACGGAGATATATTGACTATTATCAATAATAAAATTATTGACAAGCTTACCATTAATAGATTTGAGGGTAGTCATAGTTTGGGAGGAAATTATCGAGTTTCGTATATAAATGAAGAGTATAATATCTACACTAGTGATTTTTACTATGGAGAAAATCAAGGAAACAGAATTCGTAATGAACGATGGGAAATAAAAGATAATGGAAAAATTGTTAAGCATTTTAAAGAAAAAGACCCCGCTAGTCCTAGCGTATCAGATTAGGCTAGCGCGAGCGTCTCGCTCGTGCCGTCACAGTTTGCAATTTGCAATTGTAAAATAATTCAATAGGAAGAATGTTAAAAAACTCTTTCTAATTAGTTAGAAAAATAAAATTTATCGAACTCGTAAATACCTGTTTTTTAATTGATTATATAATTTTCGAAAAACACAAAACCCTTGTAAAATATTGATTTACAAGGGTTTGATTTTTAAGGTGGTGCCTCCAGGAATCGAACCAGGGACACAAGGATTTTCAGTCCTTTGCTCTACCAACTGAGCTAAGGCACCTCGCTATAAGCGGACCTACTTACCGAAGCTATCGGCGCGTAGGCGGGTGCAAATATAGAATCCTTTTTTTAATACTCAAAAGAAAAAATTAAAAAAATCGTTTTGTACTTTTGCACAACTAGTAAGAAGCATATGAATCTTGTAATTGATGTAGGGAATACTTCTGTAAAAATAGGTGTCTTTGATATAGAAAATCTAGTTTTTAAAGAAATAGTACGCACAGAAAACCTTAGTTCATTTATTAAAAAAATTAGCAATACATACCCTCTTATTACCCATGCCATAGTCTCTTCTGTTTCTAATGCAGATCAACAAGCAATTCGTTTTCTACAGGATACATTTAGTACTATAATTTTAAGTCATAATTTAAAAATGCCGTTCAGGAATTTATATACAACCCCAAAAACATTAGGGGTAGACAGACTAGCTTTGGTAGCTGCTGCAGTTTTTAATTTCCGGAATAAGAATGCTTTGATTATAGATGCAGGGACTTGTATTACATATGATTTTAAGAATAAGAAAGAAGAATATTATGGTGGTGCAATATCGCCAGGAGTACAATTGAGATATAAGGCATTACATAATTATACTTCTAAACTCCCGTTATTAGAAGCACAATATCCAGAAAATCACCTAGGAAATAGTACTAATGAAGCGATACATGCAGGTGTAGTATTAGGAATTATATACGAAATAGATGGAGTAATTACAGAATATTGCAACACATATCCTGATTTAACAGTTATTTTAACTGGTGGAGATGCACATTTTTTGTCTAAAAGATTAAAAAATAGCATATTTGCCACCTCTAATTTTTTGTTAGAGGGACTAAATTACATTTTAGCTTTTAATAATACTCAATGACAAAGAAGATTTTAGTGCTCATTCTGGTAGTGATTACCACCATATCATATGCTCAAGAAGGAACTTCTTCTCCGTATTCATTTTATGGAATAGGATTACAGAAGTTTAAAGGAACAGTAGAGAATAGATCGATGGGGGGATTGAGTATACTTTCGGATAGTATTCATATAAATCTTCAGAATCCTTCAACCTATGGAGAATTACAATTAACTACATATACAGTAGGAGCCAATTACAATGGATTAAATCTTGATAATGCGGCAGGAGATGACTCATATAAAGACAATGCCTCATTAGATTATCTAGCAATTGGAATTCCGGCAGGGAAATTTGGATTTGGATTAGGAGTAATACCTCTAAATTCTGTAGGGTATCAAACTATTCGATTTGATGATGATGGCTCACAAAGACTATTTTCTGGTTCAGGAGGGGTGAATAAGGTATTTGTCTCGGCAGGTTTTAAAGTTAACGAGAATTTAAATGTTGGTTTAGATTTTAATTATAACTTTGGAAATATTGAAAATAAAGCTATTCTGAGAAGACCAGCAGTAGAGTTTGATACAAGAGAGATTAGTCGATCTGATTTATCAGGAGTTAGTTTATCTTTTGGGGCGACCTATAGAACAATGATCACAGATAAATTAGAGCTAACAACATCAGTTGTATCTACGCCTTCATTTGATTTAAAGTCAAGGAATACATTAGAGTTGGCCACGATTAGAATTGCAACCAATGGAACAGAAACGGTGATTGAAAACCAAGAAGTTACAGTAGAAGATAGGGATGTAGAACTGCCAGCTGAGTTAAAGTTTGGAGCAGGTATTGGACAACCAAAGAAATGGTTTGTAGGAACAGAATATACATTTCTTGATTCAGACAATTTTAATAACCGATCATCGGCAATTGATGATGTGGTGTATAAAAAAGCATCCAAATATAGGGTAGGAGGCTTCTATATACCTAACTATAGATCATTAACCAGTTATCTCAGTAGAGTTACATATAGAGCAGGAATACGATACGAGGAGACAGGATTGAATATAAATGGCCAAGCAATTGATGAGTTTGGCATATCTTTTGGTATAGGACTACCAGTAGGGAACTTATTCTCTAATGCCAATGTTGGTTTTGAGTTCGGAACACGAGGAACAACAAATGCGGGCTTGGTTAAGGAAGAGTTTTTTAATTTATCATTAAGTTTGTCACTAAATGATAAATGGTTTAGAAAAGTGAAATTTAATTAACTAGAATTATACAGCTATGAATACTAAAATTTTATTTACTATAGCAGCAGGATTAGTTATAAGCGCTACTAATGTTAGTGCTCAAGCAACAGATTGTGCAACAACGGCATCTATTGCTTATGAGCATGCTAAAGTAAAAAATTATGAAGCAGCAGAAGCTCCTTTATGGAAAATAAGAAAAGAATGCCCTACACATAGTGTTGCAACATTTCAATTCGGAAAAAAACTATTAGAGGCTAAATATAAAAAAGCAACTGGAGGAGATAAGATTGCTATTGCAAATGAACGAATAGCATTATGGAAAGAAAGATTACAGTACTTCCCTGCAAAAACTAAAGTTGGGAACATGCACTCAGACATAGGTCAAATTATGTATGATAATAAAATAGGAACCAAGGAAACTCAATTCGCAGAATTTAGTAAAGCTTGGAATGAAGATAAAAAGAACTTTGATAATCCAAAAGGGATTTATACCTATTTCTCATTATTAGTTGATTTACAAGCAGGAGGTAAAAAGGAATTACAAGACGTTTTTGATTTATACGACGGTGTTATCGAAAAAATAGAAAGTGAAGAAAGTAGTAAGGCAAAAACTGTTTCAGAGCTTACCGAAAAAGAAGAATCAGGAACTGCTCTGACTAGCAAAGAAAAAAGAAGATTATCCACCTACGGTAAAATCTTAAATAATTACAGTAAAGTTAAAAGTGGGGTTAATCAAAAATTAGGAGAATTAGCAGATTGTAAGAACTTAATACCATTATATAACGGTCAATTTTCGGATAAAAAAACAGATGTTAATTGGTTAAAAAGTGCTGCAGGTAGAATGTCTGCAAAAGAATGTACATCAGATCCTTTATTCTTTAAATTAGTAGAAGCATTACACAAAGCAGAACCTTCTGCAAAATCGGCGTACTATTTAGGGTTATTAGCACTAAAAGACAAAAAAACATCAAAAGGATTAGAGTACTTTAATCAGTCTGCACAGTTAGAAACCAAAGCTAGCGATAAGGCCAAGGTATACTATAGAATAGCCGAAGTAATGAGAAAGAAAGGGAGTTTAGGTAAAGCAAGATCTTATTATAAAAAAGCATTGGCAAACAAGCCTTCTATGGGAGCTTGTAATCTTAAAATAGCAGCGATGATTGCAAAAAGTGCAAACAGTTGTGGTACGGATGTATTTAGTAAGAGAGCCGTATACTGGTTAGCAGAAAGATATGCTCGTAAAGCAGGAAAAATTGATCCTAGTCTTAAGAAAACAGCTACTGCAACAGCTGCTAACTATAAAGCAAAAGCGCCATCAAAAACGGATGTATTTAACAACCCCGGAGTGACATCAGTAAAAATAGGGTGTTGGATCGGCGAAACAGTAAAAGTTCCAAAGCTATAATGCTAAAAAAGAATCTATATATGATAGTAAACTTTGTCACAGTATGTACTGTGACATTGTTTTTTTCATGCCAACCAAAAAGTACTACTACTAATTTTAACATTTCTGAAGATGCACCTATGGCAGAGGCATTTAATGTAAATCTAAAATATACAGATTCAGGTAGACTCAAGGCGATTCTAAAGACTCCAAAAGCATTAGATCATACTAACAAAAACTTTGCATTCCATGAATTTCCAGATGGGATAGTATTAGATGTGATTGATAAAGAAGGAAAAATTAGTGTTATCAAAGCGGATTATGCCATATGGTATAAGCAAACGAACTTGATCGATATGAGAGGCAATGTCGATATTATGACTGCCGATAGCACACATCTTATTGCAGAACAATTATATTGGGATCAAAATATAAGTTGGATTTTTACAGATCAACCCTACAAAAGTTTCTTGCCTGATGGTACAGTGAATGAAGCAGATGGTTTTGATGCTAATCAAGATTTTACTATATTGAATTCTCGCATAAATGATGGGGTCATGCTTATTGATGAATAAAATATCAGTCCCATAATCTCTATCATACTTGCCCAAAAGAGTGAATACATTGTCATAAGACTAGTTCATAAACTAGATAATAATATAGAAATATTAGATGAAGATTTTTAAGTTTTTTGAGTACGCATACCTCGCAGTCATGTGTTTTTTTGCATATCAGGCATATGTAGAATGGGGAACAGCAGATAGTAAAAGTATTCTTTATCTTTGTTTTGCAGCAGTAGCATTATTTATGTATTTCTTTAAAAGAAATTTCAGGAAACGATTTGATACAAAAAACAAGAATCATTAATGGAGTTTGAAATAGCCATTATTGTACTTTCTGTTATACTTTCTGCCTTTTTCTCAGGCATGGAGATAGCCTATGTGTCATCTAATAAAATTCATATAGAAATAGAAAAGAAACAAGAAGGTTTTCTTGCTACTATTTTAGCTAGATTAACAAAAAAACCATCTAAGTTTATAGCTACTATGCTTGTAGGTAATAACATTGCCTTAGTTGTTTATGGGTTTTATATGGGAGAATTGTTAATGTATTGGTTCGCTAGTATCTTACCATCAAATTATTGGTTTTTAGAATATATGCTAGTAGATCTTACGCTATTGACTAAAACGATAATTTCTACCTTAGTAATACTAATTACTGCCGAATTCTTACCCAAGGTTTTTTTTCAGATATATGCGAATTCATTACTTAAGTTTTTTTCGATTCCAGCCTATTTATTTTACATTTTATTTTCTATAATTTCCTCTTTTGTTATATGGATATCTGATTTTGTACTAAAGATATTTTTTAAAACCGAAGGAGACGAAGTACAATTGGCTTTTAGTAAAACAGAATTAGGTGATTATATCACTGAGCAGATGGAAGCTGTAGAAGAAGATGATGAGGTAGATAGTGAGATTCAGATTTTTCAAAACGCCTTGGATTTTTCAGATGTCAAATCTCGAGAAGTAATGATTCCTCGTACAGAAATTATTGCCATAGAAAAATCACAAACCATAGAGGAGGCAGGTCAACTTTTTATAGATACTGGATTATCTAAAGTATTGGTGTACAATGGTACTATTGACGATATTATTGGATATATACACTCTTTCGAATTGTTTAAAAAACCAAAAACAATACGATCAATTTTATTACCAGTAGTTTTTGTGCCAGAAACCATGTATGTAAAAGACGTTTTAAATTTATTGACAAAAAAGCATAAAAGTGTAGCAGTGGTTATTGATGAATATGGAGGTACTAGTGGAATTATTACTGTAGAAGATATTGTCGAAGAACTTTTTGGTGAAATTGAAGATGAACACGATTCTATAGATCTTATAGAAGAAAAAATAACCGATGGTCATTATCGTTTTTCGGCTAGGATAGAGGTAGATTATATTAATGAAACCTATAAATTAAACCTCCCAGAAAGTGAGCATTACGAGACGCTAGGCGGGATGATTGTAAATCATACTCAAGAAATACCCGAACAAGGAGATGTAGTAGCTATCGATTCTTTAAAGATTAATGTAATAGAAACATCTAATACTAAAATTGAGATTGTAGAGATTACCGTTTTGCAAGAAGATTGATTGTTACAACGGTCTTGTGTATGAAACGTATCGTGTAAAAAGATACTAATTTTTCGGATTAACGCAGAGCCGAATTTTTATGTTTTGTTTTTAATTTTTATGTTCTAAAAGCCAAATTTAAAAATTTGGCGGTCTTTGTAAATAAGTACAATCCTTTTAGATTAAGCTCTTAATAGCTATGCTTTATTCACCTAGTGTTGTACATCGTTATTTATTGACGGAATTAGGTTTCATTATTCCATCATACATTTCAGTCATATAATTTACAAGTCCTTTATCCGTATTCTGAACAGAACCACCTTTAAATGGAGGTTTAGGATCGTACTCTAAATTAAGCATCAATAATTTTGCATAGGTTTCGCCTTTAATCTCGGCGACTAGTGCTAGACTCATATCAATTCCTGCCGAAACTCCCGCAGAAGTCCAATATTTTCCATCTTTAACCCATCTTTCATTTACAAAAGTCACATTGTATTCCTCCAATTTCTCTTTAGCTCGATACCAATTAGTAGTTGCCCTTTTGTTGTTAAGAAGTCCAGTTTTTCCAAGTATCCAACTCCCCGTGCATACACTAGTTGTGAAAGTGCTTTTTTTATCAATTTTTTTAATCCAATTGATTATTTCTTCGTTATTCCCAGCTCTTATTGTTCCTACTGTACCACCTGGTATTAATAATATATCAAGTTGATTTATTTCATCAATTGAATGCTCAACTTTAAATTGCATCCCTGAACTTCCTGTTACAATACCTTTTTCAGGAGCTACATAAAATACTTTTGTCCCTAGCATACCTGATAAAACTTGATAAGGACCTACAGCATCAATTTCGAAAAACTTATCGTATAATAAAATACCAATAGAGTCGATTTCCAATTTTGCCTCTTCCTTTAGAACTGCGTTGATTTGTTTAGTCGAAAGTATGGTTTCTATAGATTCCTTTTTTTGTTGATTTTGACAACTAGTAATAAATAGTAATAAGACTATAATAGCAATTGATTTTTGCATATGCTTTTTAATGATGTGCAATGCCAAATATACGAATCGGAGCAAGGCAAAAAAGCCAGAACCAATTGATCTATCTGCGCATTTTTATTTCTTGTTCAATGTATAAAAATCTAGCACCACCGCAAAAAAGAAAATGACCTTTCGATCTAGCTCTAAATTTTTGCTCTGATTTTATATATAATGTTAGCAACTGTCATTTTCTTTCAAATATTACTTTTTGGTTATTTGGTTCAAATATTTTTGTAGGTATTTTCTTTTTGTCAATTGATACAGCTTCTTGATTAGCTTTGAATAACGGATAAAACTCTGTTTCATTCCGTATACTTATTGATTTAGATTCTTTTACAAATAAATTCCAAAACCCATCCGTATAGTTCTTATACAGGTCTGAGTTTAGCTTATATTTTGGATTGAAATAATATTTTCCTTTATAAGTTTGAAAAAAAGATTTTGGGTCAGATGGCTTATATTCGATTGTAATTGACTCACACAATTCCCCTAAAACCTCTTTTTTATTGTCAGAGTTACGGTTAAATTCAAGTAATTTGTTTTTTTCAAGTCCAAATTTTGTTTTGGAAATAGTATCTTTTTTTTCATATTCGGTATATGAATATCCTTGATCTAATCGAACAATTATTTTCATCCACCCAAGTTGCCCTTTCCCGTGATAAATCATGGCATATCTATCCTCTTGAACATATGCGGTAAATGAGTTTCCAAGTTCAGTATACAAGTAATCTTTAGAGATATTAGGGTTTAAAAGTTCATATTCAATTTTATATTCAATTTGACCTTCAAAATATTCTTGTCCGTAACTCTTAGAGATCAATAATAAAAATAATAAGATTAAAGTTTTTATTTTAAGAATTTCCTTCATTTGTATTTTATTCTGACTAACGTCAATTTATTATGCTGATATTCAGTTGTTTAAAATGTATTCAAATTCCTTAAAAAATCACTCAATTTTCATTCTTTTTTTGTTGACGTTAGCAAAAGAAATTAATAGATTTTCTTTATGTGGGGAATTCTGACTAACGTCAATTTATTATGCTGATATTCAGTTGTTTAAAATGTATTCAAATTCCTTAAAAAATCACTCAATTTTCATTCTTTTTTTGTTGACGTTAGCAAAAGAAATTAATAGATTTTCTTTATGTGGGGAATTAAACATAACGTTAGTATAACAAACGTCGCTGTCTCAAAGAACAGCTATGTTTTGTTATATATTGTTATAAGCTTTTTTACTTTTTAGATTCTAGCTTTTCAAGTCTTGATTGTAATTCAAGTAGTTTGTTATTAATATTTTTTAATTCTTTTATCTCGTTTGCCTGTTTATTAATTTTCTTTTCTTGTTGAATTGTATAAAGTGTCAGTTCCTCAATTTTTTTCAGAAGATTCATATCCATTTCTGCTTGCATTACTCCATTTTCTTCAAATTCTTTTGCAGATGAGATTTCAGGCAAATGACTATTTTCTTTTATGAATTCTTCTACTTCTTCTATACTTCTTAAGTTATAATCTTTTTTAAATACATAGTCGGGAGCAGGAATATTAAGATCTATTTTAACTTCTTTTGCGTGAATATTTCCATTGACTGTTAGTTTCATATCTGGACTAGATGTTCCAATTCCAACTTTTCCATCACTTTCTATGACCATTCTTGTTTGCTGAGTTCCATTAAAACCATTTCTTGTTCCAAAAGCTAATCCATAGTTTCCATTTTTACCTTCAATTCCAAAGTCTATGAATGCCATCTCGGTCGCATCAACCACTCTTTGCAATCTTAATGATGTATTCAGCCAGTTAGGACCGCTACTGTTTCTTTTGTTTAATATTTGGAATTTAGAATTATTACTTACAACACTAGACTCTAAGTTTACAAGAATTGATTTGCTATTCACTGTTTCTCCTAAAAGAGTTGATTTTATATGGAAATTAAATTCAGGAGAAGAAGTTCCTATACCGATTTTCCCATCAGATGTGAATGTCATTAGATCAGTCCAATTCGAGTTGTTATGTCGACGAGCAATATTCAATAAGGTTTTTCCTCCAGGGTCAAGACTATATATTTTATGACCAAATCCGTTATCCCAATTCGAAGTTTTCCATTCAATTTTTTTATTAGAACCTGTTGCTAATAAAGAGGTAAATTCTTGTGCATTAATTTTGACTTGAATTAAAAGTATTGTAATTACTAAAATCGTTTTTTTTATTTCCATTTTTCGTTTTATTCTAGTTGTATATTAGTAAGTGTCTAATTTTATAAAAATGTTACCACAATATTTTGAGAAATTGCTTATAACGCTAAATATATGAATCGGAGCAAGGCAAGTATTCCTGAACCAATCGATTTATCTGCGCATTTTTATTTCTTGTTTAATTTATAAAAATCTAGCGCCATTGCAAAAAGGAAATGACCTTTCGATTCGAACCAAATATTGCTCTGATTTCATATGTTACCAGCTGGCTACTTTTTTTTATCTCTTACCTTACGCAAAACATCTATTTCCGCATTTAATTCAGTTAATCCTTTTTGGATATCTTTTGATCTTCGTTTTTCAGAGTCATTTTTACGTTCTATTTCGCTTTTAGGTTTTCCATTTGATTTGGGAAAAGGAGGTGGAGAAGGATTCACTACTGGGTAATTAAAACTTCTACTTATTCCACAAAGATTTAGCCTTAAAAAACCATCTTCCATATATCCATAAAGAATCCATTTTCCTTCTTTGTCAATATGAGGAGTGCAAGCTTTCCAGTTTTTTCCTAAATAAATATTGTTAGGAGCATCTCCACCGTCTAATGATTCCGAAACTCGTACTTTATATGTTTGA
>CANLRN010000108.1 GCA_947493495.1 uncultured Aquimarina sp.
TATAACTAAAATGGTCAGCAAAGAAAAAGTATATCAAAAACAAATTATATGCAGTTAGCTATTGACCTCTAAAAAAACGAAAAAATAATAACTAAATATCTATAAACCTGAGTTCGATTAATATTTAATAGGTTTTTTATAGCAAAAAAGATAGATTTTTAGTAAATTAAAGTGCTGAATTTTAATTTATTAATCTAAAAATCTATCTATAATATTCTACTCTAAAATTACCGAAATATTTTGTGTTATTGATGAATTTTGCAAAGAATATGACCAAATAGTTGATAAATCACTTTTAGGTAATCCTCTAAAACGCCCACCAAAGATGTCTAAGAGTGAAATTATGACTATTACAGTATTATTTCATTTAAGTGGTTTTTAGAACCTTTAAACACTTCTATATTTATTATGTTCAGCAGCATATGCAAGAAGAATTTCCTCAAACAGTTTCTTACAATAGATTTACAGAACTTATGCAAGCTAACTTAATGCCTATGGCATTATTTTTAAAAAGTTGTTGTTTAGGTCAATGTACTGGGATTTCTTTTGTAGATTCTACACCTATCAGGCTTTGTAAAAACAAACGAATCAAACGAAATAAGGTGTTTAAAGGAATTGCAAATACAGGTAAATCTACGATGGGATGGTTTTACGGATTTAAGCTTCATATTATTATAAATGACAAAGGCGAGATATTAACTTTTACCATAACACAAGCCAGTGAAGATGATAGAACTCCATTAAAACAAGAACGATTTTTAGACAAAATATTCGGAAAACTATTCGCAGATAAAGGCTATATAGGAAAGGATTTGGCTAAACTACTCTTTATAGATGGAATACAGATGATCACACATATTAAAAACAATATGAAAAACTGTTTAATGACTGTCTACGATAAGATCTTTTTGAGAAAACGATCTGTGATTGAAACGGTTAATGATGAGCTTAAAAACATCTGTCTAGTAGAACATTCAAGACATAGAAGTTTTGGTAATTTTATTAGCAATATCATATCAGGATTAATTGCATATAGTTTCCTGCCTAAAAAACTTCAAATCAGATTTCAAACTCAAAATACAAACCAAATCTGTCTGTTTTAATAATCGAACTCAGGTTATAAATCAATTTTAACATTCGGGTATGATGTATGGGAGGAAGTCAGACGCTCACTTCGATGAAATGGCCTTGTTGAAACTGGTATTCTTGGCCACAAGAAACATAGAGGAAAAGCGGACAAGCCCATTGCACAATTGGAGTCTTACCGTTCAACAACTTTATACTAAATTTGGGAAGAGGATACAACTGGTCGTAAACGCCAATTCCTTTTGGGGCTAGCCCCAAAAGGAATTGAAACAAAGGACAGAGTTTAATTTACAGATCCAACTTAGCCTATAGAAAAGCTGGTAATTTTGAATAGGCTGCTCAAGATTCAGTTCCGTCTTGCCCTTGGGAACGTAATAGAGCCCGTTGCGGTGAATCTGCAACAGTTCGAATTGCCGTACAATTCTCATTTTCAAATTATTGTCAGTGTACCGCCGTCTCTCTTTGTAACCTTCTTTAATGACAAAGCTTTCTTTAAAAAATCGATTTCCATCTTTTGCTGGGCGATGGTCTTCAGCATCCACTCCACCTTTTCTGGGCCTCGTTGCTGGCCTCTTTCACGGGACGGTCAAAAACCGCTTGCCATTCTTGAGAAACTGCCTTTTCCATGTGGTTATTTAGGTAGGGTGAAGTTCAAGTTCTAGCATACTTATAAGCTCGTCCAAGGCTTCTAGAATCACCTTGAACTTGAATTCTGATGTGTATACTTTCTTCCTTTCATTTGACAATGAATTTAAGGGTGAAAATCCAACTTAACTTACTGTCCTATTTTCGGACGGAAGTATAGGAAGACTTCAAACATTGGGGAATGAACATCAAATAATCTTCTCGGAATGTGCTACCCTTAATAATTCAGAATTGTTATTTTTCTTCAATCCAAGTACTGCTATCATTTTTGATTTTCTTTTTTCAATTGATGATTTTGACATGGCGAGTTCCAAAGCAATCTCTCTAATCGTATAATTCTGTTGTAGGAGAAGCAAAATCTTTCTATCCTTTTGCTCTAAAAATAATTGATCCAGGGCTTTTCTACGAAGAAATCTTTCAATTGTGTTGGAATAAAAAACAGAACCTCTTTTTAATCTAGAAAAACAATCCAATAAAAAATTTTCATCTTTAATATCATTTTTAACAATAAATAAGTTTGGAGTTAGTACGTCAAAAACGGATTGAATATGGTAATCACTAAAGAAATTCATCAAGACACAAACATTTGCGTTTATAGCTCTAGCAATACAATTTATCCTCTTTATTAGTTTTACCTCATTTAGGTCTTCTTCTTTTTCAAGACACAATGAATAAGTATACATTATGACCGTAGACAAACTTTTTCCTAAATTTAGACGGGATTCTAGATTAGATAAAAAACGTTTAGGCTCCGTGTACTTGTAAATCTTGGAAGAAGGATAAATTTGTAGTATTAATCTTGTATAGCAATCCAAAAGTAGAGGTTCTTTCTCTAAGATAATTATATCATACATAATCAGGGTAATTTTACAATATTTTTTAAATGTATTTTTTAAATGTATTTTTTTATAGCTCCTAAATCTAGATTCTTAAACTCTTTTGCATAATTAAAAGATGATCCCATAGGGTTCGACACTACTGTGTTCTGTCTCAATATATTTAACTTCAACTGGTTGGACCACCAATATCGATTAGATCTACCACTACCTGCACTTTGTTTCTGAGCTCTTCCAAAATATGGGCAATTGCTTATATACCCTCCATTATGATTATTCATTGTTATCTATTTTCAGTTGATTTATAAATTGCTGATTATTAAAATTACTAAAATCAATACGCTAATCATTAAACTTATCATATATTTAAATAACCTAATTATAAGTAAAATCTATACTATAGATTCCCTGGAATTCCTACCGCTTTTCGGACAAATTTATTAATAAGAGCATAATTTAGTTCTTATTTTGATTTATGTTTTTTATCTTAATGCTATGAAAATCAAGGTAAAAAAGAGGAAGAATCAACAGGCTCAAGAAGAGATACGGTTTAGGGTAGCAGATTATTTACGAAATAAGCGAGGTACTCAGAAGCAAGCTAGTGTTGTATTTGATATCACGGAACGAGCTGTCAATAAGATATGGGCTAGTTATAAAGTAGGAGGAAAACAATCATTGAGGAATAAAAAGCGAGGTGTAAAACAAGGCAAGAAACTTAAGAAAGACCAGGCTTATGCAATTCGAGAATTGATAAAGGAAAAAATGCCTGATCAACTCAAGCTTCCTTTTGGTTTATGGACACGAGAGGCAGTCCAGCAATTGATTTCTAGAAGGTATGGTGTAGAACTTTCCCGATGGCAAGTAGGTCGCTATCTAAAGGACTGGGGTTTTACTCCACAGAAGCCTATTAAAAAAGCTTTCGAACAAAAACCAGCACAGGTTCAGCAATGGTTAGAAGAAGAATATCCTACTATAAAGCAAAGAGCTAGTAAAGAAAAAGCAACTATATATTTTGGTGATGAAACAGGTTGTAGAAGTAATCACCAAGCAGGAAGGAGTTACGCCCCCAAAGGGAAGACACCTATCATTAAGGCAACAGGGAAGCGTTTCACTGTCAATATGATTTCTGCTATAAGTAATAAAGGACATTTACAGTTCATGTTGATGGAAGCGGGTTTTAATAGTGAGGTTTTTAAAACATTTTTACAACAAATGATAAAGTATAGTAAGAAAAAAATATTCTTTATTACTGATAACCACCCCGCTCACAAAACCAAAAAACTAAACCAATGGCTAGATGAAAATAAGAGTAAAATAGAAGTATTCTTCATTCCCCCTTATTCTCCAGAACTCAATCCTCAAGAATATGTAAATCAAGATTTGAAAACAAACATCATTGGAAAGAAAAGAGCCTTCAACAAAGAACAACTCAAAAATAACATCAAAGATTTTATGAATAAAAGGAAAGCTGATAAACCTCAGATAAAAAAATATTTCAACCATAAGCACGCCAGATACGCCGCATGAAAGATTTATACGAACTAATTAACTAAACAATTAATAAACAGACATTAAGCAGCTTTTTTAAATATATCCATTGGTCTTTCATAATCGATTGATTCGTGTCTTCTTTCCTTGTTGTAGTAATCAAAGTATTCAGCTAGTAACAGAACACTCAATTACTTTGATTAATTACATTAATTAAGCGTTCTAAAAGACTCAGCTTTTTTGTTATAATTTCCGCAGATCCGAGCATTTCCCCTCTATAATCAATTTTTTTTTTGAAAGAAGTTGCTAAACCATTCGATAAATTGGCTTCTACGAAATACGTTTTGTTTTCATCAGGCAATAATGATATTTTAGAGACTTTAGCATTGATAAATCCAAATTCTTTATCTGGATAAGAAAACAATTTTAGATGCACATCTTGCCCTAACTCTAATTTTCCTGAATTATATATGGGAGCATTTAATTGAATAGCATAATCGTTATTTTCATAATTTGGTAAAATAGTGAAAATTAAATCATCGGGTTTTAATAATTGATAGCTACTCAAAGGACTCGCAAATGTTAAGATTCCTGTAATATTAGCTTTAATCAGGTATTTGATCTCCCAATCTTCTATGCTTGCTTTTAAATCATTAAGAGCTTGTAGCACTTGGTTATATCGTTTTTCATCTTCTAAGTTTTCTTTCAAAATAAAGTTCCCACTATTTCTGTTAGAATTACCTAATTGATCTTTTATCTCTGATATTCTAACAAGAATTGATATATGCTCTTTTCTTTTATTAAGGAACTCTAACTCATTACGTTCAAATGTTTGCTGAGAAATAACCCCTTTAAGCAATAATTTTTTTTGCCGATTTAGACTTTTCTCCAGCAATACCAATTCATTTTCCGAAACGTTGCTTTGCGCGACTACATTCTTTAATATTTTTCTAAGCTCTCTTACTGATATCTTATTTGACTTTTCTTGTAGTTCAACTAAATCAAAATTTTTACGATACAAATATTCTAAATACTTATCTTCAAATTGCAAATAAGATGAAGTAATAGTACCTAATTTTAATTTTCTTATTTCATTGATTGGAAAATTGAGTAAATCCGAATCTTTATCAATTGTATTTATAGTATTACTTAAGAAGGAAATATCTGTATAACTAGCAGAATTTTCTATTACCAATAAGGGTGAACCCTTAGTTACATGCTGTAAATCATTAACTAGAATACTATCAATGCTACCACTAAACAAAGAATATATTTTCTCAGGTTGTATTTTAGTCGTCAATAGCGCTTCACATTTAATAACATCTGGATACTTTATTTGATATAGTAGAAATCCTAGCAATGCAATTGTAAGTAATATAGACTGGCTGCCTTTCCTAACCAAACCTGCGGGAGGTTTAGACAATAAATCCTGTATAACTTTACTTCTGAACTTAAAATTATTTTCCATATCAATTTCCTAATTCCAGTTGATTTTTGACTAATTCGTAGTAGAACCCTTTTTTATTGGCTAAGGTTTCATGATTTCCAGACTCGAGAATCCTGCCATTACCTAAAACTAAAATTTGATCTGCATTTTTTACCGTATTTAAACGATGGGCAATAACAAGCATCGTCTTATCTTCAACAAATGTTTGTAATCTTTCTGTTATATTTTTTTCTGTTCTAGTATCTAAAGCGCTTGTTGCTTCATCAAAAAACAAGAATTGAGGATTTTTATATACAGCTCTTGCAATCAATATGCGTTGCGTTTGACCTGTGCTTAAGGACAAACCTTCTTCTCCTATTTGAGTATTATAACTATCGGGAAGCGATTCAACAAAAGAATCTATATCAGCAATATATAATGACTTCTTTAAATTCTCAATATCTATTTTATCCGCTCCAAGTGCTACGTTATTCGCTATGGTGTCATTAAATATAAATCCTTCTTGCATTACGGTTCCAATTGTATTGCGCCAATCATTTTGGGATATTCTGGACAAAGCATTTTTTCCAACCGCAATTTTACCTTCCGAAGGTTCATAAAATTTTAACAGCAATTTCATTAAAGTGGTTTTCCCGCTACCGCTTTCTCCAACAATGGCAGTGGTTTTATTTAGAGGTATTTCAAAACATAATTGATCCAATGTTTTTTTTTCATTGCCAGAATATTTGAACGAAACATTTTCAACTAAGATCGAAGCCCATAGTTTTTCAGAACCACATTGCGGTAATACCTTTGTATTTTCGCTCTTTTCCTTATAAATTTCATTTATCCTTCCCAAAGAAATCTTAGCGTCTTGCAGATCCCTAATAAATTCTACTAGTCCTGCCATGGGAGTATTAAGTTGTCCTACGATGTATGTAATAGAAAGCATAGTACCCAAACTAATACTGCCACTTATGACTAATTTGGCTGCTAAAAACGTAATTACTATATTTTTTAATTCATTTATACCGCTAGCTCCCATATCTTGATACTGAGAAAGTTTTAAATCTTCAACCGATATGTCAAACATTTGAGCTTTGATATATTCCCATTCCCACCTTTTTTGTTTTTCTACATTATGCAACTTGATTGACTGCATTCCATTAGTCAATTCTACTATTTTAGTTGTCTCTTTACTATAAACTTCAAATCCTCTGTGATTTAAAACCTCTCTCCTTTTTAAAAAAATTAGAATCCAAACAAAATATAATCCGCTCCCAAAAAGAAATACTGAGAAAATACTTAAATTATAGTAAGCCAATACTATTCCAAAAACTAGCAGATTAAAAACGGAGAAAATCATATTTAGACTTGAGGCCGTAATTAAATTATCAAGCTTTTCGTGATCTTCCAATCGTTGAAAAACATCACCTACTGTTTTAGTATCAAAATGTGCGATAGGAAGGCTCATTAATTTTAAAAAAAAGTCAGATATTAAAGATATATTAACCCTTTTTCCAATGTGAAGAAGTATCCACCCTCTAATAATTTCAATGGTAGTTCTCCCTGCAAATAAAGAAATTTGCGCAAAAAGAATAATATAAATAAAATTCAAGTCAAAATTTTGTATACCTACGTCGACTATTGATTGCGTCAAAAATGGTAACGTAAATTGCAATAAACTAGCAGCTATAAGACCCAAAAAAAGTTGGACAATTAATTTCTTATATCTAAACAGATAAGTAGTAACCCTTATAATCCCATTGATTTCAGAATCTCCTTTATTATTTTTATTAAATTCCGGAGTCACTTCTAATGCTAAAACAACCCCTTTTCCATCTTTTTTTAGTGGTGATTTAACCCATGATTTTAAAAATTCTTCACTGGAAAATGTTATTATTCCTCTAACCGGGTCAGAAATAAAGTATCTAGTAATATTTTCTATTGTTTTTATACCATAAAGAACAACTAACCTATCATCTTCAAAAGGCAGGATACACGGTAAATTTAATTCTTTGAGTTTATCAATTGTTACTTCTGCTTTTAGCGTTCTAAAACCTATACTTTCAGCAACGCTTGATATAAAATTGATATTTTTATTACTTACGCCTTTTTGTTGAAATGTTTTTAAATCTAAATTTCGCCCATAGTATTTTGCAATAATTTTTAGACATATAAGTTCATTGTCTTCTTCGTTTTCCTGAAAATAATGAGGAAATTTTTCCATTTTTTTGTAAAAGTTAAAGGTTAAAATCCTGCAATTTTATTGCAGTAATTTTAGTTACTAGAAATATTTTATTATTACTGAATGTCTTCTGTCATACTAATACCAATATTATTTCTCTTTAAAATTTGTGCATACACATTGCTACAATACTGTATACCTCTGTCAGAACGATGAATAAGCTGTTTAACCCGTTTTATTCATTAGGAAATCTATTCCATCTTTCAACTGCTGCAAACACTACCGTTTCACTATGTTTTTTAATATAACCGTAGCGATGCTACGCTAAAATGAAGAAAACATCAGTGTTTATTGCACTTGAAAGTATCTTGACGAAGTCCTAACGCATAAACCGGGTTTAATATTTTTAGCTTTATACAAGGCTTTATTAAGATCCTCACGCAACCCTTGAATTCTAGGTCTTTACTAATGTAATATCCAACTATTATACGACTATGTATATCTGTATGAGTTCTAGGTAAAAAAGCCTTTTTTGGTTCTGATGTATGCTATATCGCTTACCCAAACTTGGTTTGGTCTGGTTATTTTTAGATCTTCATTTATGTTTTTATACTTGTAAAACTTGTGTATTAAGTTTGTTGTCTTCGAACTGTACTTCTTTCTAATTGTGAGCATATTATGTTTTCTAAGAATATTGAATAAGTGGTCTTTACCTATTTTAAATGTATTTTATTTTTTAGCAGATAGTTCCTAATAGTATCACTGTGTTTTTGCAATATATTTTCATGATGACAATCCAAATGGATTAGATTTATTTTCGTTTTATCTGCAATTGAATCTATATTATTATACTTCCAAAAACCTTCTTCCTCTTCTTGCATAAACTCTAGCTCTCCAGGTTCCACGTATATATTTATTTTTGCTTTAAATAAAATTATATTTGTTTTATATAAATGAGTTATTGAGTCTAAATGTATTTTATCCATGGCGCGATGAATAGAACGTGCTTCAGCTATATTAATGTCTAGTTCTTCAACAATTGTTTCCAATTCTTTATTGTTTTCGATTAAATTTGTTGTTCCTGTTTCATTACTTGTATCCATTAATATTACGGTTATATTTTCAAACCCTTGACCTTCTAAAACACTTGCCATTTCTAATGCTATTTTTCCTCCATCTGAATAGCCTAATAAAGTAATGTTATCTCGGATAATATACTTTTCTTCATATTTTTCCCAATAATAACGAGCTAATGCATTTAGTGAATTTATTGTTTTATTTACACTACTTTGGTGATAATTGAAATTATCTATACATATACAATTATAGGTTTCCAAAAATTCCAGATTATCTATGATACTATAATAACTCTCTGCTCCTCCAATTGCTGGATGAACTAATAATAAATCATCTAATTCCGCACTATATGACGAATTGAATATTTTAATAAGTCCTAAATCTATGTCTTCCGAGGTTAAAATATTTCTGATAGTCTTTAATTTGAATATATTGGTTGGCCTAATTGGCAATTTTAATATGTTGCTCATTTTTTGAGCAACCTTAATGCTCAATATGGAGTCTCCACCTATACGGAAGAAATCATCCGTGGTACCCACTTGTGGTAGGCCCAGGACATCTTCCCAGATACTACATAGCATGGCTTCGATCTCGTTTTTTGGTGAGACATAGGTTTCCCTGTCCACCATATCGGGCTCGGGGAGTGCCTTTCTGTCGAGTTTCCCGTTTACGGTCAAAGGGAAGGCCTCCATGGCCACAAATGCCATGGGTACCATATAGTCGGGTAGTCCCTTTGCAAGCCGATCAGATAGATGAGCATCCGTAAGGGTGTTGTCACCTTCTGGGACATAATAACCGACGAGGTATTTGGTTTTACCTTCTGAAGTTTCACGTTCTTTGGCAAGTACAACGGTCTGTTTGACCTCTGGGAACTGTAACATGGCGTTTTCGATTTCTCCAAGCTCGATACGGTAGCCCCGTATCTTGACCTGGAAATCGTTCCTGCCGATGTACTCCAGATCGCCATCGGGAAGCCAACGTACCAAGTCGCCCGTCCTGTATAAACGGTCGTAGCCCTTATCCCTATCAAATTCCGTGGCAAAAGAGTTCGCAACGAAACGTTCAGAGGTCAGATCTGGTCGGTTCAGATAGCCTCTCGCGACACCGGCTCCGCCGATGTACAACTCACCAATGACGCCGACGGGAACAGGGTGCATGTTCCCATCAACAACGTAGTGCTTGACGTTTTGTAGTAAACTATTTCTTAGGGTATTAGAATTGATCGAGATCAACGATGTGACCGTTGCCTCTGTTGGCCCGTATGCATTTATGACAAAAGGGATGCGTTCTTTATACTTTTCGAAGAGTTCCTCTGGCAAATGTTCTCCTCCGAAAACAACCCTTTTCACCTTTTTTAATGCTGACGGATCTATCTTGCCTAGATAAGACGGTGTAGCATCTAAATGTCCAATATTATTTTCAGTGATAAAAGTGATAAATCGATCATGGTCCAAGATACTTTCCGAACCGATAATAAACAGTTCGCCCCCTGAGAACAACGGTAGGAATATTTGTTCTACAGATGTATCAAAAACATAATTTGCGAACAACAGGAACCGTTCAGCAGGTTTTATGTCATAACCCTGATGCAGTCCATCTAACAGGTTGACCACCCCTTTATGCGGTACCATGACCCCTTTGGGCCTGCCCGTGGTCCCGGACGTGTATATCACGTATGCCAGGTCTTCCGATGTGCTCTTTGGATCCAGATTCTCGGAACCTTGATTCTTATAGAAGTTCTCTTCTAGATCTATTCTAAGGAACTTATCCTTAGGTAGTACTTCTTTTTCTATTAGGTGACCCTGTGTAAGTACGATCTCTGCTCCCGTATCCTCCAAAATATAGTCGATACGGTCCTGTGGATACCCCGGGTCGATGGGTACGTACGCGCCTCCTGCCTTGAGCACGCCTAGTATACCAACGACCATTTCAAGGCTACGGTCTAGGAACAGTCCGATCAGTGTATCAGGGACCATTTCCTTATCGGCCCTTGAGCGGTAGGTCTTCCTAATATGCCTTGCGAGCTGGTTGCTCTTTTGATTTAGTGCTTCATAAGAGAGTTCCCTACCCTCGTAGACCAGTGCTGTGTTATTTGGGTTTATCTCTACCTGTTTCTCGAAGAGCTCCTGGATCGTCGCCTTTTGGTCATATTGGGCATCGGTATCGTTCCACTGGTTCACCAATAGGTCGTACTCTTGGGGTTTTAAGAGGTTCAACTCAGATTGTTTCATATCAGGGTTTTCCAGGCAACCTTCTAGTATCCTCTTCAGAGTCTCCAGATGTTCCTTTGCCCTTACGGTTTCCAGGTACGAACCATCGTAGTTCAAAATGATCTTTAGGGAAGTACCCGCTTCATAAGCGGTTATACTTAAAGGATAATCTACTTTTTCGATAGCATCCCTAACGGAAATGTCCATTTTCGACCCTTCACCTTCGCCATCATACGGATAGTTCTCGAACACCAATAGGCTATGGAACAAACGTTGACCGTTATCCTGTAGCTTGGAAAGCTCGGCAAAGCTATGTTCATTGATCCCAACGATCTCCTGCTGTATCTGGTTCAATTGTTCTTTGATGGACAGTTGGTTGTCCCAATCGATAACAAGCGGGAGGGTATTGATGTATAGCCCTACACTCTCCCCTATTCCCTCAACGGGAAGGTCTCGCCCCGATACGGTGGTCCCTACTATCGTAGTATCGCTATTGGTGTATACCTGTAAGAGTTTGTGCCATAGGAACTGTAC
>CANLRN010000109.1 GCA_947493495.1 uncultured Aquimarina sp.
TGTTTTTTAATTCTTTTCATCATCCCTAATTTTCTTTTTTGATCAAGGAATAAGTATTGTTTAGGTGGTTGATATTGGATTTACAACTCGAAATGGAAAGTAAAGAATATGATGCTTGCCGATTTGAGTTGAACGGATAGAAAATAATAAGTAGAAATTCAAAAATTACACCTAAAAAAGTTGGACAGTTCGTAACATTTTGTAAAAGAGAAGCAAACGGGTAATTGCACTGCTTGAAAAAACTGAATTGATTGATTTTTACGCTGTGAACGTGAGAACTGAAAAAAAGTTTGGACAATTTGTTTTTCCAAAATCTATTCTGATTAAAAAAGGAATAATATCAACAACTAAAAAAGAAGGAAAAAGAGCGTTCAGGGTTTATCCAAATTGGGGTATAATAAAAGAGAAGCAAGCAGAACAAACTCAAAAATGGCAATTGAATTATTTTTATGAAATAAACGATTCAACAGACTTTAAAAAAGTAATGGAACTGTATAACGCTGAATAGTAATTTGAAAACTAAAAATACTTAATGACAAAAATTATTGATTTAAGTCAGGAAAATTATGATTTATTTGTAATAATTTAATTTACAAATATTTACTTTTAAAAACAATTCATATCAAATCGAATCTGTAAGTAATCGGATACTATATAAAGTCTCACGAATACTAAAATTATAAAAAAAAATGTTATTATTAACCATATATTGTAGTTCAGATAATGATTTTAATATCCCATTATAATATGAAAATTTTAATCCCCCTATGTGTTATTCTCTTGTCTAACTTTTCATTTGGACAAGACTCCAAGAATAGCACTAACGAATCAATTAAAAAAATTGATTTAACAATTGAAGAAGGAACTTATGAAGCAGACGAATCTTTAACTGCAGACAAGCTTATCTTGAACAATAGTAATACCAATAAAGATATTTCTACTGTGACACAATCTCCATTTAATGAAACTGATTGGCAAAAAACTAAAGATAAAATCTTGGAAAACAGAAAAAGAATTTTGGCTTCTAAAGAAATTTTTACTGCTAAGATTATAGATACTGTTTTTGTAGAAATTCCTAGTATACAAAAGACATCAAGACTATCTGGCTCTGGATGGTAGAATGGATATATAATGATTTAAATTAGGTAATTATTACTATATTATAATGTATGATAAATTTTAGAAACATTATCATTAAGTATAGAAGTAATTACACCTCATCTTACTCTTAAGATATTATCAAAAATTGATCTATGCTTTTTTGTACCGTAAAAAAAGGGGTGTTTTCCCTCTTTTATGTAAGCATTTCAGTTCTTATATTTGTAACTGACAATCAACTACTTAAAAGCAAAGTGTTTTTTAGTATTAATTAGTTAACCCCCAAAATAAAAAAAAGATGAAATTAAAATTTGTTTTAATTATTACTATTGGATGGATATCCCAAAGTTCTTTCGCTCAAAATTACACTACTAATACATTAGCTGTTGATAATAATCAACAACAAATTAAAGTTTCTAAAACTTCAGAGAACAATATCGCTACTGAAGCGACATATACTCGAAAAGAATGGAAAAAAATAAAAAGAGAAATACGTAAAAATAAAAAGCGAATATCAAAAAACAACACTAATAATTGGAGATCTAAAGCCACTGATACTGTATTTTTACAAATTCCCTTTCCTTCTAAAGCTGATTCGAGAGTAACAGATTGGTAAACGAGATCTAGAAGTAATAACCCCAATTGATTAAAGGTATTAAAAGTAATTAAGTTTTAGATGCGATATATATAATTTAAAAGTATATTCAATAAATATTCTAAAACTATATTTTAATGCCAAAATCTAACTATTGTCTAATAGATCCAAATGGAGGGGCTATCAAAGTACAGATAACTGCTAATAATGGGATACGAACAGGCTCCATTTTCATTTTATGGGAAATCCAACAAGGAAAATGGGTGAAAAAAGAAAAATTCCAAGCAATAACTGGAGATGATGGTCTAGATGAATTTATCCTACTTGAGAAACCGCAAGACATCGAAAATGATTCATTAGCTTGGTCTATAAACGCATGTTCATTAGTGCCATCTGTACAACGAGGTGAGTTTACTATTGTTATCCTACAGGATACATTAAATCGCTGGAAAAAATTGTCTTCGAGGATTGTTCCTAGTTGTTCTCATGGGAAACAACTTACATTCGGAAATCATGTCATCTTTAAGCATTTGATCAATGATTCGTTAACTACATCTGCCCTATGGAAAGATATAGAATAATCACAATCATTGTAACTTGCTTTTGGTTACCAATAGGTATTGCCCAATCTGTTATGGATACTTCTACAGTGTCAACTGGAGAAGCCTATCGATTTAAGTTAGATTACAATATCCCAGAGAGTCCTGCTTTTTCTATTTTAGAGGCCAACCCCACTACAATAATGAGAGCAAGTACTCCTCAAGAGATCATTACCCATCTTGCTAGTGATTTTTTAAGCGGTAATAGAGTGAGCCCCGGATTGGCTTTGGATTTTAATCCCTATTTTGTTTTTGGAGGTAGATTACAAAATATAACTGAATATAGAAATAGTGGTTGGAAAAGATTCTTAGCAAACATGCAAATATCGGTTGCCACTATTAATGCCGAGGAGTTCCCAGATGACTTATTATTCTCTGGTGGCCTGAGAGCTACTCTCTTTGACAGTAAAGATATATTATTTGATAAAAAACTCGGACGCGACATCGATATGGCACTAATTCCAGATCCTACAGACGATCCAGGACCTTTGCAAAATAATGATCAAGGAATAATACAAAGCAATACAAAACTATCTGAAGCCTATACTAAAGCCAAAACTAGATATAGAGAAACTGCTGGCGGATCTATAGCAATAGGATATGCAATTGCAGGCAGAGCAAAGAATATATCGTTTAAAACAGATAGTATCGTTACTTATAGACATCAAGCATGGGTATCTGGGCAATATGATATGGGGAAAAGTGGTTTAAGCATTAACGCCATGGTGTTATATCGATATGAACAAATTCAAAATAGGGATAATAGTGGATTGATAAGTGGCATTTCTTTACGCCGATATGGAAAGAAACTTATTCTTTCTGCAGAAATATATCACGATAGTCTAAAAGATGCTATAGAATTTGGTGGATATGCAGAAGCGTATCTATTACCTAATATCACGGTATTTGCATCTCTAAAAAAAGAAACCAATGACATTACTGGTAAAGAAGAAATTCTCTTAAAACCAGGAATTAAATGGAATTTTAGTGAATCCCAATAACTAAAACTTAGCAGAAAATACGGGAACTCTTCTTACTCTAAACTACTCTAAACCTGCTGCTTTATTAGTAATCATATTCAATGCATTACTGACTTTTTGGATGATATCATCCTTATCGGTAATACTATGTCTTTTTTGTAGATATGATGGATCATTAAATGATATTTTCACTGCTCCTTCATCATCTTGCCAGACTACTATCTTTTGTGGTAAGTCTAATCCAGTAGTTTGCGAATTTTGCATCAATGGAGTTCCTAATTTTGGATTACCAAACATGACTATCCTTGTAGGGTTTAATGTTAATCCAACGGATGCTGCATTGGCTTGATGATCTAGTTGCGCGATAATTTTTAGATTAGGATTATTAGTAATCACCTCTATCAAAGTATTGTAGGTTTCTTCAAAGTTTTTAACACTCTTTTTTGTAACCACTCCTTGTTGTGCTGTTATTGCCATTTGTTTGTTTGAGATTAGCATTTCTTTTGGCTTAGACGAATCAACTTTGGATTGATTACAAGACCATAAAAAAGAGATAGAAATGATTGTAAATAGATAGTACTTCATATAGCAAATTGGTATAGTTATCAATACTAATCTCAAAGATAATCTAACATTATATGTATGCAATATTTTATTCATAAAAATTAACAAAGGGATGTATTTTCTAATTGAAATACATCCCTTTGTCAATCATAAAATAAATATGACTTTTTTTGAGATATTATAAGCCAGCAGCAGCATTAGTCAGATTGTCTAGTGCCATTGTTATAGTTGTCAGCGTAGTTTCATTTTCTGTAATTCCATGGCGTTTTTGAATAAATGCAGGATCATTATAAGACACATGCACCACATCTTGATCATCTTGCCATACCAATATTTTTTGAGGTAAATCAATTGCTGTGGTTTGTGCATTCTGCATTAATGGAGTTCCTAAATTAGGGTTCCCAAAAATAACTAATCGCGTTGGGTTTAATTCTAAGTTAGCAGAAGCTGCATTCGCCTGATGATCTACTTCGGCAACAAGTCTTAAATTAGGATTTCCAGTAATTGCAGATGTTAGACTTTCGTATGTTTCTTGAAAATTCTTTGTACTTATTTTAGTAATAATCCCTTCGCCTTCTGCAATAGAAGCTCCACTGATAGATGTTAATCCTCCTTCGCTTGCATTTGTTGCAAAATTTTCTAGAGCACCTTCAATCGTATTTAAAACATCTATATCACCCAGCCCATGTCTTGCTCTAAGATATGACACATTATTAAAAGCTACGCGAATACTATCCACATCGTCTTGGAATACAAATAACTTCTGAGGAAGATCTAATCCCGTAAGCTGATTCTTTTGCATTAGCGGAGTTCCGAGATTCGGATTCCCAAAAATAATTACTTTCGTATTATTTAAATCTAGCCCAACAGAGGTAGCATTATCACTGTGATTTACCTGAGCTACAATATTGATAGGCCCAGCTGCTTCTAGTGCACTAACGATCCCAGCATCTGTAGTGCTAAAATCTTCAGGGCTAAACCCATATGTTAGACCAGCAACATCTATTGCATCTGGATTAGGATCTGGATCTGGATTAGAGTCATCATCTTTACATGAAATGAAAATGACAGAGAAAATCAAAAAGTAGTATATAGTTTTCATCTTTGCTAAAGTTTTAGTTTTAAAGTTTTATATACTCCATAACAGAAAATAATTAAGATTATTTTTCTATTATGAGGAAATTAACTTTTCTTGTGCTCCTGGTTTTTTACATCACTCATAAGACCTTTCCTATCCATTATAATAACGTCAGTACCCATAGTGGGATTTCTAGCTTTTTTAGAAAAAATCCAATCAGTAATTAACCCAGAAAATTCATGGTTTTTCGTTATGAAAAGTCAAAACACCAAGATATGTGGTAAACGCAGGAATTTTTATCCGAAGAAATTGTAACCCAATTTTGAGGATATACAATTTCGAGTAGTATCAGATACCGCTGATGGTTTGGCTTTGGAATAGAAATAAGCATGAATTTTCTGGGTTAAGTCCTTTGTTATAATTAGCCATCCCCTGAAAACAGGTTATTAATATTGGTTAAGTCCTGTTTTTACGGATAATTTGAGTGTTTTTATAACAGGAAAACTGTTTAAACCCAATTTATGCATAAATGACACAAATATTCTGATTACCAAACAAACACCTAATGGCTGTCATTGAATCGCCTCTCATTTTAGATAAAGCCAAAACAACTAGATTTTCTTTAAGCTCTTTTTAGTTCCCAAAAACCCATCCTAAATTTGCATGTAGTATTGGCCATACTTTCTCCTCTATATTGCTAAAAGAATAGCCAACACCAAGCTCTACTCCAAAATTTAATCGCTTCCAATACGTTCTTTGCAATCCATAGGTAATATTAGGAATCCATATATAATTATCGTTAAAGGTTATATCTCTTTTAAAAATAGCCGACTCAGTGTATATGTATGTAACATTGACAGCAAAATAATTTGCAGAATTATTAGCAATGTTTTTACCTTTTTTGATACGTCGTTTGAAATTATGATAATATCTATAATATGGAGTTAGCGTAGCAAACAAACCAGCAAATTCGCTTTCTTGTGTGTTGTTATTTTCTGCAAAAAGAAGTTCGGTTCCTAATCGAAACCCTAGGGTGCTGTTTTTTGTAATCCCTTTTTCATAATCCAGACTGGGAGTGAATAACAGATTCGCTTTAAAAAGATGATTTTTAGTTCCTGTAGTTATAGTGTCTTGAGCAGACATACAAAAGCTAATTAAAATTAAAAAAATACAAATATGTTTTTTCATAACTATTGGTTTTAAATTACATTTTTCTTGTGCTATGAAGTAGCTAAACAATAGCTACAAGTAAGTAGCTAAAATATGCGATATGTTACTCAGGTTTTACTTTTTATTTTTGATGGCGCAAGATAATTTTGAAATTAGGATGTTTTTAGGGGAAAAAGACACTTTTAGATGTGTTGTCTTTTCCTCAGACAAAAGTGGATATATTGATTTCGTTTATGGACTTGAAAAAGAATCGATACTTGTATTTTTCCAAGACTCTTTGTTGTTTCGGTAATCTTGAATATAAAGATTGAGAAAATTTAAAAAGTCTTGCTTGCTCTTTATTTTATTTATTTCCTGATGCATATATATCTACTTAATAATCATATTCTGACCATCCTCTAGTTTCAACCTAATGGACGACCCTCCTGTTTTTGTCGTCATTTTCCACATCTGACCTTGAACTTGAGATGGTGTTTGCCAATTAACAGGGACTTTCTTTAGACCAGATAACCTGAACGCTCCAAGTCGTCTATGGTCTAAAGTCAATCTTTCCACTTGCATCTTTTCACACATTCATTCGAAGAACATTTGGATTTAAACTACCATTTGCCAATGCTTTTGAATTTCCGAGTACAGTATAATTACCAGTAGTATTTTTAATACTGCTCTGCATGAAATGAATGTTCCTGGGATTGATAATCGACTTAGCGGCTCCAAAACCTCGTGTAAATCTACCAAAAATTCTACTAAAACTAGCAGCGATTCTACCTCCAATCCCAACACCAGGTATGGTAGCATTTACTTTTAGTCCTAGATCCACAGACTCTCCTCCTAATGCATATCCAAAAGCACCAATATCTCCTGTATTAGCTGCTTGTAATCGTCGATTCATCATAAATGATCCATAGCTTGGATAGAGTAATACGATTTACGGATGAGAATTTCGTAAAAATAATGGTAAGGATTTTTTGCTAGATTGATGAATCAAATTAAAGAATAGCCATAGCTATTGTTTCATTTTATGAAGAAAATATAGTAGAAAAAGAATGTCATTAGATGCGAAATTTTTATTCGTAAATCGTATTATAAGATAGCTCAATAAAAAAACCAGCTACAAATCATTGTAACTGGTCTTTACTTTTATATTCTTACTTTTATCTACCAATCTCTGACGCCACAAGTTGCAAACTTGCGGTAGCGCATACTAGGACGAGCTGGGGGACTGAAGATAAATGCGTGTGCGCAAAAACAAAGGCGTAGCCAAAGCGAAGAGAAGCAGCCTACACATAAAAGTGTAACGGTTTTATGTGCTAGACGATTTTTATGTTTTCCTATTTATCAAAATATAAACTTCTTGAGCTAGCATATTCATAGCAGTACATAAAAAAACCAGCTAAAAATTAATGTAACTGGTATTTACTTTTATTTTCTTACTCTTACCCCCAATCTTTATCGGCACGAGCGTGACGCTCGCGCTAGGGGTAATTCATTTATGTAGTAATAACCAAATATTCATAAACAATACTTATAAACAATAAGCCGTAACTACTTGGCTTTTATAATGCTTATTAGCTATTTTTGTGTTAATAAAAGTATTGATATGTCGCAATTAGGAGAAAGAGTATCTAAAAAAAGGAAGGAGCTAGGATTGTCTCAAACAGACCTAGCAAATAAGGTTGGTGTTTCTTATGCCCAGATTGGACGTTATGAAACAAAAGGTGTTCAACCACCTGCAGAAGTTCTAAATAAAATAGCTGATGAGTTAAATACTTCTATTGACTATCTGATTAATGGAGAGAGTAGCGAAAAAGCAATTAATTCTTTAAAAACAACAGAAGTAGAAAGTCTACCTGAAAAAGATAAAAACATAATTCTTAATGTTATAGGAGCTTTTATACGTGATTACAAAGCTAAAAAAGCATATTCTAAATGGATAAATTAAAACCTACTAAAAAAGCTATTTTAGAAGCATTAGAAAACCCTAACGGTTGGGTTTATGTTATAGATAAAGCTTTTGAAAATATTGAAGAAGTACCTAGAGAAGCCATAAAGGGAGCTTGGAAAGTTGATGAAAATGGCATCATTATAGGTGAATTTTCACCCAATCCTAACTATAAAGATTTAAGTAGTTTATAAACTCTTTATCCAATCTTTAAAGTATTGTATTTGTTTATTTGGAGTAGCTATCCGATTAATTTCACCATCATCTATCGAGTCAAATATATCTACTAAATCATCTTCTATAGCTTGTTTACCTAGTGTTAGAAAATATGCTTTAATACCATTAGACATTTGTCTACTCATTCGTGATGGATAGACATTTATCAGAACACCTTTACACATAGGATAATATGAACCCCATCCATACAACCAGTTTCGCAATTGTGCTAAAGCAATAAAATAATCATCCGACACAAAAGTTTTTTTTATACTAAATTTTAAAATATGTAATTCAATTACACATTTACTATAATCATTTTTATACAAAAATATTGATGCCTCTAAAGTAATAGAGACATCAATATTTATTAGCTTAATTTTTCTTTTTATCAATTGTTAGGGTTTTTTAATAATGGTCCAATAAAAGTGCCATTACTACCAACTTCTCTAGCACCTTTAATTGCACTAGGCGATATTTCAAATGGTATTGCTATTTCTAATTCTGAAGGGTACGGGCTTTGAGTACCGAGAGCAGAATTAACATTAATTCCATCAGCATCAATTGTATAAACAAAACCTCCTTCTCCAGCAAATTTCCTTGAAACATTAGGTGATTGTGATGTGGATATAAAACCACTATCGTCTATAACACCAGATGCATGATCTAACAAATCAAGATTTGAGCCTTTAGAAGTAAATCCTTCATCAAAAATTTGAGATGGATTTCTAGAATCTCCTCTAAAAACAAAATTATCAACCTTATTTGAAACAGCAGCACTTATCTCATCTGATGGGTTTGCCCTACCGCCAGGTGCTAGACTTACCAATCCATTCATTATTACTTGTCCTTGAGCTTTAACATTACCATCTAATGCCTTAGAAATCGTTTCTCCTCCTAATAACTTAAATGCAGCATCTCCCAAAAAATTTCCAGTAATATTTTTAGTAGGCCCCTTACTGGTAGGAGTGTTATCTAGTAAATGAGGCTTGGCATCTCGCATTGGTTGCAAGAACAATCTATCTAGACCAGCAGCAACATTTTGAAAAAACTTCGTGATACCCCCACAACATCCTTGTGGCATCATTCCATCAGGGTCCATAAAATAAATTGGGTTATTAAATGCATAGTTATAAGGTGAGTGTCTACGCATTTTTTCGGCTAATGGATCAAGATTCATCCACCTACCTAATGAGGCATCATAGTTTCTAGCACCAAAATCCATCCACTCTAAACCTAACTCGCTATTCTCTTCTTTTCCAACGAATCCGTAGTTATGTTTTCTACCAGTAATGGTGTTATTGTATCCTTTATGTTGTAGTCCAAAAGGATAATAACTTATGCGTTTTTTTTAAGCGTATACCCTTTTTTTCTAACGGTTACCTTCTAAAGATGCTATTTTTTAAGAACGTTCTATCTGTCGTGTATCTATCTGCATTGCTAAAATAGTAATTCTGGCTTTATCTGTATTACGGGTTTGTGTATTTGTACTAGCTAACTTCTAAAGCCAGCCGCATCACCAAAGTTATGTTACATAATTGGGCATTATGGATACTCCCAAAGCTCGCTCCATAATACAACTATGTAAAATAACCGCGCACCGACTGCTAATCTTGAAGATTTTAGGTTGATTCATAAGATTGTGTGACGTTCATTCGCCACTAAGGCTAACACTTCAAAAGTGGAAGATCACAACCGCATTACCCTTCCAATCTTCCACTTTTGAAGCGTTTTTCCACGACTGAGTAAGAACGATTATTATTGAAGCTGAAGTGCGCAATTGCGGAAGCGATGAGCTTCAGCTTCAATAATAATCATAGCCATCTGGCGATTGAAGATAAGATGCGTGCGCGCAAAAACAAAGGCGTAGCCAAAGCGGAGAGGAGCAGCCGACACATAAAAAGGAGTGTAACGGTTTTATGTGCCAGACGATTTTTATGTTTTCCTATTTATCAAAATATAAACTTCAACATAAATAATCGGCTAGGCTGCGACCAAGCGGCGTAGCCCATGAAGCAGCGGTTTTGTATAAATAATTATCTGTGGCATTGCCACTCATTAACATACAAAAAGAGAGCTGCGGGTGATGGAGGAAGGAGTCACGCGAAGACCAGTAATAATTATTGACGACCGAAGGTGAGGAAGTAATTATGGTGCGATAGCAACTGGCGAAGCAGTGAACGAGTGACGAAGGAACACCTTATTACAGCTTATGGGCAAAGCATCTTTCTTGCTGCGCCCATAATAATATTACGACTGTAAGGAGTCACTTGGCTTATTTACCATAATGATAACGACAAGCTGCTATCAATAATTGATCTTTTTCGTATTTGTAAACCAATCGATGTTCTGATGTAATACGCCTTGACCAATATCCTTGTAAATCTCCTTTTAAAGCTTCGGGTTTTCCTATGCCTTCAAAAGGTGTTCGCATACAACTTTTAATGAGTTCGTTAATTCGTTTTACTATTTTCTTATCGACTTTTTGCCAATATAAATAATCTTCCCAAGAGGAAGTAGACCAAGTTAATTTCATTTATTGGATTAAGTCTTTTTCGATTCCGTTACCTGCTTCTAGTTCTTTGATAGAGTTTAATAAAATATCTCTATTTTTTCCTGTTAGCAAATAGGTAGTTTCTTTTAATGAATTGTATTCGTCTAATGATATTAATACGAGGTCTTTACCATTTTTACGTTTGATAATGATATCGCTTACATCATTAACCACTTTATCGAACCAATGTTTTAGATTTGAACGAAAATCTGTATAATTTACTGTTTCCATAAAGCAAAGATAAAAAAAAGTACTCGTTTAAGTACTTTTTATATTGTTTTTAATGTATCGGATGGAAGTTATTGATCATTTCCTGTAGGTTTTCCAGATCATCTTGTAAATATCTTTCTGTAGAACTAATGTATTTATGTCCTGCCATTACCTGCGTTTTTCTAAGATTATATTGTTTTAACCAGTTAGTAATTACTGATGCCCTGATCTGTTTGGCACTTTCTACTTTTTGATTTACTTTCTTTAGTTTTTTAATAATGGTATGTGTCATTGTAAATCGTTCTCCAGATGGAAAGAGTTGATTCGTATCACTATTTAACCGTGCTAATAAATGAGGTCTAATGTAATTTAGATACGTCATTAAACCCATCATTTGCCAAGGTTTTAGTTCTAATTCTCTGGCATTACTTCGTTTTCTACTAG
>CANLRN010000110.1 GCA_947493495.1 uncultured Aquimarina sp.
GAAAATTCGTAAAAACCTTAAAATAAGATAGTTAAAAATACTATAATCCTGTTAGTCCAAAAAGTGCGGAAGTCAGGTGGGTTAAAAAAAAGAGGCTGTCTGAATAGGCAGTCTTTTTTTATATACAAATCCCTTAGCTTGATTTTCTAATACCAGTTGTTGTTTGAATTTACTGGAAAATAAAACACAGGTATTTTTTGCTTAAAAGAAAGATCAAATTTTAGCGGGTAATTTTAAGTCAGAACCTATACTACGATAAAGTAGATTGGAGCATAAAAAAGCAAAAGGAAAAATACTATTTTATCTATGCATACTATCTAAAATTTCCATAACCTCTACTTTTTTACGCACGGATACAGGAACATTTTCTCCATTTTTTAGTAGTAGATAGCCTCCATCCGCTTTTATAAAAGCACTAATACATTGAAGATTCACTAAGTGACTTTGGTGTACACGTAAAAACTGATACGTCTTAAGCATATCAGAAAAATATTTTAGAGTTTTAGTTACAAATACTTTTTGGCCATCCTGCAGAAAAAAGATCGTATTATTACTATCAGACTCACAGCGGATAATATCATCAAGGCTTACAATTATAATTTTATCTAATGTATGGAGAGATATTTTATCAGGTTTTTGTTCGGGAGCAGAGAGCGTGTCCTTAAGGATATTTAGTCGTTCTTTATTAGGTTGTATCTGTTGCTTAGCCTTTTCAATAGCTTGCGCTAGCTCTTCATTGGTATATGGTTTTAGGACATAGTCTATAGCAGCAAATTTAAAAGCTCTGATTGCAAATTCATCACTTGCAGTAACAAAGATGATTTTAGACTTTAGTTCAGGAAATATCTCTAGTACATCAAAACCAGTTCCATCTCCTAGCATAATATCCAAAAATAGAATATCGGGTTCATTATTGCGGAGTGCTTTAGAAGCTTCAACTACACTTTTTGCAGTATCAATGATTTTTATTTCAGGATGGTTACTTTCTAAAGTATTTTTTAAGAGCTGTAACGCATCTGGCATATCTTCGACAATAATGGCTGTAAGCATAATTATGTAGTATTAATATTCGGTTAATAAAGGTATTTTAAAAGCAATCTCGGTTCCGCCAACAGATCCATCTTCATCGATAATTTCTTTTATTTCTAATGCATTTTTTCCAGAAATAGATTCTAATCGTTCTCTTGTTACCTTGAGTGCCATAGATTGGTGATCTGTATTCGTTTTTGCTTTTTGGGATTGAAATATACCCAATCCATTATCTAATATTTTACAATGTAAGAATTCTTCGGTAGTATGAAATAAAACTTTTAATTTTCCGTCTTTATTTCCTTTCAGAATTCCATGCCTAATGGCATTTTCTACAAAGGGCTGAATTAGCATAGGAGGAATAAGTATCTCTTCTGTATCTAGTTCAGAATCAATAGTGATAACATATTCGAAAGGCTTATTAGCCATTAATTTTTCTACTTCGATATAATTTTTTAAGGTTTTCATTTCTTGATCCAATGTGATATTATCTTTTCTAGAGTTGTATAATGTCTCTCGAAGTAAAGTGGCAAAAGTATTGATCGTTGTATTCATTTTTAAGGGGTTACTAGTTCCCATAGCTTTGATCCCGTTAAGGACATTGAATATAAAATGAGGGTTCATCTGTAGGCGTAATGCTTTTTGCTCTAATGATAATAGATGATTTTGCATTTGTAATTTTTCTCGCTCTTCAAGATTTTTTGATTGTACCTTTCGGATATATAAATAAGTCATCATCGACAATATTAATAATATCAGTCCTAATACCAATAATTGAAACCATATCTTTTCGTAAATAGGACTGTCTATAAATAGTTTAAAAGTGATGGGTTCACTATTTTCCCATCTATAATTTCTGGATTGAGCCGAGAAAAAATGATCTCCGTATGCTAATCCAGCTAGGTTTTGTTTGTGGTCTGATGACCATGGGCTCCAAGCCGTCTTATTAAGGCGGTAGCGATATTCTATATCATTAGGATGATCTAGGTCGATCGTTTTGTAACTAAAAGATAATTCTGTCTGCTCTGATGATAGCTGTAGTACTTGATCATTTTTTAGCCAAGTATCCAGATTTATAGTATCGAGATTCTGATGAGAAACCTCTACATTTTCGAAATAAATTTCTGGCTTTAGCGTAGATTTTTTAATTTCTTTGGGTTCGTATTTAGTAAGCCCATAAATTGCACCAAACCAGAGATTTCCTTTTTGATCTTTGGTAATAGCATTAAGGCAGGTTTCAATACCCAAAAATCCATCATTTCTTCCATAGTGGAATACATCATCAATCTTATTTAGTAGATTAACCTTTATTCTATCAACACCTCTTTCACTCCCAGCCCATAGATAACCATTAGTGTCAAATATCATTTGATAGATATTATTTGAAGTTATTTTTTTCTCTCCCTCTAATTTCTGAAACGAAAGTTTTTCGGTAAGTTTTGACCACCAAATCCCTTGTCCTGCTGTACCTAGATATAGTTTGTTTTCGTGAAAAAGTAATGTATTTATAGAGGTCTTTTGATCTAATACATTACTTAGATGAGTCACTTTATTTTTTTTTAGGTATCCGATATCTCCGTTTTGAGTGGCATACCATACTCGCCCCTTTTTATCAGAAGTGATATGACTTATCTCTAGATCCTTTATACCGTTTTTTTTAGTAAATTTTTTTATACTTCTTACCTTATTTTTTTTGTAGTCATATTTAAATCTAGTGATTCCATCAGAGTATGATGCAGCCCAAATTGTATCTCTAGCAATATGTATAGAGCTTATCCAATTAGAAGTGAGTCCCCTTTTTTTGTTGATAATGTAATTCTTAAAGGTAGTGGTGATAGTATCTTTTTTAGATTTTCTAGAGCTAGAATTTTTTATACTATTGTCTTTCTTGATGATCTTTTTATACAATATGCCTTTACCATCTGTACCAGCCCAGATATTTCCTCTACTATCGTTAGTGATAGTTTTGATTTTTACATCTCTTAATCTCCTATCTTGTTTGATATTAGAAATTCCATTCTGATTAATTTTTACAAGTCCTGCCTCAGAGTTAGAAGCCCATATTTCATTTTCATAGGAGTGTACAGCATATACTCGATCTCCCTTTAATCCAATATCTTGATCATAATGTGTAAAATTATTGTCAAAAAGCTTATAAAAACCACCCCCAGAGGTTGCTATCCAGATATTCGACTGGCGGTCTTTAATACTTTTTCTGATATTAGAGATAGCGAGTCCATTTTTACGGTTAATTTTTTTTGTTAATCTATGATTCGTACTATTAATGATAATAATCCCCTCATTGTTTGTGGCAAACCATAATTCTTCTCCGTGAATATTGATGCTATTTACATTACGAGGTTTTTTTATCCATTGATTCCCATAGCTTTTAGCATTCGTATTAAGAACTAAAACTCCTCTATTATGAGCAGCAGCATATACTTGATTCTTACAGTACTTGGCAGCAGTAAAATTGTGCGCACTATGTCGAACTATAATGGATGCACCTTGTTTAAGATTGCTTAATTTCCATAAGCCTTTATTGGTAGCTACCCAAAATAATTTTCCATCAGAGACGATATCATTTACGATACTTGTATTAATCTTAGGATCAAGAAGGATTTTTTTTAAAGTCAGATTCGTGCTGATTTTATAAATACCGGCATTAGTGGCTAGGTAGGTTTTATTTTTATTCCGGAATATTTTATTAATTTGTAAGCCCTCTATGTTATGAAAAGTATCTTTAATTTTTATAGAAAGCCCTCTTCTGGTTCCTATGAATAAACTATCATTGCTATACGATAACGTACGAATATAATTAGAAAGCAATCCATCATTTTCATTCCATATGGTAAATTCTTCTCCATTGAATCTACATAGCCCACCACCGCGAGTACCTAACCATAAGTACCCGATACGATCTTGTATGATATCATAAACCTGCGACTGAGGTAATCCGTCTTCTAATGTATATGCTCTGAGACCATTGTTCTGCCCTAAGGCAGTATAGGATGCTATACTATAGATGATTATAAATACTTGAAGTAAAAAACGATTTGAAATCATAGAAAAAGCTAAGTAAGTATAGCAAATATAATCAAACAAATTTTTGATACAGAAAATATATCGCAAAACAGAAGATGTTGTATACATGAAGAAAACCGAGTATCAGCAGGCACTTTTTTTGGGAAAAAATGGTTGGAAATAATTGGATGAGCCTGCTGTATACATTGGCTTTTATACTGAGAAATACGTTTTTCTTTTTTTAAATCTTGGTATTACTGGTAATTGCTGTAGTGTTTTTCTGAAAATCATATAAAACTTGATTCCATACTAACCCTTGTTTTAAACAAACATATTTTATTTCAGATGATTCATTGTATGATGTATGTGTTTCTAATATATTTCCCTTTACCCCATATTCTTGAGTAGGAAATGTATATTGTGAATCTGAATCTGAATCCTCACAATAAACATTAGTTAATTGAGGTAGCGGTATAACTTTACTATCATTGGATATCAAGTAATAATAGGATTGTACTTCTGCACAACATGCAATATATTCTACTTCCATCTTAATCACCTCAGAGATCCCTTCCAGACCAGGATTCTCTAAGGTGGTGATAAAGATGTCCTCAAATAACTCTGTGTCATTAATGACTACAGTAGATAGCTTTTTTGAAATTCCCCCCGAACGTAACAAATCTACTGTATAAGTAGGATACTTTGCTTCGTTCTCTTTAATTTCAGTTTGTACTATATACTTCTCAGTTTTTTGAAAATTCTGGGCTTTCATAAATTGAAAACCTATTAGAATAATAAAAAAGATGATTGCATTTTTCACGAATGACTTTTATATTTTGAGGTTAATTAGCAGAGTAAAATTAAGAACTATGAGCAATAAAAAATGAATATTTTAGTATTCGTAAGAGTTTGATTAGAATTCGTACGAATTCTAATTTTCTTACAAATTTTCTTATAATTTTTTGGGCAATCAAATTTTTGCGACCAGTACTAGTAGTTCGTTTTTACTTGATTAACTATGGAATGTACAGAGAAATTGATGTTTTTTTTTGTAAAAAAATTGATCATAATTAGTACAAAAAAAATGCAAATTTTTTTTTGATTACAATAAGAAAATTCTTGGTTTTTTAATTTTTTGAAATTAAGTGTGATAGAAGGTTATAAAGTGGGATACTAGTTCATTTTATTTGAGGCTTAAAAAAATGTTGTGCATCTCAAAAATTATTTAAAAAAAAGATATAAATTCCAAGATGTTCAAAACGCTAGAAAATTATATTGCTGCATTCAGTTCTTGGATATGGGATTGGCCACTATTGATACTTCTGATCGGAGGTGGTTTTTTCTTTTTATTGTATTCTCGATGTATTCCTTTTTTGTATTTCTGGCATGCGATAGGTATTCTTAGAGGCAAGTATGATGATACAGATACATCTGGAGAATTAAGTCATTTTCAGGCATTGTCATCTGCCATTGCAGCTACAGTAGGAATGGGCAATATTAGTGGAGTAGCAGTGGCATTAGTTGCAGGAGGTCCCGGAGCTATTTTTTGGATGTGGGTTAGCGCTTTGATCGGGATGGCAACAAAATTCTATACGTGTACATTATCAGTCATGTATCGTTCTACACACGATGAAGGATCAACACTAAGTGGTCCAATGTATGTAATTACAAAAGGTTTAGGAAAGAAATGGAAGCCTCTGGCTGTTTTCTTTGCACTAGCAGGATTGGTGGGAACATTGCCAGTTTTTACAGCAAATCAACTTACACAAACATTAGTAGATGTTATGCATTGGGAGGATAGTGATAAAATATACATAGGTATCGTTTTAACATTCATAACTTCTATAGTAATTCTTGGGGGCATCAAAAGAATTGGATGGGTGGCAAGTAGGTTAGTTCCTAGTATGGTAGCATTGTACTTTATAACAGTATGTGTTATTTTGGTATTGCAATTTGATAAAATCCCTGGACTGTTTTCGTTAATTTTTTCGGATGCATTTTCTGGTCAAGCAGCTGCTGGGGGCGCTTTGGGGTATTTGATAAAAACTGGAGTAAAACGAGGTGCTTTTTCTAATGAAGCAGGTATTGGGACAGCACCGATGATGCATGGAACTGCAAAAACCAATGAACCTGTTAGAGAAGGATTAGTGGCTATGATTGGCCCCGCAATAGATACGTTATTGGTATGTACCCTAACAGCACTAGCGATTTTATCTACAGGAGTTTGGCAGCAATCTAGCGGTAATGGGATTTCATTAACTTTAGAAGCATTTAATGCAGTTTTGCCTTATAATATAGGTAGCGTAATTGTGGTTATAATGGTTTTGGTATTTGCCTTTTCTACCTTATTTTCATATTCGCATTATGGAGTGATGTGTCTTGGATTTCTTACAAAACCAGCATACGGAAAATACTATAATTATCTATATATACTATCTATAATTGTAGCAGCAGTACTAAAAATTGATGTTGCTATTAATTTGATAGATAGTGCATTTGCATTAATGGCAATTCCTACCATGATTTCTGGGTTACTATTAGCACCAAAAGTTAACAGAAATACTAAAAAGTATTTCTCGCACCTAAAAAAATAATTAGTTTTATTTTATTACGATAAATTCACTTCTTCTGTTTTCTTGATGTTCTTCTTCGGTACAAGGGACATCATTACCACAATTATTGATAAGTTTTCTTTCTCCATAAGCCTTTCCTCGTATACGCCTCCAATGAATATTTCCATTTCGGATGATATAACTAACCGTGGCTCGCATCCGTTTTACGCTTAGTTTTTTGTTATATATACCAATAGCTAGATCTACTATCAGTATGTGATCGGACTTCTATGTTTAAATTAGGATTTTGCCTCATTACTGCTATTACTTTTTGTAAATCAGCAATGGCATCAGGTCGGATTTGTTCGGTATCCAGATCAAAGAAAATAGTATTCAATTGCAATGGAGCAACAATATTATCTCCAATAGTTACAGCTTCTTCAGTAGTCGATAAAAGTTTTTCTTTTTTGAAATTAATCGGAATAGTATTGGTCGTTTCAAAAGAAGTTTTCGATCTAACAATAGTATCATTGGGGTTATATCCATCAATAGATGTTCTTATAATATATTGTGTGTTACAGTCCACTTCAAAATTGTAGTTGCCATTACTATCTGATTTTAGAGAATGAATAGTATTTCCATCCATATCCATTAAAGACACATCAACATCTGCCATCACTTCTCCAGTTTTATCATCTACAACATGCCCATTTACATATTCTTTACATTCTGTGATTAACTCCTCAGTTTGTATAAAACTGTAGATGTCATCATTCCCTTTTCCTCCCTTTCTATTACTAGCAAAATACCCCGTTTTACTTGTCTCATCTACTATAAAAGTAAAATCATCTTTGGGACTATTAATAGGCTTTCCAATATTAAAAATATCATAAGAATTAGGCGTATTTTCAACAGCAATAAATACATCTAAACCACCTAATCCTACATGTCCATCACTGGCAAAATATAATTGACCATTATCACTTATATAAGGAAAAGTTTCTCGTCCTTCTGTATTGATACTATCTCCTAAATTTTGTGGTTTCCCGTATTTTCCATCAGGTAAAATATCAATCACAAATAGATCTGATTTTCCTCTGGTACCAGGCATATCACTAGCGAAATAGAGTTTTTTATTATCTGGACTCAAAGCAGGGTGAGATATTGAGTAATTATCGCTATTAAAAGGAAGTTCTTCAATAGAGGACCATTTATCATCTATAAAAGTTGCTTTATACAATTTTAATAAAACAACTCCCTTTTTACTTTTTCCTAATGTATTATTCGTAAAATTGTTTCGGGTAAAATACACAGTTTTACCATCTTTTGTAAAACAAGTAGAGGATTCATGAAATTTGGTATTAATCTTACCTTTTAATTTTACAGGTGTCTGATCAGTTGTTTTATTTCCTTGAATGGGTGATGAGAATAAATCTAAAAAAGGCATTCTATTCCATTCGTGTATTTTTCCTTTTTTATTTCTTGAGGAGGCAAATACAATTTCTCCAGTATGTTTAAAACTTGGTGCATAGTCAGAATATTCAGAGTTGATATATAATGAGAATATATCATATTTACCAGATTGTAATTCAATGAAATCCAAGTAATCTCTTTTGCTAGCATAAGATTGCGCTCTTTTATCATTGCCAGTAATTGCATTGAATTTTTCCATTATAGCATCTGCAGCAGTATATTTTTCAACACTTTTCAGACTCTGCGCATACCTGAACAAATATTCAGGATCTATACTTTCTGGATAATTAGCAGTTAATTTTTCATACCATATCACAGAGTCTTCGGTATTCCCTGTGAAGTAATAAGAATCGGCTAATTTTCTGTAAAGATCTGCAGAGGCATATCCTTGTTGGGCAACATCGAGATAAATATCTCTGGCGTTAATATACGCAAGTGCTTCAAAATATTGATCTGCTTTAGTGAGCTGTTTGGTTTTATTCTGCCCATAACTAGCTATACAGTATAAAACCAGATAAAACCAGATGTAGGTTTTGTGATGTTTTTCAACACTAAAAATGAATTGATAACAATGGTTTTTCAAAATGAACCCAATATTTGTTAATAAATAACTTGTTTTCGATGGGGGTTTTGAAAACATATTGGAATTAAATTTACAAAAAAAATGACAAAAAATCTATGCATATATAGTTTTTTAGTTTGTAATACTCTTATTTATAATTTGCTAAGTAATCGAATTGAATGTCTATTTCTATAAATAAACTTGTGTAAGATTCTATAAAGTTGAAGAGGAATCAACTAACTTTGTACAAAATTTTACAGATGGGTCATAAAGCTGGTTTTGTCAATATAATAGGAAATCCAAATGTGGGGAAATCAACCTTAATGAATGCTTTTATTGGCGAAAAATTGTCTATCATTACATCTAAGGCACAGACTACAAGGCATAGGATTCTAGGGATTGTAAATGGAGATGATTTTCAGGTTATTTTGTCTGATACACCTGGTATTATAAAACCTGCATATCAGTTACAAGAATCGATGATGGGGTTTGTGAAATCCGCTTTTGAAGATGCAGATATATTAATATATATGGTAGAGATTGGAGAAAAAGAATTAAAAGACGAAGCTTTTTTTAATAAAATTACGAATTCTAAAATCCCTGTTTTATTAGTATTAAACAAGATTGATCAATCTCATCAAGAACAACTAGAAGCGCAAGTACAGTTTTGGAAAGAAAAAGTTCCAAATGCCGAATTATATCCTATTTCTGCCTTAGAAAATTTTAATATTAAAGAAGTTTTTGCTAGGATATTAGAACTGTTACCTCAATCTCCACCTTTTTATCCAAAAGATCAATTGACAGATAAACCAGAGCGTTTTTTTGTTAATGAAGCCATTCGAGAAAAAATACTAGAACAGTATAAGAAAGAAATACCATACTCAGTAGAAGTAGATACCGAGGAGTTTGTAGAAGATGAAAAAATTATCAGGATACGATCAGTAATAATGGTCGAGAGAGATTCTCAAAAAGGTATTATTATTGGACATAAAGGCGCTGCACTCAAAAGAGTAGGAGTAGAAGCTCGTAAAGCTTTAGAAAAATTCTTCGGGAAACAGATTTATATAGAACTCTATGTAAAGATTAATAAAAACTGGAGGAGTAATGAACGACAGTTAAAAAGGTTTGGTTACAATAAGTGATGTAGTATAAGATACATCCATAAAAAGTTTATTGTTTTACTGTACTAAGATGTATCGGATAGTAATTATATTTGATATGTAATTATTTCACTAACCAATTACGTATGAAAAAGTTCAATTGATCTATTTTTTGTTGATTGGACTTTTTCATTTTTTTTATTTCACTTCCTAAGCTAGTTTTATACCGAATAAGAAGAACATTTATACGAGTAAATTTAATAGATAAGTGGTAATACATATGAGTTATTGTTGATTCTTAAACCCATAAGTGTTTTGTCCTACAAAATCTTTTGGAAATGTATCATCCCCTGGAAACCCTAATTCTATCGTACCGCTGTCTTCGGGGATATAATGGTGGCCAAAAATATAATCCCATAGACTTAAGCTAATCCCGAAATTAACGCCATACCTGCCTTCTGGTAATTTATATACGTGATGGTATAAATGCATTACAGGATTGTTAATAATATATTTTAGCAATCCCCAAGTAATCTTGATATTGGAATGATTAAAATGACCTATAGCAATAGCAATAAAATGAACAATATAGGCCTGCTCGGGTTCGAACCCGCCTAATATCATAACTCCAAATGTTTTTAATGGTTTGTAGAATATATTTTCCATCCAGTGATACCGTAGATGTGCAGCAAACCCCATTTCTTTAACACTATGATGTACTTTATGAAACTTCCATAAGAATGAAAATTTGTGTAATAAAATATGTGTAAACCATTGTACGAAATCTAATACAACAAAGAAGATAACTAACTGCAACCAAGTAGGCCATTCTGATGAATCAATAAGTGCCAGGCTTTTTTCAGTAATTCCTATGTCAGCAAAACCAAGCTGTATTATTTTATAAAACCCACTAATCGTTAGCGTGAATACAAAAAAATTAAAAAACATATAAAATCCATCAAGCCAAAAATCTTTTCTTATGACAGACTGATTCTTTCTCCAAGGAAAAAAAATTTCTAAAAACCAAATGAACAATGAAATTAAAACAAGTCCCCAAAAATAATTAGTAAACCAAGGGACTTCAAAAATAATGGAACTCCAGATCCATTGTGCAGTGCCAGTAAAAGCACTTACGAACGATTCAATATATTTTTCCATAATTATTTTGACTATAATTTTAATTCTTTTCAATTACAAGCAACTACTCGTAGTTTTGTATTTCCGACTATATACTATATAAAAGAGATGTCATAAGGTATACGCATTAGTCTCAAAAATAGTCAAAACTATACACTTTAGTTATAGTGTACTCTTAATCCAAGTTATCTATTCGGTAAATAAAAGCAATCGCATTTAAACCCGTATTCATAGACATTTTTTGACTGTAACATTAAAGTTTCTAACTGGTAAGCAGCTTCTACGTTTCAAATTGTCCTATTG
>CANLRN010000111.1 GCA_947493495.1 uncultured Aquimarina sp.
TCTTTCTCATAATTACTGTTTAAAGTTAAAACTATTTTTATACTTTTAAACAGTTCGGTTTTGGGGGAAGCTTACAATAATGTACTCTGTTTCTAAATACCTTTTCTTATTGGGGAATCCTTCACATCTTTGTAATAGTTATATTTTACCGACTTATCTTGTTTAGAATCATTAATTTCTTGTAAACGAACGAAATACGCAGGAATTACCATATAACTTTAGGAAAAATTATTTCCCGTTTAATACTAAATATACTAAATCATAGGTGAGGGTCTTTGATAAAAAACTGAACATAAATTAATTATCCAGTTTGAAATGTCCTTTTTCATTAATATTGTAAATTCTTTTATTTCTTTTAATTTTAGGTTGCTGGTCAATTGATACTAAATCATCATTTTCATCGTAAAAACTTATTATTTCTTCATTTATAATTTGCTTTAAACGCTTGAATATGTAGATGGCCATAGTGTTGATAAAGTTTTTAGATTTTTTAATCTAACTTCTCAAAGGAACCTTTATCATTTAATATGTATTGTTCTTTCCAATGTTTAATTAAAGGCTGTTCCTTTTCTTTATCTAAATCGCCGTCAAAATAGTCTATAACTTTTTTTTGAACTTTAATATTAAAATTCTCATCCATTATAAAATCATATTCATAAGAAATTTCAAAAGTGAATCTACAATACACTATTATGTAATCTAATTGCTTGCCTTTATCATCAAAACTATGTAATTCAAATAATATTCCAGGAATATCAGTTTCATAAAAAAGAGTCAGACATCCTACTATTGTTATGTTATTTTTGATGGTCTTATAAATAGGATAAAATGATCTTTTGTATCCATAAAAATCATTTGAATTATTGATCTTTTTATCATGATTGAAAAATTTCGAATCTATCTCTTTACGCAAAGTAGATTGTTTAAGTAGATATTCACCTTCATCATAAAAATAAAGGGTATCAATCTTTTGAGAATTTAGCGGAGGAATAATTAATGGAATGTTTTCAAACATTTCCTTGCGTAAATTGTTAACATTATGGATTGAATCACTCTCTATTTTTTGAGTAACCTTCCTTTTTTCAACACTTAATTCTTTTCTGTTCTCAAAACAAGAATTGGTGAGTAAACAAATAACTAGATAAATAAATATTTTCATATTACTTTGTTTTTACTTGAGAAAAATCAAATCCAAAAAATATGTATATTATGATGATGTCTGACCCATTTCCCGTTTTTTAACAAGGAATAAAATACCAAACTATAGTAAGTTTATTATTAATAAATAAAAATCTCCAAAATGAATCACATTCATTACATTCCTTAACTGTGAATTCAACACCGTTACTATTTAATTCCTCAAAATATTCGTTATATTTATTAACAAAGCTAAATTTCCTAGTAAATTCTTTAATAGATAATTTATTATCGATAATAAGACTATCGCTATACGTTATGTAGTAATCATCGGAAACATCAATTTTTGAGAAAGCGTAATTATTTTTAGAAACTTCAATAATCGAGTTTCCGAAATATATTAGATCAGAAGATTCTTCATCATAAAAGTTTCCGCATTCTACGTTCTTGTATGTACTATCTGGTGTAATTTTGTTAATTCTTTTTAGTTTTTCTAAACTCCCATAAAAAGGAATTTTTTTATTAACTACTATCGAATCTAGATGAAAGCTAGTAATTTTTTTTTGAAAAACACTTCTGTTCTTTACCTCTTTTTTAATATCGTTTGTAATAATTAAATTTTTTGAGTTCCCTAGTCTTTTTTCTTCCCGACAACTAGTAGTTGTAAAAATAAGGACTAAAACCAAGTAATAAAGAAATTTATATTTTCTTTTTAGTTCCATTTTTATAGTATCTATATTTAATATATTCTTTTCTTTTATTCTCGTCTATAGAATTGAAATTAATGAGAAAAGCTGGATTATGTTTATTGGTTAATCCTCCTGGTCTATTATAAACATTTAAAATCTCTAAATGCAAATGAGGAGATCTGGTTTTGTGAGCATTTCCAGTTACTCCAGATAAACCTATTGTATCTCCAGCTTTTACTTTTTGCCCTTTTTTTACTTTAAATTCACTTAAATGAAAATAAAATAAATATATCTTTCCGTCAAAGTTAAAACCGCTCCCCATTTCTTTCTCATCTGTATACTTATTAGAATAGTTAAGGAATAGTTTACTATTAATTAAATTTTTGAAGATTACTTGCTTGACAATTATTGATTAATCCTTACGTCCATAAGGATCAATATCCAAAACTGTGCAGTATACAAAAGCATATAATTTTGCTCCAGAGGTCAATATCCATTACTACAACAAAAGGTGTCATTAGGAATATGGACTTGTTGTATCTTACTATTCCTATAATCAACATCAAAAATCATATGTTTTGTATATATCTCACAATCAGAATATTCGTTTATTTTTTGAATTTGATTAGTCTTTAATCCTATCCCAAATCTTGCTTTAGGGGGATGATTACTATCATAAACAAACCAACACAACTCATATTTAGCATCATAAGTAACAATATCATTAACTTTCTTGCTCAATTTTTCCCAATCTGAATCATATTTTTCAACATTGTCTTCGGCAGATACTAAGATCGCATAATATATATTAGACTTTAAATAAATCATTATTTGAGTAGAATTCTTTTCATTATTTAATTCTATAAATTCGTAGGGTTCTGATGCCATATACTTATAACCAACAAAAGCATCATACTTAAAAAATGTAGCTCCCATTTGTAAAGTATCTATGGTTTTAGAATCTATATTAGATTGCAAATTATCCAACGAATCAATAACTAATGTCGCATCAGAAATACTTTTTTCTTCGGTATCTTGGTTTTTAGTATTTTTTATACCAGTACATCCTATGAATGAAAGATATATATATATATAAATAATTAAATTTTTCATTGAGCTATTAAAGTTTAGATAGTTTAGGTACTGGATTTGGTTTATATTTTTCGTCTTTTCTATCCTTTTGAACTTTTTTATCTTCAGTAGTTAAATCTTTCAATTCCTTCCAATAAACATAATACGCGGGATTAACTAAATATCTTTCAGCCTTTGCTGTACTGTAAATATTAAAATGAACGTGCGGATCATATGTTCCTAATGCAATTCCTGAAACCCCAGACTTCCCAATAACTTTCCCAGCTTCGACAAACTGTCCCTTTTTAACTAAAATATCTTCTAAATGAGCATATCTTAGTAAAAAAATATCTGAATTTTCATCAAAACTTGATTTCTCATCTAAATCCGTTGAAAAAGCTTTGGTATACTCTCTTCTCCTATTTCTAAGTTCTTGAGGGTTCTTAACTTTTAGGGTTATGTTATGTCCGTAACCACTTTTTACTTTACTTGTCCATTTTTGAATTTCGTAAACTTCTGCATCCAAACAGGCATATACATTCGATCCTTCTATCGAAAATATATCCAACCCTGAGTGAAACCTTCCTCTTCCTGTACCGAAAGTATTACTTTTTGCCTTCTCAAAGCCATGTTGATTATAAATAGAGATTTGCGGATCATCAACTGGTTCATGCCAATTAGTACTAATAACTTCAAACGCGTTCCGCCTTAAAAAATCTTTCTTCAATGGGATGATTAAATCTTTTATTTCTATTTCAATCCAAAAATAAGTTTTCTTTCTATCCTTTGGCTTACCTCCTATATTTAAAGCCGTTAACCAGTTTTTAAATGCATCATCGCTTTTTTGCCTTAGTTCAATTTCTGCAACCGCATACCCATCCGTAACAGTTGCTTTAACCTTGGTTACCTCTGCATCTTTTTGCAATACTGGTAATTCTTTGTCTTTTTCAACTAGTAATTTATTTTTCTCGTAGATTTTAAAGAGTATTTCTTTACCGTCTAGATTAGTACATTCTGCTACTAGTTGTATCTTTTGTCCTATCACTCCATTGGACAGCTTTTTATAATAGGATACTTTTGCTTTGGGTGGTAGTTTAGTTTTCTTTGTTTTCGCATCTTTTACCTCTGACGCATCAGCTTGTACTTTTTCGGTTTCTGTTTCTGCAAAAAAAGCGGTAACAACCTTTTCTTCGGGGATCAAGTTTAAATGACCGTAAGTCGATTTTATACCTTCAATTTTTAATGCATCTGCATTGACAATATGGATATATAATTCTAGATCATATGTCCTCTTGCTTTCAAAACTGTATAATCCTAAAAATGGACTTTCTTCTGCTGCTTCATCCTTCTGAGCTTCTTTATACCGTTTTTTGTCTCCAACCTTAAACTGTTTGATGACTTCACGTTTTTCTATCTTTATTTTATTGTTTTGCCAAGAGACCTGATCATCTGTTCCTGTTTGAGGAACGGGATTAGGATGTATATCTTTATCAAATACTTGTGCTTCGATAGTTTTACCATACAAACCTAATGTTTTAATGTACAAATATGCATCTTGTTTATAACCCGCATGTGTTATTTTTCTACCAGAGGCATTAAGCCAATAGGCTTCAATAATTTCTGGTTTTGCTTTCACTTTTCGCGAAGCTGTAGTTTCACCTCCGTCCGCTTTCATTTTATCTCCGAGTAAATAGGCTTCTGTTCGTACTCTATATCCATCTAACCATTTAGAAAATTTTACTTGTAGCGTTACTTTTTTATTTTCTGAGTCTACTGTAATAAGAGCATAATAATAACTAAAGTTTTTTATATTACTAGTTAGGTTTTGCTGCCCTTTTATTGCAAAAAAATCTTTAGTACTGTCCTCTACTTCTAAGCTTCCTTTTTTTACAATTCGTATAGCTCCTTTGTGGGTTTTATGAGCTGTTAAAGTAGCTTTTCCTACTTCTAAAGGCACATGTTTATTATTTTTATCCTGTAACCAAAAACCAAACCTTATCTTCTTTAAATCCCCTTCTAAAGCGTCAGGGTTTTTTTCATCTAACTTTACAGTATATGTGATTATACTACCTGAATCTATAGTTTTGTTATCAGCTTCAATGGACTTTATTTTGTTTTTAGCCTTAGTCTCTACTACAGTTGTACCATTGGTAACAGGGGTTACAAAATTAGTATTGGCTTTGGGAGCACTCTTATGATTACTTTCTATTGGTTCAGGAGTTACTGCTACAATAGTTGCTCCTTCTTCTGCATCACTATGTGGTATTAAATCTTCTGACATCTCTAATGTGTTTAATTACAGGTCATTTCCATAGTTGATAAATCAATGATATGGCGATACTTTCTCCCGTATAATACTTTATTTTCTTTTTCAATCCACTCCACATACAAATCTCCAATTTGGAAATTGCAATCACCAAAAATCCCAGGTTTTGCTATTACATTACCTTTCTGATCTTCTAATTGAACATAAGCTGACCTGTGTGATTCTTCACCATGTAATGATATGGTAAACATATTCGTTTGCACATATACTTTTAAAATATATTTTCCATCAGGACTTGTATAATTTTGATGATATTCTTTAAATTTTGGTTTTGTTAAAAAATATCCAGCTATGCTAATTATTATAACTATTAACAGTAAAATTTTTAGTTTTTTCATAGTGATAATTCGATATCTACATTTTGAATATTTAAAGTGGAATATAAATGGAAGTCATATCCCTTTTTATGTGCATTTCGATAATTTCTATATGTTTTGTTTGTAACATGAAAATATGAACTTTTATCCAGAATCTCTATGTAATCAACCTGAACTTTGTTTTTGTTAATTAATTTCCAATACCCAAGATGTTGAGAATCTTCATTTGGCTCATCTTCAAAATCAAATCTATCTTTAATATAAAATGCAAATTGATTTATTTTTATTTTTACCGATGCATTACTAAAAAAACTCTTTGGTACATATATCAAATCACCTTTAGCAGTTAAATGAAAGTTTGTTGTAGCTATTGCTGCAATAAAATCATCTATTCCATCAAATATATAGTGTAATCCATTATCCAAAGCTCCTGAGAATTCTTTTGAATTAAAATATAGTACTTCAAAAAGAGGCATTTTTTCACCTTTATAAGTTTCGATTTTCTTGTCAAATGATCCAAAACTAGTTTTAGGGTTCTTTTTGGTCGGCAGTTTAGCAATATTTCTGCTTATCATTTTATTTATTTCATATCGTATTGATTTTTTAACATCATTATTAAAGAGAGCGTTTAGTTCTGTTTTAGTATCCCTTAAAAACTCATTATATTCCCCTTTTATTTGATCTGATTCTGCAACTATCCAATTCCAATCAAATGCATCAATTTTTGGGTCTACATTTTCTTTATTCGTATTACTTTTATTAGTAAACCAAATTCTTTGAAACTTCTCCCCATATTTATAACCTAAGATATTTAAGAGTTTGGGCATATATCTTACAAAATGCACCTCATACACATCAGGTACTTCCTCTTCCTTTTCTTCTAGTACTATTTTAAACGAAAATTCAATAATATTCGGTAATGGTTTTCCTGAGTTGACCAATTTTTTAGCTACTGCATTATAATACCAATAATCGATAACGATATACCAACTATTTTCTCCTTCTTTATTTAAGTTATAACTCTTAGAAGTATATACGTGTTTTTTACTTCCTCCATCTGTTTTATTTAGCGCAAAAACTTTAATAGTATAGGTAGTAGCTATTACCTCCTTTTCTGGTGTAAACTTTACATACGCTTTATCTTTTTCAAATTCTAATACCATCTTTGTTGTCTAACTAATTCGTTTTAACCTAAATTTTATAAAAATGAGTAGAATAATCATTAAGACATATATCATAAAAGGAATTATAAAAACTGTTCTATAAAATGAATCACCTATCAATTGATTCTCATCAGAATATAGAATCGGATATGTCCCATCTTCTTCCTTATCGTATTGATATACTATATTTCCCTTTACAGGATTTAATTTTAATCCTAAGAATACTGTTGTGTCTCCTTTGGGAATCAAAATCACAAAACTCAACTTTATGATCAAGAATATTGATATAAATATGATGCCAAGATTTATAAGTTTTTTATATATCATTTCAAATTGAATTTTTTGCGTAATCCAGGAATATAATCATACAATTTCTCTCCTGGGCATCCATCTCCTATTTCTTTTCCTGACACATCAGAATGACCTATTAACTTAACAATAGGGAAATAATTGAGTAAAGAACTTATTAATTTTCTTAATAAAACAACTTGATTAGGCTCTACTTCATCATCTATATCCCACCATTGATGGTCAAAATCACCTTCTACCATAATCCCTATCTTTTTAGAATTCTTTCCAGATGCATGAGAACCTTTAAAGGGTAATGGACGAGCTTCATATATTTTACTTTCATTATGCTCTGCTCGACCTATCACAAAATGATATCCGACATCTTCCCAATTATTTTTGGTTATGTGTAAATTCTCGATAGCATTTACGTGAGTATCTAAACCGTCTCCTGAGTGATGCAAAACTATTGTATGATAGTTCCAATCAAATTCCAAAGGTGTTTTTTTAGGGCTTACTTTTGATGGATCCAGAATATCGTAAGCACTTAAACTTTGATTTGTCCAAGTATTTCTTTTTACAATATGAGTATCCTTTAGCATTTTTTGACCAAAAGGTTTTCTCTCAACTTTAGATAGATGAAAGACATGTGTTGTTTTTTCTTTTAAACTTTTTACTTCTGCATCAAATTTGGGAATAAATATTTCTCCAGACTTACCAAAATCAAATGCTCTGTAAGTTCCCTTTACAGGACTTCCAAAATTAAAATCCATCAAAACTGAGCCTTTATTACTTTTTGTATCTAATGAAGGAAGGTGTTGTTTAAAATATTTTTCTAAAGTATCACCTGTTTTTACTTTTACTTTGGTAGTACCTACCAATAATTTTTGTTTATTATCAGTACTCTTGTCTTTTAATGAATCTATATGAGAAACAGGTTTTTCTTCAGATTTTTCTAAAGTGTACACATCTTTTCCGAGATCAGATAATTTATCATCACTTTTCGTTATTTTACCGTAATAATGACCACGTAATTTAAAAGGAGCTTTCTGATCACTTGAAATTTCGAAATATCCTTTCTCGTTTGTAGCGCATTGAATTGATTTGTCATCTGAAGTCGCTATAGAAAATGTTAATCCTGCTATAGGTTTCTTTGATTTTTCATCTAAGAATAAAAAATATGTTGAATCCTTATTGGTTTCTTCCTGATTATCGTCACTATCTTGAGAAGCAGTTACAACCTCTGCAATTTCTTGAAGTTCCACAGTTTCTGAAACTTGCTCTAAAGATGAAGACACTAATAGTTTAGATACTGGTTCATCTGGTGTAATCCCATCTACCGCAGTAGGTATCAACGAAGAAGGTTGAGATTTTTGCAAATCATCTTTGATTTTTATCATCGAACCTCCATAATTACACATAATGGTAGAACTCTCTAGTAAGGCTTTGTTATTTTGTACCAATACATCTCCAGTACCTTGCCAATTCCCTGTTTGAATTACTGCAATACAAGGAACGGATTGTTGCGGACTCGCTTTGCAGGTTCCTTGAAATATAAGGTTGGTTTTTTCTTTATCCTTTTCAGTAGCCCATAGTTTGCCTTGCAATTTGATCATATTAGAAGTTACCATTAATGTACCTTGCGGGTTGGTACACATTTGGCATTCTATCTTAGCTTGATTACAAACATATTTTTTAGCACTCATAATTCACTTACGCTGATATATTTTTAATTTCTAACTGATCTTTTTTGTAATAATCTTTTCCAAACATAGTCTCAATTTCTAAAGAACTATGCAGTATCAATCCTGTTTTTGTATTAAACTGAAATGTTCCATTATAAGAAGACAAAGCAAAATCTGATGTATGACTAATTCCTTTACCAACTAAATGATTCTCTATTTTAGTAATGTAGGTTTCCTTTCTATCTAGACTTCCTTTTACTCTTAATGTTAATGCTCCTTTGTCAGTATCGACTTTATCGCAATAGATAGCTTCATCAATTACAAGAGGGATATGATCAATCATAGCATGAAGTGTCTTTTTCCTAGTTGTAATTGGTCTTTTTGAAAGGGTATATGAATCATACAAACCATTAAATAGTAAACCAAATAATCGAGCTTGCTGAAAATCAATTAGTAATTTACGTTCATCTTTAATTTTTTTGTCTATTCCTATAAAGTATCGATCTACTGTATTTCCTTCATATAATCTCTGCAATTCATTTCGTAATGACTCCCATTTTTGCTGAATGATATGATGATTATGAATAGATTCTATTTCACCTTGTTTATCTATTCCAACAAGTACAGTATCTGTTAAAGCAGCCATTCTCAATTTTATCCCTTCTTGTTTTTTAAGAAGATTGTCCAATGTAATGCTATGTTCTTTTGTTTTTATCAGAATCTTAGGAATTCTATTCTCTTCACGTACAACCTTTAAATCGAGTATCTTTTTTGATGAATTAAGAGTTCTTTTTCCATTACAAATTTCTTCAGATGTGATACTATGCTCATATTGTTCGGTATCAGCCTCTGATTGTAATTGAACATTTATATCATCGAGTAGAAACCTCATTTATCCTTTACTTATTTTTACATCTGAGCCTCCCTGAAATGTTGATACTCCAGCTCCTTCGATTGTCATATCTCCATTAGATGCTATGATTGTTGTCTCTGATGATGTTTGTTCAAAAGATTCTGTGATATCAATGATTTTATCCTGATCTATATTTTCATTACTGTTTTTGGCATTTAAAGTATGGTTTTCTCCAATATTTACATCCATGTTCTCCTGTACATTAATGGCTAGGTTTTTAGCATTTAGTGTCAAGTTTTCTATTGCTGTAATCTCTATATTATTACTAGCAGTATCGATTCTAAATACATTACTATTCTTATCGGTTATAGTAATCGTTTCTCCACCTTTGGTGTCATTCAGCTCAATTTTGCTTCCTCCTTTGGTATGCCATCCTTTAAAATCGTTATTCTCGCTCTGCCATGGTGCGTTTTTTTGCGCACCTGTATATAATGCAGACATCACATATGGCTGTTCGATATTCCCTAAGTGATACCCCACCATTACTGAACTCCCGATCTCAGGAATTGCATGCATCCCATAATCTGTACCAGAATATGGGGTTGCCACCCGAATCCAAGGACTATACACTCCTTTTTTCTCATCGAATGGATATTGGATTTGCACTCTACTCAAGCCTTCTGGGTCATTGGTATCTACAATTTTAGCAAGTTGCGGTTGTGATACAGAGTATTTTTCTATATTCGTCATAGGAAACACATCTATTTCTATAGGTACTGCTGTAAACTCATTGGTATAATTACCATTTGTTTGTGCACTATGCTTTATGCGAGTAATTCTATAGCTCCCAAAACTTCCTCTATCATTCTGTATTTTCACAACTTTACCTAAGCTTACTTCGGGATTATCACTACTGCCATTTACCGTAACTTGTTGCTGTTCTGTTACTTTTTTCTGTAGTTCTACTAGCTTGTCTAATCGTTGTTTATTATCTTTTTCATCATAGGAAGCGTGTAGAATAGTTGTTTCATTATTGAATAGATTATTAGATATTCCTGAAACAAAGGCGGTATACCCTTGCGCCCCTGATGAAATACTAGCAGAAGCAGTATTTACTGTTTCTTGGTTATGGTATTCATGTGAGATATAATTATAGTTAGCACTTTTAACATCCAAGCCTAAGCTAAAACTCCTTAAATTGATGCCATAGGCTAAAGAAATCTCATCTCCCATATCAGGTTTGCCAAAATATAAATTATCTCGATTGTAGAATAAGAATTCTCCACGACTAACTGCTAATCGTTTAAGGAATTGAAAACGACTTTCTCCATTCATTACCGAATACAACAGAGTCGGATCTTGCTCTGGTGCTATGGTAGTTCTCAGTTTGGAGCGATCATATAATCCAATGGCATCTGTTACAATATTAGAAAGAGACATGTCTTTAAAGCTCTTGTAATCCGCCCCGTCTTCAAGGATAAAAGAGCTACTTTTTCCTTCTAGTTTTATTACATCTCCAGTAGCAGAATGGAATCCTTTGATCAT
>CANLRN010000112.1 GCA_947493495.1 uncultured Aquimarina sp.
ATCACCTTTGATAATGTAGAGTTATTAAAACCAGAACATATCAATGCAACTCGTGATAGTGGTAATAGTAGTAATGACTTTAAAGATAGCTCGAAGGTTTTTGATGTAAGCTTATATCCTAATCCTAATGGTACAGGAACATTATTTATCAATACTACGGCTTCTGTAAACAATGTCAAGGTATTTGATATCGCTGGTAAGGAAGTGGCTGCTTACAATTCATTTAATGAAAGTAAGAACGAACAGATTGATATTTCTAGACTATCGCCTGGATTATATATCCTAAAAATACAAGATATAAAAGGGAGTACTGCACAAAAGAAAATAACCATTCAGAATTGATATAGTGTACAGCGATAGTACGTTTAGTATATTGAGTTGATGTAGTTCTATATCACTTATTTTTTTCTTCGATCCAACGGGACATATATTCTGTGCTTCTCATTGTATGATACTGTAAAAGTGTTCCTATAAAGTTTTGAGATCTATGTTCTTTTAGATATTTTTGAAGAGATATAATATATTCTATGAGTGGAGCAGAGTATTTTTCTTTTTGAAACCGAGTATTAATGATTTCAATTCCGTTTTGTTGCGCCTGATGCCATATGTTTTGGTTTTTATAGAGTTGTACAGCTGCATTGGCAAATTCTTCAGGGTCATCTTTACTAAACCCATTCCAGTCCGAGTCTTCTCCTAGCATTCCTTCGATTCCAATGGTAGTAGTTACACTTGGTGTTCCGCACAGCATAGCTTCTACTAATTTACCTTTAATGCCTGCTCCAAAGCGTAAGGGAGCAAGGCATACACGAGCTTGTTTCATAACTTTTTGTGCATCTTCTGCCCATCCTTTTATACAAAAACCCTGTTGAGGATTGTGCAGCTGAGTTGCTTTGGGCGGGGGATAAGCTCCGTAGATATGAAGTTCAGCTTCGGGCAATTGTTTTTTTATCAATGGCCAGATGATTTCTTTTAGGTACAATACACTATTCCAGTTCGGTTCGTGACGAAAATTACCTATGGTTATAAAATGTTTTCTTTCTTCAAAATCTAGCCAGTTTTGTGTTGTATTTGAGGATAAGTATTCAAATAGAAATGGAATATAGAACAACAACTCTTTGCTTATGTTGAATTCTTCTCGAAGAAGATTCATTTCATAATCAGAGATAATCAAGGATAGATCGCATCTATATATGCTGGCGATTTCTCTTTTGGTAATATCTTGTTGTTTTAAGTAGATGTTGTTAAATGAGATCCCTTTTTTAGAAGTTTCTTCTCTTGTTTTTCGCAAACAGTGGAGATCTTCGGTGTTTAGAATTCTTAATGTATTAGGAAGATGTTTAGCAACTCTCCATCCGAATTGCTCTTCGGTCATAAACCTATCGAAAACCACAATATTAGGTTGTAGATTATTGATAAAATCATCAAAGCTATTAGTATTTAGAGTAATGGTAACTTTGGTAATACCAATAGCCTCTAGATCTACTATTCGGTCACTGTCTGATGCGGTACAACTATAGGTGATACGCCATTGTTTTGATACAAACAATTGTAATAGCTGTAGCATTCTAATTCCAGCAGCAGAAGAGTTAGGTTCGGGCCATACAGAGGCTATAACAAGGATATGATTCATAACATTGTTCTTGTACTAATATAAGAACTGGTATAAAAATAAAATAAGCCCCAGAAACTTCTGAGGCTTATTAGTATATATTTTTATATGAACACTAAGATAGTTTAGAAAACAATTTTTCCATTTTTTCTTTCTGTTCTTGAGCTAAAGCCTGATCTACAAGAATTCTTCCGCTATGTTCATCGGTAATAATTTTTTTTCGAGAGGCAATTTCCATTTGTATCTGCGGAGGAATTGTAAAGAAAGAACCACCAGAAGCTCCACGCTCTATAGGAACTACAGCTAGACCATTTTTTACGTTGTTACGTATTCTCTTATAAGCCGAAACTAATCTTTCTTCGATATCATTTTGATAATCTTCTGATTTGGATAGTAATGCTTGCTCTTCTTTTTCTGTCTCAGAAAGAATTGCATCAAGCTCTCCTTTTTTATGAGAAAGATGTTCATTTCTTTCTTTTAGGCGTTGTTTAGTTTGATCAATGATCTCGTTTTTTTGAACAATCTGAACTTTAAATTCTTTTATATGCTTATCCGATAATTGAATTTCTAATTCTTGGAATTCTATTTCCTTACTTAAGGAATTGTATTCGCGATTATTACGTACATTTTTTTGCTGTTCCCCATATTTTTTAATGAGTACTTTTGCTTCTTCGATTAGATTTTTTTTACTTTTAATGCTATCATCGATCGTTTCTAGATCATTGTTTAATTTTTCTAATCTTTTGTTTAATCCGGTTACTTCATCTTCAAGATCTTCAACTTCTAGAGGAAGTTCTCCACGTACATTTCTAATCTCATCAACTCTAGAGTCAATTAATTGCAAGTTATATAATGCCCTTAATTTTTGCTCAACAGTAACTTCTTTCTTTGCCATGCTTTATATGTATTGAATTGGATTGGTATTTTTATCCGATAAAATGATCCTGCCTGACGATAAGGCAGGTGCAAAATTACTAATTTTTTTTCTAAGATAACTAACAATTAGGTTTTTTGTGTATTGCTCACTTTCATAGTGTCCTATATCTGCAAGAATAATAGTGTTTTCTGCTTCATAGAATTGATGATATTTTAAATCTGCAGTTATAAAAATATCAGCTCCCGCTTGTTTTGCATTTTTTATAGCAAAACTACCACTACCTCCTAATACGGCTACTTTTTTTATAGGTTTTCCTAATACGTTAGAATGCCGTATACAAGCTATATTAAATTCTTTTTTGAGATGTTTTAAAAACTGAATTTCTTCTGTTTTTTCTGGCAATTCGCCAATCATTCCCATACCAATATGCTGATTCTGATTTTCGATAGTTGTAATTTCATAAGCCACTTCCTCATAAGAGTGTTGCTCCAATAACGTTCTTATGATTGTATGTTCTCTATGTTTTGGGAATGTTACTTGTATCTGAGTTTCTTTTTCGTGATGTGTTTTTCCAATTGTACCGACAGATGGTTTTGCTTTTTCTGAGGCTCTAAAGCTCCCTATTCCATCTGATAAAAAACTGCAATGATCATAATTACCTATTGTACCAGCGCCTGCTTCAAATAATTTGGTTATCAGTGATGAGGCTTCTGTAATTGGGGCGTAAGTGATTAATTTTTTTATAGTATTGTTTTGCGGAATTAGAATCTTTCTGTTGATTAACCCTAATTTTTCACATATCATATCATTAACACCTTGTATGGTATTGTCTAGGGCTGTATGTATGGCATATATTGCTATATCGTGTTTAATGGCTTTCATAACTACGCGCTCTACGTATGTACTACCATTAAATTTTTTTATTCCTTTAAATACGATTGGATGAAAACTAACAATCAGATTGCAATCTTTATGGATAGCTTCGTCTACAACAGATTCTAGCGTGTCTAGCGTGACTAGAATTCCTGTTACTTTGGTATTTTTATCCCCGACTAATAATCCAACATTATCAAAATCTTCTGCATAAGCCAATGGGGCTAATGCGTCAAGGAGATCTATAACCTCTTTAATTTGCATTTGCGATGTGTTTTAAATAGAATTGAATGTAAAAAAACTTTTGTCAATAATCAAAGTTTTATACGGATATACTATTGTTTTAGAAGCTATACTAGTTTACTATCGACATATAGATAGTTTCTTGATGGATTAATTTTGTTAGGGCTAGTTTGGTTTTATACATTTGTTAACTATAACTATTACAATTGTCTTTTGAATGTATTAAGAAAATTACTATTACCAATTGTACCTATATATTACTTAGTTACTTGGTTACGGAATAAGCTGTATGATTTTGGTGTAAAAAAATCAAGAGCTTATGATTTTCCTATTATTGCTGTGGGAAACCTCAGTGTTGGGGGTACAGGGAAGTCGCCAATGGTCGAATATTTGATACGTCTCTTAAAAGATAGTATGGTGTTAGCTACATTGAGTAGAGGATATAAAAGAGAGTCAAAGGGATTTCAATTAGTAAAAACGAACGCTACAGTAAGTGAAGTAGGAGATGAACCCTTACAGTTTAAAACTAAGTTTACGGATGTATTTGTTGGAGTAGATGAGAATAGACGCAATGGGATCCATCAATTAAGAAGCCTGAAACCTAGACCAGAAGTGTTAGTGTTAGATGATGCATATCAACATAGAAAAGTAAAGGCTGGGTTTTATATTTTACTAACTTCTTATCATGATTTATATAGTGATGATATTGTATTACCTACAGGAAACCTAAGAGAACCTCGTAAGGGAGCAGATAGGGCAAATATTATAGTGGTTACAAAATGCCCTAAAAACCTGAGTATACAACAACAACAACATATCAGTAAAAAATTAAAAAATAAAAAACATCAGGCGTTATTCTTTTCATCTATATCATATGGTGATGAAATTGTATGTTCAGAGAGAAAAAAAACAATCTCATCTATTGTAGGTATGCCTTTTACTTTGGTTACAGGAATTGCTAATCCTACGCCGATAGTAGATTATTACACTTCTTTAGGCTTACAATTTGATCATATTGCCTTTGCGGATCATCATAATTTTACGGATACCGAAATAGTAGCCCTAAAGAAGAAACCATTTATTATTACTACAGAGAAAGATTATATGCGTTTAGCTCCTTATTTTTCTGATCAGACTGTCTGGTATCAACCCATTACTTTGAGTTTTATAAATGATGATGATATTTTTGATAAGCAGATCATTAAATATGTTACTTCTAATGCTATTTAAAAAAACAGCTATGAAGATAGATGCATTATAGAGAAATTATCAACTACTATGTGCTAATTTTTTGCTGAGAAAAGGCCTTGTGTAATTTTGTAAAAAATTCTTCAGTTTTATAAGGTTTTGGGATGATATCATTAAAACCATTATTATAAAACTCATCTAGATTATCAGTCAAGGTTACGGCAGTTAATGCTATTATTGGAATCTCAGTGTTAAACTCTCTTATCAGTTTGGTAGCTTGTATGCCACTAATACCTGGCATATGGATGTCCATGAGAATTAAATCAAACTTACTATTCTTTGTTTTGTTTACTGCGATATCTCCATTGTCTGCTACATCACAAATCATTTTATTTTTTTCTAAAATTTTTCTGGTGATGAGTTGATTTATTTTATTGTCCTCTACCACCAGAACCGTTTTATCTATCATGATGTTGTAATCGATTTTCTTAGCTTCTTCTTCATAATTTGCAGAAAGATCTTCAAAAACATCAAATTGGAGATCAAAATAAAATTTAGATCCTTGGCCTATTTCACTTTCTAATTTAATTTCGCTATTAAGTAATGAAAGCAAGTTTTTTACGATAGATAACCCTAAACCAGTTCCACCAAATTTTCGATTGATTTGAACAGATCCTTGTGTAAAATTCTCGAAAATACTTTGTTGTTTTTTATCTGAAATACCAACTCCATTATCACTAATTTCAAAATTAAGAAATACTACACTCTCTTCTTGTTTTAATAAACGTACTTTGATCCAGATGTCTCCATTCTGAGTAAATTTAATAGAATTGCCTATCAGGTTAATGAGGATTTGAGAGATTTTTAAGGGATCACCTTTTAATTTTGGAGGAATGTTTTTATCGAAATCATAATGTAATTTGTTATTTCTATCTTTTGCAGATTTCCCTAAAGCAATAAGAACATCATTTATTCTTTTTTGCAGATTAAAGGAGGTGTTTTCTATTTCGACTTTATTTGCTTCTAATTTATTTAAATCTAAAATATTATTGATTAAGGACAACAGATATTCTCCAGAAAACTTTAAAGAATTAAGATGTTCTTTTTGATTAGGAGTAGGACTTTCTTCTAATAGCAAATGTGTCAGTCCTGTTACTGCATATAAAGGAGTTCGGAGTTCGTGGGTTATCGTAGATAAAAATTGTACTTTGGCTTCGCTTGCACGTTCTGCATTTTCTTTAGCTAGAATAAGTTCCGTGTTTTTATTTTGTAGCAACTCATTAGCTCTGGCTCTTAGATTGTTATTTTTATATAATGATAAGGTTAATAATGATAAAATAGTAATAAGTGCTATACTTAGAATTGTTGTTAATCGCCCTAGTTTAAGAGATTTTAATTGCTGGAGGTTTTCTTCAGTTAGTTCTTCTATAATAACCTTATCTTCTCCAATTCCTAGTTTTGCCCTTGCATCTTGCGCTATGATCTCTTTGTTAATATTGAATAGAGAGTCTTTAAATTGTTGATGTGCTCTAAGGTTTTGTAATGAGGTTTCGTATTCTTCTTTTCTTTCATACAATCGGCTACTGATATCAAAACTTTCTGATTGAATTTCAAAATACCCCATCTGCTTGCCTATTTGCATAGCAAGATCATTAGTGGCTAGAGCCTCGTCTAATAGATTTAATGACATCTGAGCTTTTGCTTTACTTTCATAAAGTTTAGCTTTGTAATAAGATTGTTTTAGAGTATCAATTATAGGAAGTCCGTTATTAAAATGTTTTATTGCTACTTCTGGATGATTCATCTCCAAGGCTAGAAGTCCAAGATTTAATTTTATGGGCCCCTCCATGTCTTTGAGGTTATTTTTTTTGATTAAGTCGTGTGCCGTATCTAAGTCTTTTTGCGCATTGTCAAAATCTTTTAATTTTGTATTGATAGAGCCTTGAACATTATAGGATCTAGCCAAGGCAATTTCATCCTCTTGTTCTTTTTGTATTTTAATTGCAGTATTAATTTGTTGTTTGGCACTTTTCAAATCGCCTAGCTCAAAATATAATTCTGCAAGGACACGATTTGTTTTAGCTCTGTAGGTACTATTTTCATTATAAATTGCTAATTCTTTTGCTAGAGTAATATTGAGTAGTGCACTTTCTAGCCGGGTTGTATTAATAGCCTCTGAAGCTTTGGAGAGATAGTTTTCAATAGAATCTTTTACCATTTTGTCTCCTGTAACTTCATTAGTTTGTGGAGATACAATAGTACTACAAAAAAGTAGTAGTAAAAGAATAAGTTTTTTAATTTGGATTGGCATTTGTCCAGTTATAACTCATCTAATATAGTTAATTCTTACAAATCTTGATAATTAAATCGACAATTCTATGACTATATCCTATCTCATTATCATACCAACCTATAATTTTTACCATCTTTCCGATCACAGATGTCATAAGTGAATCAAAAAGACACGAATGAGAATTTCCTAGAACATCTACAGAAACTATAGGGTCATTTGTATATGCTAAAATTCCTTTGAGATTGGTTACAGAGGATTTTTTAAAGGCCTCATTAATCTTTTCTATAGAAGTTTCTTTTTTTACATTAAAAGTAATATCGGTAAGTGAGCCATCTGGAACAGGAACCCTAATTCCACACCCTCCAATAACTGATTTTAATTCAGGAAAAATTTTGGTAAGAGCTTTGGCAGCACCAGTTGTTGTAGGGACGATTGATTGACTAGCAGCTCTAGCTCGTCTTAAATCCCTATGAGGTTGATCGTGTAAGCTTTGATCTGTGGTATAACTATGAATAGTAGTTATGTAAGCTTGTTCTATTCCACATAATTCATTGATCACTTTAATCATCGGAGCTGCATTATTTGTAGTGCAAGACGCATTAGAAATAATAAGTTCTGATCCATCTAATATATGATCATTTATTCCCATTACGATTGTTTTTATAGAATCTTCAATAGGAGGAGCGGATAGAATAACTCGTTTTGCACCTGCGTCAATATGTTTTTGTAAGGCATCACGGGTTTTATATTTTCCAGTGGCTTCTATTACAATATCTACATCGTGTAATTTCCAATTACAATCTTCTATTTTAGAAGCTCTGGATAGTGGAATTGATATTTGATGTACGACAAGATGCTGCTCAGTATATGATATATCACCAGAGAATATCCCATGGATGCTATCATATTTAAGGAGGTGACTCAATGTTTTGGTGTCCGATAGATCATTGATCGCTACAACTTCAATATTTGGATGATTAATTAATAATTTAAAAAGATTTCTACCTATTCTACCAAAACCATTAATAGCAACTTTTATAGAAGTACTCATTGCATCTTTATTTTTTGTGTATAAAAATAAGAATTATGTAAGATGTTTCTGAGCTTTATATGATGACCGTACTAGCGCACCGCTTTCTACGTGTCTAAACCCCATTTCTAGCCCTATTGCTTCATATTTTTTGAATTGATCAGGTGTGATAAATTCTTTTACAGGCAAATGCTTTTTACTGGGTTGTAGATATTGTCCAATAGTTACAATATCTAAATTAACAGCTCTAAGATCTTCTAAGGTTTGTATGACTTCCTCTTCTTTTTCGCCAAGTCCTAGCATGATACCACTTTTTGTTCTAGGGATGCCATTATTCTTAAGATATTCAAGTACTTTAAGACTTTGCTCATATTTTGCTTGTATGCGAACCTCTCTGGTTAGTCGTTTTACAGTTTCCATATTATGAGAAACTACTTCAGGTTTTACTGCAATTATTCGATCTATATTTTTAGTTTTTCCCTGAAAATCGGGGATTAAAGTTTCTAAAGTAGTCTTAGGATTCATTCTTCGTATCGCTTGGATAGTCTCAGACCATATAATAGAACCTCCATCTGCTAGATCATCTCTATCCACAGAAGTAATTACTGCGTGCTTAATTCCCATAATTTTTATAGAACGCGCTACTTTTTCTGGTTCTTCCCAATCTACAGTTTCTGGACGTCCAGTTTTTACCCCACAAAACCCACAGGATCGAGTACATATATTTCCTAATATCATAAATGTTGCAGTTCCTTCACTCCAGCATTCACCCATATTTGGACAACTGCCTGATGTACATATAGTATGTAGATTATATTTATCTACTAAACCTCTAAGCTCAGTGTATTTTTTTCCTGTAGGAAGTTTAACACGTAGCCATTTAGGTTTACCCTTAATAGGAGCTATAGTAGTATGTAAATCACTCATAGATGTATTATTATTTTACAAAAGTACAAAGAAAGCTATGACTATATATATAATGTTTGAAACAATTTAACGTAGTTAAAAAAGTAATGGGAATTATAATTAGGTGTAAATTGTGTGTATATAATATAATTTGCCTTAATTTTTAATGAAATATTTTAAATTACGGAAATTACGTAATTTTATTACGGGAAAATTATTGTTATTACAATTTCTTTTTTTATTTTTGTCATACATAATTTTGAGCAGAAATGCATGAAATTATATATAAAATTAACTTAACCCCATTTTTTATTTATTAAAAAAAAGTTAAAAAACAAAAGAAATGTCAGAACAACATCTGGAAGATAAAAAAACTTTATCTAAAAATCGAAAGCGAGTAGAGAAGTGGTTAATCAATAACCAAAGATTCATTAACATTACAGGTATAGAAAAAGAAATTTCTGCACCTAAGGGCTTAGTCCAAAAATATATCAAATACGATAAAAAAATAAATGACAAATGGATCAATCCATTACATGGTATTATAAAGAAAATAACATCATTAAGTCTTAGGTAATTTTTTTATATGTGATTTGCTAAAATTGATCGAACATAGTAATGCGTGATACGTACGATACGTTCTGATTAGGAGTATTCGTATGTCCGTATGTTACGAGTTAGTTCTGGTTTAGTTTTTTTCATTAGTATTAATTATCTCTGCAAGAAGTTTTCGAGCGCGTAATAGTTTTACTTTAATATTATTCATGGGCTCATCTAATACTTCGGATATTTCTTTATAACTCAATTCTTGAAAATATCTTAGATTTATAACTTCTTGGTAATGAGGTTTTAATTGTTTAATGTATCGTAATAACTGCGATAAGTTCTGTTCGGTAATTAATTTATCTTCGGGAGTAGGAGTATCATCTATTATTTTATAGACAGATTCATCTACATCTGATGTAGTTTTTGATCGTATAGAAGCATTTTTTTTTCGTAATAAGTCTATGTGGATGTTTTTTGATATTTGGATCAACCACGTTTTAAAATTATAGGTTTCTTTAAAAGTTTCAATTTTATCAAAGGCTTTAGAGAAAGATTGTATCGTTATATCTTCTGCTTCATATTCATTAAGAGTTCTTTTTAGTTGAAAGTTAAAAACATCATTCCAGAATGTATCGAGGAGATAATTGAAAGCCATTTGATGTCCTTCTTTCGCTTTTTTGATTTGTTCTGCAAGATGCAGCGATTTCTTTTCCAAGATTTTATGGTTGGGATACTATTATCTAGTAATTACTGTGTGTGCTCAGTTTCATTACAATTAGCATATTGATCTGGAGTTTTTCCACAAAGAGAACACGATTCTCCTTCTTTATTCAGGAAAGGGCTTTGGCTAGCACAAGTGCCTGCAAATTTACCATCTTTTTTCGCCCATAATTTAATTGCAATCCCAGCAAATGCAACTAGTAACAAAGCAATCGTAAGTACTGCTAATTTCATAATATCAAATTTTACACAAAGATACAAAGAAAAGTAGCTTCATAAAATAAGATGTAGTTGAACTCATTTAATGTTTTAAAAAAAAGGAAAGAGTTGTAGAAATTTGTGTTGCAAAACATAAGAAATCTAATGTTACAGAAAAAATCCTTTGGAGTTAACCTCCAAAGGATTGATGCAATTGTTTAACCCGGTTTATGCGTTAGGACTTCGTCAAGATGGTTTCAAGTGCAATAAACACTGATGTTTTCTTCATTTCAGCGTAGCATCTACGGTTACATTAAAAAACATAGTGAAACGGTAGTGTTTGCAGCAGTTGAAAGATGGAATAGATTTCCTAATGAAT
>CANLRN010000113.1 GCA_947493495.1 uncultured Aquimarina sp.
TAAGAAATTTAATTTTTACGCTCCGTGTATTTCATTTTTAACGATAAAATTTCAATAGGACAATTTGAAACGTAGAAACTGCTTACCAGTTAGAAACTTTAATGTTACAGTGAAACAATGTCTATGAATACGGGTTTAATGTCACTTATGATAGGACTATACTATTTTATATTTTAGTGAAGCAAAAAAATAAAGGACAACAGTACTACGACTTATTTCTACTCTGAATCTAAGATAAAAAACAACTTTTATCCTGATAACTCATAGAATAATTAGTTTGAGACTATTCACTGAATTTCTAGACAAGTATATAGAACAACTGAATTACATAATATGAAAAAATGCACACTATAAGTGCAAAAATATATGAGCTATTAAGAAGGTGATATTCCGTTTAATCTTTTTTCAATTTTTTTCTTTTTTGCTGTAAGTAGTTTCATAAGATCCATAAGCTCAGGATCCTTTGTTTCTTTATATATTTCGTTAATTGCCAAAATAAGTGATTTAGCCTCTCTAGAAGCTGCTACTCTATCGCTAGTAGTCATATTACTCATTTTTCTGCTTTCGAATTCTAAAGCCTTATCTATCAATTCCATTTTTCCTCTTTATAAAATTTGATTATGCAATTATAAAAATTATAGTATAATTAAACTACATTACTTATATGTTTATTATACAGATTTTTATTAAAAGCTATTAAACGTTTAATAAATATATAAAATATTTAAACAAAATCATTTAAAAAAATATAAATAACTGTCATATCTCAGTTCTCTATTCACTAAAATTTATCCAAAACCATAAAAAAGTAATCATTTTAATCATCCAATACTATACATATCACCTATATGCTTTGTATAAGACGATAATTCCTTCGTCATCGATATCTGTTGGTAATACATTCTGAGCTGCATTAGTAATAGATCCAACTGTATATACCACATTAATAGTAAATCCATTTGTAGTAAAAGCTGTTAAGCTCCCAACTATACTTCCTAAAAAATTTCCATTTTGATCTCCGTACCGCAACCCAATAGCGTCGGTATTAGAGGAAAATCTAGAAATATCATTAATAGAATTGCCATGAGCTCCTACATATATTACTTGTTGTGATATGCTACCACTATCATCTCTAGCAAAACCATTCATAGTCCCAAAAGAATTTCTGATGCCTCGATCATTATTTACTGTTCCATTATCACTATTGAGATTAAAGCTCTCTACATTAGCATGGGCTACAAAAGTCACAGAAGTAGGTTGAAAAGGAATACCTGTGACATTTACATTTCCTGCGGCAGAAATCTGAAAAGCTCCAACATACACATTGCCTGTAGTAAGTATTTCTTCCCATCCTGAATCAGTATACTCGAACAATCGATTAATATCAGAATCATAAACCATGGCTCCTTCTGCTGGATTTACAATAGCTATTCGTTCTGCGGTGGTAGCAGAAGGGACTCCTAATAGCGCATCAGCATCTATTTGACTATATATTGGAGCAATACTGAGCAATGCAAAAATGTAAATGGATAATATTTTTTCATAAAAATAAATTACAGATATGCATTATGAAATTAGCATTATTTTTTCTTATAACAAAAGATTATCAAAGAAAATTTCCCTTTAAATTAATGAGGAATCGTAAAATAAAAAGTAGTACCTCTACCCTCTTTAGAACGTAACCATATTTGGCCTCCGTGAGATTCTACTATTTTTTTGCAGTGTGCCAATCCAATACCTGTTCCTTTATATTTATCTCTAGAATGTAATCTTTGGAAAATTGAAAAAATCCTATCTTGATGTTTTGCTGGGATTCCAATACCATTATCTGCTACAGAAAATTCCCATAGCTTAGCTAGAGAATCCTCTTTTTTTGTTTTTTCTACCACACTGATCTTTACTTCTGGAATCATACCTTTATCTATAAATTTAATGGCGTTACTTATTAAATTTTGAATCAATAATCGTAATTCTATCTCTGATCCTTTAACTATTGGTAGTGTATCAACGCTAATCTTAGCTTGAGTTTTTTCTATTACAGTAGCAAGATCAGCTAGTAATTCATCAACAATAGTATCTAAATTAACCAAGGATTTATTATGAGATCTTCCTAGTCTAGAATATTCTAATAATCCATCAATTAATTTTTTCATTCTGATACTTGCTTCTTCAATAAAATTGAGACTCTCTTTTCCGGTAGTATCAAAACTATCTCCATAATCCTCTTTTATGAGTCCAATAAAACTAGAAATAGTATTAAGAGGTTCTTGTAAATCGTGACTTGCTATATAAGCGAATTGTTCTAGCTCTTCATTTTTAGAAGCTAATTCTGTAGATTGTAGATATATCTCTTTATTTTTTTCTTCTAACTGAGCATTTAATTTTTTCTTCAATATATATCCTCTATATATAAAAAAACTACTGATTAAGATTAATAATAGTACTACAATCAATAATAAATTGATTTTTTTCTGTCTATCAATCTCTTTATTTTGTTCTTTTAGCTTTATTATTTTATCATGAATCTCATTATTCTGTTGTTCTAGATAGGATTTTTGGTTTTCTATTTCTTGATTTCTGTTTTTTATCTTATCCTCTTGTATTTTGATAAATTGCAATTGTTCTTTTATTTTTTTTTCGAGCGCTCTTTCTATCAATACTTTTTCTTCATACTTCTTTTTTCTAATTTCGGTTTCTGACCACAATTTTGATAGCAATTTATTATCTTGATATATTCTATTTTGTATGGTATCTATTGATTTTTCTTGACTAATTATTTGCTGTTGTTGTTGTTTTATTTGATCTTCTTTATCTTCAATAATTGTTTTATTTTTTTCTTGTGTTTTCTCTAATGATTGCTTTGTTGATCTAAAAAGTTCTTTCCATTTTTGGGAAGATGTTATTGCATGTTGTTTTAGAGATGATGCTATAATAAACCCTTCATTCTTTAGCTTAGCTACATTTATTTCATACTCATATGAATCACCAACATTGACCATATTAATCATAGAAATATCATAGTTGTAATCTTCGGAGATCAGAAGAATTCGTTTTCCAGATATCTTTTGTAAGATATAATTGATATCATAATTAAATTTATGATTCACATATAATAATTGAATATCTCTAATATTTTTAACCTTTTGGTAACGAACAACTTCTACTTGTTTTCCTGCTATTTTTCGTTTTAGAGCCATCGATTTAAGGTCTAAGATGGTTTGATCTGGTCCTAAAACTCCAATTTTAAATACCTCTAAATCATCTATGTGACCCCAATCAACTTGCTGGGCAAAGTTGAATATATAAATAGACCGTTGTAATCTCTTAACCCTTTCATTTTCAACATCCTGACTATAACAATTATAAAACGATATAGCTATAACAAAAAATAATATTGACACTGTCTTATTTTTTAAAAAAAGTATATCTTTAATTGTTGTTATTTTACAAATCATAGTTTTAGTAATACTCTAAGATAATAGTTTGAGCCACTTACTCCAAATTGTTGTACTCGTCGACTATATATAAAATTACCATCAATAGTGTTTGCAGAATGTCTATGCTCATCAGGAAATACATTAAATATGTTATTCCCACCTAAAGTACATTTTATATAATCGTTGATTTGATATGTTATACCTAGATCTGTAACTAATTTAGGAGAGAATGTTTGATCTCTTGTTTCTATGGTATCTGTAAATTCATTTAATACCCAATTAGAGGGAGTCCCATCATCAGGATGAATGAACTTCACTTCTCCAAAAAAAGTATTATTGAGTTGTATTTTGTATCTACCAAATTCATACGATATTGCAGAATTAATTTTACTGCTTGGTTGAGCTGACTCCACTCTGGCTATTTCCTCTCTATTAAATAATATATCTTCTTCTCCTATTAAGGAATTAGAGACTTTTATATCACCAACAACCTTAGTATTATTAACATTAGCCCCTAATATCGCATTAAATTTACCTGATCCTAGTGATATTTTATATGCAATCGCAGCATCTAATCCAGAGGTTCTAGAATCAATTGCATTAGTAAAGAATTGTGCCGCTCCTACATTAAAAGGGCTTAAAATTGCTTCATAACCTTCTGAAAACCTGCCTGATAAAACGATTCTATCCTCAATATTGATTAGATAGTAATCAAAGGTAAAAGTCAAGTTTTCATTTAATTTACCACTTATCCCCATACTTAGATGATTAGATAATTCTGGTTTTAAGGATTTTATCTGAAAGGCTTCATTAGCTACTGCACTTTCGTTATTAAATGTACCCACTCTAACACTTTCGCCATTAACAAACTGTGTACTGATATTTTGAAAAAATACTTGATGTAGTGATGGCGCTCTAAATCCAGTAGAATACCCTGTTCTTATACTCAGACCATTGTTAATACGATATCTGCCAGACAATTTCCAGATACCTTGACTACCAAAATCATTATACACTTCATACCTAGCCGCGGTTTTTAGCAATAATTTATCAGTTATATTTGTTTCTACATCAACATATCCAGAGGTGTTTGTTCGAAAGCGGTTCAATTCATTTTCTGGTTCTATTCCTGGAAAAACTTGTGCTCCAGGTGTCCTGGGAAGTTCTTCTCCTACATCATTAAAATAAGTACTCCCTCCATTAACATATGAAGCTTCTTCGCCTGCAATGATTTGATAATTTTCGACTCTAAGTTCTGCTCCAAAAGCCATATGCACCCCTTGAAGCCAATCAAAATTCCTAGAAATATCAAGATTAGTAGTGTTTTGTTTATACTTGAAACCACCTGCATAAAATGTTCGTGGCGATATTATTCCTAAAGAAGCATTATTAGAATTATTAACTGTATAATCTAATGTATTAATGCCAATTGCATGACTAAAATCTATATTCCAATTATTTTTTATCCCTTTTATACCACCTGCTATAAAATCATCTTGTATGTCGGTTTGTATCTGAGGCGAAAAACCATTAGGAAATAGCTCAGGAACTACTCTGTCTTGATACTTAGGAAATCGATAAAATCCTACCGATTTTCCTTCTCTATAATTCCTACCACCATGCATATAAAATACTGCATTACTAGCCATATTTACTTCTCCATTAAAAGTAAGAGCTAGATTTTGTGTCTCCGCACTTCCTATCTCCATCACTCGTCGATCAGAGTATCCTGTTTGGTCAAAAAAATTATTTTCTGCTATCAATCGTGCATCTTCTATAGGGTCATCTAAGTATATAGCACCTGTATAATTACCAGCTCTGTTAATAGACTCTCTATCTCTATATTCTGCAGTAACATTGATATATCCTTGATTTCCAATTTTTAAACCAAAATTAACTCCAGAGTTAGTACTTAATCCATCACCTTCTTTAGTAATTCTTACACTATTATCTATTGCTATAACTTCAGTTTGCTTTTTTAGTATAATATTTATGACTCCAGCAATAGCATCTGAACCATATTGTGAGGTAGCTCCATCTCTTAAAATCTCTATTCGCTCTATGGCAGCAATAGGTATAGCATTAAAATCTGTTCCTACTGTTCCTCTACCTACTGTGCCATTCACATTTAGTAATGAGCTATTATGTCGTCTTTTTCCATTGATCAATACTAATACTTGATCCGGTCCTAGACCTCTTAGTGTAGCTGGATCTATATGATCGGTACCATCTGCAATTGTTTGATGTGTAGAATGAAATGAAGGAACAAGATAATGTAGAATATGACTTAATTCTATTTGCGAAGAATTGGATATCTCTTGAGGTGATATTACATCTACTGCTGCTGTAGTTTTTAGCTGAGAGCTAGGTTTTGCTCTTGTCCCTAGCGAGATAGGTTGATCCATAGAAAAGCCTAGCTCTAAAACAAAATTTAATATACCTTTTTCTTCTAATTCTACAGTAATACTTTTAGATATTGAGGTATACATTACAAATTCAGCTGTAATAACATAAGTCCCTTCATCAACGCTTAGTGTGTAATTTCCATTTGCATCTGTGGTTGTACTTAGATTTGACCCTTCTATAGTCACTCTTGCTCCTGGAAGATCCCCAAAATGATCAGAAATATTTCCAGAAATAGTTGCTCTTGATTGTGATAAAACTATTTGTACAAAACAGACTATACATAAAAAAATAATACCTTGTTTATGCCAAAATCTAAACATAAAATATAATTTTACTATTAATAAATTTGTATTGGTAAAGAACTAATACAAATTAAAATATATAATATTCTATAAGGTAAATAAATATATGCATACCATAAATAAGATTGATAAAGTATTTTCAAGAAGTTTTATGTACGACAGATATTATAAACGTTTTTTAGCATAGAATGCTTTAGCACAAAAATTTTTCGCTATGATATCTTGGATGATTTCTTTACTTACCATTTTTCCGTAAAATTCTTGTACATAAGGAATATTAGCTATAAGTGATTTGTCTTTTTCTAATAATGGTGTAGAGATCATTAAGATAATGATGGATTTCTGATAAGCACTATCTAGTTCTTGATAAGCATTTAAAAACTCCCATCCATTCATTATTGGCATGTTAATGTCTAATAATATTAACTCTGGAGGTTGTGTTGATTTGATATATTTTAATGCTTCTTGCCCATTTTTAGCTGTACTAATATGTTCTGCGCAATCTGATCTGCTAATCATGGTTTTATTAAAAAATATAGTAGCATCGCTATCATCAACTATAAGGATATTTTTTACTTTTGACATTGTGAATTACGTTAACATAAATGCCTTTTTAGTATTCCATCTATTTTAGAAATAGAGAGTGGTTTACGAATCAAGCCATTTACTAAATTATTGGATTTTGCACCTTCAATATCCTTGGGGCTGGAAGAGGTCGTAACTAAAAAGATTTTAATGCCATTGGTTATACTAGGTTTTAATTTGACATATTCTTTTAAAAACTCCCATCCATTCATTGCAGGCATATTAATGTCTAGAAAAATGATATTAGGTTTATTAACATTATTAGTTTCTACATTTTTCAGATATTCTAATGCCAGTTTTCCGCTTTGAACGACTTGTATTTTTTTAAAACAATCAAACCTGGATAAAATTTTTCTGTTCAAAAAATTAGTAGGCTTATCATCATCAATTAATAAAATACAGTCAACCATAATATCGAAAAAGAGGAGTATTGTTTTATCATCACAATGAATATATAATATTCAGTAATTTTTATCCAAAAAAATGATAAACAAACAATCAAATTATCGATTAAATACAAAAAATCGAGTTAAAAAACAAAATAGACATCATATACAATACCCACATATAGCAATTTACTGTCAGATAAGAAATCTTCATAAACTCTAGTTAGTAGAATTATGAGTCATCACAGAAGATTTGCAAACAATTTTTATATCTTTTAATGTATAATAGTATTATACTAAAAAAAGTAAAAACATTTAACTGATCAAAAAATAGTAGTAGTTTCTTAAATCAAAAATTAAATAAATTCATTAACAAGATTATCATCAGGTAAAGGAAAATGCTTTTCTAAAACATTATCTAACTGCCCTTTTGACAATGGTTTGCTAATGAAATCATCTACAGAATGATTTTTGACTGACATGTTTACATCGTCTGGATTGGATGATGTAGACAACAGTATTACTTTAATTCCAGCAATAGTACTTTTATCAAACTTAGAAAACTCCATTAAAAACTCCCATCCATTCATTGCTGGCATATTAATATCCAGAAAAATAAGATCAGGTTTTGTAGCTTTTTGATTTTTTACAGCAGCCAGATACTCTAGTGCAGCTTTCCCACTCTGCACAGTATTTACCATATCAAAACTGCTATGTTTAGTAACTACCCTTTCATTAAAGAAATTTATTGCTTTGTCATCATCGATTAACAATACACAATTAACTAATTTCCCCATAAAAAATCCAATTATACCGTAAAAGAACTAAACTTATGCTAATTCATAACTATCAGTAGAGCAGTTTTCGTTAAAAAACTTGAATTCAACGACAAAAAAACAGCTTCTTACATCTTATCCATTCTACTAATACCAGTTCTGATTTAAAAAATGCTCAAATAAAAGACAGATATTTTTAAGTCAGAACTAGTCTAAAACACAAAACACCTAACCTATTGATTTTAAAATTGATAACCATTTAACAAATTTCTACTAAAATAAATGTAATTTTGAGATGACAAAAAAAGTAAATTAGTAAAGTATTAATGCTCCAAAAAATTAAAAATACATCTTCTCTATTTGTATCCTATGATCATGCTAGTGACATCCCTGAGAATGATTGGAAAACTATAAACAAAGGTTGTAATCTTTTTCTTTCGATACGATATCTTAAAATACTAGAAGATTCTCTTTCAGAGACTATTCGGTTTAAGTACATCTTGTTTTATGATAACAATATTCCTGTTGCACTTGCAGTCACTCAACTTATTAGATTTACTACAAATGAATTAAAATTTCAAGAATTTCCTTGTGTGATTCATGATGCCATAAAAAAAGTAGTACTCAAAAACTTAGATGTTAAAGTATTGGTTTGTGGTAATTTATTTTCTTGTGGGGAACACGGTTTTATGTATACAGAACAAATACCTACTGAGAAAGCATACGAAATTCTATATGATGCATTACAAACAATTCATAAATCGGATACACAGGATAAACCTTCATTTATTTTAGTAAAAGAATTCTGGCCTACTTCATATAATAAAAGTGATGCCATCAAAAAACAAGGTTTCAAAGAATTTAAGATTGATACAAATATGGTATTAGAATTACATCCAAAATGGAATACCTTTGAGGACTATCTTATGAGTATGAAAACTAAATTCAGAACCAGAACGAAAAAGGTATTTAAAAAATCTTCTGATATTGCAGTGAAAAATTTTAATGCACAAGATATTGATACACATAAAAACAGCATTGACACTTTATACTTTTCTGTACTCGAAAAAGCTGATTTTAAAATAGGAAAACTGAATGCAACTACCTTTAGAAATCTAAAAAACAATTTAGGTAGTGACTTTATTTTTAAAGCTTATTTTCTCAACACTACATTAGTTGGGTTTACGACAGCATTTATTGTAAAAGACACATTAGAAGCAAACCACATAGGTATTGACTATACCTTTAATAAAACACACGCTATATACCAAAAAATGTTATATGATTATGTCGCTATGGCGATTACATATAAAGTTACCGAACTAAGACTAGGAAGAACTGCAGAAACCATAAAAAGCGGCATAGGTGCTAAACCTATAGATATGAAACTATATGTTAGACATCGAAATTTGATATCCAATAAAATCCTTACCCCCCTAGTAGATCTCGTAAGTCCTAATGAGTATGAGATCAGAAACCCTTTTAAACTTGAGCTAGACTAAATGCTATGGATTCATTAACTCAGATTGTTCTTGGTGCTGCTGTAGGAGAAGCTGCTATTGGCAAAAAAATTGGTAATAAAGCCATGTTATGGGGAGCTATTGCTGGAACAATTCCGGATCTGGATGTGATTGCCAAGTGGTTTTATGATGATATCACTGCTAATGAGCTACATAGGGGTTTTTCACATTCTATCTTATTTAGTATCATAATGGCCCCCATACTTGGATGGCTGGTCGCCAAACTGTATAAAAATAAAGAAGCAAACTGGAAAGATTGGACCATACTTATGTTTTTAGGACTGTTCACACACCCTATCCTTGATGCTTTTACAACCTGGGGAACGCAATTATTTTGGCCTTTAGGGTATAAAGTTGCATTCAAAAATATATTCGTGGTAGATCCCTTATATACTATTCCCTTTTTAGTTTTGGTACTAACTGCGATGTTTTATAAAAGAACCAGTAAAAAAAGAAGAACACTAAACAATCTGGGCTTGATTAGTAGTAGTATATACCTACTCATCACTTTAGGACTAAAATGGTATACATATCAGAAGTTTCAGAATGGTTTAGAAAATCAAAATATAGCTTATAAAGAAATCCAAACAAAACCTACTGCACTAAATAGTTTGTTGTGGACTGCAAATGTAGAAACTGAGAGCTCTTTTAGGATAGGTTATTATTCTGTATTAGATGCTGACGACCATATTAGGTTTTCTGAGTTCCCTAAGCATCATCATCTATTAGGAAAAATGGCAGAAGACCCACTGATTTCTAGATTAATTAAACTATCCGATGGTTGGTATACTATAGAAAAAAAGAATACTACAATTTATTTTAATGATTTGAGATTTGGACAATTAGGTGTAGATACAGATGCTAGTCGTTTTGTATTTAGTTATGAGCTTTTCTATGATGATAACGGAAAACTACACGCCAAAGAACGAGAACGTAAAATGGAGGATGCTACTCCAATGCTAAAAAAACTATTTACCAGAGTATTTGGAGACAAATCATAAAAATAAGAAGTTCACCTATCTAAAACTCTTTCTTCATTTTCAATGAACTTATTTAGTTTTTTTATTGAAGCGAAAAACATTAAATGAGTTCAACCCGCTTTATGCAATAGAAAACTGCTGTAGGGCATATTAATTTGATTATCAATATGTTAATTATAAATCATCTATAACCCTAAGGGTGAGTTAGTTTCTAATGCAAAGCATTAGAAACTATTTATAAATCAATGGATTACATCAATGAACTAAATCCTATTGCATTCCATCTAACTAAATTTTAATACGCTGATTGTA
>CANLRN010000114.1 GCA_947493495.1 uncultured Aquimarina sp.
AATTTGAAACGTAGAAGCTGCTTACCAGTTAGAAACTTTATGTTACAGTGAAACAATGTCTATGAATGCGGGTTAAACAAAAATGTTGCAAGAATAAGAATACAATCTTTTATCTATAATTTTACTACAGTAAATAATCCTTAGGGCAAGCCCAGGAAGCATTCAACTGAAAATAATTTTTAAAATTCCGAAGCAAGCTTCGAGGTAGTAGCCCTGAGATCCCGCTAGATACTGAAACGAGTTCAGTAAACAGAGATATTAGTTCAACTATATGATTTTAAGGTGTTTGCTTCGAAATTTTTCAAATCAGAGCTTCACTAATAAGCAGTTACTTATATGCTACACCTATGCCAAAGCTTCTTGAAATTCTAAAAAAATTACATTGTTAAACAAATGTTAAAAAAAATTAACATAAAAAATCCCACAAATTTTTATATATATTTAAATGAGCAATTTAACTATTATGTGGCATACAATATCCTATGTAAGTACTTGTGATAAGAATTTGAAAGATATAGATATTCATAATTTATTGAATTTTGTAAAAGAACATAATAACAATAATAATATCACTGGAATATTGATGTATTCTGAAGGTAATTTCTTTCAAATAATCGAAGGAGAAAAAAAAACCATTATTGATTTATTCGAAAAAATAAAGCTCGACTCCAGACATTATAATATCATTAAAATATTCAGTAGAGAAAGCTCAAACAAAGCATTCTCAGAATATGATTCTTCATTTATCATTGTCGGTGATACACTTGATAGCAGTACAGAGTTTAGATCATTCCTATTAAGAGAAAAGCAACAAAATTCTGATGGTTTTAAAAATATTTCTTATCTAGCTCGCAAATTCATGAAACTTCCTTAAAAACAATAGTACAGCTAGTTTTTTTACTTACATAAAATATCCTCAAGACAAGAATCTTTCTGCTTATCAGAAACAAGATTTTTATTTATAATTTTAGTAGTACTAAAAATAATAATCTACAACTCACAAGCATATAAAGACCAATGTCATAAAATAGAAATGATACTAAATCAAACAACTGTTAAAAAGATCTTTTAACAGAAAAAACCCCTCGAAATTAAATATATTTAGTGTATAACATAAATATTATGTGGCATACAATAGCATATGTAAGTACTTCTAGTAAATTATCAAATCATCAGATCAATGAATTGATGTCCGATTCTAAACTAAAAAATGAAGAAGATGGTATTACTGGGGTTTTGATGTACTCCGATCAAAACTTCTTTCAAATCATTGAAGGAGAAAAAAAAATCATTATAGAACTCTATGCAAAAATAGAAAGAGACCCTAGACATTATAATCTAATTAAAATCTTTGACCGCCAAATAAAAAAACCCTCTTTTACAAGTTTTCAGAATTCATATACTATTGTTAATCAAGAAAAAGATTATGTAGAATTACAACAATTCTTAGAAGCAGAAAAGTCTTATAACTCAAAAAACTATAAAAACATCACTTATCTAGCGTATAAATTTATGAAGCTCTCCTAGTAGACTATATAAACATAAGTAGTATTTTTGCAACAAATACTACTATATATGACTTCAAAATTAATTGCTCCTTCTGTTCTAGCAGCAGATTTTGCCAATCTCCAACGTGATGTAGAAATGATAAATAAAAGTGATGCAGATTGGTTTCATATCGATATTATGGATGGAGTATTTGTCCCTAACATCTCTTTTGGGATGCCAGTTTTACGGGATATAGTAAAACACGCAACCAAGACTATAGATGTTCATTTAATGATTGTAGATCCTGATCGATATATCAAGGTCTTTGCTGATTTGGGGAGTACGATTCTTACAGTACATTATGAAGCATGTACACACCTTCACAGAACCTTACAAGCTATTAAAGCAGAAGGAATGCAAGCTGGAGTAGCAATAAATCCACATACAAATGTAAGTGTATTAGAAGATGTTATTAATGATATTGACTTAGTATGTATTATGAGTGTTAATCCTGGATTTGGTGGACAGTCATTTATAGAACATACTTACAAAAAAGTAAAGCATCTCAAAGATATCATTGTGCGTAATAATGCCAATACCTTGATCGAAATCGATGGAGGAGTAACTGATAAAAATGCTCATCAATTAGTCGCTGCAGGAGCAGATGTATTGGTTGCAGGAAGTTATGTTTTTAAGAGCGAAGATCCTATCAAAACGATCAAAGGACTGAAAGAAATAATTGCTTAATGAATCATGTAGATCTTATTATAGTAGGTGGTGGACCAATAGGTATTGCTTGTGGGCTGGAGGCAAAGAAAAAAAACATAAGTTATCTTATTATAGAAAAAGGGACTATTACCAATTCGCTCTATAATTATCCATTAAATATGCAGTTTTTCTCTTCTTCAGAAAAGTTAGAGATCGATGACATCCCATTTATTAGTAAAGAAGCCAAGCCTAAAAGAGATGAAGCTCTTGAATACTACAGGCGAATAGTTACTTCTAATGATCTAAATATTCATCTTTTTGAAAAAGTGATTGCTCTCAAAAAAAGAGAGGATAATTCATTCTACATAAAAACAGATAAACAACAATATACTGCCACATTTGTCATTATCGCTACTGGTTTTTATGATATCCCAAATATGATCAATGCCCCTGGAGAAAACTTACAAAAGGTATCGCATTATTATAAAGATGCACATTTTTATGCAAAACAAAAAATTGCTATAATTGGCGCAAGCAACTCTGCAGTAGACGCTGCTCTAGAGTGTTACAGAAAAGGGGCCGATGTGACTATGATTATTAGAGGCAAAGAAATAGGAAAACGTGTAAAATATTGGGTGCGCCCCGATATTATCAATAGAATTGAAGAAGGTAGTATCGCCGCTTTTTTTGACGCTTCTGTTAAAGAAATAAAGACAGATGAAATTAGTATCAATACTCCTAATGGAGAAGTTACAATAGCCAATGATTATGTTATTGCGCTAACAGGGTATATGCCCAATTTTACTTTTCTTAAAAATATCGGTATCCAATTATCTGATGATGCCAAATTATATCCACAGTACAACCAAGAAACTATGGAATCCAATCTAGAGAATCTATATTTAGCAGGAGTGATTTGTGGCGGAATGGATACTCATATTTGGTTTATCGAAAATTCTAGAGTCCACGCAAAAACAATACTTGATTCTATTAGTAACAAACCAATTTAGTATTACATAAGAAAATAATAGCACTTCATAAAAACGTTTCTTTACTAAAAAGCAAACTCATCTTGACTTTTCGTTTTTGCCTAAAAATAAGCAGAAATTTTACTAGATATCACATTCTTTTTTAAATCATAGAAGGGCTACGATTAAGAAAAATAACTAAATATGGCGAATTTTATCGGTTTTTTAGGAGATAGATAAAATCAAGATGAATAATACGATTTACGGATGAGAATTTCGTAAAAATAGTGGCAAGGATTTTTCGCTAGATTGATGAATCAAATTAAAGAAATAGCCATAGCTATTGTTTCATTTTATGAAGAAAATATAGTAGAAAAAGAATGTCATTAGATGCGAAATTTTTATTCGTAAATCGTATAATTTATAAATTGAAACATACTTCCCTGTTTTTGGAACATTTATCATAACCCATTCAAGGCTTAGATGATACCTTGCGTTTGTATTTTAAACTCGTTTCAAAATAACAATTATTTTTTAGGGGATACCGAAAACCTTAAATAGAGTAGGTAATTATAAAACAATCATCTTATGAAAAAAAGAAAAAAAATTTAAATCTCAAGAAAGTGGTAATTACTAAGTTAAAAATGAACACAGTAAAAGGAGGAGGGCAGACTTTAATGTGTAATACCACTCCTGTAGATGAAGGAGGCATTGGATGTCATTTGAAGTAATAGTGTTTCCAAAATTTCAAAATAAAGCCAAACCAAATTAGTTTGGCTTTAGATTATAATATGAACTCATTAGTACGCTTACTTAATAACTAATCGTTAGACAGTATACTAAGTATATACCAGAATAGTAACATTAAGGAAGCAAATAATCCTAGAGAGGCTCCTACATACTGATCTTCAGAATATTTATGCACCATATTAGAGGTCTGATACAAGATAGAACCTGATGCTAATACCACCATACCTACACTAAACCATAAACCAAGGTTGAATCCAAATAACATCCCTGCTATGATAAGTCCTATAGCTATAAAAAAACCTATTGTTAGCATTGATTTTAAGAAAGAAAAATCTTTTTTAGTAATCAATACTATTCCAGAAAGCCCTGTGAACAATGCTAGTGTCAATATAGCTGCTTGATATAATATATTATCTCCTCCACTTTCTGCTATCATCATAGCAATACCAATAAGTGGAATAAAAATAAATGCCTCTGCGATCACATATAATAACAATCCCAAATATTGCTTATTGATATCGTGTGTTTTATGCGCCATTTTTTCTGCATAATTGGTGGCTAACATAAAACCTCCCAGCATAATCAACCATCTCCATCCTTGCGTCATCGAAAATGCAAAATTTACCAAGGGTTCTATTTGAAAAAAAATCCACTCAACAATCACAAATAATAAAACAGCCATTGCCAGATGCGTATAAGTCTTCTTATAAAAAGCAACTCTCTTATCATCAGTTAGTGAGCTAACCATTGGCGCTATTTGTTTAAATTCTTCCATTTTTTCTATATATATTAAAATTATTTAGCAAACTAACTTAAATTTTTTGGATTGAAGCGAAAATCTGAAAAGTCTAAATCAGTTCAGTAAGATAAATATAGTTTTTATCTATAGTTCTCAGTCAAAATATTTAAAATTTAACATCTGTGTTACATAGCTATATATCGAAGGAAATTGACTTTTAAGTTTCTTTGGTGATTCCATAAACACCTCTACTAGTACAGCTATGAATTCGAATTTATCAGTAAAAGCGTATTCTCTAAGTATCTTACTATCAATAATCTTATTGCGTATTGTAACTGATGATAAATGCTTCTCTAACTCCAGAAATGAATCGTAAAAAATTTCAGAACTAATATCATTTCCTTTTAATGAAGAATAATGGATCGCATGCGTGATTTCATGAATCCCCAAGTTAATCCCATCTTCTGCCATATTCCCTTTTATAAAATGTTCCCAAGAGAATACTAATGCTTTAGACCTTGGATTAAACTCTCCTTCATTCTCAGTTTTGTTTAAAATAGAATAATAGGATGAAGGATATAAAATAATAGTGTTTACATATTCTAATAGATAATTACGCATCCCAAAAGTTAATTGAATGTATAGTAAAGCAATTTGTATACGTTTATCATCATCGATCACTAAACCCTCTCTACCTACAAATTTTATTCCCTCTAAAAACCGAACCATGCGATGCTCAAAATATTTTTTATGCGTTGTATGCAGTTGATCATAAAATGTATTAGTAGTCATTGCATGCTGTAAATGATCAGGCAATTTTTTAAGCGATGGATAAAAATGCACAAAAAAAGGTTTCTTATATTTTTTTGCATAAACCGATTCTACATATTTAGAAACATAATATATGCATATGGCAAGAACTCCTATAAGCAAAAGTACTCCAAGAAATTTTGGAATAGCAGGTTCAGATCCTTCTTTAAAGGATTGTATATAACAGAAAAAAGAGTTCAAAAAAAGAATCCAATAGGTTTATCGACACAAAATAGTGTTTTTAAAATCAAAAATTTAATACTATTTGAAATTACTCATTTTATATTTTTATATTTTCTTGAAAAACGACTAAAATTCATCCATATTTTGTTGTTTTTCTTATTCGTGCCTGACTATGGCTTTCAAAAAATGCATTCTCTAGTCAAATTTCTGCTCATTTTCGGACAAACACGAAAAGTAAAGATAAGTTCATTGTATACTTATTTACGTACTTAATACTTTACTAAAAATCATATCTTTGGATCTCCTCTAGTAGAGCACATAATTTTAAATACTATCAATAATGAATGTACACGCACGAGTCTTTTTTTTTCTGACAATAACTATTAGTATGCATACTAGTTGTAAGAATGAAAATAAAGAAAGTTACTCAGTGGCAAAAGACCCTATTGTTAAAATTAACACCCTCAATCTTCTAAAAAAAATCCCTGAAGGCATCAAAACTCCTAAAGGCATGATATGGATCCCTGGAGGAGTTTTTTATCAAGGAGCTGTTCCTCAAGACACCATGGCAATGCATTACGAAAAACCAAGGCATCAGGTTGCTGTAAATGGTTTTTTTATGGACACTACCGAAGTTACTAATACTAAGTTCAAAAAATTTATTGAAGAGACAGGATATATAACCATTGCGCAGAGAGAGATCGATTGGGAAGAAATGAAAAAACAGCTCCCTCCAGGCACGCCACGCCCTCATGATTCTATCATGCAACCAGGATCTATGATATTTAAAAAAACTAAACTATCCATTTCTAATTTTCAGGATTACTCGCAGTGGTGGCAATGGACTATTGGAGCTAATTGGAAACATCCATATGGCCCCGAAAGCTCTATAGAAGGAAAAGATGATTTTCCTGTAGTACATATCGCCTACGAAGATGCACTAGCATATTGCAAATGGGCAAATAGACGTTTACCTACTGAAGCTGAATGGGAGTATGCTGCTCGCGGAAAAAATCATGAAAGCATCTATTTTTGGGGTGATGATGTATCAAAATTGAGTAGTAGAGCAAATACCTGGACGGGAGAGTTTCCTGTAGAAAATAACAAAAAAGATGGATATGAATTGCAATCAACAGTAGGCCAATATGCTCCTAATACATATGGCTTATATGATATAAGTGGGAATGTATGGGAATGGACTAGTGATTGGTATCATATCGATTATTATAAAAAACTAGCTTTGGAAAAAGACTTGGTTGTAGACCCAAAAGGAGCTCAAAAAGCGTATAACCCATCAAATCCATACATACAAGAAAAAGTAATAAAAGGAGGTTCTTTTTTGTGTAGTGTATCTTATTGTGCAAGCTATCGGTTATCTGCAAAGATGGGAGCCTCTCCAGATTCTTCTACAGATCATATTGGATTTAGAACTGTGGTAGACCACACCATGTTATCATCTGATACTAAGAAATAGTTAATGGATTCTTACAATTGAAAAGCCCTGTCTGAGAGACAGGGCTTTTCAATTGTATAGTCCAAGTTGAGTCTATAAATTATTATTTTCTCAACTTTTGTATCAGTTCTAATGTATTTTTAACTTTTGTTTCTAATCCCTTATAATCTTTTTGTTGTAGTATCTCTTTGCTTATTAATTTAGATCCCATTCCTACGCAAGTAACTCCAGCATCAAACCATCCTTTGAGGTTTGATTCTTCTGTGCTAACACCTCCAGTAGGCATAATACTAGTCCACGGTTGTGGTCCTTTAATTGCTTTTACAAATCCTGGGCCATAAGTAGATCCAGGAAATAGCTTTACGATTTCGCAGCCTAATTCTTCAGCATTATTAATTTCAGTAAGCGAACCACAGCCTGGTGACCATAATACTTTTCTACGATTACAAACCTGAGCTATATCTTCTCTAAGTGACGGAGTAACGATAAAATTTGCTCCCATTTGCATAAACAAAGAAGCTGCAGCTGCATCTGTTATAGATCCTACTCCGATAACCATCCCAGGAAGTTCTTTGATCGCATATTTATTTAATTCTAAAAATACTTCATAAGCAAAATCACCTCTAGCAGTAAATTCTAAAAGTCTGGCCCCACCATCATAACAGGCTTTTACTATTTTTTTACCTAATTCGATATCCGGATGATAAAACAAAGGAACCATTCCTTGTTCTTTCATAAGCGTTGCTACTTCTATTCTTGTATATTGTGCCATCTATTTTTTATTTTTTAACCCGTACATTATCTAGCAACTCTCCCTGAAGCATCACCGCCCATTAATTTTTCTACTTCTGCAACAGTTGCTAAATTAGCATCACCTTTGATTGTATGTTTTAAACAAGATGCTGCAACTGCAAAATCTAATGCATTTTGGTCATCTTCTGGGTATTTTAGCAATCCATAGATAAGTCCGCCCATAAAAGAATCTCCTCCCCCTACTCTATCTACGATATCAGTAATTTGATACTGACGGGTTTCATACATTTTTTTACCATCATATAAAACTCCTGCCCATGTATTATGCGACGCAGAAATAGAACCTCTTAAAGTAGTGATTACTTTTTTTGCTTTCGGGAATTTTTCCATCATTTGTTTGCAAACAGATAAAAATGCTTCTGCTTTTACATCGTGCCCATGTTTATGAACATCTAACCCTTCTGGGTGAATACCAAAATGCTTTTCTGCATCTTCTTCATTCCCTAAAATAATATCACAATAGGATGTCAATTCGGTCATAATGGCTTCGCGATCTCCTCCATATTTCCATAGCTTAGCACGATAATTTAGATCTGTAGAAATAGTTACTCCCAATCTACTTGCTGCTTTCACCGCTTCTAGACATACATCAGCCGCTCCCTGAGAAATAGCCGGTGTAATTCCAGTCCAATGGAACCATTCTACATCTTTGAATACTGCTTCCCAATCAATCATTCCAGATTTAATTTCTGCTATTGCAGAATGTGCTCTATCATACACCACTTTACTACCTCTTGATACGGCACCTGTTTCTAAAAAATAGATTCCTAGTCGATCTCCTCCATAAACAATTTTATCTACACCAACACCTCTTTTACGCATTTCCATCAATGCACATTCTCCAATATCATTTTTTGGTAAACGAGTCACAAAATCTACAGGAACTCCATAATTAGCTAAAGATACCGCTACATTAGATTCTCCTCCTCCATAAATTACATCAAAACTAGTGGTTTGCGAAAATCTTAAAAATCCTGGAGGTGCTAGTCTGAGCATAATTTCTCCAAAAGTGACAACTTTTTTCATGTTGAAAATTATTATTTATTGTTTTTATATTAATTTGCTTAAACGTTTAAGCATTTCTAAAAAATCAATCAAAATACCTATAATCGAATGCAGATATTTTGATGATAATCAACAATACAATATATTTGCTTAAACGTTTAAGCAAATATATAAAAATTTGACTAATAAAAAACGAATTACAATAAAAGACATAGCAAATGTTCTTAAAATTTCTCCAGCTGCGGTATCGAAGGCATTACACGATGATTCTCGGATAAGCAAAGAGACAAAACTAGCTGTAAAAAAAGTAGCAAAAGAGCTCAACTATCAACCCAATCTTTTAGCCAGTGCACTCCGCAAAGGCAAAAGTAATTTAGTAGGTGTTATTGTACCTAAAACCAATAGTAATTTTTTTTCTTCAGTAATTCAACATATTGAAGAAGTGCTAAACAAAGAAGGATATCATATTATTATTACACAATCTAATGAGTCTTATAAAAAAGAGTGTGATAATATAGATACATTACTATTCACCCAGGTTGATGGAATTATAGCCTCTATGGCTAATGAGACTATTGACCTCAGTTATTATGAAAAAATAAAATCTAAAGGAATCCCTCTTATCTTGTTTGATCGCGGAGAAAACAATCTAAATGTTGATTACATAGGAATTGATGATTACCGTAGTAGCCATATCATTGTAGAACATCTTGTCGAACAGGGATGTCAGCGAATTGCTCATATTGGTGGTTATAAACATACCCGAATTTTTAACAATAGAATTAGAGGGTATGTCGATGCTTTAAAAAAACATAAGTTACCATTAAACAAAGAACTTCTTATAGAAAGTAATCTTACACTTCAGGATGGTAGAAAAAAAATGAAGCAATTACTGGAGCTCAAAAAAAGACCTGATGCCGTATATGCTGCTGGAGATTATGCAGCTTTGGGAGCCTTACAAGTATTACAAGAAAATCATATCAATATACCTAATGATATTGCTCTTGTTGGTTTTGGCAATGAGCCTTTTACAGCTTTAGTAACACCCACAATAACTAGTATAGAGCAACATAGTAGTGAAATAGGAAAACAAGCTGCTACTATATTTTTAGAATATGCTGTTAAAGGTAATTTTGTAAAACAAACACTCAATAAAACAATCCTTGATGCAGCATTGATTGTTCGTGATTCTTCTAACATCAAGAATTCATAATATAGCTATACTAAAAAAAAGAGACTGCCTTATTAGACAGCCTCTTTTTATTATCAAGTTAGCTTATAAAACTAACTAAGAATTTCTGATAGTTATTTTCTTATAACTGTCATATTTGTTAAAATTTCATTATCCATTACCTTAACAAAATAAATTCCTGAAGGCAGTTCTGCTATACTAAAAGAAGGATTGTTTCCATTTAATTTAGTAGTAAACAATTGAGCTCCTGTCATATTAAAAACAGAAATAGCAGCACTTGTTCCTTTTAATCCTACTATAGTAACAATACCATTTGTAGGATTAGGATATAGAGATAATTGTTGTGCAATAGTATCTAAACCAGAATCTCTTATTACAGATCCTGTAGATAAGATAATCTTATCTAGGTTCCATTGCCAAGTAGTAGTACTTGATCCTACAACTCGTATCGTGTGTGATCCTGCTGATAACGTAACACTATCACTTGATGTTAGCGATGTAAAACTATCCCAACCTCCATTATTAGGAAC
>CANLRN010000115.1 GCA_947493495.1 uncultured Aquimarina sp.
TAGTTAGATGGAATGCAATAGAAAACTGCTGTAGAGCATATTAATTTGATTATCAATATGTTAATTATAAATCAATGAATTACATCAATGAACTAAATCCTATTGCATAATACAGGTTTAACATTTATTTATTATATGTAGTGGTAGGTTAAAAAAATATAGACTTGTTTTTATATTTGATCTCAAATAAAAAAACTCTTAAAAACCTAATGTCTTACCTTAATTTAGAATTAATTAAGTTTTGATTTTAATAGTTTTTTTAAAACCAACAAATTGTTTAATTTAAATAAACATACAATGAAAAATCTTATTAAATCAATTGGCACTGCTATATCCATAGTGTGCTTAACTTTATGCACTACTGTAGTTGCACAAGAATTACCTCAATTACAAAAAGAAGAAATCAAACAAATGCAATTAGATGAAATACGAGTCTATCAGCATAAGAAAAGTCTAAAAAACAAAACAACAAGAACAATCACAAGTACTACGATGCCATATGGAGTAAATCCATTTACTAGTTTTCATTCAGAAAATAAAGGAAGTGCTCATGAGTGGAGGAATTATCTTCAAAAAATGAGTCAATCCATTCATAAAAAAAACAAGAATAAGAATGCACCTGTAACCATTAATGAAATTGAGAATGTTGATCAGTATGTCAATAATACTATTCATACAGCTCAGAACCTACCTAATTTTGGAAGTGCAGATTACAATATCAATACTATTATTGTAAATGGAGTAAGTAAAGTAGAAGATGAAAATGTAATTGAAAACTATAGAGATACAGTATCCAATGAAGATAATGGGGCTATACCGCTTGCAGAGTTAATCACCTTTGATAATAATCCAGACGTCGATGTAGACATAGTTGGCGTGTCAGGATTTCTAGATGATGGACCTCACGGTAGTGCAGGAACAGGAACAGGAGATTTTGATGTGTATGCTATAGAATTAGAAGCTAATGCAACGATAAGCATGGTTGTAGAATCTCCTATAGGAACATTTGTAAGTATTTACAATGAAGCAGGAAATTTTTTACGACCTAATGATTCGTTTATGGCAGATGGTAATCCTGGTGAGTTACTCAGGATTTTATCATTTACTGCACCAGAAACAGGTGTGTATTACTTCAATATTGGGTCTGTAAATATAGCTTTAGAAAATCCTTTTGATCCTACATCTGGGGCTGTGTTTGTGCCTAATGCGCCATTAGAAAGCGGTCCATATCTAGCTTTGTTTTTTAATTATGGAGTTACAGATCAGGATCACTATGCGATAAACTTAAAGAAAGGAGATGTATTTGGAGTAGATATAGATAACTCAACTCGTTTTGTTGCACCTTTTATTAGTGTGCTATTACCAGATGGTTCGTTACAAATAGGGACTAATACTCGAAGTAATGTATCAATAGCAGAAGAAAATCCAATACCTAATAATGGACGATCTAATTTCGTTTTTATAGCTCCAAGAGATGGTAGGTATATCGTTAGAATTGATAAAACTATAGGAAATTATAGGGCAGAATTAGTAGTTTCAAGACCAGGTTATGAAACTAATAATAAAGGATTTGCCCAATATATTTATTTAGATTTTACAGGAGTAGAAAATATAACATTGAGAGATTTTTTGGGTGTACCGGATGATCAATTGACTGATGATGACCAGATAAATAAAAAACGAAATCTAACTCCATTTCGTGGTTTTTTAGAAAATTGGGGTATAGAAAACAACGATACTAATAATAGAATGCTTGCATATTATATAACAGATGTAGTAGCAAATGCTTTAGATAACTATGATCTCCATAATATTAATCCTGATCTTGATCTAGTCATAATAAGTGATTATGGTAGTGAATTTCTAGGACAAGAAATACCCAAAATGTTGGCGTCGAATAATGTTCCATATAGTAGAGTGATAATTGGAGGTACAAAAGAAGAGTTTGGAATTTCTACTGTCGGTATTGCTACTGGTATTGATACAGGTAATTATAGTTTAGAAGATGATGCTGTAGTATTATTAGGAGACTTAAGTGATACGAATACTAGTAATGAAACTTCTATTGCTAATATACCTCGAGCAGATGGTGTAACTATAGAAGATGTAATGCCTGTAGTAGTAGGGAATATTGTTGCACATGAGGCAGGACATTATTTAGGGAATCATCATTGTGATACATTTAATGAAAGGGTAAGTATTATGAATGAAGGGGGTGATTTAGCGATTACAGCTGGGATTATTGTTGGTAATGGAGAAAAATTCGGAGATGCTAATACAAGATTTGTAAGTTTTAACAAAGATGAGTATAGTTTATCAGAAAGTCTTTTCGGGATAAACCATACAGATGTTAATACTGCTTTTGCTATAGGTTTCAGACCTAATTTCAGGTCTGAAAAACCAGCTATTCTAGAAAAAATTCAATTCTTAGAAGAAAAAGTTATTAAAGAGTTGTTTGATAAAATAGATACTCTAGAGGTAGTTAGTTATCCAAACCCTCAAAGTCAGCAAGAAATAAGTCATTTAATATTTTCATCTAAAGAAAAAGGACCAGTTACTATATCTCTATATGATATGCAAGGTAGAAAAATAGATAAATTATTCTCTGGTGTTATAAAAAAAGGAGAGAAAAAAGAAATAGAGTTAATAACTTCTAAATATAATCTTTCTTCAGGGATATATGTATATAAAATCACTACACCTAATAAAGAAATAAATCATAAATTTTCTATTAAATAGTTAGTGTATTATTTAGTGTCATTAAGTTGAGTTGTACCACATTTTTAGTATGAAGATCGAAGAGGTGGGCTAGTTAACTTTATTTTACTTCGACAGGCTCAGGATGTACAAAAAAAACACCTATTTTGTCACACAGAGTTTGTCGAAGTGAAATCAAAAATAAATAAGGCATAATAAGTATATGGATACCCATCGATATGATTATATAGCGATTCTATCTATCAAGAGACAGACAAATCTGATCTTAAAAAGCAATACATATAAACAGATGAAAAATCATCTATTTACAACTAGACACTAATTAGTAATTTTAACAAACTTACCAGACATTTTATTATTTATTAATAAAAAATACAACCCTCCTGCCAGATCACTAGTGTTTATTGTAGCAATTGCACTAGAATGATTTATAATTGTCTGCCCTAAACTATTCATTATTTTCATAGAATATACCTTGTCTAATTTAGATATTCCGTTAATATGTAATATCTCGCGAGTAGGGTTAGGATATATACTGATAAAATTTTCGGAGGATTGGAAATCTATAGTAGAGAGAGATTCTAGTATAATATCTTCTGATAAAGTACTGCATCCAGCATCATTGAATACTTCTAATTGATATATTCCAGCATCATCTGCAATATATACTTTATCAGTAGCTCCATCAATTATTTGATCGTTACGGTACCATTGATAGGAAGTAAAATCCTCTACAACTGAAATTTCATTGGTATCAGAATTTATGTTTATCGTTGGTAATGCAGGACTTTCTGATAGAGATACCTCTATTTTAGCACGATCAGTAGTTTGACATCCTCCCAAAGTAGATATTTCCCAATTGTATAAGTAATAGTAAAAACCTTCTGGGTTAGTTGTAGCCGAACTTCTTTTGATAGTAATAATAGTTTCCACTTGATAAGGATAATTTACATTCTCGTTACTTCTAAACAAGTTAGCACCTTCAGTAAAACCTATTTCTAAATCATTCCCAGCTGGAATTTTCATATTAATATCGATTGTGTTTTCTCCATCAGGGATATTTAGTGTTTTAGTAGCAAGAACATTACCCGAAGCATCTAGTAGTTCTAATGTTCTATTTCCAGCCCCTTCAGCAATCACTGTTGCCTTTTTTAGTATGATGGGTTCACTGGTGTCAAATATTAAGTTAAATCCTCCGCGATGTATACCACCTGGACTCGAAGAAATATCTTGGATTCCCGTAACACCATATGTAATGGGATTAGTAGTTCCGGAAACATAATATGTTTGATTATCAGCTATGTCCTGGATATCTAATGTAGGTCCCGTTGCGATAATAGTAGTACTATCTAGATCATCATACCATATATATCCATTACTTCCTGATGCAGTAATGGTTCCAGATGTTCCGGAGCAAATAGTCTGATCCGTAGTTTCTGGTAAAGCTGGAATTGCAATAGTTATTAGGTCTTCTTTAGTATTTGTGTTTGTTCCAATAGTATTAGTAGCCGCTAAAGAAACGGTATAGACTCCATCTTGAGTATATGTATGAGTAGGGTTTTGCTCAGTAGAAGTAGTACCATCGCCAAAATCCCAAGTATATGCAGTTACAGTATTTATAGAAGTATTTTTAAAACGTACTTGATCACAATTAATTGTTGCTTCAAAATTTGCAATAGGTGGTTGATTATTATTACCAGGAGCGTAGGACCCAGAAATTTCATAAAAACCGACAGAAGAATAATCAGAATATCCACTAGATAGATCCCCTTCACCTACGCCATCAACCTCTATAAAATAAGTTCCACCAGGAAGTGTAGTGGTTATAGAAGTACTTAATTCTCGATTAGGATTAGATATCGCTAATTCTTCTCCAGTACCACTAAGAATTCTTGTTTGTATATTAAGATTAGGATAGTATGGATCTGGATCAATATTTATATTGACTTCACCACCAGAAGTAATAAAAGAAAACACATCTTTGTCTTGTCTGGTAGAAATCAGTGCTTGATTTATATTGGGATCGATTGTTCCTTCTGAATTAACAAGTAATTCTGAAGCTTCAGAAATAATATCCCCGTGATCATCTGTCTTATATCCAAAACCATTACGGTTATTGGATATGATGGCCATATCATCTTGTTGCGTAATAGCATTATCATATTCTCCTTGACTCCACTGCCCAATAGGTTTGCTAGCACTCCATCCCATAATAGGACTCCATTGTCCGTGACCTGCATAGTATTGATTACCTGGTACACCATCGTGAGATAATCCTAATGTATGTCCAACCTCATGAGAACCCGTTTCTCCAGCCGTTCTGGTACCATTATTAAAAGCCCAACATGGATTATCTATTCTAGTACTAGAAAAAGAATTAAGGATAGCGACACCTCCTGATCCAGGAGCAGCAGTTGTTGTAGGTGTAAAGATACACATCATTCTTTTATTGATAGGCGTATTTTCAAACACACTACGATTCGTCGTTATGTTAATGTCAAAAGGTCTAAAATCCTCTGCCATTATTCTCCATATCTCAGTTATTTTTGCATCACTAAAACCTGAAGGTTGCGCATCTATAGTATTGCCACTTGCCCACTGGGTATTACTTACCACTTCTCCATCAAAATCTAAGTATACAGTGTATTCTGATCCAGGTAAACTTTGTAACTCCGGAGCCATAACAGCTGCTTTTCCTGTGTAAGCTTCTTGTTCTACTTCGACTTTTTCATAATCAATACACAATACTTTATTGATATCTGTTTTTTGGATAAGAACGGTGTTTGTATCATCAGAATAATATCGATATGCTATTTTTTGTTTGTATAATACAATTTCTCCAGATATAATATTTTCTTGTTTTGTGATATGAAAAGTTGAGTTGTTGTCATTATTAATACTGCCTATAATGGAATAGTTATCAATAGTACCTTTTTTTACAGTAATGACTCCATTGTATGATTTGTCTTCGGATACATTAAGAGTAATTCCGTTGGATTTCTTATTCCAAAAACTCTGTGTAAAAACTTTTTCGTTTCCTAAGTTATACGGTTTGGTTTCTTGAGAAAAACATAATATATAATTAAAAAATAATAGAAGTAATACCGATAAAGATTTTGATGAGATACTTTGGTTTGTATTGATGTAATACTGAAAGTAACTTGTTGAGGATACAAACTTTTTCATTTGATTTTAAGTTGGTTTATTAGGTTTAATGTAGGGTACAGGGTATGTGTTACAAAGCACTATACTTCGAAACATTTAGCACTTATATTAAAGTAAGGGAGGTAAAATGAACTAATCTCATCAGTATTTGAAGTCTGGATTTTTCAAATTTAGAGGTAGTACATTTTAAATATAAGCTACTAATACAACTAAGAAAAGATATATTTATTATGCGCCTTAAAAATTATTTTTTGCGTAGAAAGCTTTTTCCTAGTATTGAGGCTAAGAAATAAGCGTTTTATAATTAATGGGATTATGACTAATTAGTTAGAATATATTATGAAATGTTAAACCCGCTTTATGCAATAGAAAATTTATTACATCTTGTAGCTACCGCAAATACTAACGCTGCACTGCGTTTTTTAATTTCACCATAGCGGTGCTATGCAAAAATTAAGAAAACACTAGTATTTCTTGCATCTACAAGCTTCTTAACAACCTTCTATTGCATAAAGCGGGTTAAAGCAAACAGATAAGACGATATAACTACTTTTAAAAAAGATCTTCTACTTCACTTTTGATAGCAGCTAAGGCATCATCACTAGGAGAACCTTTTTCTATAATAGTGGTAAGGATAGCTTCTCTCATTTTGCTAGCAGATGTAATATCTTCTTTTAATGCTGCGTTGCGGATAAGAGCTATAGTTCCATTTTTCGCAGCTTTTACAATATTCCAACATTCATCAGAGATATAGATTTGTTGTGTGAGGTTATGATCAAATTCTTGCTCAATGGTACGTACTAATAGGGACTCATAATTTTTTTTATCGTCATCTAATGGTGCAGTTCTGATTAATAATTTTCCTGGTGCTATTCGTTCTAAAAACAATGCCATTCTTTCATAGGCCTGTAACCTTAGAGGAAGTGATTGTTTTTGATGTTCTCTATGGAGTAGATACTTACGCCTTTTTTGCTCATTATCGGTATGTAGTTTAAAATAATACAAGGCAATAATAGTCAAGAAGAGAGTAGGGATTAGTGAAATTAATAATGGAATGATTTCTACTTTCATTGTATTTTAAAATAATTAGTGAGTGGTAGTTTTATTATATTTTCCGCCTAAATAGGAGCAATCTTTTAAATCCTGAGTGCAGGTATATGCTACTGCATTTTTAGTGTATCCAAATGATTTTTCTAATGTTTTGGTCAATTCCCCATCATCTACATTAACATCAATATCACTCATGGTAAATTGGCAAGGATGCTCATATCCAGCGGCGTGTGTAATTTCTAATAATTCTTTTCTAAAAGATTTAAAATATTGCGCCAATCTATCCGATTTTAAAGGGATATCGATACCTTTTTGCAGCCATTTGCTTTGAGTAGCTATACCACTAGGGCATTTATTTGTATGGCATATCTGTGCTTGTATACAACCGATACTCATCATGGCTTCTCTAGCGACATTAATACAATCTGCCCCCATAGCAAAAGCCATTGCAGCCTTTGCAGGAAAACCTAGTTTGCCACTACCAATAAAAACAATTCTATCCGTAAGATTGTGTTTTTGAAATATTTTATAAATAGCCGTAAATCCATATATCCAGGGTAAAGAAACATGATCAGCAAAACTTGGAGGCGCGGCACCAGTACCTCCTTCACCACCATCAATAGCAATAAAATCAGGACCCCGGTTAGTTTTTTTCATTAATTCAGCTAATTTTTCCCATTGTTCTGTTTTGCCAATAGCTGCTTTAATACCTACGGGTAATCCCGTTTCTTCAGCAATATCTTCTATGAACTGTAATAATTCTGGAACATTCTTAAAAGCAGTATGCGAAGATGGTGATAGTACATCCTTGCCTACTTCGACACCTCTAATATCTGCAATTTGCGGAGTGATTTTTGCTCCTGGTAAAACTCCACCTTTACCAGGTTTTGCTCCTTGAGAAAGTTTAACTTCTATAGCTTTTATAAATGGATTGCTAGCTACCAGAGCTTTCATTTTGTCCATAGAAAAATTACCTTCTTTGTTACGTACTCCAAAGTAACCTGTGCCAAAATGAAATATAACATCACCACCATTACTATGATAAGGAGATAATCCACCCTCGCCAGTATTATGGTATGCATTAGATTTCTTAACACCAATATTTAGAGATTCTACAGCTCTAGCTGATAAAGAACCAAAACTCATCGCTGATATATTGATTATTGATGCTGGGCGATATGGTTTTTTACGCTGATTATATTCGCCCATCACTTTTGCACAGGGCAAAAAGGTTTTATCAAGTTTATTAGGATGATCCTTATCCATTTGGAACGGCATCATACAGTTTTTTACAAAAATGTGTTGGTGTTGATATATATCTCTATCGGTACCAAAACCTTCATAATTATTTTCATTTTTAGAAGAAGCATATATCCATCCTCTTTCAATTCTATTAAAAGGAAGTTCTTCTCTATTATTAGCTACAAAATATTGCCTCATTTCTGGTCCAATACTTTCTAATAAATACCTTAAGTGTCCAACCAGAGGAAAGTTATGACTTATGGTATGTTTCTTGTTAAAAAACACATCTCGTATAACTATAATTAATAGAACTATTAAAATCCAAATCCACCAAGGGATAGTCGTAATATAATCGAAAACAGCATTCATTTTTACTATATTATTGTGCGTTTAGATAATCTATTGCTAGTTGAGACATTACTTTAACACCTAATACCAAACCACTTTCATCAATATAAAACTCTGGCGTATGATGAGAAGGCGCTTTTTGGGTATCTGGGGATTTTCCTCCTAAGAAAAAATAAAACCCAGGAACAACTTTTTGGAAATATGAAAAATCTTCTCCTCCTGTCGTAGCTTTTGATAAGATCACATTTTCTGTTCCAGCGATACCTTGTAGTGTTGGTAGCATTTGCTTCACAAGTTCTGGATCATTATATGTTATAGAGGTGTTATTCTGAAATTGGATAGTTGCATCCCCTCCATAAGATTTTGCTATTGCAGGAACCATTTCATTCATTCTGCGTATAATGAGTTCGCGCATTTTAGGGTCTAAGGTTCGTACGGTTCCGATCATTTCTGCTTTTTCTGGGATGATATTAAAACGAACACCACTAGTAATTTTACCAACAGTAATTACAGCAGCTTCTTCTACCAGTGGAGATTCTCTACTTATAATAGTTTGTAGCCCATCAATGATTTTTGCTGATATCAAGATTGGATCGACACCAGTCCATGGTGCTGATCCGTGGGTTTGTTTTCCTTGCACATTAATAACAAAACGTTCTACTGCCGCCATTGTACCACCTGGCTTATATCTGATCATGCCTACAGGTGTACTGGAATTAATATGTAATCCAAAAATAGCATCTACATCTGGGTTTTTAAGCACCCCTTCTTTAATCATCAATTTAGCACCTCCTTCTTCTCCTGGTGGAGGGCCTTCCTCAGCAGGTTGGAATATAAATTTTACCGTTCCACTAACTTTATCTTTATGCTTACTTAATATCTCTGCTACACCCATCAGTATGGCAGTATGTGTATCGTGTCCGCAGGCGTGACTTACTCCTACTTCTGTATCAAGAAAAGTTGTTTTTACTGTGGATTTAAAAGGCACATCTGTACGTTCTGTAACTGGTAATGCATCAATATCTGCTCTTAATGCTACAGTTTTTCCTTTTTTAGCTCCTTTTAGAATTCCAATTACTCCAGTTTTGGCAATATTTTCTGTCACCTCAAGACCAAGGTTTTTTAGATGACTAGCAATTTTTTTTGCAGTCTCGAATTCTCGATTGGATAATTCTGGGTTTTGATGAAAATCTCTTCTCCACTCTATAACTTTATGTTCAATGCGCTCTGACATCGTATTAATTTGAGGATCAATTTTCTGAGCTTGGATATATAAATTGCTTAAGATTAAGGCGATTAGTAATGTGCATTTTTTCATAAAATTAAGAGAATTAAATTATAAGTTTGTTACTAGTATGTAACTGTACTACTACTGATATTGATCATATTACAGATGGTATATTTCTTCTATATATAACTATTTCATTACCATATGAATTTTCTACATAGATTTTTTCATACCCTTTAATGATGGGTGCTATTATAGATTCTTCTTTGATTGGATTAAGAAATAGATATAAGATTCGTGCGATTGGATATTTCAAATTTTATTTTTTTCTTGCATCTAAAGATATTCAAAAATCTATTAAAGAAAAGAATCTATAATTGATTTTATAGGATTAGTCTATGAAGAGGTTTAATTTCTATCTAATTACAAAATAAAAAATCACCCTATAGATTAATAATATAGAGTGATTTTCTTATTAGAATGGCTAAGTATGTTATGATTAATTCTGAATGGTTATTTTCTTTTGTGCAGTACTCCCTTTTATATCTTGTATTTTTAGGATATATAATCCAGGCGAT
>CANLRN010000116.1 GCA_947493495.1 uncultured Aquimarina sp.
TTGGTTTAAACCAACAATGGGATCAATAAAAACTATATTTTTGAATTATAGACTGTCTTAAGAATTATAAGTTTACAGTATAAACTCTCGATACGTTACTTTTTTTTGTAACTGGCAGATGGTTGGCTGAATTGGTTGATATAGTTTTCTAATTTCTATACTCAAGATTTCAAAGTCAAAGTGATAGTATACATCAAAGATAGATACAAACCCTTTTTCTAACAAATTACTAGGAGCGGGTTTAACCACGGTTTATCAATGTCGTTAAGTTAAACTCTATAATTGTCACTCTAGCTTGTCGAAGACCATCCTAACCTTCGTTTTTGATTCCACTTCGACAGGCTATTAGTAAAGTTTGCCATTTGTACTTGATTATTTCTTACTACATAATGTTTTTTTCTAATGATGGCAAATTCAAAAAAAGTAACTGATAAAATCAATTTAGTGATAAAATGTATTACATTATCTATAAAAAATTTGTGTGTAGTAATAGCGTCCTTGATTATCTTTAATGGCTGCAATTCCAGTATGTGAATAGTTTCCTTCGATGTTTTCCCTATGTCCAGGGCTGTTAAGCCATCCATCTACTACACTCTGCGCATCTGGCTGAAATTTTGCTACATTTTCTGCCATTCCAGTTGCACTTTCTTTGTTTTTTAATTCGTCAGCTCTCATATCAAAATCATCGTGATTTATTTTTTCAATAGTAATCATATATCGGGTATGATCTATAGATAGTTGCTCAGCAGTCTCATTTTTTGTTAGCACAGATAGTCCCATATTTTGTCTGTGTTGATTCACTAGTGTTAGAATGTCATTAGAAATAGTACTATCGTTGGGCGGTACTAGCATTTCTGTATCATCTTCACTAGAACAGGATGCTAATGATAGCATAATTATCGAAATGCAAAAATATATATTTATACTTTTCATAAGGTTTTTACTTTTTTAGTTTTAGAACTCATTTAAAGTTTTTACAATTGGTTACAAAATGGTCTTTTTACTTACTTTTTGTCATTTTTTTGTTACGTAGCTATAGCTCAATGTCGTTAAGTTAAGTTCAAAAAAACACTTATTTTGTCATACTCAGCCTGTCGAAGTAAATTATAGTACAAAAGCCCTTCGACAGGCTCAGGGTGACATCAAAGTTTACAAAAAATACGTCAGTATAAACATTGGATAAAATTTTTATTGGATGTCTCAGATTGACAATGATAAAGTTTAACTTAATGAGATTGATAAATTGGGTTAAATGAGTTTTTATAAAAAAGACAAAGATTCACCATATTTTTTCGCTTTTCTTATTCATAGTCTCAGCTATGAATAAGAAAAGCTCCTTGTCTTGTAGGATTTCAATTAATTCCTTATTGCAAATATAATCGCTGTATAATAAGGGACTCCTCTTTGGTCCTTAACGGCAGCAATACCAATATTGGTAATATTTTCACTTTCTAGTGTCTCTTTATTTGTTGTAGAAGCTAACCATCTTTCAACTAACCCAGCAGCATCAAATGATTTGGAATGAAACTCACGAACAATAGTTGCATTTTCTTGTTCTTGTAATTGGGCTTTGCGATCTGCATTGCCATCGACACTAATTTTCTGCTCTTCAGCCATAAAAGAAGCGTGATTAGTGGCTAGGTTTTTTGCAGTGGTATTTGCAACCATATCATTGAGAGATAAACTTCTTCTATGGTTATTGATTAAAGTTAATATTTCTGTAGCAACGGATGTGTCAAGATTAGAATCAATATCACCATTAGAGGCGCTATCATCAGAAGAACAAGAAATAAATAAAATGGATACAAGGAATAAGTACCCTAATCGAAAGGTAGTATTTAAATTCATAATTTTGGGGCGTTTAATTATATTACGAATATACTAAAAATATGGGGAATATTACAGTAATTTGGGGTTAATATCCAATACATTTTTATTCATATACTGTTGGATAAATTCTGAAGTAAAATTAGAGCTACCCATTAATACTGATTTTTGTAATTCGGTTTTAATATCAATTTTTTTAAATTCTTTAAGCATTGGAATTGACGAAGGTGCATACGTATAATGCCAAGGTTCGTATTTGAACCCTTTTCTACCTTTTTTATTGGTATACACAAGATAGAAACCAAAATCATTAGCATTGTGATCCATCCAAGTTTTAAACCTAGTAAAAGGGCCTCCATCTTGAAAATGTTTTTCCAAAAGCACATTTCTAGGTTGTTTCACACTCCCATCAACAATATCTATATCGGTACCCCAATGATGACGAGAAGTACCCGGAATGGTAGAGTATTCAATTATTTTATGGATTGCTTTTATAGGTGATAATCCGCTTGCAGTATATCTTTCATATTTACCTTCCCAGATGCGATTCTGGTGCTTGTAGTCTCTATAGCTAGAGACAACTTTTATCTTGATATTTTGTTTTAAGGCGGCACTTTTCATTTTTAAAAAAGCTTGATTTGCCTTTTTACGCAGTTTATATCCTTCTCCAACAAGTGTAGGATTGCCTTTTCCCATCAAATCTTCTTTGGTAAATTGAGGCGTGTAATGGATTAATGACGTAGCAGATATTCCTACTAGTCCCATAGCACTTAACTGAATAAATTCCTTTCTTTGCATTATATCACAGGTGTTATTTTCTATTGTAGAAAATGATTTTTATAACAAAGTCATATAGGTAAGGTAAGAAATAAAAATGAAAAGCCATAACGATAGTTTAAAATACTGTTATGGCTAGTCTTTAAAATATAAAGTCTTAAATCAATTAAAACAAGATGTTCAGTCTAAGAAAGTATTCCATCTACAATACCATAGGCAAGAGATTCTTTTGCATCCATCCAGTAATCTCTATTAAAATCTTTCATTACTTTATCAAAACTTTGTCCGCAATTATCAGCTAATATTTTGGCACTTAATTCTTTAGTTTTTACAATTTCTGATGCTTGTATTTCTATATTAGAAGCTTGTCCTCTTGCACCTCCACTAGGTTGATGGATCATTACTTTTGCGTGGGGTTGGATAAATCTTTTTCCTTTTTCGCCAACGCTTAGTAATATAGATCCCATAGAAGCGGCGAGGCCTGTACATATCGTGGATACAGGACTTTTTAGGGATTTTATAGTATCGTACATTGCAAATCCAGAAGTAACATATCCTCCAGGGCTATTGATGTATAATTTAATTTCGTCATTATTGATCGTATCCAGGTACATCAACCTATCAATAACGTGCTTAGCAGATTTATCATCTACCTGACCCCAAAGAAATACACTGCGCTCTTCTAAAAATTTTTTATCTATAAGATCCTGAATTTTTCCGGATTTTTCTTTCATTTGTTTTATTTTAAAAAGTATAATTTGCTTTTGATAAGTGAAATATAATAATATTATTTATAAGAACATATCTTCCATTACATGTATTGTTATTTTTAGAGGAAATAGAAAAGTAATTTAATATTTTATAAAAATTAATATGGCTTATTAATATAATATTAAGATAAATAGCATTTCGAATTTAATCAGTAGATACTATAATCTCTTAATTGTCATTCCTGTGCCTTGACCAATGATGGTAATATCTATAGTGGCATTAGAATTAAAACCTCTTATTTTGATCCCATAACTTTGGTTTGCACTTAGATTTAATATCATTTTTCTACTGGCAGTAGCGTATCTATTAGCATTATTTGCTCCTGGTATGGAGAATATTGCTCCTGTATCGGCTATAGGATTGGAGTTTTGGCTTACCACTACTTCAAAAGAGGGCCTGTTAGCATTTTCATCTTTTATTACACTGACAGTATATGAAACTTCATAAAGTCCAGCTTCCGTTATTTGAACTTGATTATTTGTTACATTGTTGACAGAACCTGCAGAAAATCTAGCTGTATTTAATGGAATCTGAAAACCATTATTATTAAATCCATTGACAGATATATCTGTATCCGTAGTATTATACTTATCTACATAAGTAGTGGTTGATGATCCACCACCACCGCCACCCGCAGAAATATTATTAATCAATTGCCAATTGGCACCATTACTCTGGAGCCAGATTACCGTATTAGCAGGTACAGTTGTTTGATTCGTATTAGACAGATCGCTATAATTACTAACATTAGTTGCCGAACCAGTACTATTTCTAAGTACATAGATTCTTCCTGTTACTGCGTTTGCAGCAGGAAGGGTAATAGTATGGTTGCCTGAAATGACAACCGTATGATGATTTTCATTTAAAGTGATATTACCAGATGTTGTAATAATATCTAAAGCTACAGAACCATTCACTTGAAAAGTAGAATTTGCCTGATTACCGCTGGTACCAATGCCTACTCGAGGTAAGGGACTTGCCTGATTAGCATTTCCTTGAATTCTCATAAATTCTGTAATCTCACCACCATTTCTAAAATTAAAATTTTTAAAGGTAATGGCTTCAGCTCCATCATCTCCAACTACAATTTCAAATTCTGCATCTGTACCATTATTTAATGAACCTAGGAAAAACAAATCATTAGTGCCAGCTCCTCCGCGGATTCTAAAATTTCCATCTGGAGTAGAAAAAAATAGAGGAGGGTATGCCGTTCCAGCTCCTGCAAATTGTAATGCAGCTGTTGTTCCGTTACCATTTATATTAACTAAGGGTTGATCGTTATCATTATAATCAGCTAAGCCTGTAGTTAAACCTAATGTTTGCCTTCTTCCAAATTGTAGTAATGGTAAATTATTGGATCTAATTTCCATAGGAACATCATCGATATGCCCTAGAAAAGATGTATCAGGTAATCCTATGTTACCATTTACTAACCAATTATCATTATTAGTAGATACCCAAATGGTACCATTAAATACATAAATTCTAAGATCTTCAAGATTGTATACAATTGAACCAGCAGCAGCCGTTGTGACTGCATTCATTTCTGCAAGAGTAGTTGCAGTTGGTACCCCCCATAACACTATCAGCATCAATTTGAGAAAAACTAAAAGTACTGCTAAACAATAGTAATAAAAGAAAATACTTTTTCATTAAAAAAATATTGATTGTAAGTTGTTATGGATTTATACAAGGAATATATAAAAAAAATCAACCAAAAAGGATGATTCTATATAAGTATTTTTTTAATTACCTATTGATATACAAATATCCAGCTCGACTTTTTTCTCCGCTAATATTCAATACATAATAGTAAGTACCTACAGGAAGCTCTTCCCCTTTTGCAATAGTAGCTCTTCCATCAGAGATACCTCTAAAACCTTGAGGCGTATCTTGCACCTCATGATATGCTTTTTGCTGATATACCAGTACTCCCCATCGATTGTATATAGAAACTTCATTGTCAGGGAATTGAACTAATCCTTGTATCTTAAAGGTATCATTTAGATTGTCTCCATTAGGTGATATAGCTGTAAATATTTCAAAATCCCCATCTAATATTCTATTAGAAGATCCAAAGGTTAGCACTATATAATCATCTGGGATAAAAGGTTCTGATGTAATTTCTCCATTATCTATATTTCCAGAGATAGCAGTATTTCCCAGATTGATCCATTCTCCAGTGTTTTCATCCCAACCTACAACTCTTAGATCTGCTAAATCATCTACCAAGGAGGGGATATTACTATTGTCATCCCAGGTAAGGGTCACTTGGGTTTCGGTATCGCCATTAAGATCCCAGAACTCGAAAATACTTATTCCAAAAAGTAATGCCTCAAAACTTTGGGTGTCAAAATTTTGAGAAAAGAAATTAGGGGAATTAGGATCTTCAAAGAAATAGGCTCCTCTAGCAGTGTTATTCGCTGCTTGATCCTCTATTCTCATAGGTCTTAGCCTAAAATCATCACCTATAGGAAATGTAAAATCCAATTGCCCAGTCATAGAAGCATAACCATCTACAAACCGATCATCATTTTCTCCCAGATAAGGAGCATCATTCAGATAATCCAATGAGACTAGGGGAGTGGCACGTGGGGTTTGTACATATCCTGCAACGAATTCCTGAAAATTAGAAACTCCCATCGCTACTTCTAGAAATAGGTCATCCGATACATTAATTTCAACATCATGAAAGATAGGGCGGTTATTACCAGAAACCGTGAGAATACCATTAGGGTTATAAAATCCTGTAAACCCTACATTTTGGTCAAAAGTTCCATCATTAATTAGATCCAAGTGAAACCCTACTTGCCCTTGGTCATGAATCTGTACATTACCGAAATTATGAAAGGCTTGTTGTGACATTAATGTTGCACTGAAAATGCATAACAATAATGTTATAAAGTTTTTAAAATTCAATTTTTGGGGTAACATCAAAAAATTATGAGTTTACAGTAGTTTCTTACGCTAATATAATTTAAAATATATATTTAATCAAATATTATTTGTAGGAATTAATGTTTTTATCGATTAAAAACATTTTTTATCGTCAAAACACGTATTTGGTATATTCTTAATGCTTTAGCAATTATTTATCTTTCCTAAAAATACAAATTTTCTATTTTTCAGACTAAAATTAGGGTAAAAATACGTTTTATAATTCATAAAACGTAACACATCCACATGCTCCTCCTGTTCCTGCAGGAGAGGGACTTCCGGATCCTAAAATTTGTCTAGTTGCATTGGGACCAATAGGGGCAGTACTTGTGAATAAATAATTGAAAGTACCATCGCCGTTATTAGTTGTTATTAATGTATGATTTCCTAGGTTTAATCCTGGGATAGTGGCGTAGGGCACGTTTTCCACAAACACTTCATAATTTAATAGAGCCCCGGTTGTATTTCGAATCTGTAATTGATAAGGATTAAACGGACCATCATCAAAAAAGTTAATCACTAAATCATTGGTCAATGTTCCGGTAGGAACACCAATTGGGCCGGTATTTACTCTATACGTAATTCTTCTATTAGTAATTATTCTACATCTACTGATGGTTAGAATTACTTCTGTTCGAGTAACGCTTGTACATCCTCCTGTAGTATTTCTAGCTTCTGCAAAATAGCTTCCACCAACCGTTGGAGTAAAACTTGTGTTTCCAGCAAGTAATAAAGTTCCCCCGGTTGCTGCATCATACCAATCTGCGGTTTCTCCGGCTCCTACCGTTACAGTTAGCGCGGGTATGCTAGCACCTATACAAGAGGTTTGATTGCCTCCGCTTACTGGTGTATTTGGAGCATCTAAAACATCAACTACGGTAAAATTGGTATTCGAGTTTCCATCATTAGAAATAGTTACGGTATAGATATAAGTACCGACAACTAAACCTGTAATGGTTGGGTTTTCGTTTGTAGAACTAAATGAGTATCCTCCAGGACCTGTTGCTGTCCAAGAAAAAGTTGTGGGTTCATCAGGATTCGTAGCACCTCCTGGAACTGCTAATAAATTTAACGTTTCTCCTATACAGATTGGAGCATTCGATGTTGGAGTAACACTAATTGTTCCTCCACCTGTATTAAGATCTTCAAAAGAAAAATCTGCACCAGCTCTACCATTACATACTGCGTATTGATTTGTTCCTATAACCAACCTTTTAGATCCATTGCAATTACCGTCACCAGTTAAAAGTCCTCCACCAAGTTCGATAGTAACCGCTGCTCCCGCAGGAAGTGTAAAGGTAACATTAACATTCCAACGCATAAAGCCATCACTTAACATATCAATACGTTGTGTATTTATACTAGAAGTACCATTGATATCTAAAATATCATCTGCTCCAGTGTTATCACCAATAGTAAGAGAATTGATACTGTTCGTAATATCTATATCTATGCCTATAGTATTTCCGCCTATAATAAAAACATCATTAGTCCCTGCTACTTCACCAGGGTAATTAGCAGCTGCTACCCAAATCGTACCATTAAATACTTCCCAAATGGTAGGATCATCCCAATCTCCTGAGGTAATCGTTCTATAATCATTTAAGGATTGCGCAGATAATGAAGTAGCAAACAAAAAGCAAATAATACCTAAGAATCCACGAAATACGTGTTTATATATGGTTTGGTGCCCATTCATATTGCTTATTTTACAACAAAAACTACGTTGATTAAAGAGTCCTGATCTGGTGGAACATTATCCACACTATAGGTCATTACACCATCTGCCGTAATTCCATTGATAGTAAGTATTGTATTATCGTAGAAAGTGACGTAATAGTACAATTCATCAGCAGTGTAGGTAGGGATTGTTCCTGGAGCTCCTATACTAGAAGCAGAAGTGGCCAAATTTGTTAACGTAAACTGATTTTCATATTCTTCATATAGATTAACAGTTCTACCTGTACCTGTAGTAGAAGCATTAATAGCTATTGATGGAGGATAAAATATTCTTGCTGCTTTTGAGGTAATTGGTGCTATATCCTGGATGATGTCTTCTACGGTTGTCTCTACTGTTCCATCTCCATCAGCGTCTACATTGGTTACTAATAGAACTTCTGATGCATTCTGATCGTCAGTACTGACTTGCCACCCTGTACTGGTAAAGCGATACACTTGTTCATCATCTAAATTATATACAAGGGCACCAATTTGTGGGCCTACAACACCTGTTATTTCTGCCAAATCGGTAGCTGTAGGTAAGCCTAATAGATTATCAGCATCTATTTGAGCATTGATATTGGAGGTATAAACAATAAAAATAAATAATGTATATGTTACTATTTTTTTCATCTCTTGCAATTAAGAAATTTTTGTTTATAAGTGTATCCAGTTTAGAATTACTAAATTTATTGGTTAGGGTAATCTTATTACGGTAAACATAAATCCAAGATCAGCATCGTCTTTTGGAGTAGTACCATTATCACTATCACCAGCATTTATTTTAAAACCAGTTGTTTGCACATCATAATAAGTAACGCCTGGATCATCAAATCTGTTATTTCCATTGTCGGGGCAATTACCATTACAATCTTCTGCTGTTAATTGTATAATATAATTAGTATTAGGAAGTGCAGTGGCAAATGTCACTTGGAAATCACCTTCATTAATCCTTGTTAATCTGGCTTGATAAACATTTTTTGCAGCTGTTCCACTTAATTCATTTGGCAAATGCCTTCCAGCAGCATATACTACAGGAATATTTAGATATGCACCTCCATCTGTTCCTACGGTAATCTGATTATCAGCATTCGCACTAACTACTTGCGCTGTAGAATCATTTCCATTTTCATCGGTATAGGTTATTTCTCCTGTTGCTGCTGGATCAGTAGTAGTAGGTGTATCATCTTGGACGAATTCAGTTACAGTTTCATCGATATCTACAATTGTTCCTCCAGTAAAGTTTACCGTAGCAATTCTATTACCATCAATTACATTGGTTACACTTTCTATATAACTAGGTCCTGTACGACCAGTTAATCCAGTTCTACCTGTCAATCCAGTACGACCTGTTAATCCTGTTCTACCTGTTAGTCCAGTACGTCCTGTTAATCCGGTTCTACCCGTAAGTCCAGTTCTGCCTGTTAATCCAGTACGCCCTGTTAATCCGGTTCTACCTGTTAATCCAGTTCTACCCGTTAATCCAGTTCTGCCTGTAAGTCCAGTGCGACCAGTTAATCCAGTACGTCCTGTTAATCCTGTGCGTCCTGTTAATCCAGTTCTACCTGTAAGTCCAGTACGACCAGTTAATCCTGTGCGCCCAGTCAATCCAGTTCTACCTGTTAATCCTGTGCGCCCTGTTAATCCTGTGCGCCCTGTTAATCCTGTTCTACCTGTTAGTCCAGTACGTCCTGTTAATCCGGTTCTACCCGTAAGTCCAGTTCTGCCTGTTAATCCGGTTCTACCTGTTAATCCTGTGCGTCCTGTTAATCCAGTTCTACCCGTAAGTCCAGTTCTGCCTGTTAATCCTGTACGACCAGTTAATCCTGTGCGTCCAGTCAATCCGGTTCTACCAGTCAATCCAGTACGCCCTGTTAATCCTGTGCGCCCTGTGAGTCCAGTACGACCAGTCAATCCGGTTCTACCAGTCAATCCAGTACGCCCTGTTAATCCGGTTCTACCTGTTAATCCTGTGCGCCCTGTAAGTCCAGTGCGTCCTGTTAATCCTGTGCGTCCTGTTAATCCAGTTCTACCCGTAAGTCCAGTTCTGCCTGTTAATCCTGTACGACCAGTTAATCCTGTGCGTCCTGTTAATCCGGTTCTACCAGTCAATCCAGTACGCCCTGTTAATCCAGTCCTACCCGTAAGTCCGGTTCTGCCTGTCAATCCAGTGCGTCCTGTTAATCCAGTGCGTCCTGTTAATCCAGTACGACCCGTTAATCCGGTTCTACCAGTCAATCCAGTGCGCCCTGTTAATCCAGTTCTACCTGT
>CANLRN010000117.1 GCA_947493495.1 uncultured Aquimarina sp.
TTTCTTCGTTTCATAATACAGTAAAGTTATTAATTTTTGAATTTAACTCTCTGTCCTAATTTTGGGGGGAACTTCATACCAAATAATTATATAATGACGTATCAAAGCCAATGTTATTTTTTTAGAGAGAACAAGAATGAGATGACATGTGTCATTATATAATTATTTGGTATTACATAGCAATGCCTCTAAAATCAGATTCGAACTCACCTCGATTTCATCAGAATCACAGGTCTAATTTCTCTAAAAGAAACCAATAAAATTTAAAATAAAATTTATATAAGTTAGTGATTAGGAGTTTGGTCAATAGATCATACTTTTTGATCTTGGATTTTGCCTTGTAGCATTTTGATTTCATCACGCATTCTGGCTGCAGTCATAAAATCAAGTTCTTTAGCAGCTTTTTCCATTTCTTTGCGTACACTTCGGATTCTTGTTTCTAGTTGATCTTTGGTGTAATATGCAGTTTCTTCTTCTGCTGCTTGTAATGAAGGAGATGTTTCGAACTGATAGGGTTCTACTTTTTTTCCAGCTAGAGCATTATCCAATGATTTTTTGATAGCAGTAGGTGTAATTTGGTGTTTAGTATTGTAAGTGATTTGTTTTTCGCGCCTATATTGAGTAGCATCTATGGTTTTTTGCATGCTTTTTGTGATTTTATCAGCGTACATTATTGCTCTACCATTTACATGTCTTGCAGCTCTTCCTATGGTTTGGGTAAGTGAACGCTGATTTCTTAAAAAACCTTCTTTGTCAGCATCTAATATAGCAACCAGTGATACCTCTGGTAAGTCTAATCCTTCTCGCAGTAGATTTACACCTATAAGCACATCAAACAATCCTTTTCTAAGATCCTGCATAATTTCAACTCGTTCTAATGTATCCACATCACTATGTATGTATCGGCATCTAATATCAATTCTGGTAAGGTATTTTGTTAGTTCTTCAGCCATTCTTTTAGTCAGAGTTGTAACCAGAATTCGTTCGTCTTTTTCGATACATAGCTGCATTTCTTCTATGAGATCATCAATTTGATTAAGGCTAGGTTTTACTTCGATAATTGGATCTAATAGACCAGTAGGACGTATGATTTGTTCTACATATACTCCTTCGCTCTTTTGTAATTCATAATCAGCTGGGGTTGCACTAATGTATATGACCTGATTTTGTATGGCTTCAAATTCTTCAAATTTTAAAGGGCGATTATCCATGGCTGCAGGAAGCCGGAAACCATATTCTACTAAGTTCTCTTTTCGGGATCGATCTCCTCCATACATCGCGTGTACTTGTGGGATAGTAACATGGCTCTCATCAATGATCATTAAAAAATCATCCGGAAAATAGTCCAGTAGACAAAATGGGCGAGATCCTGGATCTCGCCCATCTAAATAACGAGAATAGTTCTCTATACCAGAACAGTATCCTAATTCTTTAATCATTTCCAGATCAAAATTGGTGCGCTCTTCAAGGCGTTTCGCTTCTAGAGGTTTTCCTATTTCTTTAAAATAAGATACTTGTTTCCCTAAGTCTAATGCAATTTGATCAATGGCACCATTTAGAACTTCAGGCGAGGTGACAAATATATTTGCAGGATATATATTTAGGCGATCATATTTTTCGATAATTTCATTGGTTTGTATATCAAACTTTTCAATTTCTTCAATTTCATCGCCAAAAAAATGGACTCTAAAAGCATCATCAGCATACCCTGGGAAAATATCAATAGTATCTCCTTTTATTCTAAAATTTCCTCTATTGAATTCTGCTTCAGTTCTAGAATATAAACTCCGCACAAGTCTATGTAATAATGAAGTTCTTGAGATCAATTGCCCCGTAGATATCGTAATTACATTTTTTTGAAACTCAGAAGGGTTTCCAATACCGTAAAGACAAGAAACGGAAGCGATCACTAATACATCTCTTCGACCAGAAAGAAGGGAAGAAGTAGCACTTAATCTTAATTTTTCAATCTCATCATTAATAGAAAGATCTTTTTCTATATAGGTTGCTGTAGTAGGAATATATGCTTCTGGTTGGTAATAATCATAATAAGAAACAAAATATTCAATAGCATTTTCAGGAAAAAAATGCTTAAACTCAGCATATAATTGAGCGGCTAATGTCTTATTATGAGCCAATACTAAGGTAGGGCGCTGTAATTTTTCAATAGCATTAGCAGCAGTGAATGTTTTTCCTGACCCAGTTACTCCAAGTAATGTTTGATATTTTTCTCCTGATGATATGGCATCAACAAGTTGTTTAATGGCTTCTGGCTGATCTCCTGTAGGTTTATATTCGGATACAAGTTTGAATTTCATTGTATGCTTGTTCTTTTCTGAATAAAGATACAGAATACAGATATAAGGATTTAGAACTTATATAAAGTTTTAGAAAAGTTTATCGAATTAACGAAAAACTACCCTTTACGATCCTACCATCACTGAGTTTTACACGAAACCAATACTCTGCAGAAGGCATAAGAGTTCCATTATACGTTCCGTCCCATCCTTGCCCTGCAATATCTATTTGTTTTAGTAGTTTTCCGAAACGATCAAAAATAAAAATTTTAGAATCTCCTATGATATCAGCTGAGACCCCTTCTGCATTCCATGTCGGATGAAATTGATCTCCATTAGGGGTAAAATATTTCGGAAATCCTATTACAGCAATAGATGCAATCGCTTCTGGGCCACATCCATTTTTATCTCTTATATATATACTATGAAATCCTGGAGGGACATTAGTAAATGTAGGACTATCCTGATAGGTTCTTACATTACGTCCATCAACTTCAATTGCATATTCATAATCGCCAGATCCTGATACATTTATTGTTACTGTGTTATTGTCTAAAGAAGCATCATTAATAATTATATCTTGGATGATAGCTGGCGAAGATAGTATTACACTTACTATTCTTTCTTTGCTACAACCTGTAGATTGATTAGTCACTAATACAAAATAATCTCCATCACTAGTCACAGTAATATTTTCTGTTGTCTCTCCTGTAGACCATTGATAGTCAAAGTCACTAACATTGCTTCCTGCTTGTACCCCTGCATCAATGGTAATGGTTTCTCCAAGGCATAAAAATACCTCCTCCTGTACTTCAATATTGGGGGGAGAGTTTAGAAATAAGGATACTTGATTAATCCCGAAACATTGATTCATCGTATTTTCAACTCGGGCGTATACACTATCTTGCCCTTGAGTACCTTGAGTAGGGTTTATATATCTTGTAATGGGATTTAACTGCCTTAAAGCATTTTCTATAGTTACATAATAAGAAACAGTAAGATTAGGACTAGCTATCCCTGATAAAACTTGAGGATCCGCAATCGTGAGATCAAATTCCCTGAAACCGTCTTCAGTTCCATCATCATCACACACTCTTAAGGCAGCGTCACTAGCAGTAGTGTCAGTCACTCTGAGATCTAATGTCGAAATTCTGAAGCATCCTGTATTAGTATTAGCTACACGAACGAATACTTGTTGGTCGATACTAGTATTCGGATATGAATTAGTATTTATTATTTCTGAAGTACTAGTTTGGGCAGCAGTTAGATTTTCGAAAAATAAAACAGATACATCTGTTGCGCTATTGGTAATCTGGTTTATAGCTTGATTGAGATTAAAGACAGAAAATCCTGTAGGTGTTGTAGTATCATTACATTGAAATAAGGAACTGTTATTTGCTATTGGTACTTCTAAAAAAGTAATATTAGAAACACCAATTAGTGGACAATTACCATCATTAAGATCTACTTCTAATCGATAATTTCCTGAGGTAGTAACATCCAAAAAAGAAGTAGTATTTGGTGCCTGAATATCATTAATAAACCAAGTGTATGTAGCAGTAGCAATGTTTTGATATTCTAATCTATACGTTTCACCAGCGCATAAATCTAAATTTATATTATTAGGATCTCCTCTGTTTATAATATCAATAGTTTGTGCAAAAATTGATTGAATAAAAGGAGGTAATCCAATTCGCGATCCTCTATTTCCGTCTGTATTAATTAGTATCCCCCTTTCATTATATTGGATAGTAGCAGCTAACTCCTCAGGGTTCTCAATAACCCCAAGATAATCACCATTATTATTAATAAAATCAAAAAGTGCCCTATATATTTTTCCATCAGGTCCCAGCTGTAAGGCACCAGCACTAAATTGAGAAGTTCCTTGACCATTTTCATTAAGTATTCTAGTCGCACTTGTTACAATTTGACTATCAGGTAATGTAAGATCAAATTGGAATAAGAAACTACCTCCAGCACCATCATTTCCAATTCCTATTGTAGTATATAAGTGTTCTCCATTCTGTGAAAACTCTATTCCATAAGGAGCATCCCCATTATATAATTCGATTTCATTGCTCACGATTCCTGTACTGTCATCAAAATCATAGAGTAAGACTTTCCCAGGGCCATCGCCACCAGTTGTAGTAGTTAGTCCTAAATGTGCTACCGCTAGTTTATCTCCTTCTGGAGATGCTTTTAGATATCCTAATGCGTTACGACGATATCCAGATAAAGGTACCGTAACGCCAACCTGTGATGTTACAGGGGTAGTATTAATGCCTGTTTGATCAATACTGAATGCATAATAGGTATCTATAAAATGTGTTAGTATCCAAAAAGAATCACAATCATCACTTTTTACAGCAGTTATTTTTTCTGAGCACTTATATGAACTTTCTTGAGGATTAGTAGTATCATATGTAAATAAAGGAATGTTTTTTTCTGTATCAATAACATCACCCAATCCACTATTTAATGTCATATCTACTACAGAGTACGTTAAACCATTATTAAACCCATCATCTTGATCTAAAGGAAAAATTGTATTTTGATTAGGATAAGTAGCTGCATTTTCATGATGGGGCTCATCTACTGCAAAAATGTAATATCTATTAGGGGTATTTGGTTGTGGTACGATTAAAGCACTAGATGTGCTCGAAGGATCACCAAGTAATCCTGTACCTCCATTATAATTTGCATTAGCCATAACCTGACCAATTCTGTTCCAGACTGTCCTACCATCTGTATAAAACAATAAATTTCCTGTAGCATCCGATATGGTAGTGCAACCTTCTAGGGTATTAATTCTTCCATTGGTAAGAGCAGTTGGAGGAGTAGTGCTAAAATTTATTCCAGCATTTTGACCAAAATACCAATTATTAGCCTCTCCTTGTGCAAGTACAGAAAAACCAGTAATAAAGAAGAAAGCGATGTTTATTAATTTCATGGAGTGGTTTCAACACTCAAATATATTATAAATCTCTCTTTTTTAGAAGATAATATGAAAGTCTTACGAATATTGTTGTCCAAATTAACACAATTAAAACTTCATACCAGTGTACAGCATAATCTCGTTGGAAGTTTTCTCCTAATTGATTTGCCGCAGATTGAATAAAATTTAATCTTGTAATGGGTTCATTAATCAGGTTATTCATACTATCTAGAGGAAGAAAAGGAATGAACTTATCTATGATATCGGTATCAAATTTCCATTTAAATAAACCAGAAACTAATCGAAAACCACCTTCTATAAGTTGCCAGAAAATTAAAAACCCTAGAGCAAAAGCTGATCTTTTGATCAAAATGCCTAGAAACATACAAAATGTAAAAAAACCGACGTGTTTAATGAAATAAGCAAAAACAAATTCTAAATCAGAAAAAATAATTGAGAATTCATTATAATCCGAAAATAGCAACCCAAGTATGAGAGATACAATAAATAAAAACAAGGTCGATATAAATGAAAAAAGAATGACTGTCAAAAACTTTGAAGCTAAAAACTCTTTTTTACTTAACCCATCAATCAGATTTTGTTTTAATGTTCTATTAGAATATTCATTCGCCATTATAGAAACGATAACAATGGCTAAAAAGAGCTTAAGCCAAGCTGCAATCCAAGAATTAAAATGCCATATGTATGGAAAATTAAAAATCCCTTGATCCGCTAATCTAAAATTAATACCACCAAAACTAAATTCATAAGAAGCAATAAGTGAGATTAACGTGATCAATACAAAGTAGGTGATGGTTAGTATTTTTGCCGCTTTATTGTATCGTAATTTCTGAAATTCTATATTGAGTAATCGTAGCATAGTCTTAGTTTACATTATTGGTTAATTGCAAGAATTGCTCTTCCAAACTTTCTTTTCTTTTTACCAGATGTGTTAAGATAATTCCAGCATCGAATAATTGTTTATTGAGGCTTTCTGTATCTAATTCTGTTTTTAGAAAAGCAATGAGTTTATTATTTTCTTCTTTTACAGTTCCAAAACTTTCATTACCCAATAACCATTTTTTAAGTATACTATTTTGATTACTATTTAGTTCAAAGAAGCCGTGGCTTGCATTCATTTCATCCACTGGGCCTGAATATAATTTAATTCCTTTGCGTATAATCACTACGTGGCTACATACTTTTTCTACTTCATCCAGTAGATGAGAAGCTAACAAGATAGTGGTTCCTTTAGAAGCAATAACCTTGATAATTTCTCTGATCTGATGTATTCCTTGTGGATCCAAACCATTGGTTGGCTCATCTAGAATGAGAATTTCAGGGTCATTTAGCAGTGCAGAGGCAATCGCCAAACGTTGTTTCATCCCTAGAGAAAAAGTATTGAACTTACTATTCTTACGATCTAATAGCCCTACAAGCTTTAGTTTTTTATCTATGTTATCTGTAGTAACTTCTTTAATCTGGCATACGAGTTTTAGGTTTTGAGCTGCCGTCATGTATGGATAAAAATTAGGACGTTCTATAATAGCACCTACTTTTTTTAAGGCTTCGTGAGTAGTAGTATTTCCATCAAACCAGGTAAAATCACCTGCTGTTTTATTAACTACATTAAGAACAATGCCTAATGTTGTGGATTTACCGCTCCCATTAGGACCTAAGATACCGTAAACATTTCCTTTTTTTATGGTAAAAGAAAGATTACTAACCGCGGTAATCGGACCAAATTTTTTGGTAAGATTGGTAAGTGTAAGTATGGTTTTCAATTTTGATTGATTTTTGGAGGTTATACTACACTAGACGATCAGTATGCCTTTTTGTTACAAGAATAGCGAATAGTATTCATAATTCAGAGTTTGAAATTTTGTAAATTGCTTTTGTTATTAAAAGATGTTATGGGAGAAAAGTTGATGTCAAAGAAAAAACCAACCTATCCGATTAATGATAGTTTAGATGCATATTTAAAAGAATGTAATCGTACAATTAAGATTCCTGTTTTTTATGATGACTTATTACGTTTTTCAGGGTCTATTGTGGTGTATGATAGTAATGATGAAGATACATTATGGGTTCGTGTGTTTTATGAAGAACATGAGCGACCCGAAATAGAATCTAGCCTTAAAAAAGTATATACCATTTTGCATTCGGATGGTAATGAAGATGCAATAGAATTTTTGAATATTGATGCAATTGATTATTGTACTTTTGGTAATTCTAAACCATTTCGGATCAAAGTACGTAATATCTTGAATGATAATTACACTTACATTTATGTAAAAAAAGCAGATGCTTCTCGTATCTATGGATTGGAACTAGAACATATGTTCTCACCAAACAGGATTAATTTTTTGGTATATAAAAACACATTGATAGAAGAGCATATTGCGGGTATTGCTGGAGATGTATTTATCAAAGATTTTTTACCAGATCTCAGCGACCAGGCAAAAGCTCAAATAGCTAAGGAATTTGTAAAATTTAATGAACGTTGTCAGATGCGTTTGTTGGGAGACATGCGTTCTTATAATTATGTGATTATACCCATTCATGATTTTGACCATGTAGAATATAAGATTAGAGCAATAGATTTTGATCAGCAATGCTATGAAGGAAAATTAAAAGTATACCAACCACAGTTTTTTAAAGAAAACTTTGCCATGGTAGATATTGTGATGAATAGGCTACAACCTAGTTCTATAGAGCAATATAAGAAAGAAGAACGATCAATTCTAGCCAAACGTATTCTAAATTCTAGATCTCGCTACGAAACTCTAATTAGCTGTATGTGTATGGATACAATTTCTTCTAAAAAAAATAAAAAAGAACTAAGAGAACATCTTTATAATTTTACACTAGACCTTAAATTTAGGCGTAGCAATTCTATGGGAGAAATCCTTAAAACAGCTATGGATTTTGTGAAACGGAATTATGAAAACGTAAATATGAAGCGGTTGTTGGAGGGGTAGGAGTTGGGTGTAAGATGTTGGTAGTTTGGAGTCAGATGTCGGATGTTAGAAGTTGGGTGTCTGGTGACTGGAAATTGAATAAAAAATACTAAATGTAAAATGTAAAAGTGAAAAGTTTGGTATCAGAAGCCAGAAGTCAGCATAAGATATTATGAATAATCTCTAACTTCCGACTTCAAGCCTCAGACATTTTTTTTAGTTCATCTTTTTCTCTAATTCGATATTTTTTTCTTTTAATGCTTTTACTTCTTCTACTAAAGCATCGGTCTTTTTATTTTGCTCAATCATATAGAGTGTTAACTCTTCTATTTTTTGAAGTAGCTTTGCATTCATTTCTCCTAGTTGGATACCATTTTCGGCAACTTCTGTTGCAGAAGGGATATTTTCTAGATGTCCTTTTTCTTGGATATGATGTGCTACTTCTTGTAAGGTAGGTAGTTTGTAATCATCCTCAAAAACAAAATCTGGCCAGGTGTTGTATAGTGCTACCTTCACCTCTTCTGCGGCAATTTTCCCTTTTACACCTAGTTTAAATCCTTTAGTGTCTGTTGTACCTATACCAACGTTACTGCCTGCTGCAGAAGGGATAATACTAAGACCTAATTGTGGCGTATTATAGCCATATTCTGTGTAAAAATTAAGACTCGTCGTATTTCTTGTCTTTTTTGCTGCTTCTATTTTGGGTCCAAGTTGATTTGAAAAACCAAATTGTAGAGAAGAGGTACCTGCTGTGTCCGAAGCTGTGTATGAAGCATTTCTTATTAATAATGAAGGTTTATCTGCTTCATTTCCAAAGATTGTCAATCTATTAGTTGGATTTGTAGTTCCGATACCGACGTTACTGTTAAAATATGTTTTTTCTGGTCCTAAATTCCAAGAGGGAGTAAAATCTAGTATATCTACTCTACTTGATGATTGGTTCCATTTATGTGTATATCCTGTAAAATTACCATCCACAAAACTTGGGGAAATAACTAAAGCAGTTCCTTGGTTCCAAGCAGGGACAAATAAGTTCTTATTCCCTAAAGAACCTCTTTCTCCGTAACTAGAATAATCTAGTATTGCATTACTGCCAATCCATGATCCATTAGTAAGACCATAACTTCCCAGGGTCATATAAGTGCCTATTCTTAATTGGGATACATTATAAAAATCATTGCTGATAATTGATTTTTTGAAATTAATAAATTTATTACCAGTGTTAATTTGGAAATTCGGTTCTTGTGCGACCCCATTTAAGGATATTAGCAAAAATGATAGCGATAGAAATACAATTTTTTTCATGAATTCTTTTGTTGTTTATGATTAGGAGTATACAGTATAGGTACTCCAAAAATTATACTATTCTTTAATAAGTGTCATTAGATTAATAATTGTTACCCTAAATAAAATGGTTATTTAAAATAAAGTTGCGAATTTACGGGAAATTTACGGTTCATCCGTAATTTTGTTAGGAAAACATAAAAAAATGTTAATAATTAGTAGTAGTCGGATGTTGAGAGTTTGAAGTTGGGTGTCAGATGTTGGGTGTTTGGTGTCTGATAATTAAATAAAAAATACTAAATGTAAAATGTAAAAGTGAAAAGTTTAGGTATTATGTATCAGGTCTTGAGGTTGGAAACATCTGTCAAGTAGAACAATCAAGACATAGATTTGGTAATTTTGTTAGCAATATCATATCAGGATTAATTGCATATAGTTTCCTGCCTAAAAAACTTCAAATCAGATTTCAAACTAAAAACACAAACCAAATCTGTCTGTTTTAACAATCGAACTTAGGTTTATAGGTAGGTTTATTTTAGACTTTTACATTTAGCATTTGATATGTACAGATCTTTAGTACTCCAAGACACCCATACAAATCACTCACCAATATTTTCTTCATTTCAGCGTAGCATCGGCTACGGTTATAGTAAAAAACATAGTGAAACGGTAGTGTTTACAACAGTTGAAAGATGGAATAGATTTCCTAATGAATTCCATCTAACTAAATTTAAATAAGCTGATTGTAAGGTTGTTTCACAATCTTCTTTTTCTTTTTTTCATTGCCAAAAAAAGAAACAAAAAAGTCTA
>CANLRN010000118.1 GCA_947493495.1 uncultured Aquimarina sp.
CATAGGATCACTATAAAGTTCGGGAGTTCTTATCGTTAGCAAAAGAAATTAATAGATTTTCTTTATGTGGGGAATTGGCTACAACGGTCTCGGCTATGAGCAGTTGGGGATTTTATGCCTTAACTTTTTGGTTTAGCACTGACCATTGTTTTATGTTTATAATTTCGTCTTATCACTTTCGCCCCAATTGCTTATAGCCATTGTTGGTGGCTGGTGTTTATCAGTCCGCTTAATTTCTCCATATCGGAATTTCTATATGACTTTCATTATGCCATTTAATTTTTAATGGTTCATCTGCATCTTTCATAGTTTCGTCAGAAACAGGTTTTCCCGAACCATAGTTGATTATCTCAAACGGATGTTTGTTGATGTTGAGCAAAATTACAAGTCGATTACCCTTGCTTATTTTTTTGCTTACAAATCTAGTGTTGTCAAATGGAATACTCTCTTCTTTGTCGGGTTTCAATAGCTGTCGTTTGGAATTGTTTTTAGCATAGCTTGCCCTACCAACATATCGCGTAAGGAAAAAATATTTTCCGTTTGGCATCTGCTCATACAATGCTAATGATACGTCCATATCTTTTTTGTTGATGGTTGCAAATAAGTTTCCCGTAAAGGATCCGTTTATCGAGAAGTTTTCTTCAAAAGGTTTTGATGTGAAGACTAAACCATTACTTGTGTCTAATGTATCAAAAACAATTTCCGGGGTGTAATAATTATTTTGACTTTCTCTGTCCTTAAAGTCAACCGATTGTTTTTCAAATCTTTTCTTTTTCGGTTTCTGAACTGTAAGTATTTTATTGTCTAGATACAATTTTATGGTATCGTTATTCATTGCTTGCAAAGAAGGGGAATGTTGCCATTCATTTGTCCCCATCACCTGATAGTTTACTTTGTCTTTCAACAATTCAGGCTTGGGTTTATTTTTTAATATATGGTCAAGCCAATCATAAGCCAATTCACGCATACTCACGTTTGCAACACTGTCAATTTCATAGCCCATTAAGTTTTTTGCTGCTTTAGCTTGTCCGCCCCAATGGTCGTATGGTCCTATGACAAAATAGTGATTAGCGTTTTTGTTGTATTTCTTGTGAAGTTTAAAATATTGAATCGCTCCAATTTGCGAACCGTCATAATACCCTGTAGTAGTCAAAACAGGAATATTGATTTTTGCATATTCATCGGGATTTGGAACCATTGATTTCCAGTAATTATCATAATTTGGATGGGATAACCATTTTTGAAAAATGGTACTTTCATATCCAGCTAAGCTATCCATTTGTTTAAAAGAAACACCATTTTCAAACCACTCAAAAGGCAAACTACGTCTGGCAGGTTCTTTTTTGTATATGTTGTTGTGAGGCCAATAAAAACCTAAATTCATTTGGACATTGTTTTCCATTGGCGCATCAAATCCTGGCATAACAGCGACTTGGGGAACAATAGTTTTTAAAGCTGGATGAATATTTTTAGCAGTCGCCCATTGTGAAAACCCTGTATAGCTGCCACCATACATTCCAACCTTACCGTTGCACCAGGTTTGTTTGCTTATCCAATCAATAATATCGTAAATATCGGTCTGTTCGTTTTCATAAGGTGCATAGTGGCTTATATCTGTTCTAATTCCGCGAGCGTAGGCAACAATTCCAACATAATTCCTATCAGCTGATAGTTTTCCAAAAAAATTATCTCTTTCTCCTTGATAATAAGTTGTGTAAAAAAGAATGACAGGTAGCGGTTCTTTATTTGTTAGCTTTCTAACTATAGTCGCTGAAATGTCTATTCCGCTTTTTGTCGGTATTAGAATGCTATCTTGAATATGATAGATACTGTCAGAGGATTTATATTCTTGAGCAGAGGAAGAAGCTACGCTTGTCAATAGAATACAAATGGTTACAAAAATGTGTTTCACTTTATTTATTTGTTCGTTTTTTTATTATTGTAGTAGGGTTGTTCTTCACTTGCCACCAACGGTTAGTATAAGAGCAGTAGCGGACTAAAGTGCACTACCTTTCAGTTTTGTAATTTACTAAATTAAAAGCAATAACACTTTGAGTTAACACCAAAACCGCTATTGCTTTTATACATTGTTACCTGCTTTTATTTTTCTTTTTTGTAGTTTTATTAAGTCTATAATTACAAGACCTATTTTCCGCATATTCTATTTTGTGTTCGGATAGAAGTCGGACAATTATTTCTCGAGTTTCATCTTCGTCAAGTCCAATTTTTTCTCCAAGGTCTATTTCATTCAGCTGTCCATTATTTTGAACCAAAGCTTTAAAATATCTGTCTTTATTTTCCATAAGTGTTTTGTTTTTTTACTGCTATCATCATATGTGGGCTAAAAGGTAAGAGATAGCTGTCATTTTCTGTGACTTTTGTAAGTTCGATTAATGTTTTTTTCTTTGTTTCGTTTAGCATATTAGCAAAATAATCTTTGTCTAACCAAGTCATTCCTTCAACTGCATAAGTATTGAGATAGGTTAATTCTTGATTTATAAATTCCTCTTTCAGTTGTTCAGGTTTATGATAATATCCTTCAGCTAATAGCCAAGGAAAATCACTTGGTGGATTATGTATTCCAGTTGTTAATTCGTCCTTGCACATTTCAAAAAAGGTTTTTTTATGAATTAAACCGTTTAATAGACCTACTAAAGTTGATGCTGTGTAATTAATGGCAAAACCCAAAATAACTCCATCATTTTTCAAAACACGTTTGGCTTCTTTAATGGTTAAATCTCTGTCTTCTTTTTTTTGAAGGTGATAAAGTGGTCCGTGAAGTATTATTAAGTCGGCAAAATTATTTTTAAATTCTAATTTTCGAGATTCGCCTAATTGAACGGAAAATTTATTTTTTAACTTATTAGCTCTATTTTCGGCGAATTTGATATGTTTAGGAACTGGTTCTACTAAATGGACTTGATGTCCTTTTTTTGCAAGCCATTCTGAATATTTTCCCGTTCCACCTCCAATATCAATTATTTTTGAAGATGAAGATGGAATGTATTTTTCAATTAATGATTTAATTCTTTCAAATTCAAATATTCCCATTCCCTTATCAAGTCTGGTTTCTTCAGATGCTTTATTATAAAATATTTCTATATTTCTGCTTATTAACTGTTTACTTTTCATTTTAATTCATTGTATTATCATCACGTTTCAAAGTATTGAATGCATTGTAAAGTGATAACCCAATTGATTAGAAAATCAATTGTTTTGTTTGTGATTTAATAAAATAGATGGATGTAATTATCTGTGCACTAAAAAACCAGAAGATTTTTATGCGTTAATCACTCGTTTTGTCGAGATTGTCTTTATAGAAAGACTCAGATAATATGTTGAATTAGTATAACAGACCACAAAGATAGAAATTCTTAATTAATTCTTTCCGCAGTTGTTGGTTTTAATTGCAGGTAACGTCTCGTATAAGAAACGTGGGGCAGGTGATAAACACTTTCGTTTCGGTTTATTACTTAGCTAAATATAAATATTTTGCTTTTATCATTTTTTGTAAATGCCAAATTTTATATTTAGCGGACTTTGTAAATAAACACGGACTTTCGGTTAAGCCGCAAACTCCCTATGTTTTCTTATACATTGTTATGCGCTTTCTATTTCACTAATTATAAAATCACTTTCAGTCATTCCATATTCTGTTGAAATATAGCATTTAATTTTACCGCTACTATTTATTAATTTATTATAAATTGGTAATCTACCTATTTCTTTCCACACTCCTGAAAGTAAAGGATCATAACTTGTTGAAATTATTGAGTTCGAATTGTTAATTGAAATATGATGTTCTTTCTTGTTTGTCAGTTTGAATTGATATTTTTTATCCCCGACTTTTTGAGGAAATCCTTTAAAAGAAGACTTTGTTTCAAAATCAACTTCTATATAACATTCAATTTGTTGAGCTCCGATATTTCCTGTATTCTTTAAAATTACTTGTAACTCGTGTTTATGTCCAGTTAATCCTCTATCAATTAATGAATTATTTATAAATAATAAACTTACTTCTATAACAGGTTTATTGCTCCTGTTTATAACATCTTTAACTTCCCAATCCTCCATTGGTGAAGATTTAAATCCTCTTCTTTGATAATATCTATTGTCGTTAGCTTGATAAGCTGTTAAGCCTTTTTCTATTTCGACTACATAAACACAAGTATTATCTTTTTCATTTATGGTTATCGGAGTTATCGTTATTCCTTCAATTATTGGTACGATATTACCAGTTATTACATCTTCTAACCATTCCTTAGAATACTCAGTTCTATTAATTGGGTCAATTCCTTTTGGAAGGTGTTTTTTTTCAGTTTCATTAAATTCACTTAGTCCATAGATAATTGTTCCTCCATTAGAATTAGCAAAAGCTGAAACATCTTTAGATATATCAAACTTTTTTCTATCAGTTCTTTGTATTGAATCAGAAGCTTTATAATCAAGATGTTTACTTTCCTCAATTTTATCTTCTATTAGGCGTAATATTTTATCTTTTGTCCACATTTTTTTGATTGCGCATAACGGTTTGTGTATGAAACGTAGCGTGTAAAAAGACACTAACTTTTCGAATTAGCACAGAGCCGAATTTTTATATTTTGTTTTTAATTTTTCTCTTTTAAAAAGCCAAATTAAAAATTTGGCGGACTTTATAGATATAGACAAACCTTTCGGTTTAGCACTTATTAGCTATGTTTTATACACCGTGTTAGCAACTGGTTTTTATTTTTTTGTATCCAGTTTAATTTCAAAGTTACTGTTCAGGTTATATTTCCAATCGTCAGTAAATTCCATATAGTTTTTTCCGTCCATTGTTGTCAAAACCATTCCCTCAACACTTGCAATATAGAACTCATTCCAATTTTGTATAAAATCCGATGTTTTTACTTTTACGATTGGGTCATTCCAATCCAACCAAGTGAAAAGAAATTCAGATTTTGATAACTCACTTTTTTTCAACCAATCCATTATTTCCGACTCATTCTCTTCATAGTCAAAAAAGAATTGATAGTGATTTTCCGATTTATTCCAGTCAACAGTAGAGTGGTCAATTTCCCAATTTTCTCCGTTGTTGCTAATTCCTAAATCAGCCAGGAATTTATTAAATCCGCCATCTTTTCCATTAATTCCAACTGACTCGATAAAAGTCAGATGTTCGTGTAAAAAATGCTTTTTATTGGTTAAAATTCCCATTGGTTCTTTACTTGTTGCTAACGATTTGTGTATGGTTTCGTTGCTGGAATGACTAAGTTAGTAAAAAGTAGCGAACGTTTGGTCAGTGCGAAGATTTTCCGGAGGAAAATCAACAGCAATGAACTATACATTTTGTTAGCAAATGTGGCGACAGGTTTGAGTAATCGCATAATGCCGTGATGTTTCGCAACACCATTTCGATAAACAGTCAACCACAATATTTAGTTTTGGGGCGGTAATTTTTTCACAACGCTTATCACGCATTATAAGATTCCGAGTATAATTTTCAGCATTCAGATTGCGAATCAGGCTAGAAATCAGCGCAAAGATTGGTTAGTTCCGCTTTGTGATCAGATTAAGAGTCGAGTAAAGAAGTCAGCGTAAAGATTGGTTTCAGATTCCGTTATTTTTAGTCAGCAAAGTTTTTTTGCAATATTGGGGAGCCATTTTTGCTAACGTTAAATATATGGCAAGTAAGGCAGAAGACAAACAGTATTCTTCGATTTAGCCACAAGCCAAATTTTTTGCATTTTGTTTTAATTTTTATCTTTAATACCAAATCAAAAGATTTGGTGATTTAGCAAATAAGAAATAGCCTTTTGATTAAAGACTAATCGCCTTATTTGCTATATATAGTGTTACCATACGTTTTTTATTTTTTCAATTCGCTCGGGATATTTTCCGTTTTTCAAAAACTCTTTAAATTCCCCACCGTTAAATTTCACGTTTCCAGAATTAATTGTGGTATTACTCCAATCTGAAACAATAGATTGAATCGTTTTAAACAACTCTTTGTTTTCGTCTCCATTTTCAATTCCGATTCGTAATTCTCCATTTTTTAGTACAACAAATTTGAAAAATAGACCTTTTTGGGTTTCACTTATTTTATTTAGGGTTTGTATAAAGTATCCACTATAATTAGGATATGGTACTTTTTCATATTTAATAAGTTCGCTCGCAAAATATCTAAAACCTATTTTAATATCATATTCACTAAATTTTTCAATCCAATAAATTGCTGTCGGTACTTCTTTTAGAGTTGATGTAATATAAATTTCGCTATTACTAATCCAAGGTTTAGTATAGGTTTGAGTTATTTTCGGTTCGCTAATTTCGATGGATTCACAAGTCATTTCAAATACACTTTCTGTGTCGAACTTTAAACCAATCCCTTTATCTGTCAAGTCAATTCCGTTAATACAAGATTCTTTTGTCGGTGAGAATTGTTCTTTTTCATGAGTCCAATTCATAAGTCCGATTGGTTTTAAACAAAACTCTTTTAATTCCTGCTTTTCTCCTGCGACATATGTCCCGACTGTCTGATATCCGACTACAATTTCAAGTCCGTTTTTAGAATCATTAATTTCAGATATAAACCCTTCTTCAAACCATTGGTTTTGGTCAAGCCATTTCTCTAAGTCAGTTCTGTTGTTAATGTTCATTTCTGTAATGTGTGGTAACGTCTCTTGTATGTTACGTTTGCATCCCGAAGGGTGCAAATGAAATATACAAATTGTTAACTACTTTTATTTTATTAATTCTACTCTTGTAACTAAGTATGTCAGATTATCTTTTTGATATTCCAAAATACCACATAATTCCAAATCCGATAAATTGTGAAGACTTATTTCATATTTTTCTTTTTCATCATAAATTATAGAATACGCTTTGCCTATTTCCGTTACAAGTTCTTTTTTAGTAAACCCTTTCTCATTGTAAATTTCATAGGCGATAGATTTTTTTGAAGGAAAATCCATTACTAATACAGCTTTGACATCATCAATTACAGGAGAATTGCATTCAATTAATTTATCTAATTGGGGTTTTCGCAAGTTCATTCCACCTACACCACCTTTTTTTCGAATATATCTTTCTCCATTTTCATCCATTCTTTGAAATGGGATAGCCGATTTTAGATATTTAATATCATCTATTTCCGATTTGTCTAAAACATAAATTTTATTAGTAGCTTCTTCCTTACAAGCTAGAATTGTCATCAAAGTAATAATTATGAATAAGACTTTTTTTGTCATAATTGTAGTTAACGTTCTGTGTATGGACAGTAGGGCAGATTCGAAGCTCTTCACTTTCGGTTTAACACTAAGCCAAAACAAACGTTTTTACTTTTAATTTTGTTTTTGTTAAACGTCAAAACTTTGTTTTGGCGTTGCCTGCTCAAAGAACAGAACTTTCAATTTATCTCTAAATGCCCTATTGGCTATACACCTTGTTAGCAGCTTTATTTTTTAACTATTATGTCAAAAGGAGTTCCGAAAGAACCAACTCCTTTTATATATTCCTTTTCCTCTTCTGTTAGCTCACTTGTTCCAAGACCAATATCTTCGCGTAGTACTTCATTTTTTCTTTTAAGGGCAAATTCAACAGCCTCAATTTTAGGTTTTCTATTTAACCCTAACATTGTCAAATCCATAAATTGGCCAACTTTAACTTCTCCTTTTGTTATTTGACCTAATAAGAAAAATTGCCTTCCTGTTATTTGGAAGGAAGTCTCAAGTTTAAATTTCGCTTGAACAATTTCGTGCCAACTAAATCCACAATTTTTACATTGTCTCGCATAAGGGGTTCGTGCAAGTGAACTACATTGTGAACATCTGTTGAAGAATACTTTATCAGGATATTGATTTAATATTCTTTTAGCTACGTTGAGTTCAAATTCTTCATAACCATCTTTCAGCATTTCCTGAATTTCTGGTTGTTCACTAATCCAACCTCTTTCAATCATCATTTTTCTCATTTTTGGATTGTCAGAGGTCTTGTATGTATACATATGATGTTTAAGAGCCAATTTTTCATCATCAGTCATTAAGTTACTGAAGTAATTTCTAATATAATTGGCTTCTTCTTTATTCATTATTTAAGGTTTTATTGCTGCTAACGGTTTGTGTATGGTTTCGTTGCTGGAAGTACTAAGTTAGTAAAAAGTAGCGAACGTTTGGACAGTGCGTAAGATTTTCCGGAGGAAAATCAAAAGCAATGAACTATACACCTTGTTACCATTTGTTGCGACAGGTATGAGTAATCTCATTCTGCCGTAATGTTTCGCAACACCGTTTCGATAAACAGCCAACCGTAATATTTAGTTTTGGGGCGGTAATTTTTTCACAGCGCTTATTCATTCAGTTTATAGAATTCCGAGTGATTTTCGGCGTAAAGATTGGTTAGTTCCGCTTAGAAATCAGATTAAGAATTGAGTAAAAAAGTCAGCGCAAAGATCGGTTTTCAGATTCCACTATTTTAGCCAGCTAATTTTTTTCGCAATATTGAGGAGCTATAAATGGTAACGTTAAATATATGGCAAGTTGGGTAGAAAATAAGCGATTATTCTGGGTTTAGCCACAAGCCAAATATTTTGTATTTTGTTTTAATTTTTTTCTTTTAATACCAAATCAAAAGGTTTGGCGATTTTGCAAATAGACAATGACTTTTCGATTAAGTACTAATCGCCCAATTTGCTATATATATTGTTACCACACGTTTATTCTATTTTTATTCTGTCAGTTTTAGGGTCGTAAACGATAATTATTGGTTCTGATTTTAGAGGCATAAAAAGGATGTCCAATTTTTTAGATACTGTTTTATATCCAAAGTCCCAAATTGGGTCATCCTTTTCTTTTTCCTGTAAACAAGTTACCTCGTTACAATTCAAATTGTCTTTACATAGTTTAATTTGTCTAAAAGAAATATTATAAACGTTCGGACTCATTGCACTTCTGCAACTCGCACTTAAAGTGTCAATATTTTTGCTATTAACTATGACGCCTGCCTCTCCAAGTGTGCCTAAATAAGTTTTGTTATCCGAGTTTTTCAGTTTATATATTATCTTTCCTTGAATAAACTTGTTTGTTGATTCATCTTGAATATTAAATGCACCACAACATTCATTGTGATAAAATTTATAATGCTTAGCTTCTGAAATATTACAGATAATAGTATCAAGTTCTTTTCTTCTGAAACCTTTATACAAAATTGTATCTAATTTATTTGGGTTTACTTTTACCTTTATTGCTCCTGAACCATATTTCATTTCTTGACCGTTAATAAACCATACCTGTTCAGTAATCATTTCTGGTAATTTCCCATCATCTTTTGCATACCATCTCTTGAACCTTGTTGTGTCAGTTCTAAATTCAGCATAATCTTGAGCAACTAAAGTATTTGTCAAAACTCCTAAAAATAATATAGTAATTATAAGTTTCATTCTATGTGTGGTAACGGTTTGTGTATGGTTTCGTTGCTGGGAGGACTAAGTTAGTAAAAAAACCGAACCTTTGTTCAACGCGGAGATTTTCCGGAGGAAAATCAACAGCAATGAACTATACACCTTGTTACCATTTGTTGCGACAGGTATGAGTAATCAC
>CANLRN010000119.1 GCA_947493495.1 uncultured Aquimarina sp.
TTGGCAATGAAAAAAAGAAAAAGAAGATTGTGAAACAACCTTACAATCAGCGTATTAAAATTTAGTTAGATGGAATTATGTGTTAGAACTGGTATACACTCTCATCGCATCAAAGTTATTCGTACTAATTGTACTCCTTTACTCCTGATAACATACAAGGATTACACCTCACTCTTTCTCATAATACCTAGCTATTATCTGATCATGGCTTTTAATTACTTTTTTTGCCCAATTCATCCGCTGGAGTAATTGCTCTTCTTCTGATAACTGCCATAGAATAGTAGAATTTCTTAATTTATAGGTTAACCGTTGTAATATGATTGCTGCAGAAACAGATATATTAAGGCTTTCTGTAAATCCAATCATAGGAATATGCAGTAAAACATCAGCTGAATTTATAACCATATCGCTCAGTCCCTGTTGTTCCTGACCAAAAAAGAAAACTGAAGGTGTATTAATATTAAACTCTTCTAGTGTTATAGAATGTTCTTGTGGCGTAGTTGCTACAATCTGATACCCGTTTTTTTTGAGATGCGTTACGCATGCTTTTGTAGTCTTATAGCGATTGACATCTACCCATTTTTGGGATCCCATAGCAATTTCTCTATCAATACGCTTGGCATTAATTTCTTCAATTACATGGACATTTTGTATCCCAAAAACATCACAACTACGAATAACAGCACTAGTATTATGCAACTGATAGACATCTTCAATAGCTACCGTAAAATGATTTGTGCGTTGCGAAATTACTTTTTTATTTAATCCTAATCGTCTAGGTGTAAGAAATGATTCTAAATATTCTAATAATGCTATGTCTATCATAATAAAGTGGTTTAAACTTTTTTCAATTTGCTAAAAAAATATCTTTTTGTGTCCATATTTCACAATTTTTGACTTCCGTAGTACTGCTACGCAGCTAAAAAATTGCTTTATCTGAACACAAAACCATTATTTTTCACTTAAATCAAAAAAGTTTAAACCACTTCAATAACTAAAATATAAAAATGAAAACCATATCTATAAAATATTCATTTTTATAAGTAGTAGAGTTGTACCTGATACCATTTTTTAGCAACAAGTACAAATAGCATAAAAAAACCTCCCGATCGTTACCCATACGATTCGGGAGGTAGTATCAATCTATATTTTAGAAATAAATCTCTAAAAAAATGTATTTTAGGTTTTTATTACCATCGTCATATAAAAATAAAAACTATTATATTTCTAAATGTGTAAATATTTACATTTTTCTTATAAGAAAAATGTAATATTATGCAATTGATACTTTTTTACAGTAAACTCATTTTCTAGATTATTATTTTATTTTCAAAGAAAAAGTTATTTAAATTTTAATATAAATATAGGGAAATATCCCATAAAATATTGCTAATTATTAAAAAAAATATATCTTATATTATTCAATTATTATAAATTCGCTCCGCCTGTTCAATTGATGTTCTTGTTCACTACAATTGACACCATCTTTACATTCATTTATTATCGAAGTCTCTCCATAGCCTCTTCCTGTTAATCTGGATTTGTCTATACCTCCTTTTTTTATTATATATTTAATTGTGCTTTTTGCTCTTCTTTCACTTAAAAACATATTATAATTACTTGTTGCTCTGCTATCTGTATGAGATCGTACATCAATTTTCATTTTAGGATATTGTCTTAGAACTGCAATGACTTTTTGTAGTTCAACTTCTGCATCAGGTCTAATAAAAGATTTGTCTAAATCAAAGTAAATAATTTTTATATCTAAAACCTTAGCCAGATCGTCTCCTGGTTTCACCTCTTGCCCACTCAATCCACCTTTTCCTAACTGCAATGGTAATTGATGCGTATATTCTAGTGCTGTATTGGTTAGCAGTGGAGCTTCTGTAGAGTTATATCCTGATTTAGAACCTCTTATTACATACGAAGTCTCACATGAAACATCAAAGGTATAATTTCCAGTACCATCTGTAGTAGTTTTGTCTATTTGCTGATTATTAGCATCTAATAATATCACATCAGAATTAGGTAATATTTCTCTAGTGGTGGCATCTGTAAGTATTCCAGATACATACTGCTGGCAGGTAGTTATTAAATCCTCTAATTGCTTAAAGCTATAGATATCATCACTTCCTTTACCTCCAGTTCGATTGCTAGAGAAAAAACCTATTTTCTTTTGCTCATTCAACACAAAAGAAAAATCATCTTCAGGACTATTTACTGGTTTCCCTACATTATAAGGAGTAGAGAATTCAAGATTTTCTGGTACAGAGACAAAAATATCCAAGCCTCCTAAACCTACATGACCATCACTTGCAAAATATAATCGCCCTGAATTACTTATGTAAGGAAATGTTTCTCTTCCTTCTGTATTGATTCTATCTCCTAAATTTTTTGGTGATCCAAAAGTTCCATCTTCGTTCACATCTACAACATATAAATCCGAACTTCCTCTACTATCTTCCATATCACTAGCAAAATATAGTTTTCTTCCATCAACACTTAAAGCAGGGTGCGCTACTGAATATTCATCACTATTAAATGGTAATTCTTCAATATCAGTCCATTTTTCTCCATCTAATGTAGCTCTATATAATTTTAATAATATAGTTCCATTCGTATTAGATCGTATTTTTTTATTCGTATAATTATTTCTTGTAAAATACATCGTTTTACCATCATTACTAAAAGTAGAAGAGGATTCATGAAAACGTGTATTAATTTTACCTTTTAATTTTTTTGGTGTGGTCAAAGCATTTTTTTCTCCTGTAATCTCACAAGAATAAAGGTCTAAAAATGGCATCTCATTCCATTCATGTACTGTTTTTACAATAGTATTCCCTCCTGTTCTAGAAGACGCGAAGATTAACTGATCTTGATGATTAAAACTAGGAGCATAATCAGAATATTTTGAATTGATATCCAATTTCTTTAGTTCGAATTTACCAGATTGCATTTCTATGAACTTCAGATAATCTCTAGTGCTCACAAAGTACTGTGCTCGTTGATCATTCCCAGATAGTTGATTAAAATTTTCCATTATCTTATCTGCTTCTTTATAACGCTTTGCACTTTTTAAACTTTGCGAATATCTAAATAAATATTCTGTTTCAAACTCACTAGGATATTCTGATATCAATTGCTCATACCATTGTATAGATTCTTCTAACTCTGCATTAAAATAGTATGAATCGCCTAGTTTTTTATATAAATCAGCAGATCCATATCCACTTTTAGCAACATCCAAATAAATTTTCCTGGCATCAACAAAAGCATATCGTTCAAAATTCTCATCTGCTTTTGACAATCGTTTCTCTTGCGCAAAAGAAACACAACAAATCATCACACTTAATAATATATTGATGGTATATGTATTCAAATTCATAATGGTGTCTTTATTTTTATATTCTAACTTTCTTTCTTCATATTAGAGTATCAAAAAATAGTTTTCTTATGATTGCTCTACTAATTTCTGTGGCTCTATACTATCATATTTAAAAGAACCGCGGTGTGAGCATTCTGTTATATTTTCTGAATAACTCGAAACGTAACATCACCTCATAACTCCCATCATTGAACTGTGTTCTTCCTAATTCAGTGGTTTCTCTATCATAGGCAAATCCTATCATTAACGAATCTGAAATCTGGAAACCTGCCATTGCACTAAAGGCTGCACTCCATCGATAAGCTGCTCCAAGTGTCAATCGATCATACAATAAAAAATTAGCAGATACATCTACCTGTAATGGAGCTCCAAAAACCAACTTGCTCAGTAATGCAGGCTTAAACTTTACCGAATCACTTAAATCAAATACATAACCCGTGATCAAATAGTAATTGATACGCTCCTCTGCTATAAAGGTCGAAGAATCATTACTATTTACCGTAGCATCCTCATTAAAATGGTCCGTCTCTAATAAGTTGGGAGCACTCAAGCCCATATAAAACTTATTCGTATGGTAATAGATCCCAACTCCAACATTAGGGCTAAACTTATTATCTATATTGGTCTCAAAATTAGGGTCATTTACATCAAACTGAGTCAATTTCTGAAAATCAACATTTAATAAATGTCCCCCTGCTTTTAATCCAAAACTTAACTTACCCTTATCTGAGGTAGGTATCGTATACGAAAAATCAATATCAAAATAGGTCTCATCTGTTGGGCCAATCTCATCATTTACAATAGAAAACCCTAGACCAACCCTATTATTCTCGCCAATAGGCGTATTTAATGTTAAGGTTTGCGTTCTGGGGGCGCCATCTAGACCAACCCATTGACTACGATGTAATCCCATAATACTCATCACACCTCTACTACCAGCATAGGCAGGATTAACACTAATGGTGTTGTACATATACTGTGTGTACTGAGCATCTTGTTGTGCATAACCTATGTTTTGAAACAAGAAACTTAAAAGTACTAGCGTACTAAATATTATATATGTTTTCTTCATATGTATCTCTTTTTAAAACCGTGATACTACTCACGGGTATTTGTTTCAATCGATTATTTATTGATATATAAGTATCCTGCTCTATTCTTACGCTCTCCGTTCTGTAGTACATATTCTATAACATAGTAATATGTTCCTACAGGTAGTCCATCTTTTTCTTCGACAGTAGTTCTTCCTTCAGATATTCCTCTAAAGAAGTTATCGTTCCTACCGTAATTATCAGTACTGTAAACTTTTAACCCCCATCGGTTATATATCTCTACAGTGTTTTCGAGGTTTTCGAGTCCTCTGATGATAAACGAATCGTTGATGCCATCTCCATTTGGTGTGAACCCAGTAAATACCTGGATACCATCTTCTGCATTAGGATCTGTTGGGCCATTAGGATCTAGATAATCTGGGGTGCCATCACCATCGGTATCTACTGCATCATCTGGATTACCATCTCCATTAAGGTCTGGACTTTCATCTACCGTATCAATACCATCTCCATCATCATCGATATCTAAATAATCATCTTCTCCATCTCCATCGGTATCATCAGGACCATTACCATCTCCATCAGGATCTAACTCCTCTAGAGTATCTACCCCATCCCCATCATCATCTCTATCTAGGTAATCTGGAATATCATTATTATCCGTATCCTGAGTACTGCCTGTAGTTGGGTCACCATCACCGTCAGGATTCGGGTTCTCATCTACTGTATCCACTCCATCCCCATCATCATCAATATCTAAATAATCGGGAATACCATCTCCATCACTATCCTGAGTGCTACCTGTAGTAGGATCGCCATCACCATCTGGATTTGGATTCTCTTCTACTGTATTTACACCATCTCCATCATCATCGATATCTAAGTAATCTGGAATACCATCTCCATCACTATCTTGATTGGTAGGATCATTATCCATATCATAGTCTTCTTCTACAGTATCTACTCCATCATTATCATCATCGGTATCACGGTAATCAACTTCATCGGTGCTATCAGAATTTTGAGTATCGATTGAACCATTATCTAATTCATCATTAGGATCAAACCCATCATTAGGATCAGTTCCTTCAAATACATCCAGTAACCCATCATTATCTACATCATTTGTAGATCCTGGGTTAACAAATCCTGCCTCGGTGGTATCATTTACTCCATCGTTATCAGAATCATCATCCAGATAATCTGGTGTATCCGCCCCATCTGTATTTACAGGTGTAAGACCTTCATCACCTGCCCCCTCATAGGCATCATCTAACCCATCTAAATCAACATCAACTCCTGTAGGTGCAACATATCCATCAGTCGTTTGTGCTTCTACATTATCTGGGATACCATCATTATCTGCATCTATATCCTGAAAATCTGGAATACCGTCTCCATCACTATCGGTAGGATTGGTAAATGGATCATTGTCCCCATCTAGATTTTCATCTTCGGCAGTATCTAAAATACCATCGTTATCATCATCCAAATCAATACTATCAGGAACTAAATCGCCATCGGTATCATCGATATCTAGATAATCAGGTATAGTGTCATTGTCTGTATCAATAGCATCATCTGGACTTCCATTGCCATTTGGATCTGGACCTTCATTGATAGTATCAATTCCATCATTATCATCATCCATATCCAAGTAATCTGGGATACCATCGCCATCACTATCTTGATCTGTAGGGTCCATATCATTGTCATAATTTTCTTCGGCAGTATCAAGACTATCATTATCATCATCTGTATCACGATAATCTACTTCATCGGTACCATCTGTATTTTGAGTATCTACTGAACCATTATCCAATTCATCATTAGGATCAAATCCATCATCAATATCCGTTCCTTCATAATCATCTAATAATCCATCACCATCTGAATCTCCTACATCATTTGCAGGATCAAAACCTGCTTCAATCGTATCAGATACATTGTCATTATCTGCATCTGTATCAATGTAATCTGGTGTATCAACTCCATCTGTATTCTCAGGTGTGATTCCTTCGTCTCCAGCACCTTCATAAGCATCATCCAATCCATCATTATCAGAATCCATTCCTGTGGGTTCCATATATCCAACAGTAGGTTGAGATTCTACATTATCAGGAATACCATCATTATCGGCATCGATATCTTGGAAATCTGGAATACCGTCGCCATCTGTATCTATTGCATCATCAGTTACACCATCATTATTAGGATCACTATTTTCTGCTGTATCCAAAATCCCATCATTATCATCATCTATATCCACACTATCTGGAATACCATCTCCGTCTGTATCATTTACATCTAGATAATCTGGAGTACCATCTCCATCTGTATCTACTGCGTCATCGGGAATACCATCACCATTTGGATCCGGATTCTCATCTATAGTATCCAAACCATCATCATCATCATCCATATCTAAATAATCTGGAATACCATCTCCATCACTATCCTGATCCGTAGGGTCATTGTCTCCATCATAATCTTCTTCTACAGTATCTATACCATCACCATCATCATCATCATCTAGATAATCTGGGATATTGTCACCATCACTATCTTGTGCATCAGGAATACCATCACCATCGCTATCAGGATTACCATCTCCATCGGCGTTTGGATTCTCGTCTATTGTTGGTACATTATCTCCATCATCATCAGTATCTAGATAATCTGGAATCATATCTCCATCACTATCCTGAGTCATTCCTGTACCAGGATCTCCATCTCCATCTGGATTTGGATTTTCTTCTGAAGTATTTACACCATCTCCATCATCATCGATATCTAAGTAATCTGGGATTCCATCATTATCACTATCCTGATTTGTTGGATCATTATCCATATCATAATCTTCTTCCACAGTATCTACTCCATCATTATCATCATCGATATCACGATAATCGACTTCATCTGTAGTATCAGAATTCTGAGTATCTACTGAACCATCATCTAATTCATCATTAGGATCAAACCCATCATTAGGATCAACCCCTTCATAATCGTCTAATAACCCATCTCCATCTGTGTCTGTAGGCGCATTTGCTGGATCAAAACCAGCTTCAATCGTATCAGGTACATTATCATTATCTGCATCTGTATCAATATAATCTGGTGTATCAACCCCATCTGTATTCTCTGGTGTGATTCCTTCATCACCAGCACCTTCATAGGCATCATCCAAACCATCATTATCGCTATCCATTCCTGTAGGTTCTATATATCCAACAGTAGGTTGAGATTCTACATTATCAGGAATACCATCATTATCGGCATCGATATCTTGGAAATCAGGAATACCATCACCATCTGTATCATTTTCTCCTGGTGTTCCTTCGGTATATGGATTATTATCTCCATCTAAATTTGGATCTTCTACAGTATCTAATATCCCGTCATTATCATCGTCTATATCAGCACTATCTGGAATACCATCTCCGTCTAAATCATCAATATCTAAATAATCGGGAGTGCCATCTCCGTCTGTATCTAATGGATCATTTGTAGTAGGGTTTCCATCTTGATTAGGGTTTTCATCTATTGTATTTAATCCATCGTTATCATCATCTGTATCTCGATAATCTACTTCATCAGTACCATCAGTATTTTCAGTATCAATACTTCCATTTTCTTGATCATCATTTATATCAAATGGATCGCCTGGTGCTGTATTGTTATCATCAAAGGCATCATCTAAACCGTCATTATCCGCATCTGTTCCTAAAGGAACAATATCAGGTTGACCATCTTTGTTCATATCAAATGCTTCAACAGTATCCAATACCCCATCATCATCACTGTCATCATCTAAGTAATCTGGTAAGTTATCTCCTGCTGTATCACTCGTGTCTACTGGAGTGATGCCTGTATTGCTACCTACATCTGTATCATAAGCATCATCGATTCCATCGCCATCAGCATCATTGCCTGTTGGAGGAACGTAATCTGCCGTTGTCTGTCCTTCTACATTATCTGGAATACCATCATCATCGGCATCAATATCCAAGAAGTCTGGACCACCTGTCGTATCACTGTTCACTGGTGGGTTCGTGACTGTAGCGGCTGGAGTATCGTCTGTCTCCACAGCATCGGGTAAACCATTAGCCCCTACTGGACCATCAACCATACCATCGCCATCTGCATCTACTGCATCTGGATTGCCCGTCTCTACAACATCGTAGATACCATCATTATCAGCATCTAAGTCTAAGTGATTAGGAACTCCATCGCCATCGGTATCATACACATCGGGGATACCATCATTGTTACTATCTGTAACATCTGGAGTACCATCATTATCACTATCATTGTCCATATAATTCGGAATGCCATCCCCATCATCATCACCACTTGGGGATGGAGTACCTACTGGTACTTCATCCGTATCAAGGATACCATCATTATCATCATCTAGATCTGCTACATCGGGAATACCATCCATATCCGTATCCATAAGCTCTCTAAAGTCAACCTCTGCTGTAGCTGGGTTGTCCTCATTATCTGTATCTGCAGCACCGCCATCTAAATTGTCATTGACATCAAATGGATCGCCTGGTGCTGTATTGTTATCATCAAAGGCATCATCTAAACCGTCATTATCTGCATCTGTACCTAAAGGAACTAAGTTACCGCCTAATAACTCTCCAGATTCTAGCATATCACTAACTCCATCATCATCACTGTCATCATCTAAGTAATCTGGTAAGTTATCTCCTGCTGTATCACTCGTGTCTACTGGAGTGAT
>CANLRN010000120.1 GCA_947493495.1 uncultured Aquimarina sp.
CCAGGAGGGCTCTGGAAGCTAGCTTCCAGAGCCCTCCTGGGGCTTAACCCTGAGACAGGGTTATAATTACACTTCCTTAAATCTTTTAATAAGATGCTTTATCTAACTTCATAGGAAGACTCTGTCTGGTTTAAGTTAAAAATAAAATTTTAGTATCTGATCTTACCTCTTCTTCTATGCTTTCTTTTGACACTTGACATACTTCTTTATTTTATCTTCGTCTAATCCAACTACGTATACAAAATAATCTCATGTCCTAAATGATTTTTCAATTTGGTTTTTGTAGTAAATTTGAGGTGAGACCTCTTTTGAAATTATACTATAGCGTTAGTTTTCCTTGCTTTCTTTGTTATCTATTCTGTAAATCATTAATTTAGTAATACTAAAGAAAAAGAGATGATATTCCCGAAAACCAATATAGAAAAAAAACTTACTCAATTACGAAATAAACAATTAAGTATGGATAATTGGGAGTTAGAAGTTCAATCAATTTTCGAAGAAGAAGCGCAAAAAAATGATCATATCACCCAAAACCTAAAGGCTGATTTTGTGGGCGAAAGAAACGATTTTGTATTTGATCACTTGGATACAAAAAAAATCTATCATTTAGATCAAATAAAAAAAATCTGTATCGATTACAGACTTCGCTTTTTAGATTATAAATATTTTAAAGGAAAACTACCCCTAGAAGCCTTAACTATTATAAAACAATTAGAAAATATACATCGAATAGAAATTAAAGGGTATAAAATTATTGCCCCTTCAAAACTTTTTAAGCTAGAAAATGCAGATGATCCATTATTATTCGCACCAATGGGTAATGATTATTATTACCTGATTCATCAATGGGGTGATGATCTGCATCCATTTCGTAAAATTATGATGTGGTTTTTTAAGAGTTTTGAGAATTTATTATTCTTAACATTTTTAGTAAGCCTAGTACTTACCTTTATGATTCCAAATGGATTGTTTAGCAAAGAAACAACTATATCAACACACATGATGGTCTTTTTATTTATGTTTAAATCTGTAGCGGCTGTAGTTTTATTTTATGGATTTGCTTTAGGCAAAAATTTTAATACAGCTATCTGGAATAGTAAATATTTTAATGCATAGACCAGCCCACTATGGAAGAAAATAAAAAAACACCCCGAAATATGCAGAATCTATTTATAGGAATTGCATTAGTTATTTTTGGCTGTTTCAGAATATACAATCGACTGAAACTAAGTACAGAACTAAATTTTAGGATACTTCTAACTGGTGTTTTTATTATTTATGGCGGGTACCTCATCTATAGACACTTCCAGAATACTACGGATGATTAATTTTTTTATCAGGTATTTTGCTCATAGCATGTTCTGTGATTGCAGTAATTGATAACGATGGATTTACACCAGGATTTGCAGATATCATAGATCCATCACATACGTACATATTATCATATCCAAATACCTCATTAAAGGTATTTATTACACCCTGGCTAGAGTTTACACCCATCACAGCACCTCCAAGAATATGAGCTGTAGAAGGAATACCTGCTAATGGTTCTAATCCAAAAACAGTTTCTTTTCCATTCACTAATCTACTATATTTCTTTGCTAATTCTAATGATCTAGGGATAAATGCACTTGGTTTTTTGCCTTCAGACACAGAAGTATTCATTCGCCCAATAGAATTTAGTTTAAATTTTAATGTGCTATCTAATGTTTGCATAAATAATAAAACTGTTGTACGCTTACTCCAGTCTCTTATTGTGTATAATTTTAGGTAAGCTATTGGATATTTACATAAGCTAATGAACATTTTTAATATTCTTATCAACGCATTTTTACCATGTGTTAGTGGCAGATGTGATAATCGCCAAAATCCAGAACCTTTTGCATAACGTACAATTTCTAGATGACTATTTTTATCTGTATGCAAGATAGATCCAATCGCTACCCCCTTAGACATATCTTTACTTGCATCTAGGTTTGTTACACTAATCAGACTTTCATTATTGGTCCGTATATCATCACCTATTTTATCAGATAATTTTGGCAATGATTTCTTCTTTAATTGTAATAATAACTTTACTGTACCAATTACACCTCCAGAAAATATAACACCCTTGGTAGAAATTATTTTCTTTTTTTTAAAGAAACGAGTAGACGACTTATAAGCAACTCTATAGCCAGAATCCTGAGGAATTACATCATATACTTCGCTTTCGGCAAGGATATCTACTCCTAATTGTTGGGCTAGATATAAATAATTTTTATCTAATGTATTTTTAGCTCCAATTCTACATCCTGTCATACAACCTCCACAATAATTGCATCCTGTGCGTTCTGGTCCTTTTCCATCAAAATATGGATCCGGAACCGTTTTATTAGGAGTTCCAAAATATACCGCAACGTCAGTAGCAGAAAAATGATTCTCAATCCCCATTGTCGTTGCCATATCCTCTAATGCTTTATCACTATCAAATAAAGCTGGAGTCTTGTTAGCACCTAACATCTTTAATGCGGTCTCATAATGTGGTGCCAATTGTGTTTGCCAATCTAATAACTGACTCCAACTCCCTGAAGTAAAAAAATCTTTTTTAGGAACTGGCAGCGTATTGCCATATACCAAAGAGCCTCCACCGACACCTGCTCCAGAAATGACAACTACATTTTTATAAAAAGATATTTTCATAATACCAAACCATCTGAGAAATGGAAGCCACAACCACTTTTTTAGGTTCCAATTGGATTTTGGGAAATCTTTTGATCTATACCATTTCCCCTTTTCGATGACAAGCACACTATATCCCTTCTCAGCTAGACGCAAGGCACTTACTGATCCTCCAAAACCACTACCAATAATCACATAATCGTATGCTTCTTTCATTTTCATATTCTTATTGTAATATCAGTTTTTGGAGTACAGCTACAAGTAAGTATGTATCCTTGATGTATTTCATTTTTTAGAAGAGCTACATTTTCTTCTGAATTCCAGTTTACTGCTCCATTTAGTAATAACGCTTTGCAAGTTCCACAATCTCCCATTTTACAAGCATGTGGTAATGTATTTTTAGTTTTCATTGACCCTTCTAATATTGTCTCAGTACTATCAGAATTAAAAGAAAATTGATCACTACTCATTTCTACATTAATCTGATACTTTATACCAGAGGGTTTATTAAAGTTCTGAGAAAACTCTTCTATTTTAATTAAATTATCATGGACACCAAGTTTACGTAACGTCTTTTTAGAAGCATCCATCATTGGTGATGGGCCACAGATATAACAATATGAATCTATCGATAACTTTGATAAATATTGGTATTGTACATCTGATTTTAATAGTTCAAAACTTAACACTAATTGTAAACGATCTGGATAACTCAAAGAAAGTTCTTGTAGTTCTTCGTCGAAAATTACCATGTTTTCATTTCTACAACCATAAAGTAATGTTACTTTCTCTCCTGATGTTCTTAAGATAAATTTGATCATAGATATAATAGGAGTAATCCCACTTCCTCCTGCAATAAAAATAAATGGTTTATCTATATTTTTAGGCAACAAAAATTTACCGAAAGGACCAGAAACTCTAAGTTTATCATTCTCCTTAATAGTACTTACTAAATGATTCGATAGCTTTCCTCCTGAAACTCTTTTTACAACTACTGCGAGCTTTCCTGAAAAAGGATCTTCGCAGATAGAATAACATCTACTTACGATAGCTCCATTGACTAGATCAGAAATAACTACATATTGTCCTGCTTCATAAAGAAAAGGAATTTGATCTAAGTTTTTAAAAACTAGCTTAATAGCATTTGTTGTTTCTTTATATACTTTTTCTACTTCTAAAACATAATTCCATTTTTTTCCTAATTGGATATCTGAATATGTATTTTGCCTACTTAATATTTTTTGATCTTGATCTCTGTACCCCTCAATTACAGACCGTTTCTTAAAAAGTTCGGATTCCATATCTAAAAAACAACTTCGATACTTATAAAAAGGAACTCTAGGGTGTAAATGATGAATTAGATGGTAATTTTGGTATAGTGATAAAAATTCTAACCCAGGAATAGTTATGATACGCGTATTATGATACTTACTTAAATTATTGTGCGGATAATGTGGCAACCAATCAAAAGAAAAAGCTAATACAGGTGCTGCAATAAGTGCTGATAAAATAAAAACAAAAAATAATGCGCTACCATATCCTACTAAAATTATACTACTCAAAATGGTAATGAGAACAACTAAAAATAAAATAGACTGATTTCTAATTCTATTCATTGCTTCATTCTTCTTACTTTGCTTACCTAAAGCTAATTTAAAATAATACGCAATTAATGTTAAGCAACGAAAAAAAATAGAAAAAGGATTACTTCCATTTACATAATGATCAGGATCACTCACTGGATCATTTGTATGCGCATGATGTCTAAGGTGAATGACTACAAATGCAGAAAAAGGAAATACTAAAAAGAAACTGGATATCCAACCCATTATTTTTTCCAATTTAACGAATGATTGGACTCCTCCTGAAATATTACCGTGGCTTGCTTCATGAGCAATTGTAAACATTCCGTAGGCAACTCCTGCTCCAATAATAGAGGTCCATACTGGCGAAAAACCCGAGACATAAAATTTCCAAAGTAAAATATATGTACCACATAAAACAGAAAATAAAATTATAGTCGGCCAAGCTACTTTTCCAGAATATTTTTGCCAAACTGCTTGATTTTTCACAGGTCAAATGATTATGTTTGAAAAATATTTTTATTTATATCAAACTATTTTATCAAATATAGTTTGATTTTTTAGAAAACACCAACTATGGGAAGAAAATCAATAACTAAAAATAGAAGGCAAAAAAATAAAAAAGTAGAGCAATGGACACAAGCAATAATTCCAAAACTTAGAAATAGAGAGCTTGGAAGCCTGACTATAGATGATTTAGCTGTCTTACTGAACAAAAGTAAATCAACTATATATGAATACTTTACAACCAAAGAAGAAATTTTTGAGTATATAACTCAAGTACGAATTGATCATATAAAAGCATATAAAAAAGAAATCTCTGGTAAAATTCTAGAGTTTATACATTCCTATGAGATGTTAGCAAAAATTCTTGCAGAAGGTGTGCAAGATATATCCCCTTTTTATCTAAAACAATTACAAATACACTACCCTACAGCTTGGAAAATTATTGAAGATTTTTTACAAGACTTATTAAGAGATTTAAAAGATTTTTATGTGTTAGGTATCGAAAACAAAATGTTTAGAGCTGTTTCTGCAGATTTACTGATAAAACTTGATGAGTATTTTATCAAACAGCTTGTTACAGATTATAATTTTTTCAATTCTAATCAACAAACGCTGCCAACAGCTATTAGAGAATACTTGTTTGTAAAATTTGAAGGGTTGATTATCAAGTAATATAATTATAATCAAAAAAAGTCATTGTAAAATGATCAATTACAAATGCTACAATTCTTTTTTTCAACTTGATATAGTATAATGGTCTTCTAAATACTAGGTCATTGATATTGCCGAGTAGAACCTGTATTTGGTACCTTAACCCAGTATCTAGGTATGGGTAAAGTGAATGTACGAGCAATACAGGGAGCTAATAAGTGCATTCATATGTCAGCTACGGCTTATAATCTAAAGAAACTACTAAAATACATCACCAACTTTAGCAAAAGCGGAGCAGCAATGGTGGGACATTCTTTTAACTCGATTATTGGTTTACTAAGGCTCAAAATAAATCGATATAAGCCCATATAAAAATCACACTGATACACCTAGATTTCTAGAGAACACTCCTTAAAAAGCCTTAAAATGGGTCATTTTTTATCAGAAATAGGAGTTATGCAACAGCGCTACCATTGTTACCAACAGGTATTTTCATAGTTTACTTTAAATTCTCAGTAGATTTATTTTTTCTTTTCTTTTTTAGTTGTTATGAATATAGCACCGTTGGGAGTGTTATATTTTTTCAAAGCCTGTTCATTTTTAAACACTTCGATGCTTTCAATATCATCAGTGGATATTTTTTCAAGCATTTCTTTATCAGATTTCTTTCCGTTAATAATTATCATGGGAACCTTTTTATTGACACCATCATCTTTAAATTTTATCTTAGACACAGCTTTTTCAGCAGTAATTTTTTTTGTTGTAACAAGCACAACACCATTTTTTGAATTATATTCTTTTATGGCCTTATCTCCTTTAATAACACTTACTGATTCAATTCTATCTACGTCCAATAACTCCATTGGAAAATCGAATTTTTTTCCATCAACATAAATATCTGGTTTTACACCATCTTTTAGCTTAATATTGAGTTTTTCTGGTTTTGCGATTTCCCCTTTTTCTTCAGCATGCTCTTGTGCTTGAATTAACGAAATTGATAGTAATACTGCGCATGCAGTTAAAATTAAATTTTTCATGTTTCTAAATGTTTACTTGTTAATGATTTATACAATATAGATAATTAGGGTGTTGTGTAAATAATAATCATTTCATTTTCGTAAATAATACTCTGTTGGATTTCTGATGGTTCTGAATTAGACACCATATTTAGAGCTTGATTTAATAAATCTTCTTTCTCAGAATAGCTGACTTCTTTTTGTTTTGGACTGGCTATATAAAGAGAGATTAATAATATAACTGAAGCCGCTGCAGAGATGATTCCAACAAATCTCTTACGTTTTTCGATTTTTTTATTTTGAAAGGATTCCCATAAGGTGTCATTAAAATTATTTGGTGTTTCCTTTTTATTATTTTTTACGAAAGTAGACCATGCTTCCAATGAGGGGTCTGAATTCTTAATATGGTCAAACAAAAACTGTTCTTCGTTTAATGTACTATTTCCTTCTTTATATTTTTCAATTAATCTTTCAATTTCATCCTCTTTCATAGCTATATGTTTTTTCTAATTCTATACTCACCTGTTTTCTAGCTCGCGATAATAAAACTCTAATATGTTCAACCTTAAGTTGTGTTGCAGCAGCTATTTCAATAAATTCATAACCATCTAAGTCTCGCATCATTATAACTTCTCTTTGTTGTTCAGGTAAGGTTTTAAGAATTTTTTTAATAATAGTATTTAACTCTTTCCACTCCAATTGTTCTTGACCGCTTTCTGATTTTAGTATCTGCAGTTGGAAAGGAGCGTCATCAATTTCCAGCCTTTTTTTTCTCATTAAATCAATACAGTAATTGCGAGCTGTTAAGAATACAAAACCTGTAATATTTGGATGTAGCCCAATTTGCTTACGCTTTAACCAAAGTTTCATCATTATTTCTTGAATAGCATCTTCTGCGTTCGCTTTATTTCCGAGCATTCGAGAAACCATAGGAAACAAATGCTCTGATAGAGAAAATACTTTAAGTCTAAATTCTTTCTTATTCATTCTATTTTAATAACGATAAAATGAGTGTAGGCATAACAAGAAAATGTACTTTATTTAAAAATTATTCATAAATTATTGATAATCAATTATAAAGATTTTTTTTAAGGAACGAAGCCGAACCTCTGTGAAATTAAAAACACTTGTTTGTAAAATTTGAAGGATTGATTATCAAGTAATATAATTATAATCAAAAAAAGTCATTGTAAAATGATCAATTACAAATGCTACAATTCTTTTTTCAACTAGATATAGTATAATGGTCTTCTAAATACTAGGCCATTGATATTGCCGAGTAGAACCTATATTTGGTACCTTAACCCAGTATCTAGCTATGGGTAAAGTGAATGTACGAGCAATACAGGGAGCTAATAAGTGCATGCATATGTCAACTACGACTTATAATCTAAAGAAACTACTAAAATACATCACCAACTTTAGCAAAAGCGGAGCAGCAATGGTGGGACATTCTTTTAACTCGATTATTGGCTTGCTAAGGCTTAAAATAAATTGATATAAGCCCGTATAAAAATCATACTGATACACTTAGATTTCTAGGGAACACTCCTTAAAAAGCCTTAAAAAGGATCATTTTTTATCAGAAATAGGAGTTGTGCAACAGCTACCCGTGTTGTACACAGTTATTTTTTAGTCAATAATGATTTCATTTTATCAATTAAATTACGAGATAAATGCTCTGGTTTTCCAAATTTGAATTCAATTCCAAATGTTGTTTCCAAATTTTTCATTCTTTGTTCGGTACATTTGATTTCTCCTTCAAACCAATTGTCCCAAGCAAAGACAATTTTCTCTCCATTTAGTGTTAATTCGTACAGGTCAAAATCTATTCCTTTGTCAAACTGATTGTATTCGGTTGTTACTTTCCAACCATTTTTTTTCAGCGATTCAATTATGGAATACCAAACTTCGGTTTTTATGTCAGTCGCAATTCGTTTTTCCATTTAGATTAAATTTTCCTGAAAAGTCTTGCTGAAATCTCGAACTCTTTTGTTGTTATCTAAAGATTCTCGATTTTCATATTCTGCCCACCACATTACATCTCTTGGGTCGCCTTTTGCAGATTCCAAAAATGATTTGAAACTTTCAATTTCGTTATTAGCTAAAAAAATCACACAGCGAATAATTCTGTCTGAATTCAAATAGTCATATTTCGTCAGATATTCTGTCAAAATTTTATTTGCAGTATCGTACTCCGAGGTAAATCGGATTTTCATTTCTTCGACTATATCTTTTGAGAGTTCTTTCAATTTTTCTATTCAGCGAAATGCTCGTCTTTAATTGTCTATAACGGAAATATGGGAATTTCGTGGTTTTCTAATTTTTTAAACAAAAATCCCCTTACCCAAGAAAAATATTGGGCGTCTTCATTAATTTATTTATGAGAAGTCGAAAAGAGTACCATTGCTTTTGCTTTGCAGTATTATTGTCTACGGGGTAGCTATTGCTCCACCAATGTACTTTCAAATTAGGTACTCATCCCAGAATTCGGAAGGGGTTTCTATCTAAAGATAGTTTTACACCAGTTTAAAAATCGGGTTTCTTATTTTTCAACTTCGTTATCAAACTTACTTTTTAAACTTCCAAAATCAAAATTTAATTGATTTAAATAGGGAATTCTGACTAACGTCAATTTTGTTTACTGGTTATCAGGTTGTTGTAAAACCCTAAATCTTCAGGTTTTAAGTCAAATTTATCGATTTGTTTTTTAATTCTTTTCATCATCCCTAATTTTCTTTTTTG
>CANLRN010000121.1 GCA_947493495.1 uncultured Aquimarina sp.
ACCCAGACCAAAAGTAAAACCCAGTAAAATCAAGGGGGCTGACCAATCAAAACAATAAAATGTGTCAAACTCAAGAAAAAAGTGAGTTAGAACAATATGCTTCTTCCAACTAATTAAAATTTAAAAAGAAGGAAGATCTTATCAAAATTATTGATCATTACAATACCTTATGATAGTATTCATAAGGTTACTTACTCTGCGTTACAAAAGTCTTCTAATTAAAACTTTTAGCCTAAAAATAATACAATTATAGCACAACAAAGAGCTGATAAAGAGCTGATAACAATACTATTTATAATATCCCTTTTAATATTGTAACAGCTTCTGGGTTCTATGTTGTAGTCCTCGAAACCCCTTACGGAAAACGACTTCAAAAAATTGTGATACAATGATACTATAATAACGAACTCCTCTATTCTATAACAAGCCCAAAGAGTTTTTAGGCTTCAACAATATACAATGCACCTCTAACAATAAGTACTCCGTATAAAATTTAAAACACCGCAAAATTGCGGTGTTTTAAATATCAAAAATTAAAATCTATTATTGATTCTCTGATAATGGTATAGGCAACACATTAAACACTTGATCCCCAGGACGATCTATAGGCAAGGTATCTGATAATCCATATCTCCTTAAATCGAACATTCTATGATTTTCTGCCCATAAAGAATATCTTCTTTGATTTAATAGTTCTGTAGTTAAATCTGCAGCGGTTTGCGCACCAGAATAATCTGCTAACCCAGCAGCATTTCGAATCACATTGAGTGCATCTTCAGCATCTTGCAAATTATTGACAAGAATACTCGCTTCAGCATATACCAATATTAATTCTTCGTTTCTTATGATATCAATATCATCAACATTGGTTGCATATAATCTTGTCTCATTGCTCCCAGACAAACCATCTTGAGAACTTGGGTCTGGTCTCATTGCTGTTTTTGAAGAAACTCTAGTATCTCCCGCCTCAGCATCATTAATCCAACTATCATGAACAATGATCTGATCTCCATTATTTGGTTCGTCAGCAGAAACTGAAGCTACTCTGAAAACAGGGTTTGCTCTATCCCCAGATGCTAAACTAAATGTATATTTTGGTCCCATAGTTAAATCTCCTGCAAGATCAAAAAATGAGCTAGATAATGCAGTTAGCGCACCATTACCATCACCATTATATAAAGCAGCAATAGCAGCAACAGCTCTATTAAATTCTATAAAACTAGCAACATCGCCAAAACCACTTCTAGGGAATACAAATTCGCTTCCAGCGTTACTTAAATTTGTGTTTGCTTCGTTTAATAAACCACTTACAAAGGTCAATACCTCTCCAGCACTCAAAACAGGTCCAAGATTATCTGGATCACTAACATCCACTCTAGCTGATCCATATGCTTTTATTATTTGAATCAATTCGTAAGCGATTAAGGTTTTAGCAAAGCCTAAATACCCATTTTTTTCTTGGTCTGTAACAGAATTTGTATTATTTATAGCTCCAATTAGCAAGTTGGCATTTTTAATACATCTGTAACTACCATTCCATTGACTCGTACTATAAAATGAATTGTTATCCAAGCTTATTCCTTCCTTTCCTAACAAATCTCCAGTATTTCTTGGATCAGCATCAAATAAATACAGTTCCCTTGCCATGGTACCACTAGCAGTAGCCTCAACACCAAGTCCATTTCTAGAAGTAGATTCTACTCCTACCACTAATTCATCTAATTGTGCTTTAGATGCGCCACTAGTAACACCATCTACACTAGGTCCATTTGGATCTACTACTTCATCAATTGAACATGATGTCAAAATCAAGATAAATAGTACTCCAACGACACTATATCGTTTTATATCTTTAAATATATTTTTCATTGTCATTTGCATTTTAAAAGTTAACATTTAAATGGAAATAGAATTGTTGAGAACTTGGGAAAGGGGTCACCTCTATTCCACTAGACAAACCAGCTCCTCCATTTACAGATACTTCTGGATCATAACTACTATAATCCGTAATAGTAAAAATATTTCTTCCAGAAACACCTAATTTTATACCTTCAACAGTTTCTCCAAAAACTCCTGATATAATTCTAGATGGTAATCTATAATATATAGCTGCTTCTCTCAATCTTAGATACCCTGCTGGCTCAACAAAACGCAATGCATTAGCGGTTGTACCCAAACGTGCTTGTCCTTCTGCTGTTTCCAAATCAGGAGATGTTTGCCCTAAATCTGTTAAGAATCTTGATAAGTTTAAGTTATCTCCTCCTTTTTTCCATTGTAATAGAAATGAAAGATCCCATTGTTTAAAGAAAGTCAACTGGTTACTAAATGCCATTTGAAAATCTGGCTCTACATTACCTACCTGAGTTAATTCTCCATCAATATTACCCACTAATTGGGTAACTGGTTGGCCTTCTTCTATAAAAAATGTTCCTAGACCAGTACCAAAACCTGCACCTGGTTGTGCAAATGCGGGCACATCTAATCTAGTTACTTCAGATCGGTTAAGGTAAAATTGAATTCCTGTATTCCAGTAAACCACATCATTATCAAGAACATCTGCTTTTACTGCTAATTCTATACCTTCATTCATTAGGTCTGCTAAGTTTGTAGTTTCAGTAGTAAAACCTGAAGAAGCTGGCAATGATCTTGAAAGAATTAGATCGCTTACTTGCTTGTTATAATAGGTAGCTTCCAAAGATACTCGACTATTTAAAAAGCCCACATCTAAACCTACCTCAAACTCGCTCGCTGTTTCTGGCTCCACATCAGAATCTCCTCTTAATCCAGCAACAGATGTACCACCGTTGCCTCCAATATTTGAAGTCCCCAAACTGGTAAATGTAGCTCCAAAACCTGCAGGATTACCAGTTTCTCCATAAGCCGCTCTTAATTTAAACTGATTAACCGCCTCTAATTTCCAAAAATCAAAGTTCGCAACATTAATTGCTAATGATGCTTTAGGAAAACCATAAAACTCATTTGGATCACCATTTCTAGATGATTTATCCAAACGATACCCTAAAGTGGCTATGAATTGATTTTTATAATTTCCTTCTATTTGACCGAAATAGCCAAAATCTTCTTCAGAAGACAAAAACTGATCGATTTGTTGATTAACAGACTGATCCACATTTGTTTGTCCACCTGTTAAATTAGAACCTCTACTATTTACAAGATTTGCTTCTTGATCTAAAAATGTAATTCCAAATTGAGTGGTCAAATTCAAATCATCTTTCAATGCTTTATGGTCCCAAACTGCTATAGCTTGAGCATTCACTTGTTTGAAATTATTTTTCCCTTGTGCTATAAAACCTTCTTGATTCCCTACTTGTGCTTGATGCTCTTTTGGAACAAATACAAAGGTTTCATTTGCTAAATAATCAATACCTCCATTTAAAATTAATCGTACACTATTTCGATCTCTTGTTAAAATTTTAGTGTTTAATTTAAATCCTTGAATAATTCTATTATTAGAATCTTCGTTTTTGGCTTGGTCTCTTACAAAAAGTGGATTCCCTGGATAATTTGGATTATTGGGATAATTACCATCTGCATCTGGGAACAAATTAACCCAAGGACGGGTAAAAGCAAGAGTATATCCATAACTCAAACCTCCTTCATTTTCATTCCCCGTAAAACTTCTACTAGAGTTACTTCTCACAAAATTGGTTGTCGATGTAAAATCGAATACATCAGATATACGATGATCTATGTTTGTACGTAATGACAATCTATCAAAACCCGTATTTTTAATAATTCCTTCTTCATCTCTGTAAGATCCTCCAACATAAAACTTTGTTTTTTCACTACCTCCAGTAGCACTTAGTCTTGTATCACTAATAAAGCCTGTTTCTCCATAAATTTCATCTTCATAGTCAAAAAGTTCTCCTCTTGACTCAATAACATCTTCAAAATCCTGTCTTTCTCCAGCTCCAAAAGCAGCTTCTACACTTTCGGCGGTCCAAGGTCTTAAGCCTAATCTATTTTGAATAATGTTAATCCCTGTGTCCTGACTAAAACTTATTCTTGTTTTTCCACCTTTACCTCTTTTTGTAGTAATAATGACAACCCCTGCATTACCCCGTTGTCCATAAATGGCAGCTGCAGAAGAACCTTTTAATACTTCAATGTTTTCAATATCATTTGGATCTAAATCAGCTAATCTATTTCCTGCATTTTCTTCATTACCTCTATTACCTCCTGAGGCAAATCGTAATCCTGATGGAATTTCAACATTATTTACATATACTCCATCTACGATAATTAGCGGTTGATTATTACCATTAATAGAAGAAATACCTCGAAGTCTTAAAGCGAATCCACCTCCTGGTGCTCCAGAAGATGAAGTAATATTTACACCTGTCACTTTACCATAAAGTGCCCCATCTACTGTTGTTTGACCTGTATTTCCTACTAATTCTTCAGACGATACTGTTGACACAGCATTGGCAAGATTAGCCCTCTTCACAGAAGAACCTAATCCCGTTACTACGACCTCATCTAATGCTTCTGATGATTCTGCAATTTCTATTGTAATAGCACTCGCAGATTCTACAGTTACTGTCTTATCAGTAAAACCCAATGCTGTTACCCTGAGTGTTGCGGGTAATGAATTCACTGTAATCGAAAAGTTACCATCAAAATCAGAAGAAGTCCCATTATTTGTCCCTTCTTCGATAATATTAACAAAAGGTGCGGGTTCTCCCGAACCCTGAATCACTACCTTACCAGTAATGATTTCCTGTGCAAAAAGAAACACAGGTGAAAGTAATAAAAATAGCAAAATCCTCATTTTGCCATAGTGAGTTTGTTTTTTCATAATGATTTGTATATAAAATTTGGCTAAAACTATTAAAACATTTTTATAAAAAAAAGTTAATGCTAACATATGTTAGCTTAAAAACTAATGGTTATCAATACGTTATGAGTTAAAACCATAAATTATATACGCTAAATACGTATTGTTTTTTTAAATATATAATCTATTTTTAAGTTAAATAATTGAAGTGATTTAGACTTCTAGAATAAACAAGAAAGGGTTGTAGATATTTGCGTTTCCATAAGTAAATCCCTAAAACCAATCCCTTATGTACACCGGAGTTAGTAATCATTTAATAATTAATGCTATTAATAGCTACTGTCAAGTAACATATATAAAATGGTTTGTCAAAATCAATACAAACTAAATAGCAAACTATTGATATAACCTTTTGATTAGACATTTTTAAAACAGTCTTACTCATAACAATTATACATTTACAATTATGAAAAAAATAAATTTATTTATCATACTATTTTTAGTATTTGCAAGCTCTATAACAAGTGCTCAAGTTATAGAGTCTCATAGAAACGCGGCAAATACTTTATGGAGCACTTATGGTAGAATAGCAAGTAATCCTTCGGAAATGCCTAATGCAATTCCTATGAATGTAAACTCTAATGTAGATCAAATAACAATAGCTCCAACTTTTAACAATTTAGAGTCAGCATTAAATACGCTTCTTAATACTAATGGAGGAATTCTAAAGTTTAACAATTCTGCTCCAGCCACTATTAAGTTTAAGAATGTTATTCACCTTAAACCGTCATATCAAAATAGAGATAAGGTAAGAACAATTGTTATTCAAGGAAAGAACATCACTTTTGATGGGCAAAACAAGACTAGTCTTTTTTTGGTTAGAGGTAGTGTTAGATTAGTAATTCAAGATGCGAAATTAACCAAAGCCAATTTTAAAGGGGTTTCTCAAGCTAATCTTAAAAATATATTTCGCTCTGGAGGTGGTGCTATAGAAGTAGCACAAGCTGCTTCATATTTTGGAGCTTTAAGAGTACGAAACTGTCAATTCACAAACAACAAAGTATCACATTTTAGAGGGATTGGCGAGAACCAAAACGGTGGAGCTATTAGAATTAACAACAATAGTACAGCAGAAATATTTGGTTGTACCTTTAATAACAACAGTGCTGTTACTGGAGGAGCCATAGGAGCAACTTCAATTGAAAGGCTTACGATAATTAATAGTTCTTTTGATGCTAATTTATCTAATGGGTATGAGTCAACTAACGGTTATATGAATGTAGTAGAAGGTGCTGGTGCTTTAAGAGTAGACAGAACAGTCAAACCTGTTGAAATTTTTGGAAGCAATTTTACTCGAAATTCTGCAAATGTAAAAGTATCAGTAATGGAAGTATTTATAGCTCCAGTAGCTGGATCTTCTCCAGGTTACCCTAATAACAAACCAGCATTAGTTATTAATAATTGTAATTTTGAAAACAACAAATATAATAACTACGCAGGTGTAAGTAACTTTAAAAGAGTTTTTTTCGCAGGGTGTGTAGTTTTTCACGGAAGCAGCACTGCTACAATGAAATTAACAAATTCAGTATTTAATAATAATGAAGTTGGACAGGCTAATATTAGATTGATTAACAATTTTGAATTTGATAACTGTACTTTTGCGAATACTAAATTTCTAGATGTTTTAGATGCCCAACAACAAGGAGCTGTTTTTTTACAGAGAATACCTAGCTCAGGAGTATTTAATAATTGTACTTTTTATAAGAATGAACCTAGAAACGAAAATATTGCCAATGATATTATGTTTTGGCAAGCAGAAGTACCTTCAAGAGTTACATTAAAAAAATCTATTTTCTATCGTACTAATAAAACTACAAGAATTAAACAGGTAAGATTACCTTTAAAAGGTAATGGTAATAATCAATATATTCCTAATGTAAATATGTCTTCGTTTGCAGAAGTATCTAATTCAGCATCCAATAAAACAAACCCTAATATCAACCCTAAAAATATTGTTGATATGTGTTTAGGACCAAATTCATTACCAGCTAATATAGGAGGAATACCTGATTGTGGCAGTGGTGATAATAATAACTCGAATCCTCAATTATTAAACGATGGTACTTATTTTATAGAATCTACCACTTCTAATCAGAGGTTACTTTCTAGAGCTCAAGAGAATCATAATGCCAAAATGGAAAATCCAGGAAATTTTAGTAACCAAATGTGGGTTTTTAAACATCAAGAAGGTAATATTTACACTATAAAAAACTTAGGTACTAATAGGTTTTTAGAAGTTCCTTTTGCAAAATGTAAAAACAGTACACAAGTAGCAACTTGGACAGACGTACTTGGTAATCATCAAAAATGGAAAATAGTTGAAGACGGTAAGGGTACGGGGATCTATGGGTTCTTACCTGCACATTGTTTGACACAGGCTCTAGATAGAAACAATGGTGAAATAAATGCTAATGTCATCACATATTCTTATATAAAGAATAACAATCAAAAATGGAAAATTATGCCTTTAGCCAATCAAAGAGCTCAAAGTATTGAATCAATAAAAAACCTTGACTCACAGATAAAAGTATTTCCAAATCCAGCAAAAGATATACTGAGAATAGCTGGTTTAGCTATAGATGACAATGTTACAATCCATGATATACAAGGAAAGACTGTGATGAAAATAAAAGCAAATAGTGAAGAAGAAATTATCTCTATTTCATCACTACAATCTGGTTTGTACATTGTACTTCTACCAAACAATCAACAATTAAAGCTTGTTGTAAAATAAATTAGCTTTGTTTTAGGGGCAATCTTTAGATCTTAATGACTTTAAATATTTAAAGACTTATAAGCTAAGCGATTAGTAAAGAGAGTTAAATACCTCTTTTTTAATCGCTTATTTTTAATCGCTTATTTTTATATTCTAATTCATTAAACCCGTTTTATTCATTAGGAAATCTATTCCATCTTGACGAAGTCCTAACGCTCCCCATCTAACTAAATTTTAATAAGCTGATTGTAAGGTTGTTTCACAATCTTCTTTTTCTTTTTTTCATTGCCAAAAAA
>CANLRN010000122.1 GCA_947493495.1 uncultured Aquimarina sp.
TGTAACGGTTTTGTGTGCCAGACGATTTTTATGTATTCCGATTTATCAAAATATAAACTTCAACATAAATAATCGGCTAGGCAGCGACCAAGCGGCGTAGCCAATGAAGCAGCGGTTTTGTATAACTTAACTCATAGCGTTAGCGTTCATTAATCATACAAAAAAGTAGCTGTGGGTGATGGAGGAACAGAACAAGGCTATTTATTTGTAGCGTAAACTGACGACCGAAGGTGAGGAAGTTGGAGCGGTATGGAACAAGTGCTTTTTCTGCACTTGTGGAATAACAAAAAATAGCTTGTGGCGTGACGAAGGAACACCTTATAACAGCTTATTACAAAAGCCCTTTTCGGGCTGATGTGATAATAATAAATTGGAGCATAGCGACTCACTTGGCTATTTATCTATGTAAACAAAAATCCCGAACCTTAACGATTCGGGATTCATTTAACTTTTTGGTTTTCTACTTGTGTGTAAAACAGCTTGTACATACACTGTTTTATCTTCTATTGTATAATGAACTCCATAACGGAAGCGATCAGTAAATACAATTCTAATTTCTTTATATCGTTTTTGGAAGTTATTAGGATCACTTTCTATTCTGATAAGAACTTCATCTATCTCATTCAGTAATTCAGGTGATAATTCTGTATTCTCCTCATACCATTCAAGAGCTTCTGTAATATCTAGTTCCGCTCCTGGTTTAATGATTAGATTATATCCCATGTTTTGCCTGTAAATTGGATTTTACTTCTTTCCAACTTCTTCCGCTATTAGGATTTGCCTTATGATCTGCTAATCGTTGATCTAAAATCTCTTTATGTTCATCAGATATTTCATAAGAAGATTCACTTACTTTTCTTCTATATTTCAACATATTTTTAAAGGCTTCAATAAGTGTAGGATCTTTTACATCTTTCAACTCCTCTAATATCCATTTGATATCTGCCTGTAAATCCATAACATTCATGTTTATATTCATAACAAAGATAATTTATATATTAATATTATTAGTTTTTTGATTCGTATCCTACATATTTTTAGTGTATCGGATGATAATTATTTATCATTTCGTGTAGATTTTCTAAATCATCTTGCAAGTATCGTTCTGTAGAACTAATGTATTTATGCCCTGCCATTACTTGCGTTTTTCTAAGATTATATTGTTTTAACCAATTGGTGATTACACTTGCTCTGATTTGTTTAGCACTTTCTACTTTTTGATTATACTTTTTTAGCTTTTTAATAATCGTATGTGTCATTGTAAATCGTTCTCCAGATGGAAAGAGCCTGTTAGTATCACTATGTAATCGTACTAATAAATGAGGTCTGATGTCATTTATGTATTCCATAAAACTCATCATTTGCCAAGGTTTTAATTCTAATTCTCTAGCATTACTTCGTTTTCTACTAGGAACATAGATTTTACCTTTATTGAGTTGTACATCTTCTACTTTTAAGGTACTTAAATCTGCGGTGTCTAAACCTTGATACACCAATAAACCAACAATGATTTTATTACGTTTTGCTGCGTAACTGTGATATATTTCCTGATAGTTTTCTGTAGAATAACTGTAATACAAGTCTTCTAGTTCCTCGGGTTCTAATAAGTTGTAATGGATCGTTCGTTGTGTTCCTCGTACATTCGTGTTTTCTATTGGATTATCTATTCGGTAGGCCTCACTTATTAGATAATTAAAGTAGGTTTTTAAACTGGCTAATCTGTGATTGATACTTCGTTTACTATTACCTTTTCTGGTTAGATGTTTGATGTATTTTAAACACATCTTATAATCGATTTCTATAGCTGTAGTGGATTGTCGTTTACACCATTTGGTAAAATAAAGTTGTTCTCTCTTTTTTGATGTAATCGTTTTTTGGGTATAGCCTTCTTCTTGTAAGTATGTGTTATATGTTTTCATGTTTTATGGTTTTTAAAAGATGTGTATAAATCTGCGTACTCTCTAAACTACTATGCCCTAAAAAATGTTTGATACTTTCTAGTGGTACTTCTTTTTGTAGTAAATGTGTAGCAATAGAGTGTCGTAATGTATGTGGTGTAATATGTTTTTCTATAATGATTTTGTTTTCTGTGGCTGCTACAATAGCTTGTAATCGATTCGCAAAGCTCATTCCTTGTAATCGTGTACCGTGTTGATTAAGTAATAAGGCTTCTGTATTATCCTTGATATTAAAATCGGGTCTGCCATCAAAGATGTACTCTTCTAAAATGCTTAGATTGTATTTATTGATCGGTACAAAACGTTCTTTGTAGTTCTTCCCTTTGCGAATATAGATGCGCTGCTTATCAAACAGTACATCTTTTATATCTAAGTGTACCGCTTCATTTCTACGAAGTCCACAACTGTAGAAGATTGTTAAGAGTGCTTTATCTCGTATTCTAATACATTTGCGTTTATTACTATAATTACAAGCTGCAAACAACTCTTTGATTTCGGATTGTGATAAAATATTGATCCGTTCTTCTGTTGGTTGAGTTTCTGACTTCAGGTGTATGTTGATCCCTTTATGATTATGATTTTTTAGATATTCTCTAAACTTCTTTAATGCTTGTTGGTGTTTATTAAGATAGGATTTACTAAGTGCGCCATCGATACGTTGGTTACTTCTTTCTTTTAGAACTTTATAATAATTAGTAACATCTTGTGTCGTAATATGATTAATATCTGTACGCTCTTGAGACTCTAACCAATAAAAGAACTCTCTAAGATGGTTTGGTAAGTTATACACTGTAGTTTCTGCATATCCTAAGATATCTAACCATTCGGTAAAACTGGATAATAGAACGCTATAGCTAGCGTTTTCTAACTTTAATTTTTTCATACGGTATGTGTTTTTCAGGATTTTGAGGAACGAGGGATAAATATGTAGTTAAATCGTTCTCTATCTTTATGTTGTCTGTTCCATTTTGGTAGTGGAACACTCTGGAACAGTGGAACGATCTATATCAATAATACATTGTTCTAATGCTTTGGTTATCTGTTGTTCTAACTCTGTATATTCATTAGGGTTAGTGATTTCATAATGTACGATGGTTTCTCCTTTTTTCTTAAGTACTTTTCGGATATAATAACTCTCCATCAACTGTTTATGATACCGCCATTGGGTGGTTTTCTTGACTTTTAACTTTCGTCTGATTTCTAAAGCTGCAAACTTAGTTTGGTTATTTTGTTTCAAGTATTTTTTTAGTTCTTCTAAGTAATTACGGCATGCTCCTGTGATTTCATCACTTTTTCGTAGCAATACTTCTTTAATCAGTTCATTAGCTTGCTCTATATCTTCGATGGTGGTTTCTATATATTCTTCACCTGTTTGCTCGTCATATTTTTTCTCTCGTTGATGTTGGCAGTAAAAAGTAATTGCTTCTATAAATTGTAGGTAGTGTGTGTTGGTTCTTCGAGGTTTAAATACAGTCTGTGGCAACTCCAAAAATTCTGCATATGGATTGATCACTTTTATAGGTTCGAGCATCCGTTGTACATCTCGTAAAAATCTAGCAGCCATAAACTCATCATCCTTATTTACTTTGCCTGCTGATAATAGCCTTTGGTATTGCATTATTTTTCTGTCTTGTTCGCTAGATTCATCGATATAGAGTAAGAAGCTTCGGTTACTATTATCTTCGTATACGGATTCTTGTGTAGTGCAACCTGCAACAGAGACAGGACCTTCTACAGTAAGATGTATAGTTTTAGTAGTGCCTTTTCTGTCTTTATGTACAACAGTTTTGGTAATTCGTTTTTTAGATTGTAATTCTCGTAATGGATAGAGTACTGATTCTGCTCCATCTAAATCTTCGATTAGTATTAATTTGTTTTTTAGTTCGGTACGATTAAAGTAATAAAATGCATTGGCTGATAATACGGTGATCTCTATTTTATCTTCTTCTGGGATTAATTCTGATACTTTAGATTGTAAGTGTGTTTTACCAACTCCAGAACTTCCTAGACTGATACAATGTAATGGATTGGCCGTTTTTCTTGATGTAAAGATCAAGTACATTAATAATCTATTGGTTTCTTCACCTATTACACCACTTTTACCGATTAGCTCATTTGTCTTTTGTAGTAAGTCTTTAGATTTTAAAAACTTGATAGCTGCCTTTTGTTCTTTGCCTGATAATTCGAGGATTGGTTCTTCTTGCTGATTCTCTTTATTGATTTGATCGATTCGATATTGTTCTAACTCACTAGTGAGATTTTGCAGGCATTGCCTGGTTATAGAGGTACCGATTTCTATACGCTCGGCAATAGTTCTAACAAACTTCTCTACCATCGTATCATTATACAAATCGATACTATGACGCATTACATTGTGACTTTTAGGTTTTTTGATGCTTAGTGTTACTCGCATACGCTCTAGATTATTGAACTTAATACCACCCAAAACATGGATTTCTAGGTCTTTGGCGATATAACTATAGTTGTTGGGATTGATGGTATCTAACATTGTTGAAAAGTTTATTTTCTGATATATATATCACAAAACTAAAACATTTATCAGATTTAAACAAGGTTTATATATCTTTGTTGTGATATTTATATCAGCTATATTTACCAAAACCTTATTATATATAGCATTTTAACGACTTTTAAGTATGACTTTAGGACAACAGATAACCAAACTACGTAAGCAAAAAAAGCTTTCTCAGAACGATTTGGGTAAAAAAGCAGGAACTTCTGGAGATATTATTGGAAGATATGAACGTGATGAAGTAAAACCCTCTATCGAAGTAGCTGCAAAAATTGCTGATATCTTAGAAGTGAGTTTGGATTTCTTAATTGGTAAAGTAACTGTAGAAGTGGATAACCAACTCCTAAAACGCGTTATCGAAGTACAACAAATGGATGATAACGATAAAGAGCATATCTTATACACACTTGATGCACTTATCAAAAATGTAAAACTTAAATCTATCGCATAAAAAAACCAGCTACAAATCAATGTAACTGGTCTTTACTTTTATATTCTTACTCTTACCCGCCAATCTTTGATGGCACGAGCCTAGAGCCATCGCGCTAGCCGTTACTTAATTTCGCTTGCGCCAGCCTGGGAAGTTACAACCTATCGCAGAGCATAATCAATCTTCGAAGAGCCATTCGTAGAGCATCACTCTTCGCAGAGCTGGAAACAACGTTAAAAACAAATCCACAACCCATTATAAAAACAGATCGTGGTTGTATATTATTTTTAACGTTGGTCCCAAGCTGTACCGCCACTAAGCAGAGCTTAGCGGTAGCGGGGGGGATGATTCATTACTTGACAAAACAAATAAAAAATATTGAAACTAAAATCGTTGAGATTATTGAAAAAGAAAGAGAATTAAAACAAAACTTAACTCTCATTTTGACAATTAAGGGTATTGGTATGCAAATGGCAACTACAATAATTATTGCAACTGAAAACTTTACCAAATTTGAAAATTGGAGGAAATTTGCATCCTATTGTGGAGTAGCTCCTTTTCCTTATCAATCAGGAACTAGTATTAAAGGTAGAAATCGAGTTTCTCAATTAGCTAACAAAAAGATTAAAGCTCTAATACATATGTGTGCAATTACAGCTATACAACACAACCCCGAAATGAAGAGTTATTACGAAAAAAGAGTAGAAAAAGGCAAAAGCAAAATGAGTACAATTAACATTATTAGAAACAAATTAATTGCTCGAATTTTTGCTGTAATTAACAGACAAACTCCATATGTAAACATAATGAAGTTTGCCTAAAAATATGTTATTAAAAACTTGTTTTAATCATAGAATACGGGGGAGCTGGGGGTTGTGCCAAGCTGTACCGCCACTAAGCAGAGCTTAGCGGTAGCGGGGGCTATGAAACAAAGTCCTGACAAGTGGAACCAACGTTAAAAACAAATCCATAACCCATTATAAAAACAGATCGTGGTTGTATATTATTTTTAACGTTGGTCGCCAAGCTGTACCGCCACTAAGCAGAGCTTAGCGGTAGCCGGGGAGCTGGGGGTTGTGCCAAGCTGTACCGCCACTAAGCAGAGCTTAGCGGTAGCGGGGGATCATTCCCAAAAGTTGTGTGTGAATTGAATTAAGAATCTGATCTTTACAAAAAAGCAGCAGAGATTGGATCCATATATTGATTTACTTAAGTTTGTTAATTGTTGTTTTCTTACTCGTACCGCTACGAAGTTACAAACTATCGCAGAGCCTAGTCAATCTTCAGAGAGTTGGAATTATATCTTTATATTCTTACTCTCACCCGCCAATCTTTGACGGCACGAGCCTAGAGCCATCGCGCTAGCAGTTAATCTGACACGCTCGGACCAGCTGGGGGCTAGCCTAATCTAATACTCTAGGAGTTGGTTTTCATCATGGAAATCAAGGGTAAAAATCTCCCTTTTCTAACAATTAATTCTTTAGGAAAAATATCCTCGACTCTATCACAAACTAAACACGATATAGTTATCTCTAATCCTTCCAGAGTATATAAAGTAAAATAATGATATTTACCATAAAAAAGCCAATCCGTTCTTTTTTCATATACTGCACTGGTCATACATATTTCTATTTTAGAAACGTCATTTACAGTAAAAGCAAAACTTTCAGACAATTTCTTATATACAAAAGAATTATCTAAATCATCATAAGTAAAAATTACATTTTTACTATACTTGTAATGATTCAAATACAACCAGATAACAGGGAGTGCAAATATTATTAACCAACCAAAAATGACACCAAAAAAAAGCCCTAATAATAGATATAACTCTCTAATTTTTTGAAAATAAAAATATCCTAAAAGAATAGCTAAATGTATCAACAAAGTAGCTAACAATATCTTATATAAATACTTCTTCTTTGAAGAAGAAGTTATTTGATACTCATTAATCATAATTAAATTATCAGTTTTTAATTAGGAATGAACCGTGATGCTGAATTCCATAATGATTTCCAAAACTTTAATTGATACCATTTTGCATTTTGAGGTGGGTGAATTCTATATCTGGAATTTTCCGTAGCTTCTTGACGTTGCCTAAAAGATATTTCATTCGCTTCATAAAATAAGTCTCCGATATAAACAATACCTCCAACTGTTAAACCAACAGGTCCTCCCGCTGCGGAAGCCGTCCACATAGTAGCCCCAATACCAGCAGTTTTATATGCATAATGCCCTGTAGATATTTCTCCTTCCAACACCTTTTGAGTATTAGATGCAAAGTTTATAGCAGAGACAACTGGCCCAGCAACTTTTAAAACACCTCCTACCATTTTCAGAGCTTTGAAAGGAACTTTTACATGAGAGGTCCACTGACCAATTATATCTCCAGCTTCATTATATACTGGAATAATACTTATAGCCGTAGCCTCTTTTGCTAGAGAAACTAAATTACTACCACTACTAATTCCTAATCCAACTAAACGTAAATCAACATTAGGATTTGTATTATCAGAGCTTACATCTTCCTCTTTTTCCTTATCTGTTTCTTTACAATCATCACAAGATTCTGTTCTTCCATTTCCATCAGAAAAACTTCCATCTCCGTTATTTGTCCAAGTAGTTCCGTTTGAGGAAGTATTAAACAAATTTGTTATAAAAGATTGCCCATCTGCTCCCGAAGGGTCAGCCCAGAATATAGGGTTATTATCAAAAGCATTATAAGGAGACATAGAATGATGTGTAACAGGATCAACACTTGTCCATCTAGCAATGGCAGGATCATACTTACGAACATCCATTTCTAGGATATTTAAACCTAGTTCGTTTTCCTCTTCAACTCCGTTATATCCGTAGTTATGTTTCCTACCAGTGATAGTTGAGTTGTACCCTTTATGTTGTAGTCCAAA
>CANLRN010000123.1 GCA_947493495.1 uncultured Aquimarina sp.
AATCTTATAACTAAAATGGTCAGCAAAGAAAAAGTATATCAAAAACAAATTATATGCAGTTAGCTATTGACCTCTATAATTCTATTTCTATAAAAGAAGAACTTCACAATAAACTTATCTTAAAAGGATATCATTTCTTAAAAAATTATAAAATAGAAAATTACAAATTTGATTTTTTTTGTGTAGAACTAAAGATTGCCATAGAGATCGATGGGTATGCACATGAGTATACAGATGTCTATAATCAAGATACTACAAAAAAACTCCATATTCAATCCCTCGGGATTACTGTTTTTCGTTTTACTGATCATCAGATATTAGTGGATATAGAAGAGATTTTTAGAGCCTTAACACATCATATTAAGATAACAGCAAGTTAGCCATATGACTCTTAGCAGAATTCAACAAAAACTTTCTATCCTAGCTGATGCAGCAAAATATGATGTATCCTGTGCGAGTAGTGGTGGCAAAAGGTCAAACACAAATAAAGGCATTGGCAATACTACAGCAATGGGGATATGCCATAGCTATACAGAGGATGGGCGCTGTGTTTCATTGTTAAAAATATTACTTACGAATCACTGTATTTTTGATTGTGCTTATTGTGTTACACGAAAAAGTAACGATATTAAAAGAGCTGCTTTTAAAATTCAGGAAGTAGTTGATCTTACGATTAATTTCTACAGACGAAATTATATAGAAGGATTGTTTTTAAGTTCTGGTATTTTTAAAAATGCAGACTTTACCATGGAACGTTTGGTAGCTGTTGCAAAAAAACTCAGGCTAGAAGAGAATTTTAACGGATATATACATCTTAAATCCATTCCAGGAGCAAGTGATGAATTAATGAGATCAGCAGGATTATATGCTGATCGATTAAGTGTAAACATAGAAATACCTACTGTTTCTGGATTAAAATTACTTGCTCCAGATAAGAAACACGAAGATTTTATTAAACCTATGCAAAAGGTAAAAAATGAAATCATCAGATATACATCAGAACGTAAGATCATAAAAAGTACGCCTCGATATGCACCTGCAGGACAGAGTACACAAATGATAATTGGAGCAACTGGAGAGACGGATAAAGATATTATGTATTCTGCTACCTATTACTATAAAAAATTTGGTATGCGTAGAGTATACTACTCAGGTTACATCCCTGTTTTGACAGACAATCGCCTGCCAGCATTAGGAACAGAAGTACCTATTCTTAGAGAAAATCGTTTGTATCAGACAGATTGGTTATTAAGATTTTATGGGTTTTCTGTAGCAGAATTATTAAATAATACTCATAAAAACCTAGACCTGGATATTGATCCAAAATTAAGTTGGGCGCTACGTAATTTAGAGCTCTTTCCGGTAGATATAAATAAAGCAGATAAAAGAATGTTGGCAAGAGTTCCAGGAATTGGAATGCGATCTGTACACAAAATTGTCCAAGCAAGAAAATTTAGGAACTTGGATTGGTCTCATCTGAAAGCAATTGGTATCGCTCTAAATAGAGCACAATATTTTATTACGTGTAATTCTAAAGATTTTTATAAAAATGAGCTTTCTCCTTTAGTGTTAAAGAATAAAATTCTGAAAACATCTAAAAGTAAGTATACTAAACACTTTAACCAGCAACTTAGTCTCTTTGTGTAAATTTAACCCGGTTTACATTAGAACTTCGTAATGAGTGTTGGAAGTGCCATAAAATATGACATTTTCAAAATTTTAGCATAGCACCTATGGTGAAACTTTAAAATGTAGTGAAACGCTATATTTTGCAGTAGTTTTAGTACAGAATAGATTTTCCAATGCATAAATTGGGTTTAATATCACATGAATACACAACTAGTCTTATTATATGATGGAAGTTTTGATGGATTCTTATCTACAGTCTTTCATATATATGATCAAAAAATAAAGCAGCCACATATAAGAAAAATACAAAATGCCACTAATCAACTATTCATTATAACAGAAGAAGTTAGTACAGAAAAATCAAAAGCTACAAGAGTATGGAAAGGCTTACAATCTAAAACTACAAAAACTCAGCAAACTAAAATATTTAAAGCATTTCTTAGTGAAATAAAAGGTGTAGAAAATGCCCTTTTAAGATATATACAATATATTTTTCTGAATACGATTAACACGAAAAATATCGATTATAGCAATAAAGATATTCTAAAAATTAGTCAAGTAGCCCAAATGGTTGGAAGAGAAAAACATAGAATGGAAGCATTTGTTCGTTTTCAACTAACCAAAGATAATATCTATGCAGCGACTATTGAACCAGATTTTAATATACTACCATTGATTATTCATCATTTTAAGGATCGCTACGCTGATCAAAAATGGTTGATTTATGATCTAAAAAGAAATTATGGGATATTCTATGATCTTAATAAAGTAGAGATCATTACTATTGACAATTTTTCTGAAATAGACAGCAAATCTTATGTAGCAAATGAAATCGATTTTCAGAAGTTATGGAACACCTATTACAAAAATGTGAATATAAAATCTAGAAAAAACAGCAAACTGCATCTGCAACATATACCTAGACGTTATTGGAAATACCTCATAGAAAAAAAGATATATAAAATAAAGTGTTAAATTTGACGTTCAATTAGACATTAACTATATCTATCAATTATGAAAAGATTTTTTTTAGGAGCTATTGCTCTAATGCTAACAGCTTCAGTAATCTCTTGTAGGGATACTAAAAAAGCTGGAGATGCTGTAGAAGATGCTACAGAAGCAGCTAGTAATGCTGTAGATGCAGCAACTGACGCAGCTGGCAACGCTGTAGATGCAGCAACTGATGCTGCTGGAAATGCTGTAGATGCGGCTGGTAACGCAGCTGGAAATGCTGTAGACGCAGCAAAAGACGCAGCTGGAAATGCTGTAGATGCGGCTGGTAACGCAGTTGATGCAGCAAAAGATGCAGCTGGAAATGCTGTAGACGCAGCAAAAGATGCAGCTGGAAATGCTGTAGACGCAGCTGGAAACGCCGTGAACTCAGCAAAAGACGCAGCTGGTAACGCTGTAAACTCAGCAAAAGATGCAGCTGGAAATGCTGTAGATGCAGCAAAAGAAAAAGCAACTAATGCTGCTAAAGATGCATTAAAAAAACAATAAAAAAACACATTTGTGTCTAGCAAAGAACCACCTGCTCTAAAAACAGGTGGTTTTTTTATTAATCCCCTGATATAAAATTCTCTTCCTCCTATATCAAAAAACACCTGTGTATTTCATCAATGATCTTTATCAATTTTATAGAAATAGATTTTTCATTGAATTGAAGAAAAATAGATTTATAGCTTTTGATTACCTCATTAGTATATTCTTTTTTTTTATAGCATCAAGTTTTATTGTAAAGTTATTACTTAAACTCAGACTATTAAAAAACATATATAAAATTAAAGATTTGGATCTTAGAATTCGCGCTCATGAAAATGAAGAATTAGATAATTTATCATTATCAGGTAAACCTCTACATAGTGCTTTAAATAGTCTACAATGGGTCAATTCTTTTTTTGGTAATCATCGACAACTTGCTAATGCTATTATACATTATTACACCAATGTCAATATATCAAAAACTCTGCGTATTGTCGATATCGGGTGTGGTGGCGGTGATAGCATTTACTATCTATATCATAAACTAAAAGCAAAAAATATTTCTTCGACATATATCGGCATAGATGGTAATGCTCAGAGTATAGCATATGCTAAAGCCAAGTATCATACTATAAAAAGTATACAATTTAAAACATCTAATATTATTAATTCTAAATTCAGTGTGCCAGAATGTGACATCCTGATTAGCAGTCATTTTATATATCACTATAGAAATGAAGAATTAGTAGCTTTTTTAAAAAAAACAAAACAAACTTCTATAAACCACATTATATTTAGCGAATTAGAAAGAAGTAAAATATCGTATTGGCTCTTCAAGGTTTTTAATCGTATATTTCCTATTTCTAATATTGCAAAAAGAGATGGGTTACTGGCTATTAAAAGGTCCTTTACAAAACCAGAATTAGAGAATATTATCCAAAAAAGTGGTATCACAAATTATAAAATACATAAAAAAAAATGGTTTAGAATGCTAACCACAATTGATCTACAGTAATGCAAAAAATAATCCAAACACATATTAAAACACTACTACAAACTCCTAAATCATTACTCATTGTCTATAGTATAGTTTATTTTTTATGGGGGTTAGGAATGAATGCCTTCGGCGCCATGATAGAGATTGCAAGATTCACATACTGGTGGCAGGTCATTACTTGTTATATACTATATATGGTTCCTATTTCGATACTACTAAAGCAGTATACTTTCTTTACTCAATATGCATATGGCCTTGTAGCTATGGGTATTTTAGAGTTTTTGGGGTATTGGCTGCAAACATCATACGTATACCCAAATAATATGTTGGATGAATTATTCAATCCTCAAAACTTTAGCTTGGGCATGGCGTTATTTTTTGCTTTATATTTTCCTGCAGGAAATTGGTTAGTTACTACTATTCATCAGTTTCTTTTTAAAAAACAAAAAGTTATTTCTTAGTTACAATGATAAACTGTTGCTTTCCTTCTTTTTTTATTCGGTATTTATGCCGTATATCATCTGCTCCTTTAAGATCTAATGAATCTGTAATATAGGTAATCCAATCCTGCCTATGCACACGTGCATTTTCTAATACAATATCTTTTAGAATCGCCTTATCTAATCGAGTTCCCCAAAGTACAGCTTCTGTTAGATCTGCTCCAGTTAGATCAGCTCCATACAAATTTGCATTAGTAAAATCCGTACTTAGTAATTCTGCATTTTTTAGAGTAGCTTGAGTAAGATTAGCCCGTATCAACTTACTATCAGAAAGATTTACTTTTTCCATATTCACTAAACGTAAATCACTACGCTCTAAATTAGCAGCGGACATACTTACGCCATAAAAATCTGAATGATTTAATTTGGCATATTTAAGATTTATATTTCTCCCCACAAAAATATCTCTAAAGTAAGTATAGCTAAAATCTGATGCTCCTAAAATATCTATATAAGATCGATCTGCTAATTTACTTCGAATTAATCCGTATAGCAGTTGTCCTCTCTCAGGGCTTATTTTTTCATCTATAATTTCTCCATCTTCCATATATTTATAGGGTTTCATTGCTCTAGATAAACTAGAAATTCTGGCCTCTAATACAGGACTTATATTACGCTCACCAGTTCCTTTATACTTTAATTCCTCACTAATATCTGACAGTAAATTATCCATTATAAATACTAAAGAAGATCTGCGTTCTGCTTCTATTAATTCATTTTGGTTATCGACTAACTTATTTTGGTTAATAACTAATTTTGTTTGATATAGTAATATCAACGAGGGGATCAATGTGACTACCAATCCAAAAAGACCAATCCTAGTAATACGCCATATGATATTAGACGTAACATCAGATACTGTATCTACAGATACTTTATTTGTATTCTTATACTCATTAATTGCATTGGTGATACTTCTCTTTAATCGGATTCCTAATAGAGGAACACTAGATTTTTTTAGTAACCAAAAACCAATACTCTTCTTTTTTTCCTTTCTTTCTTTAATGGTATTTAGCTGATTTTTTAGCCCCTTATTTTCTTGTTGTAATTGTTCAATTATCTCTTGTTCAGTCACAGTGTTTAGATTAAGGATTATACATCTCTAAGATATTAAAGTTAAATGAGTAATACCATTTTTGTTTTAAGAATACATGTAATCAAAAAAGAAAGCCTTTCTAAATATAGAAAGGCTTTCCAAATCTAACATAATAAAAAATAGTCAACACTATCCTTTATCTTATATACTTAGATATATCATTAGCTATGTCTTCAATAAATGCTGCTTGTTCTTTATCTTCAATTTTTAGATCATTAATGATTTCTGCGAGTAGTTGTATATAACTGACCACATAATCTTGTTTTTCGTCTTCTTGCACATGCTTTTTGCCATCAATCACAATAAATGTGATCAGATTCCTTATAATCTGTCTTAAATCTGATATGTTAATTCTATCTTTCATCATAATTACAATTAGACTCCTAATTAACAGGTAATTATACTCTTATTGATATTAAAAAATGAAAATATAATTCTATTACTTGAAAGGAGAAAATGAGATGTAGATATATACATTTTTTCGATAAAAAGCATTCTTTTACGATTTAAGTATACATCATTCCCTTTAGAATAACCTACAATAAGTATCCATAAATTAATGATATGCTATTTCTTCCTTACTACAAAATTATAAATAAGCACTCATCACAAATTATACAAACAATCAAGTACACTTAGCAATTTTGATAGCTTTTTAATTTAAAAAAATCGATTATATGCATTTTTTTTAGTTGAAAAAGCAATTTTGTAGTATTTTTGTAGTATTTTTCTATAAATATATATATATTTGAAACAACACACGATTCTTAACATTGTAATTGATCTTTTGGGAAGTTTCAATTCATCATAATTATAGGTTTCTATTTGCTAAACTTTTTTTAAAACAAATATTACTTGTTTTAAAGGTAGTACACATATTGTAATTGTTAAGGCTCATACTCAAGATGTGAAAAATAAAACGCAACGTCGAACGGTAATATGCCCAGTGACCTGAGTATTTATGCAGTAGTTTGTGTCGAATCCAAAGAAAAAGCGATGAAAAAACTCAAATTGAAGAGGGTTACTTATTAAAGACTTGCTAAAAAATTGCTTTTTTAGGATAACCACGATAAAATTAACGAAATTAGGGCTGTGTTTTTCTGGTTTGGTTCGAGGATAGCTTCAAAGGTAGTAAAATGATCGCTAGAGAATAAGAAAAATATGGTGGAGTTGTACTCTAATTAAATATAGTTTTATTGTGGATTATTTGCTAAGTTCTGATTTGTAAAAGTGGTACGCGCTATAACACCATATATGTGATCACAATAGTTAGGTGATGAATCGAATGGTTGTTGTCTTTTGTTATATTTTGTGATTTTAGAATCATTAATATATAAAATTACTTATGAGTCCATGGCTTGGTAACATTTTACCCTACTACCATATATATGTAACGTTACATCAGAAAAAATTTATAAGAGAAAAATGATAAACCAAATTATAAGCATTATATACAGATCTTTTATAGGTGTTTTTATACTCCTTGGTGGAGTATTTATGGTGCTATATACAATACTTTTTGATTTTATAGGAGAAAAAATTATTACTTAGAAACCTATTAAAAACCCTTGTTTAAAAAAGATATTCTTTACCAAAAGCATATAGAAGTTACACAAATTAATACTCCCGAATTAGAAAAAACACAAGTGTAATGATATTCTTTCCTATCTAATATCTAGTTGGAAACGCAACAAAACTAAATTTGTGTCTTTTTGTTAAATTTTGATTTATTTTATTTGTTTGATGCTATTTCCAAAACCGCTTTATGCATAAAAATCTTACATTATTAACAATAACAATATTTTACAGAGTAGTCGCATTTAAAATATATAACGTGATATAGATTACTATGTTTGTATAGTATGCCTACGAGCAACTACACTGTAGTTTTTTCTTGATATCCCGGCAAGAGCTCCTCTAGTTTTTGTATGCTATGATCTGGTATTTGTTGTAGGGTGTTTTCTAGCCATTCTCGGGGATTTATATTTTG
>CANLRN010000124.1 GCA_947493495.1 uncultured Aquimarina sp.
TGTGTTGCTCCACAAAGGTAACTTTGAGGAACAAATTTCCCTTTCTCTTTTTTAATCGTTTAGGACGCGATTGGTTAGAAACTAATTTAGTGTAGACACTTAACCTTTAACTTGTGTAAACTATGTATCTTAACGAGCAAATCTCGACTAACGTCAAATTTTTTTATTGATATTCAGGCGATTATGTTTTTTGTCAAATTTATCAATTTCCACCAACATTTAGATTAATTTTTCGCTTCGTTAGCTCGAGGAATTAATCAGATTCTTATGTTATGATTTTTTAGCCTTTGTTATATGCTTTTCTTTATTTCTTACAAATATTAATTTGTGCTTACTTTTCGGGTTTTCACGTTGTTCGATTTCGAATCTGTCAATTGATTTAATCAGTGGTGTGAGTTTCTCAAATCCATAATTTCTAGAGTCAAAGTTTGGTCGCTTTTTCTGGATCAGACTTCCAACATCACCAAGAAATGCCCAACCGTCTTCATCTGATAAATCCCTAATGGTTGTTGATATTAGATTTATTTCCTTTTTAGTTATCTTATCTATTTCCAGTTCATTTACTTCTTTACTTTCTATTTTCTCTTCAGACTGTTTCTTTAAGATTTCAATGTAAATGAATTTGTCACACGCTACAATAAATGGATTTGGAGTCTTTTTTTCTCCGATTCCTATTACTTGCATTCCAGCTTCTCTAAGTCGTGTTGCTAATCGAGTGAAGTCACTGTCACTTGAAACAAGACAAAACCCATCAACTTTCCCGCTATAAAGAATGTCCATTGCATCAATTATCATGGCAGAATCAGTCGCATTTTTACCTTTTGTATATCCATATTGTTGAATTGGGGTAATCGCATTTTCTAGGAGCAGGTTCTTCCACTTGGTCAGGCCTGGTCTGGTCCAATCTCCATAGATTCTTTTTATTGTTGGGTTACCATATTTGGTAATTTCTTCCATCATTTCTTTTACATGAGCAGAAGGAATATTGTCACCGTCTATTAAGACAGCCATATTTGAATTTATATTCATTTAATCTTTTTATTATTGCCTAACGTTTAACTATGCGTAGTGCGTGACCAAAAAAACCAGACCTTCAAGGCTAACACTTAGCCAAAACTTTTTATTTTGTTTTATCTTTTCCTTTTATAAACCTAAATCAAAAAGATTTGGCGACAAACCAAATAAGTAAATACTTTTCGATTAAACCAAACCCCGTATTATCGCATAGGTGTTGTTCTATGTAACTAATCTATTATAGTCAATAACCTTGCTAGTTCGTTACCATAATCTATAAATGCAATGGTTTCATCCGTCCTAGCTAATTTAATTTTATCAAAAATGATTAGTGCTTCGCCATTACTTTCTAAATGATAAATCTGATTACTTTCGAAAAAACGAATGATTTCATCTGTAAAAAATGATATAATTTCAGTTTCCTTATTTCCCAAAATGAGAAATTTCTTAGAAAAATCTGGGTACTTTTTAAAATCAATATTTTTATAGCCTGTAGATGCTTTAACAAGGTCGATTATTTTGTCAATTACTCCTTCTTTTTCCATGGTGAAAACGGGTATTTTTTTAGGCAATTTTAAGACCATCATTGTCGTATTAAAGGTCTCTGCCGTAAAAGCTGCACCTTCACTGAACGTTACATCTGTAATTTCCCAAGGCACATTAAAATTTTCAAACATTCCTTTGAGACAATTTAATTTGCGTTCGATAGGTCTTATTTCAAAAAATCGAAATTTCTTTAGATACGTGGTATTCCAATCTACTTGACTTGAATATTGATAATCCTTCTCATTAGCTAAATTTTGTAAACGAATTTGTCTTTCTGATAATTTTGTTACTTGGTTATTTAAAGCAATTTTTAAAGCCCTATTATAGGTAGAAGATGAAACATGGGAATCAAGCCCTTTAATAATGACTGTACCGCCTGTATTCTTTTGTGTTTTTAAGTAATCTACGATATAATCCATATAAGTAATTCCTACCAATCTTGTTGTTGATAAATCAATATTAACATCTGCTCCAGGAGGAATTTGAGCCACTATTTTATCGATTTTTAAAATGCCTAAAAAATTCGCAATCCCTTTCACTTGAATATCATAGCTGCCATCTGGTTTCATAACCAAATTTGAACCCGACCGGTATACCATTTTAAAAAATTGTGGGATAGACATCTTTGCCAATAACATATGAACAAGCATGACCAATAACAAACCACCAAGTAATCCAATTAATAAATTAGTGTAAAGCGTTAAAACCATGGTACTAACAAAAAATATTAATTGCTCGATTCCTTGATTGTAAATTTGTCTAAAGACGGAAGGCGAAGCTAATTTAAACCCGGTATAAACCAGTAAAATTGCAAAAGCGCATAGCGGAACTTGTCTCATTATTGGGCTTAAAACCACAATAAAGATTAATAATAAAATTCCTTGATACATATTGGACCACTTTGTCTTCGCACCATTATGAATATTGACTGTACTTCGAATAATCACAGCAATAATAGGTAAGCCTCCAATCAGTCCAGCTACAATCGTACTCAATCCAATGCCTGTCAAATCTTTATTCAAGTCCGTTTTTCGTTTATAAGGGTCAATTTTGTCAACAGCTTTTGCAATGGCTAATGATTCAATACTGGTTATGATTAAAATGGATATTACGGTTGTCCAGAATTCTATGGTATTAATTTTATTAAAATTTGGATACATTATTGAATCCATAATATTATCTGGAATATCCAACAGTAGCTTAGGACCTACCTCGTATGCCTTTCCAAAGAATGAAAGCGTATGGTGGTCAAAGAAATTGAAAACATACACAAACGGAATGGAAAGGGAAATGACCCATATTGGTGCAGGCAAAATATGAAAAAACTTATAACTTATTTTGGAATGAAATAATAATAAAAGTAAGCCTGCCAAAGCAATAATCACCACAAAAGGATTCGCTTGAGGTAGTAATACAACTGCATCGATAAGGTTTTGGATAATACTCGGACTTTCTGAATGTGTGCCTAAGGCAACATGAATTTGTTTTGCAAAAATGATAATTCCGATAGCTGCCAAAATACCGTGAATCACAGAAGAATGGAATATATCTGCCAATCGACCCAATTTCAATACTCCCAATAATACTTGAATTGCACCAGAAACAACTACTGCCGCCAATACATAATTAAATGCTTGCCCCGAACCATCATCCATTAATACAATACCCAGAAGTATAACGGCAATAACTCCTTTGGCAGGTCCGTTGACTGAGACGTGACCTCCTCGATAAAGCGTTGTTACAACGCCGCCGATAATGGCGGATAGAATACCTGACATCGCAGGTGCACCTGCTGCTAAAGCAATACCTAATGAAAGAGGTAAAGCTATAAGGGAAACACTCACCGCCGCAACTAAATCACTTTGCCAATTTTCAATTAAACCCTTAAAGCCTTTTTTTGGAGTAATATCCATTTATTTAACTATCTATATTTATGAAAAAATAACATTTTGAATATGAAACAGTTCAATAGATCGCTGCATAATTCTTAAATCAAGTGACATATGACCGAGTTTTATTTTTGAGAAATTTAAATTACTAATTTGTATCATAAGGCTGTATTAAAACTGAATATATTGATTTTATTTGTTAATTCTGAGCAACATTTTTATAATGTATTGAAAATCAATATTTTATATTTTTTATTAATATTTCAAATCTATTCATTTTTTTTTCGTAAAACGTTACCAAGAAGTAATTAATTTTTTTTGGGAATAGGAAGGACGGGTCAGAATTGCGTACAACGAGCTTGTATATGAAAAGTAGAGTATTAAATATCTAGATTTTCATTGCTAAAACTAAAGTAATAAAAAAGTGCAAAACTTAATGCCTTGCACTTGATGAGCTATTTTTTACATACGTTGTTGTAGCCAGTTTTTAAAGTAAAGTTTAAAATCACAAGGTATATATATTCAGTGTTGCATCATCTGCAAATTCATTTGATACAATTAAAAGTATTTTCCCATTTGGACTATCTTCTGCACTAACAATTAATAACCCTTCGGGTGATGTATTTCTTAATCTTTGAACAAATCTTGGGTTATAGATGTCGTTAATATTATAAATTAACACATCCCCACTTCTTTCCAAACCGATAATAGCAAAGGTATTTGTACCATCAGAATATGTTGTTACAGACTCAGGCTCTGTTCCCTTGTCATCTGATCTATTTTCAGGGTAACTACCAAATTCATACAATGTTTTTAAGGTAAACTCATTCCCCGAATCAAAAAGTAAATCTCCTGTTGTACTCCAAATTGAAAAAGACCGTCCACCATAACCATAAATTTGATCAATATCTCCATCACCATCAATATCTCCGTTTGCAGTGGTTACTTTAAGTCTGCCTAAGTTTTCCTCTAACTGTAATGTAGCTGCATCTGGATAAGCTATTGGGTCTAAGTTTAAGTCATTACATCTGTCTTCTTCTGAATATCCGTCATAATCTCTAGCGTCACCTTCGTTAGCAGAAATAATATAACCAATACCTCCTATTTCAAAATAATCAATAGCATCTGGCTGATAAAAGCTAAGTACAGGCCAATTGTTTAAATTTCCAACTTCGTCATCTCTATCACTTAAATCAAAAAAGGCCTCAGAATAATCTTTTGTACCTAATGGATAAATGTCTGTAATGGTTTTAGAAGCGATGTCCAATTTAGCGATTCCATTATTTTCTTGTAATGCTATATATGCGGTTTGAGAGTTTGAAGAAACAGCAATGTACTCTGGTTCTACATCTGTACTTAAATTTGCTCCTGGACCAAATACTCTAAACCCTTCAGCTTCCAAAGCAGCTTCATTAGCGTTAAAGGCATCAAAAGTTACTTGAGTAGCAGAATAATTAGACATATCAATAACTGTAATTGTATCAGGTGGGTCAATCGTATAATCATCATTGGGTTCGCCTTCATTTGCTGAAATAACATAGTTTCCATCTGGTGTAAAAGTCACCATATCTGGTAGTGCACCTGCTGTTACTTGTGCTACGGGTGTAGTTAAATCGGAAGTATTGAAAATTAAAACTGAACCATTATCGGTAGCAGTTACAGCTTCAACAGCGATGGCTAAAAAACCATTTTTGCAGGCTACACTATTTACATTGCCTCCAAAAGCTGTGATATCAATTGTTTCAGATTGTTGTGGGTTGTTAACATCTGAAATATCAATAACATCTACTTGAGCAGCATCAGAATTGGTAGAGAATACTTTTTGGGTGACAGCATCATAGGCTGAAATTTCTGGGACACCGTCACCTAAATTAAAGGTTGATGCAGTTGAAAAATGACTAATTCCTATTCCATCATTACCGTCAATACCATCCATTCCATCTTCACAAGAGAGGAAAGAAAATAAAATTCCAAATAAAAATAAATTGATTGTTAATTTTTTCATTACTATTAAATTTTAATGCAATGATAAATTATACTCTTATAACGGCTGTTAAAAGATTGTTATGAACAAATGAATTTTATATAAAGTTCTCTCGAACTTGTGTATAACGCTTACTATATGATTATGTAGCTATCCCGATAGGGTAGCTATGAATTATATAGCTTGTTCTAAGCCATTTTTATTCCTCAGATGGATAAGGTTCATCATATTCTTTAATAATTTTTCCAGTAATGCCATCTATTATTATCACTCCTAAAAGCATATTTTCTTCGCTCTTATTGTATGTGATTGCCCAAAAAGGATCTTCTTTAGTCTCTTTTTGTTTTCCAAAGCCAAAACTTCTTGTAACTTCAAAACCATAGGCATCCATGTCTAATTTTCTTTCTTTGATAATTTTTAAAATATTTTCCCAAGTAAATTTATATGGGGCATCGTAATCAGTTTCTTTAATTAAATTACCCGATTCATCGTATTCTTTCCACATACCTTTTTCAAAATCGTTAAAAAATTTTAATCCACAAATTTTTGTTTTTCCATTATGATGAAATACTCTATATTCTTGAAAAACTTTATCAGGATATGTTACTATTTCAATATAATTCGTATGAATGCCATCTCCCCCAGCGTCAAATTGTCTTATGTAAGTGCTATCTTTTAAATAATATCCATCGTAACTTGAGTTAGTTTTTCTTTTCTTATATTCTTTAATATTAAAGGTCTTCATTTTTAGTATGTTTGTAGAATTATCTTGTGCTTTACAATTGTTAAAAAGCATAAAAATTAAAATGTATGTTAGTATTAATCTCATAATTTATTCCTTTTTAAGGTCTTTGTTTATCCAGAGTTGTTTCCATTGCCATAACCATATATGTTTTCTTGTGCTAGAATAGTCCATAATGTTCTGCGTAGCTTTCTTTTTGTAGCCATAAGTAGCACTATTATCAAAGCTATGTTTTAATCCCATACAATGTAATAACTCGTGCGTTACTGTGGCTTTACGTTTGTTAGCAAACATAATGGCAGATTGTGCATTAAAACTTTTAGCATAGCCAGCTAATAGTTGAATTTTTTTTACTTTATCCGTTCTACCACCTGTATCTCCAAAAAAGAACACTTTAAAATAATCCTTATATTTTGGTAGTTCTTTGTTTAAAGTTTTTTCCATATACTCTGCTAAGCTATCGCCTCCTGTATTATGATATTTATTGAGTATTTTTTTGCTCTTTAGGTCTAGTAATGTGTAGTTTTTATTAAAATCTGGATATTTTGGTTTATTGGTTACTGGGTCAGTTATTGTTAAGTCAAACTCAATTTCATCTAATTCTAATTTGGTGTAGGCTTGTTTTAGATAACGTTTTAACATTTCTTTTTCAGGCTTTCCTGTTTTATTGGTTGTGTTACCTTGCAATATATTCGTAATTCCTTTTAAATTAGTTTTTACTTTTACAAAGACGACTTTCGCTTTTTTACGATTAGCTTTATCATTTTTAAGAATGTTGAGTTGCCCTAATTGCCTTTTTTGATACATTACCTTTATGGTTTGGTCTGTACTAAATTCTTTAAGGCACTCAATATTTATATGATCGTTCAATCTATTTTTGCCCTTGCTTTGGGCAGGAATTTTGTTAGTATTTAGCTTAAAAAGTGTTTTATCATAGTCAAAAGTGAGGTCTAGCTTTTTTGAATTATCAATGGTTTCTATTTGTAAACTTAAGGTATGCGTTTCTTTTGGGTAAATAGTTAACCAACTTTGTATGTATTCTATCTCTTTACCTTTACCGTCTTTGTACCAAGGAAAGGTAACAGTGTTATATTGATTATTTTTTAAGTCGTTGTATTTGGTATCTGTTTTATATTTGGTAAACGTATTTACTCCTTTTATAGATTTGTTAGTGCCTAGAATATCTTTGTAAGTTAATTTATCTTTTTTTTCGGTTTTGTGTCTCATATAATCAAAACCATACTCACCATCATAACTTTTTGAAGGTCTAAAATCTACTATTACTTTTGGTGGGGGAACAATCTGTAAAGTATTACTTTTTTTACTAACTCCATTGTGTTCTACCCTAGCAATAAGTTTATCAATATCAGCCTTTTTAAATTCTTCCCACTGTTCTTTGATTTCAAAAGGAGAAATTTCTACAAGTCCATCTTCTGTAATAGATTCTGTA
>CANLRN010000125.1 GCA_947493495.1 uncultured Aquimarina sp.
CAATAGGACAATTTGAAACGTAGAAGCTGCTTAACAGTTAGAAACTTTAATGTTACAGTGAAACAATGTCTATGAATCTGGGTTTAAAGACGTTCGAGATGCTTGTAATGACTAATACGATTTACGAATAAAAATTAACCAATGAATTAAGACACTAAAAGATATAGATACTAATGCACTATTTTTAATAGCTAAAGGCGTTGCCATTTTGTGTTTTTTACCCAAAACTGTTAAAACCTGTTATGAAATAGCTGATCATCAGAAAAAAAGAAAACACCTTTAAAAACAGGAATATGCATAGCTTGTATAATAGTTGTCTTTTCTTTTTAGAAATCATAAAAAAGAAACTAATTAGTTTTGAGGCTGATAATCAGGATGGCCCGTATGTGTGAGAATAAATGATAAAATATCAGCCATGGATTCGAACTCTCTGTTTTTAGTGGACTGAAGCCCATGACCGGAGTCAAATTCTGTTTTCAGCAAGATAGGCTTATCTGATTGGTTTGCTTTTTGTAATTTTGCTGCAAATTTAAAAGATTGCCAAGGAGGAACTCTAGAGTCATTCATCCCATTGATTATCAATGTAGCAGGATACATTGTATTATCTTCAATATGATGATATGCATCCATATTGTACAACCCTCTAAACCCAATTGAATCTTTAATAGTTCCAAACTCTCTTGCACTATTTGCACCGTTAATTCCAGCTTCAATTCTAAGGGTGTTAAGCATTCCTCTACTAAGTATTGCGGCTCCATATAAATCTGGTCTTTTGGTCAATGCTCTACCAGCGCCAATACCGCCAGCACTACCTCCCCAAATCGCTACTTTACCTTTTGAAGTGTATTTATTATGTATCAAATATTCTGTACAGGAAATTATATCCTTCCATGTATTAGGCTTTGTATTTTTATATCCTGCTCTGTACCAAGCATCTCCTTTTTCTCCACCACCGCGTACATGGGGAACGGCATATATCCCACCTTCTCTGATAAAGAGATTGAAAGGGTAATATGGACTTGGTATCATAGACGCACCATAAGCACCATAACCTCTCATCAGAATAGGGTTGTTACCATCTCTTTTAAGATTTTTTTTATAAATTAAAGAAAGTGGTATTTCTTCTCCATCATGCCCTTTAACTGTTATTTCTTCTATGGTTAAATCCTCAAAATTATCAGTGTATCCACTATCAGGGAATATATTATAAAGTTCCAAAGAATTCGTTTCCTCATTAAACAGATATCTTTCGGTTGCACTCAACCAACCTTTTAAAGAAACAACAACATCTTCTCCGTTTTTTGCTAACTTGATATTCCCCGAAGGCGTTGGAAGCTTAATCTCCATTTCTTTACCTTTATGATGCCGATATAATTTAGCAATAACCCCATTAATTACTGTAGAGAAAAACATTCCTTTTGAAGTAACTACTAGATTTTTTATTACCTCATCTTTTTTTTCAGGGATTATGATTTCTGGATTCTCAAAATTTGGAGAAGAAAAAGAAGTCCTACAAATTCTAAAGTTTGCTGCATTAAAACCTGTTAAGAAATAAATATCATTTTGCCCATAAATCTGATAACTGCGTACCAAATGCTCTTTCTTAAACAAAGGCTTCCATTTCTGTTCAACTTCATTTAATTCAAGGATAGGAAGATAATAACTATCATAATAGTAGGATGCCCCAGCAATAATACCAATTGCGTATTTAGCATCTTTGCTATCTAATTTCAAAAATGGAGCGTCTTCAGGATTTATATCTATATTAGGACTGTTATTTTTAGAAAAAACATCTCTTATTTGACTTGGATCATCACCTATTTTATAAATCACAGCACTTGTGTTTAACAAAGAAGCATTGGAATTCTTATCTACATTCGATGAACGAGAATAAAACAATGTTATATTATCAGGTAGCCATCCAATACCAAGTGACTCCGATAAAGAAGGCTTTCCATTACTTAAGATACCAGATACTAATTTTTTGGTTTTCACATCCAAAACAAACATTTTGGAATTTTCTTTCCCATTTTCATTTAAACTTATCAATACTTTAGAAGCATCCCAATTAGGTTTTATAAATTTGATTTGGAATTCATTCTCTGATGCTACATCAAAGTGTTTAGGATCAAATAACTCTACCTCAGCATCATCTAATCTTTCTTTAAAATAAAGCTTGGCAACATTTTCGTTTGCATTTCGTTTTAAAAAAAACAGCAAATCATTGTCTACATAGTGAATGCCTGTTATAGAATACTTGTTTTCTTTATCATGATTAACTTGTTTATCAAACAAATGATTTTTTCTTTTAAGAGACTGTAAATAATGCTCTGTAACTGAATTTTGTTTTTTTACCCAATTGATAACATCTTCACTATTATCCTCCAGATGTCTATACGAATCTTCTATGTGTTGACCGTGATAGGTGTCTACAACTACCTCTTTTTGTATTTCTGGATATGCTAAACCTGATTCGTTAACGGTAGTATTGCAGGAAAAGATGATGATCAAAAAAAGTAATTGAAATAGTATATATTTAAATCCCATGGAATATCTTAAAAACGTTATTTCGTTTATTTTCATTCTAAAGATTACATATAATAAACTAGTTAGTTTTGTGGCTGATAATCAGGGTGACCTGTTTGCCAGAAAGCAAAAGAAAAGGCATTAGCATAAAGAGCATAAGTTTTGTCTTTAGAATTATTACTTCCCCCATGTCCTGCACTAAAATCAACTGAAAAAATAATTGGATTATTAGAAGCATTAGCTTTTTGTAATCTTGCAACGAACTTTGCTGGATCCCAAATTACAACTCTTCCATCTTTCATTCCTCCTGTGACATAGGTTGATGGATATTCTACACCTTCCTTAATATTATGATATGAATCCATCTCTAACAGAGCCTCAAACTCTTCTTTTATTTTTACCGTACCAAATTCTTTAATGCTATTCTTTCCATTTGGCTGAATTTCAGAACGCAGCATATTCATTGCAGGAGAAGTCAATATAACAGCACTATATAAATCTGGTCTTTCAGTCATAGCTCTTCCAACCATAATACCTCCAGCACTAGACCCCCAAATAGCAGACTTCTGTGAAGAAGTATAATTTTCTTTAATCATATATTCTGTACACGCAATCATATCCTTCCATGTATTTGGCTTAGTTTTTTTATACCCAGCTTTATACCAATTCACTCCCTTTTCACCACCACCTCTAACATGTGCAATCGCCAAAATACCTCCTTCGGTTACCCATCGTAATAATTTAGGGTTAAAAAATGGAGTTCCCGCTCCTCCATACGAACCATATCCATAAAATAAGGTGTGGTTTTTTCCATTTTTTTCTAAACCCTTCTTATATATTATTGACAATGGCACTTTAACACCGTCATGTGAACTTATTTCTACCTCCTCTACTTCTATGTTATCATATTCACTTGAAGATGTCTTTTTAAGCAACTCAATATTTTCCTTAGAATTTAAAGAATAATTAAAATAAAAAATATCATAATCATTCACCCATCCTCCAGCTGTTACTAAAAGAGAATCATAATTTGTTCCACTTGAACTGATATAAATTGATCCATAAGTTGCTCCTAATTTAATTTCTTTTTTTTCATTCTTATCCAAATGGTAAAGTTTAGACTCTACCCCATTTTTGAATTTAACAAAAAAAAGCCCTTTGCTTGTTATAGCTATATCAGTTATTAGGACTTCTTCTTTCGGGCTTATCAAAACCTTCGGATTACTGAAATCAGGATGTACTAATGAAGTTTTATAAATACCTCCAAAACTATTAAACTTATTAGAAATAAATATTAGGCTATCTCCATCGATTAGAATATTTTTTATTTTATCATCCTTTTTAAAAAGTGGTTTCCAATTGATTTTACGATCCAAAAGCAACTCTTTACTAGAAGCATAATAAGTATCCTTGTATTTTGACGAACCTCCTATTTCGCCAAAAACATATTTATGATAATCCTGATGAAGAATCACTTTAGGGTAATCCTCAGATCTTAAATTAACTTCTGGATTATTACCCTTAGAAAATACTTCTTTCATATTTGTAACCCTACCACTTATTTTATATAGTACGCTTTTTGAATCTAAAAGATATTTATCGGAATGAGGATCAATATTATCATGCTGTATGAAAACAAAACCTGAATTATCTGGCAACCATTGAACACCACCATTTGAAGGTTTTGCATTTTCAATAACTCCTGGTAAAATCTGTTTTGAATTAATATCTAAAACAATAATTTTTGATATATCTTCTCCTGGTTTAGAAAGACTAATAGCAATTTTTTCGTCTTTCCAATCAGGCTTGAAATAATTAATAAGATATTCATTTTCAGAATTAAATTGAAAATCCGATGATTTAAACAATAATTCTTCTTTTTTTGCTATATAATTCTGATAATACAGGAAATCAACTTTGGAATTTTTTGAGTTTCTAAGATAAAAGTTCGATTTATTATTAGATATTTTTATATTCTTAATATCTGATTTCTCAATCTCATCATAACTTTTAATCTTATTATATAATTCATCCGCCCCTTCGATATTTTGAATTATTTCAGAAGCGTATTTATCTTGTTCTTTCAACCAGCTAATTACCAAAGAATCCTCAAGATTCTCAAGATTTCGGTAGGGATCTTCAATTTTTTTATTATGATAAGAATCTACTGTTAACATAGATTTTGGCAAAGAAGGCTTATAAACTTCATTTTGGCAACTTAAGATCATAAAAGTTAAAAACACTGAAAATAGAACCTTCTTTTTCATATTATTATTTTAGTCACAATTTTCAAGGCACGATCTTGTTTTATCGCCACCAGTTCCACAATCCGGACCTTGCCAATCACTTTTAGGATCATCTGTTCCACCTGCAAGCAAAGACTGTAATTCTTTTCTATTAAGTTTGGCTATTTTAGTTTTACTCAAATTAAGCTTTGTTTTCTTTGTTTTCATTATTTCAAGTTTTTAAATTTTTATTGCTACAAAGTTATAATGATTTCATTAAAATAATAATAATTATAGTCCAAATTCTAGAATTTGGACGAAAAAATACATCTCATAATGAACTTTGTTTTTTTTCAATTTGTTTAACAAAGAATGATGGATAAACTCCAGTTTTTTTATGAAAGCAAGTAGAAAAGGTCTGTGAATTATTAAAACCAGATTCTTTAGACATTGATTTTACCGTATATTTTCGGAATATTTTTTCATTTTGAATTCTTACTATAGCGTAATCAATTCTTAAATCATTAATATACTGTATAAAAGTCTTACCTTTTAAATGCTGAACAGCTTTTGATATATATTTGGAGTTTGTTTCGAATAGTTTCGCAAGAGAGTTTGTAGTTATATTAACTTCAGTATAACTTTTAGTTTTTTCAAATTCTTCAAGTTTTTGAAATATCTTTTCCAATATTCTTTCTGGAAGAACACTATTTTTGGTATCAATTATTTGGATATTTTTCTTCTTCTTTTTTTGTTTATCTAGTTCAACAAAATGATTGAATTTTTTTAATTGTTGCTTCCTTTTTACGTATTGCGCAACAAAAAGACCAAAACCCAAACTAACTAGAATAAATAGAACTCCAGATAGCTTCAAATAATTATTTTTTGAATCTTTAAAAGAAGATATTAATTCTTCTTTTTCTTTACGAAGTTTTGGCAAATCATAATCATACTTTATTTTATCGTTTAAGATTTTAAAATCTTGATCGATTACACTATCAAAAGTTATTAATTTATTTATATAAACAAGCTGATTTTCTCTATCATTAATAGATTTATAGTAATCTACAATCTCCTTATAGACTTCTACGTTTTCAGGAATTTTATAATTAGAAATTTGGAGTAATGAATCGGTTTTTTTATAATTTTTAGCAGCTAATTCGAATTCACCTAAAGCTCTTAAAGTTTTACTTAAATACAAATGAATATCTATTAAATTATAATCTTCAAAAGAGAATCTATTTTCTTTTCTATAAAAATCCGGGAGAGTTTTTTGAAAGATTTCCAATGCATCTTCATATTTTCCATCATGATATTTCAATATTGCCTCATTAACTTTAAACAAGAATTTCATCTCATTATATTGGCAAATCTCTAGAGTTTTTTCATTTAATATTGAAACTGAATCTAAATCTTTACTATACCTATAAGTATTAATTAGTTCGTATACTGACATGAAATATGAAATAGAATCTTTTTTCTTTTTATTCTTTTTATTCTTTTCGTAATTTAAACATTGCTTTAACAATTTCTTTGATTCTTTTAGGTAGCCTAATTTTCTTTTAATTAAAGCGATATTATGTTTTGCTGAATAAAAAAGATGAAAGTTATTAGATTTTTCTGCGGATTCTTCTGCTAGAAAATAGTTGTCTAAGGCCTCTATTAAAAGGCCTTTTTCTTTAAGTAAGCCACCCTTATTCATATATAAAAGTGCTGGAAAAACTTTACCATTCTCTTTTTTACTTGACTCTATACCTTGGTCTAAAAAATTAATAACTTTATCTACATCATTACTATTTAAAAACGCCATTAAATAGTATCCACTTGTAATTTGTAAATTATTATTTTCATTTTTGGCTTTCTGAATATAACTCTTGGCATATAGTTCTGCCTTTTGATAATTCGAATCTTTAAGTTTATTAACGTTGAGATAAAGTTCTTCATACGTTTTATTTATTAGTAACTCTTTAGAGTTATTTCTATTCTCTTGCCCAAACAAGCTAAGAACCTGAATAAACAGGATGAAAAACCAATATTTTATGTTTAACAAGTTCAATTTTTTGTAGAAAATTTTAAGTACAAATTTAAAAGTCAAACTAAACGCATTTAATGCTTAAATTTCTTGTCTAAATTCTAGAATTTAGACATACTCCCCTTGCAATAACGCAATTCTCCCCCATATATTTGCTTCAAACAAAAACAATTATATCGATCTCAATCGGCAATAAAGTTAACACAAAAAATAACAACAATTTTGCAACTTTCTGTAAATATCTAGCTATACAAAGGGGAAACTATGAACTCAACAAAAAATCAAACAATTATTCAGGGGATTAAAGAAGGGGATTATCATATCCTAAAGGCTTTTTACAAAAAGAACCTACCCTACGTGCATAAGTATATTTTAAAACACTACGGCCGTACAGAAGATGTAGAGGATGTTTTTCAGGATGCGTTGGTGGTACTCTATCATAAATTACGTACAGAAGAACTAGAAATAAAAGTATCTATCCATACCTATTTTGTTGGAATCTGTAAAAATATGTGGCGCAATCAATTGCGAAAACAACAACTATTAGCCTATCAAAATTGGGTGCTAGATACATCAGAAGATACTGAGGCATCCATTCTAGAAACATTACTACTAGAAGACCAACAAGCACTCTATCAAAAG
>CANLRN010000126.1 GCA_947493495.1 uncultured Aquimarina sp.
TCCTATCGGAAGAACAAAAATTACTATCTAAAATCTTTAACTTTTAGCTTGGGTGTCCCAGTGCGGAAGTCAGGAGTAAAAAAAACTCTTAAGCGCTTTTTATTTTTACCTATAAATCCTATAAATTCATTATGATCATATTTTAGAGCATTCTCCAAATTAATTATACTATTATCCTTTACATATTTAATATCCTCAACTATTACTGTTTCTAATAAATTTTCAAACGAACATTGATTAGATTGAGCTTTTGATAAAAATGTAAAACACAAGAATATAGAAAGTAATAAAATTTTAATTTGTTTCACTATTAGAGAAATATTTAGAGCTTTTTTTATGTTCAAAAGAATTACACTCCGTTTTTGACTTACCACCTATATTTTTATAGTAAATTAAATAAAGGTTTTTACTTAGCATATCCATTGGTTTCTACAAACTTTTTAAACGAAATCATTGACTGCGATTTTAAGTCCTTATTCATTTTGGGCAGCTCTTCTATTTGGAAATTAAAATTTCGTATGTAATAATCATGAGCACCCTTGATGTTTGAAATATGAGAAATTTCTTCTTCATATTCCTCTTGGAAAGTGTCTTCATCTTCATAAAACACATTTTCAATTACCCACAATTGACAACTAGAAATAATAACATAATTTATAACGTAATCCAGTCCATCCTCATTTATTCGATATATAAATTCCCAATCAGTAGCTTTATCATTATCCCAATCACCATAGTTTAATGTTTTTGAAAATACTTTAATTTTAGACTGACCAATCGTTTTTGGCGAAGTAAGAGTACAATTATTAAAATTTACTATAAGCTGTTCAGAGTAATCCTGATCAATCATGAATTCTCCTTTAATTTCTTTTGTAACCAAAAACTCTTTTCCTGCAGATTCAGATTTTAAAACTACTAATTTGATTTCTTGTGGATTTATTGATTCTTCTTTGTTTTTTATCTCTTTAACTTCCTCTATCTGTGAAGTATCTTTTTTTGAAACATGAATATTTTTAGTTTTTTCTTTACAACTGATTATAAGACAGAGTATTGATAAAATAATGAATTGGTTATTTTTCATAAATAAATTTTTAATTTTTTGTATTACTATCGTTAAGTATCTCAATTCCATCATTATCTTTCATAACTTTTAGATTATATTCCGATTGTGTCGGTTTGTAATTGGGAGGAACTACAAACCAATCTATTTTACTTTTATGATATTTTGATATTTTAACGTGTCTTGCTTTTCTTTGTCCTCCTTGATTTCCACCTAGACAGAAATAATAATTTCCATCTTCGCTAATTCCAACAATAAATGTTACATGCCCTGCTCCTCCATAAGTTCTTTTCGATAAAATAGGGTTAGTAATATCTACTGGGTCATTTGGTCCATTATCTCTTACAGCGATTGCACCATATATTGGTTTATCTATCTGTTTCCAAAATTGCCACATTGCTGCTCTTGCGGAAATCTTTGGAGGTTCAAATTCTGCTTGCTTTACGCACCAACTTACAAATGCTCCGCACCAATTTGTATCATCATTCCATCCTTTTCCATTAGTAGACGCATTAAAATATTCTGATATTCTGGGATTATGCCCTACTTTATAAGCTTTAGTTCCAATTTCCTTTATTGCAAACTTCATCCAAGGCACTCGGTCACTATAAGCCACTTCTAATCCCGTTCTCCTTAAAAACTTTTTATCAAAATCATATTGATCCCCTTCGCAAATTACTTGTAACCATAAATAGGTTTTCTTCTTTTCGTGTTTTTTGATATATGGAGTATAACGATCCTCGGTATCAGTAAGAATACGAGTATCATCATCTTTCATTCTAATGTTTTTGTTATCGCAGCTATCATACCAAACCCCATCAATACACTCATCTGGCGGGCTCAGTATCTCTTTCCACTCTTTTTGAGCTTTCTCTTCTTTTCTTTGTAGAATAACTTCTACTTGCGCTTTTCCATCGTTTACTCTAGCTTCTATTTCTGTTTTCTCTTGTTCTCCTACTAGTAGTGATATGGGAGTGTCTTTTTCTGAGATCAATAAAGGTTTTTTCTCAAAAACTTTAAACGTAACCGTCTTACCTTCTAGGTTTTGAGTTTCTGCTATTAACTGTAATTCACTTCCTAAACTAGCACTATCTATTTTTTGATAATAAATTATTGTTTTCGTATCCTTCTCTTTTTCTTTTGGTGTTGACTCTTCTTTTTTAACAGGTATTGTAAGTATAGTTTTCTTTGGTATCAATATTTCCCATTTTGTTGTAGGGTTGGCTGCCATAATCTGAGTATAGGGTACTCCTGTTTTTTTAGCAATCTTAGCTAGATCATCTCCTTTTACCACCGTATATTCCGTAGGCTCTTTTGGAGTTTCCTCTTTAGGTTCGGGTTTGGGTGGTTCTTCTCCTTTTTGTACTTCTTTTTTGCGTTCCTCGGCAAAATAAGCGGTGATGACCTTTTCATCTGGATTGAGATCAAGATAGGTGGCATATTTGTCTTTACAGTTTTCTAATGGTTCACTACTATTAACAACTACATACAAATCTAATCCAGGACTTATTTCATCTTTAGATTGTAATCCATATTCAGATCTTTTTTTTACGGGAAATTGTTTTAGTGTTTTTCTACCAGTAATCTTAATACTATTTGCTCCCCAATCTAATTTGTCATCTTCGTTATCCTTATCATAATCTAAAATATCAAGAGTAAGGTCTTTGCCTTCTAATCCTAATGTTTCAACTTGTAAAAATACATCTTGATCGTACCCTGTGTACTTTATCTTTTGTTCTTTGGCATTTACCCAATTGATGGAAATTATTTCTGGTTTAGCTTTTATAGTTGTTTCTACTTGACATTTACTATCAAACGAATTCATCCCAATATGCGCTTCGATTTTGACTTTTTTACCGTCTAACCATTTTGAAAATTTAATCTCAAGTTTATCCTCTGTAGGAGTAATCTTGGAGTATAAAATGAATTCTTTGTTTTTCTTATTACCATTATAAATATCAATGGTTCTTTCTTCAATATCTTTTTTCTCAATACCAAGTATCCTTATGCGGTTATCTTTTTTTCCATCAATATAAACACTCCATCGAATTTTCTTTTTGTAGGCTTCATCAGGAGTCCCTCCATCATATGTTGCTATAATATAGGTTGCTACTTCACCAGCTTTTATTTCTTTTGGTCCGTTAACGCTAGCAACAACTATTTTATCTTTTGCTTTTACTCCAGGCTTATCAACAGCATTGGTAACAAACGTATTAAAGTTAGGAGCTACACCACGATCATTTTTTCTGTCTTGCATACGTTGATATCGTTCTGCAAACTTAGATTTCATAATCGTATGATTCTTTTGTACAGCTTCACTCTCGTAATTACTTATTTTTTCTGCTTCTTGACTCATAGTATATTCTTACGTAGACATTCTAATCTAATGATTCCATTTTTCTTAATAAAAAACCTAATCTTATATAAGTACAATCTTTTTCTTTTATTCGTAAAATATATTTATCTTCTTCTTTTTTGAAATATACTTTTCTTATTTTAAACAATTGATTTTTGTCTTTCTCAGGTTTTTTATCAAGACTTCCTTTCTTCCATTTTTCTCCTCCATCAATAGTGCTATAATTAACAGTTCTTTCTTCACTGAGGCTTATTATTTCTCCTTCAGTATTGTTATAAAACTTTAGCATTTGATTACTAGAAAAAAATGATTTAAAAAAGGGTATGGATTCCCAACTTTCTCCAAAGTCGTTACTATAATAGGAATTTATAACTTTGTTGCTAAAATCACATTCTATACAAGGTTTAGATTCATTTACCCATATCATTCCTCCATTATTTTCTAACAAATAGTGGGAATTACTGGAAACTAAGGAGGATAAGTAACCTAGACTTTTCTGTTTCCAAGTTTGACCATTATCATTAGACATTAATAAAATAGGAAAAGACCCTAAGTTACCGGAAGCAATAATAGTTTCATTATTTTTTATAATATTATTGATTGTAAGTAATTGATTAGATTGATGAATATTTTTAAATACTAACAGTCCCAATGGAATTATGAGAATGATTAAAGCAATGATGCCTGTTTTTTTTATAAATTTATTCTTCATCTTAATAATTTTCTAATGTTCTAAACTTAGCGCCTAATTTTTTTAGTTCTTTAATTAAACTTCTAAGTTTTTCACTTTCAACAGCATTATTGTCACTCCTATTCCTGAAGGCTCTTTCATGCATTAATAAAACAACTTTCTTCTCTCTTTTAGAATTATCATCAAACAATTGTAATGAACTATGATGTGCAAAATCCAATACTTCTTCCTTTACAGTCTTCCACGAATCCGTTAGCCTGTCTTTTTCTATGTGTTCCTCTGAATAAAGATCAATATGATCTGGATGTGCTTGTTCATCATCTGAATAATCAACCTTATCATTTTCAAGAATTTTATTTCTTGTAACTCCAGCTAAATCAAATGTCATATGCCATTCTATATCCCATCCAAATATTTTATAACCTAACTTAAAGAGTTCTTCTGCTTCTTCCTTAGAATCTTTTTGTGCAAATTCAAATGTTCTTCCTCTACTTGTAGATTTTATGTCTTTAAGATTTTCATCTACAAACCAAGTATTTGTTCCTGGGAATCTTGCTAAAGGAATCGTTTGATTTTTTGCTAACATAAGGTCGTTTGAATACGATTTATCAATTTCTTTAATATACTTTTTTATTAAGTCTTTGTTTTTTATAAAATCATCCTTTACACTTCTTCTATTATTTTGGTTATCCTTTAATACACCACCTTTTCTATAATAGGAGGTATAAAAATAATTGGCGTGAGAATAACTATGATTTCCTATTGCATGATTTTCATAAATTTCTTTTAAAGCAGCTAATGTTTTTTTCTTGTCTGTATCATAAGAGAAATAAGAATGTACTCCTGTTAGAAAAAACGTTCCTTTTACACCTTCTTCTTTTAATATTTTCAAAACTTCTTCAGTTCCTTCTTGTATACCGTCATCGAAGGTTAAGAATATTATATTTACTTTTTCAACTTCTACAATAATACTAATGGAAGGGTCTGGTTCTTTTAAAAAAGGCATGACATATACTGTTTCTCCAGCTAAACTTTTATCAAATGAAATATTTTTAGAAACAATTCCATTATCATCTATAAACCCTTGTTTTTCAAAGTACTGTATTTGCCCTTCTTCTTTTTTCCAAGCCCATTCGACTTTTTTCTTTTCTGCATCAGTCAAATCTGTACTAAAAGAGGAAGCTTGAAATATATATTCTTTATCAACTATTACAATTTTACTCATCAGACGCTGTTTTTTCTTCAACAATAAAAGGGCCATCCACACCAATCACTAATTTTACATCTTCCAAAGGTGTCAGTGGAGGAATATCAGTGGGAGTATCTTTTTGAGCAGGGTCTTCTATAGTAATCGGTACTCCACCCGTGGCACACATAATTGTAGAACTTTCTAATAAAGCACTTTTTCCATCTATAGTAATCCCCATAGCCGTATTTTGCCATTGAATTGGCGCAATTACTCCAGTACATGGGGGAGGGTTGTTACTGAATTTAGTACAATTACCCTGAAACATCAAATTAGGCTTTCCCTTATCTGCCTCTGTAGCCCATAGTTTATCTTGTAACTTAATCTGATTAGAAGTAACTATTAATTTGCCTTCAGGTTTGGTACAAAGTGAACACTTAATCTTAGCACCATCAACTACATATTTTTCTGCCATAACTATACCTTTTGTTGTAAGTTAAATTCACTTAAATAGTTCTCATTATTGTAACTCTCTTTAATATTGATTACTACTTTTTCTATCCATTGACTAGAACTATGAATCGTATAGCTTCCTGAATAAGATAACTGATCACTATTTTTTTTGTCATTCTTAACTTTAAGGATAACATTAGTATCATTTAATTCTGCTATTTTTATATTTTCTCGAATTAAATATTTTTTATTTATTCCAACAAATTCAAACTCCTTAACTATATTAGAAATATTATCATATTTTCCATAAATAGGATGAAATAATAACCCAAAATTTTCAAAGCTATTGATATCTCTGATCATTTTTTCTTCTGTTTCTAACCTACTATCTACAGAACGTATAAATCTTCTTATGAAATTGCCTTTATATTCTTCTTCTATACATTTCTTTATTTTTTTCCAATCTTTTAAGATTTGTAAATGATTTTCAATTTTTAGAATAGTTCCATCAAATTTTACTTTTAAAGTAGTAGTATCATATACAGAAAATAATGTGTTCAGAAGGGTTGTCACCGAAGAAGATCCTGCATTCTTTTTAACATCAGAATTATTTGTTTTTAATACAACAGTTCTGGAAAATCCATTATCATCATTAGACTCACAAAAAACGGTAAATTCTCGTAGCATATTTTTAGTAAGAACAGAATTAGTTCCTTTATTAATGGTAGCAGAAAAAATAAAATGAGAGGTTCCTTCTTTTGGGAAAGACCCTTGCCATTCTTTTATCGTTAAATCAAATAATCTACGTGACATAAATTACCCTTTACTTATTTTTACATCACTCCCTCCATTAAAAGAAGCTGTACCTCCGCCAGATAATTTAAGATCACCATCACTTTGTATTTCTGTTTCAGCTGATAATTGTGTCAATGATCCACCAACCTGAATATGTTTTTCACTTTCTATAATTTCATTCGTGTTCTTTGAAGAAACCTCAAGGTTTTCTGTAGTATGCATTTCAGTATTTTTACCAATATTAAATACCGCATTTTCTTTAACATTCAATTCAAAATTCTTGGCATTGAACGTTATTTTCTCCATTGCAGTAACAGTTATATTACTTTTTACTGTATCAATATGGATAAGATTATCGTTTTTATCGGTTATAGTAATGGTCTCACCACCTTTGGTGTCATTCAGCTCAATTTTGCTTCCTCCTTTGGTATGCCATCCTTTAAAATCGTTATTCTCGCTCTG
>CANLRN010000127.1 GCA_947493495.1 uncultured Aquimarina sp.
ATTCTTTAATTTGATTCATCAATCTAGCAAAAAATCCTTACCATTATTTTTACGAAATTCTCATCCGTAAATCGTATAACACTTCTTTTATAAACTTACTCTAATTCTATTTTAAACACATTGGCAATCTCATTATACTCTATATCAGGCATTATTAAGCTATAACGAACCTCATTCTTACTCCAAGCTACTTCAGTTTTGGATTTTAATTCTATAATACGCTTCACTGGAGAAGCTGGACCATATCCAATATTATTTACTTTATGCAGTAGTACTTCTTGACCAGGTTTGGGTTTCCCTAAAACGAAAACATACAATGCTTTTTTATCTTTTGAAGTAGTAAATCGGATATCATCAACCCCATACGTTACTTTGGCAGACTGTCCACCGTGCGCTCCGTCTTCGGCTTTTGCATTTCCAAAGCCATATATATGAAAAGGCCTGCTCGAATATACCGCTTCTCCATAAATATCTAACCAATGACCAATGGTTGATAAAATTATTCGTTGTTCTTTATTAATTACCCCATCGGCTCTTGGAGAAATATTAAGCAAAACTACTCCATTTTTACTCCATACATCAATCATATTTCTGATCAAAATCTGAGGTGTTTTATATACCTGACCATCTGTATAACACCAACTCCCTTTATCACTAATCGTGATATCTGTCATCCATACAGTCTCTGAAACATCTCTTTTGCCACCTTGCTCTATATCGAGAACACTTATATTTTTAGGTAAATCATCGTGTTTTGCTACCAAAACCCCTTCTTGTCCTGTTTGTAGTGCATTGTTCAAAAAATGAGAAGACATCTCTATAATTTTATCTTCGGCAATATGATTTAACCATACATCGAACCATAATATATCAGGGGCATATTTATCTACCACTTCTTTTGTTTGGTCTAGCCAATATGTATCAAATTCTGCTTGCGAAAGGTTTCCATAGAATTTTTTTAAGTTAGGATCATCAGAAGATGTTGGGTAATCTGGATGATACGCATAATGACTATTATAAGTATCCCACTTGGTAGAATCCCCATCGTGCCGTTGTCTCAATCTAGCATGATGTAATGAAGTCATTGTTTTAAGTCCTCTTTTTTTTAGAGCCGTTAGAATCTCTCCTGTTACATCTCGTTTAGGGCCCATATTTTTAGCGTTCCAGGGATTTATATCGCTATCCCACATAGCAAATCCATCGTGATGCTGAGCCACTGGACCAGCAAATTTTGCTCCAGCAGATGTAAAAACATCAGCCCAATCTTCGGGATCAAATTTTTCTGCTTTGAATAAAGGAATAAAATCATGATAACCAAACTCTTCTAATGCGCCATATTTTTTTTCGTGGTATGCTGCAAAATCTGGTCTGTCTTTTCTATATAAAAAATAAGGGTACCACTCTGTACCATAAGCCGGCACACTATATAACCCCCAATGAAAATAAATTCCGAATTTAGCATCCTGAAACCACTCTGGATCTGCTTTATGTTTAGATAAAGATTCCCAATTAGACTCATAAACTTGTTTGGTATTAATTGTAGGTGGTTTTGTATGGGCGGGTTCGGAGTCATTACATGAGTACAATAAAATACTCAATAATACATATTGAAAAACTTTATTCATTTTACAAAAATTTTGGATAATGATAGAGTTAATTTTATCTAGTTCTTATATATAGCACTCAAATCCATTAACTCAATATTCTTAAAATGGATCGGGTGACCTTCTGCTTGTAATGCAATATATCCTTTTTTTAATGGAGTTCCTTGAAGTGGTTTCCAATACTCCATTTTTTCTGGAATTCGTTCCTTAATCCAATCCATATCTCCTATACTGGGATGATGGTATGTCATTACAATTTTTCCATTAATCTTATGATGTATAATTGAATCTCCTAATACTTCTACCTCTGCACGTACCCAGTCATCTCTCTCATAAAAATTAGATGTAGACTGGACTATATGATTCTTCTCTAATTTTCCATCTATCATTATATGGGTTCCAGGTGTACACACATTCCCTGTAGTTTGTTTTATAGCATTGTCACTGCCTAGAAATTGCATTTCTAATGAAATAGGAAATTGTTGTTTCTTGGACATAGTATTTGGGTGTTGGGCATGTAACATAATCCCGCTATTTAGATATACCCATGGATATGCTCCTGACACTGAGTCTCCAACAAACCTATACTCTAATCTCAATCTATAATGACTCAATTCTTGATTAAAAAATAAATGAGCAAATTTATCATCAAACTTTTTATACTCTGAGTAGTCTACTTTAAGGATTCCTTCATCAATTCTAAAAGTATTTAGATACGAATCATTTGTATCTTCTCCTGCAAATTTAACAATCCACCCATCCAAGTTCTCTCCATTAAAAATAGGTTTCCATTTTATATCTGGTTTGTTAGAACATCCAGATATAAAAAATACTAATAAAACATATCGTATTAGAATTTGGTGAGAGCATTTTAAAATATTCATAACAATCGATTAGTTTATCTTTTAAACAATTCATCTTGACTTTTTGTTAAAAAAACAAAAAGTCAAGATGAATTCAAAGAACTAATATCTAATTTATATCTTTTCCTTTTTTCAACTTTTCTAATTCTCCAGACAATCTGCCTTTGAATCTTTCTGGAGCTTTATTCATAGATGTATTGATAGCTTCAATAGCATTTTTATAATCTCCAACAGCAGAATACCCTTTTGCTAATCCATAATTAGATGGCCAGGCGCCTTCAGATTTTTTTACATTATTTTTTAGTACTTCTAATGCTTTGTCTTTTTGTCCTAACTTTATCAAGCCTGTTCCTAATTGATACAGCTCAGAGGCGTTCCCTAATGCAGATGCTTTATCAACAAATTTCATAGCCTCACTAGTTTTTCCTTGTTTTGCTAGAATTTGAGATTTTAAAGATAAATTCCCAAAAGTTTCTTTACTAAAAAAACTACCACTAATAGAACTGTTAACCCATTCTAATGCTTGATCAAGATCCCCAGCTGTAAATGCATAATTGGCCGCACTATCCCAATTAGATTGTGTAAACCCAAGAGGATTACGTAAATCATCTTTGATTCCCTGCATGACAATAGTATTTACATCTACTTCAATTTTAAATGGAATTTCTTTTTTCTCCCAGCGTAAGGCTGCTATTGTGCTATTAGCCTCAAATGAAGGAAATAAGAACGTGAGCGTTTCTGTGTGTGCCGCTTCTTTAGTTTTGACATCCACCCTAAGTACATCTTCTTTTTCATCATAGAAATAACTCCCCCAAGAACTGATATTATTAGAAAAAATGATCGTAGCTCCTCCATCTTCTTTTAATGCAATATGCAATCCATAAATTCCTGCTTTTATATCTTTACCTTCTATTTTTACATCGTGAGAAAATTCTATGGTTGTATTCATATTAGCTCCAGACCTCCAAGGTGCAGATGTCGAGGTCCCAAATCCAAGATTATTAAAACCATAAGGTACTAATTTACCCCATATTTCGCGTTCTTTTACACTCGGTCGACCGTAATCTATCGTAATATCTGTAATACCTACTCGCTGTGATACCTTAGCACGCTGACTTGCTTCTGGGACTGTTAACTGAGCATACGTATGAGTAGTAAATAAAAATATTGCACAAGCAATAGTTACAATAGTGATGTTAAATTTTTTCATGGCTTTTTTTGTTATCTATTATATATATGAAATCTGTATGAATAAAAATCATACCAGCGCAATAATAATAGCTAATTATCAATTCGTATGTTACCGTAGTGTTAAAGTAGTTAAATAAAGCATAATCACTTATTGATCAACAGTTTCTTTTAACAACTGATTAACAAAACTATCAAAATCTTTCGTGAAGTTTATATACTTTTGACCTGTAGCTGGTCCATTAAACCCTGTGTGAATTTTACGTACGTTTCCTTTTTTATCTATAAAAATAGAAGTAGGATAAGAGAGTATATGAGTAAGCATTGGTAATTTTTCTTGTGCCTTTTTTTTATTTGATGTACCGTATTGAGCTAAAAGAATGGGATATGGCACTTGGAGTTTAGAGCGCAATCGTTTAATCGCTGTAAATGCTTTTTCTGGAGTTTTAGCATATTCAAATGCCAGTGCCACAAACGCTATATCTTTATCTTTATTTTTAGTATAATAGTCTACATAATATTTAGTTTCATCCATACAATTAGGACACCAAGTTCCCATAATTTGTACTATGACAACTTTATCTTTAAAACGATCATCAGATAGAGACACTTGATTACCGTCGGCATCTGGAAAACTAAATCTTAATTTATCATAGCCTTCTTTAATAAAAGTTAAAGAATCTTCAGATGGTAATTCATATAGTTCATTACGGATAGCAGTAAAAGGTTCTTTCCAATGATTCCCCGAATAAAATTGACCATTCATTGTACTATCCGTTACTTTTGCAGTAAAAAGAAAAGCGTGAGCCCCATCAAAGGCTGATAATTGTAGTATACTATCATTAAGTACTCCTTCTAGATATCGATAATCTCCTGTAGTAGTTCTAAAAGTTCCTGTAACTATATTTCCGTTTTGCTTAAAAATACCTTTAGCCATATACTGGTCTTCTGGAACATCTTTACTAAAGATAGTTTCCCAATTCCCTGTAATATCAGCCATAGGCTTTGATCTAATCTCAAATCTATCGTCTACTCCATAGCTTGCTCTAAAAGGAACTACTCTATCCAAACTTTCTTTGATAAAACTTCCAGAAATAGTGACTGAATCCAAAAATCTAGCAGCTACATATCCTTCAAAAACAGGAAATTTAATATAGATAGAATCTTTTGTGATCGAAATTTCATCAACATCAATAATTTCTTCAGCATTAAAAATTTTTAACCTTTGATCCTCAAACACTTCAAACAAAAATGGTAATTGCTGATCATCTTGTACTTCTAAAGAGGCTTTCCACATCCCACTTTTAAAAAACAATGACTTTTCTGATTTTTCTCGTTTACAGGAACACAAAATAAGTGTAATCGCAAGGATATATAAAAACTTCTTCATAAGATTATGCGTATAATATTTCAATAAAAATAGCCTCCTTAGGTATTCTACTCTACATCTCTAAGTTTCTACTTTTTAAAGCCTAAAATTACAGAATATTATTAATCTAAGATAGTGCAAGCTCTCTTTAAAAAACGATCAGAATTCTTTTTTACATAAAAAAACGTATGAACTTAATCTCTTGAAACTCTTTTCAGTCAATAAAAATTCATACGTTTACTAGAGCTAAGAGTGATTTTATTGCTCTTTTGGATATACTTTATTTAGTTTATCTTTTTCTTCTTTTATTTTTTTCTTCCCATTCATAAGAGATTCTTCCAATGCTTTTAGTTTTTCTTCTGCTTTAGTAATTTTACGCTCTTTCTCGGCGATTTCTTCTGGAGTCAAAGCATCCTCTCCTTCTTTTTCTTTTGCTTTAACTAATCTAGCTTTTGCAGCTTCAATTTTATCTTTTCCTTTTTGTAATTTTCGTTCTTCGTTATCAAGTTTATCCTCATTTTCTTTGACCTTAGATTTTGCATTCTGAGCTCTAGCTTGCCCATATGCTTTCCCTTTAAGACCTTCTTTATCTTTTCCATAAGCGTTTCCTTTTACTTTTTTCTCAGCTTTAGCGGCCTCTTTTTCTGTTTTTTTCGCTTCTTTTTCGAGTTTTTTTTCTGCATTTTTATTTAACTCATTTCCTTCTTCTTTAAGTTCATCAACTTTATCTCGGCCTTTTTCTTTTGCTTCTTTGACCTTATCCTTGCCCTTCTGTTTTATTTCCTTTACTTTATCCTTTCCTTTTTGTTTTTCTTGACCAATTTTATCATTAACCCCTTCTTTGACCTCTTTTATCTTTTCTTTCCCCTTTGCTTTCTTTTTTGCTACGTTTTCTTTAGCTTGTTTTGATTTTCCTTGAGCTATGGCAATATGATTTCCAAATAAAAAAACCATTATCAACACCATTATTATTCTAAATAGTTTCATTTTTTGATGTATTTTAAAGTTAGTATATCTACTGAGTATAGAAAATTTAATTAGTAATTGTATAGATTAGATATCATCCAGATCTTTTAATGAATCCTCTAACTCTGATGCTTTTTTATCTATTTCTACCGAAATTTTTTCTACTTCAGATTCTACAGCTTCTATTTCCTCCACAGCTGCTTTTGTTTCTGCTTCTTCTTTTTTCTTGTCTGTACAGGATAATACTCCAACGAGAAATAGAAACGTAAAAATTTTGACAGTTGTTTTCATTTTTGTGTTTTTATGGTTAGTAATTTAAATATACGTTTTTTTATTCACAGTTAGCGGGATTTCTTCTTGAGTTTGACACATTTTATTGTTTTGATTGGTCAGCCCCCTTGATTTTACTGGGTTTTACTTTTGGTCTGGGT
>CANLRN010000128.1 GCA_947493495.1 uncultured Aquimarina sp.
TTTGTCTCAAATTATAACTTGAAAAAGTGTAAACTATGTCCCTTTAACTTTGTAAACTATGTGCCTTTAACGTACCGCTATAAATGGTAACGTTCAGTATAAGAAACGTAGGGCAGGTGATAAGCGCATCCGTTTCGGTTGATTACTTAGCTAAATATAAATATTTTGCTTTTATCTTTTCTACTATAAACGCCAAATTTTATAGTTGGTGACTTTGCAAATAAATACTGATCTTTCGATTAAGCTTAAAAGCCCTATGTTTTCTTATACATTGTTACCAGTTTTTTTTCGAAATATCATTTTCAGGTCAGTAAACAGATAGAATCCAACAAATCCGAAACTACCTAATGCTAATCCAAAATTGCCCTCAGGTATAATTAAAAAAATATTAAGTCCAATAAGAAATATGCAAAAAGGATAAGTAAACATTCTAATCAAAATATTTTTCCATGACCACTCTTTTTCAATCTTCTCATTCTCTATTTCAATGTCCAATATTTCAAAAATTTCTTTTAATTGTTGTTTTTTCTCAAATTGATATAGCTTAGTAGTAACAAATATGAAAAATCCCATAAACAATATTGTGGCTAATAAAATGGGCCAGTATCCACTCCAGTTAATACTATTCAAATCTCTTGGGGTAAAAAGAAATGTCAAAAACAAAATAAAACCTATATAAAATATTCGACCTACTGGATTGATTCTGTCAGTTATGTCAATTAAATGATTTTCGGTATTTAGTTTAAAGGTAAAAACTGGGTAAGCTGGTCCAGTCCAGTAACTTTGACTCCAAAAGCTTATTTCGGAAGATCGAACCTCTCCTTTTGCTTTAAAGTCACGAGTAAATACTGTCAAAAAATGATTAATAAAGGTGTCTTTTTTCTTAACTTTTATTAGTCTTTTTATGTCAGATTTTGTTATTTCCAAATCATTGGTTTTGAATTACTGGTAACGCTCAGGCTATGATTAGTGCGGGAATAAATAAGCGATTATTTTCCGATTAAGCACTTAGCCAAAACTTTTTATTTTGTTTTAATTTTTTCATTTTCAAAGCCAAATCAAAAGATTTGGCGGACATTATAAAAATACATTGAACTTTGGATTAAACACCAAAATCCGTATTAATTATAGCCATTGTTGTAGCACGTTTTTTATCGGTTAATAATTATTATTTCGTTCGGATTTCTTTTAGAGAGTTCCGATATAAATTCTGTTTCTCCACCAATCGTTGAAAAAGGTAAATCATAGTCCGTATTCACAACCCAATTCCGCTCAATTGGATAAATAAGGCTTGGTGTTAATCTCAAGTTCTCAATTTCGAACAATTTTGGCAGTTCAGATATTTGCCCTGAATAAATTAAATCTTTCTCCCAATTTTTTGTTGATAGAAAAGTGTAAAATGAATCGATAACTTGATTTCCGTACATTTCTTTAACAACTTCTGTTAGACTTAATAAGTGTTCCTTATCCATAAGTCCTTCACCAGGATATAATTCATTATTCAGCTGTTTGTCATAGCTGTCAGTATGTTTGATTCTGGAATCTAATTCTCTATTCAGGTCAAATTCACGCCCTTTTTTTAGGCAAAATTCTTTCCAGTTAATTCTTGAATATTCTTCTTCGGGAAATTCCTCATTAGAGTTCTCGTTCGCAACCACTTTTTCAATAGGGATGCTGTGGTTAATCCAAAATGAATGTAATGCGATTGCATAACTCTCAAATTGACTTGGCAAGGTTAACCTTAAATAAAATTCAGAAGGATTAGTTTCTCTTAGACTTTCATCAACATTTAATTTATCTCCTACTATTGTTGCATAAGGTTTAATCCAATCTTGTATTTTTTTTTCAACTATTTCCAAAGTTTTATTCAAATGTGCTACAACGTTCCTTGTATGGTGCGTAGCTATGCCGTAGGCTAGCTATGAACTATACAAATTGTTATGTGCTTTTTATTCATCTTTTGGTTTTGGCATATCGTCATAAGGATATTCATATCCATAATCATCTTCCCATTCCTTTTTTACTACATCACCATATATTATTTGTCGAACTTCATAGTCTTTAGTGTCCATTGTTCCCACAAAAATGCGTTGATGTTCAGGAACAGTTTCATAAGTTTCTTTTAATTCATTTTTTAGTTTAACAGTCGGATTCCTTTTATATTCTTCAAATATTCTTGCACATTTTGCAATACTATTTTCTTTACCATTCAGTTCATTTAGTTTATCCATCAGTTCGTTCAGTTTAAACTTTATGTCTACACCACTGCCTGATTTGATTTTAAAAGAACCTAAATTTAGGATAGTGATAGTCTCACCAATTTTTAGGTCTGTCACTAAGAGTTCTTTATCCATTAAGTCTTTTACATCCGAAATGTCTAACACTTTTTTTGATGGAAGATTAGTTAGTTCTACTCGTCCATTTTTATAAATTGACAATTCAGTTAAGTATGTTTTATCATCATTGTTTCTATAGAAAAAATGAAATTTCTCTCCATTAACTTTATTAGGAAGTATTGATTCAGGGTCATCATAATGATATGGCTTTGGAGATGGGATGAAGTGTTTTGCAACACTCGCTTTACCGATTATTTTTGAGTTATTCCCTTTATAATCATGAAGGTTTTCTAAGGTTGGATTTAACCTTTTTACTAATGATTGAATGAACTCATATAACGACTCTTTTGTGTGCTCCCATTTACCTTGTTCAATTTGCCAATGTCCTAAACTAAATATTGAAATTGATTCTCCGTCAGGTATTTTTGTTACAATCCACCCTTTACTTATTTTATCTTTCAGCATTGATAAATCAACCATTTCCCAACAAGAAATTAAGCCATCGCTATAAACCTGTATGTCCGTAAAATGGTATTGCATATTATGAATTATTCCAGGAATTGAAAATCCCTCAAAAGTCTCAGTCCTAGTTATTGTTGTCAGTTCTGAAGCTTTAGCTGTTTTCTTTTTGTTAAATATATTGTCGAATAATTTCATCCTTATTTCAAGCGGGTTTTCATATTGCACATAACGGACTTGTGTATGAAACGTAGCGTGTAAAAAGACACTAACTTTTCTGATAAACACAGAGCCGAATTTTTATATTTTGTTTTTAATTTTTTCTCTTTTAAAAAGCCAAATTAAAAATTTGGCGGACTTTCTAAATATACACAAACCTTTTGGTTAAGCACTTATTAGCTATGTTTTATACGCCGTGTTATGTGCTGGCTTTTTTCTTTTCCAACGATTTATTAATTATTTCAGTTATTTGTCCAGTTCCGATAATTGTTGCTCCTTCTCGAAATTCAAATTCCATTCCGATTTCTAATTTGTTTTCATATGAATGAGTCGAATTCATTCCGATTTGAGCTAAAACAGTTTCTCCAGGTATTACAGAATCTGTTCCGATGAAAAATTGATGTCCAGAAGTCTGCATTTCTGTAAAATCAAATTTCAATTGCGGACGATAGCCAGAATTCGTAGGTGTTCTGCGTCCACCTTGTTCAAACGTTCTATATTTTAATTCAGCTATGAAATCTGCATTATCTGTCATCAATTTTTAATTTATTTCCAAAGTTCAGGTTTTCAAAAAAATTTAATTGTCGCTCAAATAAATATCCATTTGCAATTAAATCCATTTCATAATCAGTCGTTTTAATATTCAGTTCCATTTGGTCAATTGAATATTCATGAAGTCTAAATCTAAAATATCGAGCGTACAATTTTGAAACTCTAAGTTTTAATAAAATCCACATTGGCGATAGAAAAAATGGGTCAATCGTTTCTTTTCCTCTTGTGATTGTAATTTCGATTAGACTTTCTTTCGGAATTGGAATTGCGGTCAGTTTATTGGAATAATTCGCACGTAATAAAAGTCCACCTGTCCGCTTTTCAAAGTTGCATTTTGAATCCAGATTCAGATTTTCAGATTCAGGATTTTTAGCTTTAAATGACTTAAGATAAAATCCAGCACTTCCGACTGCTTTCGGTTTTCGAAAGTCAATTTCCGCTGGTTTTCCAATTTGTTTTATTATTGCTTGTTCGGTCATTATATTCTATTACGAGCCGTTTTTTCAGCTTGCACATAACGTTAAATATATGGCATTTAGGGCAGAAAATAAACAGTTATTTTGGATTAAGCACTAAGCCAAACTTTTGCATTTTGATTTATCTTTTTCATTATAAAGCCAAATCAAAAGATTTGGCGACATAACAAACAAACACAGCCTTTTCGAACCAACTTAAACCGCCCTATTTGCTATATATAGTGTTGGCATTAGTTTTTTTAATTCAGTTTCATTGGTTTAATACTCATAACTTTCATCCATTCTGTTACCTCTAAAGGTTTCCATTCTTCGTTAGTGTAAACACTATAAATATAGTCATACAATCTTTTAGTTAAGAAAATCAGTCGTCCGTCATTTCCACCAGAAGCTAAATAAATTTTTTCTTCGATATTTTGTTTTTCTGCTTCTTTATTTATGATTTGAGCAAACCTCATTACTGCTTCTCCCCAGCCATAATCTTTAAAGTTTTTAAAAATTACGTATTCAGTTCCGTTTATCGTTATTCTATGATTCAACCATTTGTTTTTATCATCCCATTTCTCGAAATGATCAGTAACATTAATTTTCAATCCAATTTTGTCAAAAGTCGGTTTGACTTGTTCTAATAGTTCTGTAAATCCTCCTTCTTCATAAACAGTTTCTCCATCGCACCAATAATATCTGTAGTCGAGAGGAACCCCTGTATCATCATCCCAAATAGAAACCAATTCATTTGTTGGGTCGTAATTTTCGATTAGGTCATTTTTTAAGCTATCAATATTTTTTTCGTCAGCATACTTATAGTATTCTAATTTTTCTAATTCAGACACAAATTCGATTGCAGATATTTTCTGATTTATTTTTCCTTTTGATTTTTTACCAAAAGCGTCGAAAACAATTAATCCGATTATTATTCCAAATATTAATCCCAATTTTTTCATTCCGTTTAATTAATGCCAACGGTTTGTGTATGGTTTCGTTGCTGGAAGGACTAAGTTAGTAAAAAGTAGCGAACCTTTGTTCAGCGCGGAGATTTTCCGGAGGAAAATCAGCAGCAATGAACTATACATTTTGTTAGCAAATGTGGCGACAGTTTTGAGTAATCGCATAATGCCGTGATGTTTCGCAACACCGTTTCGATAAACAGCCAACCGTAATATTTAGTTTTGGGTTGGTAATTTTTTCACAACGATTGTCAGTATACGATTCCGAGTATAATTGTCAGCAGTCAGATTGCGAATCAGGCTAGAAATCAGGGCAAAGTTTGGTTAGTTCCGCTTTGTGATCAGATTAAGAGTCGAGTAAAGAATTCAGCGCAAAGATTGGTTTCAGATTCCGTTATTTTATTCAGCAAATTTTTTTCTGCAATATTGGGGAGCCATTTTTGCTAACGTCTCGGCTATGGTTAGTACGGGAATTAAAAGTAGTGAACTTTCGATAAAGCACTTAGCCAAAGCTTTTTATTTTGTTTTTATCTTTTTTGTTCTAAAGCCAAATCAAAAGATTTGGCGGACTTGGTTTAAAGCTCTAAACTTTGGGTTAAGCACCAAACCCGTATTAACTATAGCCATTGTTAGCTAGCGTTTTATTTCATTATTAATATTTTCTCTTAGTTCCTTTATTTTCTTTTCAATTTCCGAATAATATTTAAGAATAAAGATTCTATTCGATTGAATTTTCCACAGGTAAAGCAATAATTTATTTCTTTTATTTTCTTGAATTTTTATTGGGGAATCAATTCCTATTATGTTTCCGTTGTTATCAATTTTAAAATTTGGTGATAATTCTTCGTTAATTTCTTTAAAGTAGTTTTCTTGAAATTGCATTTCAGAATATTCTTCTTCTAGCTTTCGTAAAGTATTATAGTCATACTCGTAAATAGATATTATTTTAAGTCTTAAAGAATCATTCTTTATTAATTCAAGTCCTTTAGATTTCAAAGTTTCGTACCCAGCAATATTTTGAATAGATACAAAATCTCGTGTAAGATTGAAGTAATGATACATCAATGAGTCAGTTTCAATGTTTTTATCTACAAATGCTTTTCGGAAATAGTTACAAGCAGAAATTCCAGTTTTATGTCCTCCTACATTCAGTTTAATATCATCCAAGTCTTTTTCAAGTCCATTTGATATTTCTGTAAGAATTTTGTTTTCAGAGCGAGCATCTCTTCTGTTTTCATTCCAATTATTTAATGCAAAAGCAGAAACAACAGCTATGAAAATCGATAAAAATTCAAATCCGTGTTTTTTCCAGTTCCTTAATTTTATTTTTTTCACGATTATTCTTTAATGCTAGCTAACGTTAAATATATGGCATTTAGGGCAGAAGGTAAACAATTACTTTCGAATAAGCACTAAGCCAAACTTTTGCATTT
>CANLRN010000129.1 GCA_947493495.1 uncultured Aquimarina sp.
TCTACGACAGAGTTAAACGAACTCTGTTATCAATACAAATACGATCACAGAAACCGACTGATCGAAAAGAAAATACCAGGTAAGGGATGGGAGTATATTGTTTATAATAAGCTCGATCAACCCATTATGACTCAGGATGCAAATCAAGAAGCGAAAAATGAATGGCTCTTTACCGTCTATGACGCCTTTGGGAGAGTAGCTTACACAGGGATTGATAAAAACAATAGTGCTAAAAGAACATCCATACAAGCAGCTGCTAACAATACCACCTCGCAGTTTGTGATTAAAACAAACACTGCCAATACTTATGTTGGTGCCGAAGTCTATTATAGCAAAAATGCATACCCTACAAGCTTTGATGAGATCTTAACTATTAATTATTATGATAATTATGTCTTTAATCCTGGTGTATCTAATCCTGCAACCGTATTAGAACAAAACATAGATACAGCAGTAAAAGGATTGCCAACTGGATCTAAAGTAAAAATTTTAGGCACCAATGATTGGATTACTATTGTTACTTATTATGATCAAAAGGGAAGACCTATCTATATACATAGCACCAATGATTATTTAAATACAGTAGACATTGTAGAGAGTAAACTTGATTTTGCAGGTAAAGTACTTAAAACTAGAACCACCCATACCAAAGATGGCAATGCTCCAATTGTGACTACAGATACCTTTACCTATGATCATATGGGGCGATTATTGACACAGAAACAAAAAATAGGTGCTTCTACAGAAGAGATGATTGTACACAATACCTATGATGAATTGGGACAGCTAGAAAGCAAAAAAGTAGGGAATGCAGAGCAAGCTCCTCTACAAACAGTCGATTATACATACAATGTACGTGGATGGCTTACAGGGATCAATGATATAGACAATATAGGGAGTGATCTATTTACCTTTAAGATCAATTATAATACTAGTGATGCTACTACCTATCCTTTTCAGGGAGCTGCCAAACTATTGTATAATGGAAACATCAGTGAAACGCATTGGAAAACAGCTAATGATGCGGGGACTACCAAACGTTCTTATCGATATCATTATGATGCTTTAAACAGAATTACTAAAGCAGATTTTTCTTTGCCATTTTATCATTTGTCAAATGTTACTTATGATAAAAATGGAAATATCACCAAACTCTCTAGATCAGGAAGTTCTGCTAATTTTAACTTAGACAATCTAACCTATACTTATGATCAAGGGAATAAACTAAGAAAAGTAGCAGATGCCGCAAATAAAAATGAAGGCTTTAAAGATGGGACCAATACCAATGATGACTATGTCTATGATGCTAATGGAAATATGACCACTGATCGGAATAAGGGGATTCAGGATATTACCTATAATCACCTTAATTTACCAACTCATATACAAAATTCCATACTACAGGGCTATTTAAAATATGTATATGATGCAAATGGCAATAAGCTCTCTAAAGAAGTATCACAGAGATCAGGGACAACTTATACCTATTATAGTGGAAACTATATTTATGAAAAAATAGAAAGAGCTGGAGAAAAACTCCAATTTATAAACCATCCTGAAGGATATATAGAACCAAAAAATCAAAGTGATTTATCTCAAGGATTTGATTATGTATATCAGTATAAGGATATCTGGAATAATGTAAGACTCACATATTCAGACCTTGATGGAGACGGCTCAATAGATTCAAATACTGAAATCTTAAATGAAAAGTCGTACTATCCTTTCGGGCTTCGCCATCGTGGATATAACAATGTTGTTATTGGAACAGATAACAATTACAAGCAGTATCAAAGTCAAGAATTTACAGAAGATTTAGGATTAAATACTCACGAGTGGAAATACCGTGTTAGTGACCCAGCAATTGGAAGATTTTGGCAAATAGACCCATTAGCAGAAGATTACGTTTATAATTCAACGTATGCTTTCCAAGAGAATAAAATGGGAATGGGGGTTGAACTTGAAGGTAGAGAATTAAGAGAATGGTGGAACAATGCGACAGAAGGTTTAAAAAGGGTGTTTGTTGACCCTATTAAAAATGCAAAACCACATTTGCTTGACAATACACCTACAAGTACGGGTCCAACTAAAAATATTACAGGAAATTATTTTGGAGATGCATTATATAAACTAGCAGGCGGAGAAACTGTTGCAAGAGCTATTGATGGAGACCCAAAAGCTCAATTTAGGTTTATAGGCAACACAATGCTTGCATTACAACCTGGAGGCAGAGGAGTTGGTGCTTTAGAAAATAAAGCAGCTAGTAGTACTTTACAGGCAGAAGTAAAATCTGTAGCTTCAAATACAAGTAAAAAAGTTAGCACTATTATTGGAGGAGAGTTAAAAGGAAGTACATCTATAATGGGAGCTGGTAAGGCACCAGCAACAGGTAATATACCTGCATCTTTACTTAAAGCAGCAGAAAATGCAGGAGGTGTAGGGGCAGAAAATGCAGGAACCAAAAGCCCTGTTGGATGTTGTGCAGAATTTAAAGTAGCGACAGAACTCTTAACAAAGCATAGAGATGCAATTCCTTCTCAAATACGATTTACAAAAGCAATTAGACCTAGAACAGGCAATGTTGTTCCGCCTTGTGATAATTGCAAGAAAGTTTTTCCACAGTTAGATAATTGATAATAAATTTACAGCTTCAAAAAAAAGACAGAACTAATTTAAGTTCTGTCTTTTTTATTAATAGTTAAAACATTTTATCTATTTATGACCATCTCTGTTAATTTTATTTCTTTTAGTAGGTTTTCATCGTCTTCACCTTCTTTTATTAAAAGGTCACTTATTACCTTAAATTCAGCACTCAATCCAGCTATTTTTATTATATCTTGACCAGAAAGCATTTTAATATATTTTTCTACTGTTTTATGAATTAAATTATAAATAGGTATTGATTTGAATACTTTTCTAGTTTCGTTATTATCTTTCATTTCTATAAAAGTATCAGGAAAATTAACCTGAGGCAACATAACTCTACAGAATATAATAGGTAAGAATATAAATAAATCTTCAACAATTTTATAATCAATATCATTATCTATAAAAAACTCTATTAAATCGTCATACTCAACATCATTTTCTATTATTAGGTTTATAGCCTTTTTTATATCTTCCTCATTATTCTTGTTTTGCATAAACTAATATTTTTTATGAATACGCTTTTTTAGCTTTAAAATCACGAATAAGCGCATCAATAACCATAAAGATTTTATCCTTTTCTTCATCGTTAAGTTTAGAGACTTCTTCCACTCTTTTAAGTACATTACTATCGAGCTCTAAAGTTGTTTTGCCAACAAGAAAATCAATAGACACATTTAATGCATCTGCAATCTTCATAATCACTTCAATAGAAAGCGTCATAATATTACGTTCATACCTACCAATAATATCGCCAGAGGTATCTACTTTTTTACCTAGTCCAGCCTGTGAAAGATTATGCTTTTTTCCTTAAAATTAAAATATGTTCACCTAAAGTCATACGCTTACGTAGTTAAAACTACCATTAAAAATAGTTTTTAGCAAAAATAGAAGATTTAAACGTCTTAAACAAAATGATAAAGTCTTGTTTAGTAAAGACTAAAACATTACATTTATTACGAATAGGTCGTAAAAAACTTTTTAAGATATTTTTTGATTATGCTGAACACTTCCAACTCAAATAACTATGAGTACCCCAAGCTCCGCAAAGTCTCCTGACATAGCGAGATGATCAAAGACGGATTTATAAATGCTAAGAACCAGTTACAATGATGTTGTGACTGGTTTTTTATTGATCCAATACGATAAGTTCTTTTTGTTGTAGGTATTTAAATATTAGCTCTCCTTTTTTAATAGTGTCTATCTGAATTGTTCCTTTTTTAGCATCATAACAATGCCAATCATACACTCCCTTTTTTATTTTGAATGATTGAATCCTTCCCGCAGAAATAGGGATGCCTTGTCCTTTACCTTCTAGTTTGTCTCGATAAAAAAAGTTTCTTGTTTCTTTTGTATCATTTTTCACCCATAGAGTCATCTGACCATTAATAAGTTCATTTTTTAGTTCTTTATTTTCTTGTACAAGGTTACTATGATAATACCAAACTGGAGTTATTATACTGGTTATGATTGTACCTAATGTAAAATAGGCTACTATGTTACGTACTTTGGGAGATAATTGCTTAAAAAAATCTTTTATCTTTTTCACCATTAAGAGAAGGCTTTTTTTGTTTTAAAGTTCTGTATAACATTATCAATCAGAAAGAATAATTTACTTTTAGTGTCATCATCCAGTTGTTCAATATCATCGATACGTTTTAGTACTTCTTTATCATAGGTAGATAGTTGCCCTTCTCCGATAAGATAATCAACAGATACATCAAACACTTTAGCAATTTTAAGCAGTATATCTACAGAAGGTGTATTCTCGTTACGTTCATAATTACCAATAATAGTTCTGGATACATCTACCTTTTTAGCCAAATCACTTTGTGATAGATTTTGCTTCTTTCTTAAATTGATAATCTTACTTCCAATGTCCAACATAGTTGCCTAAAATCAAGGGTTTATACTGATTAACGACAAATCTAGTCAAAATATTTTGACATAAGAAATGATTGATTGACATTAGAATGAAAAGAATATTGTACATTTGTCAAAAATACTTGACAATAATATATTTTTCAACAATGTTAGATACATCCAATCCAAATAACTACAGTTATATCACTAAAGACCTAGAAATCCATGTTTTGGGAGGTATTAAGTTCAATAATCTAGAGCGTCTGCGTGTCACGTTAAGTATCAAAAAGCCTAAAAGCCATAATGTAATGCGCCATAGTATTGACTTATATAACGATACGATGATCGAGAAGTTTGTTAGAACTATTGCCGAGCGTATAGAAATCGGTACAAGCATTACCAGAAAAACATTACAAGATCTTACTGGAGCTTTAGAGCAATACCGTATTGATCAAATCAACAGAGAGAATCAGCAAGAAGAACCTATACCCGAATTATCAGGTAAAGAACAAAAAGCAGCCATCAAGTTTTTGAAGTCTAAAAACTTATTACAAAAGACAAATGAACTTATAGGTAAAAGTGGTGTTATCGGAGAAGAAACCAACCGATTATTAATGTACTTGATCTTTACATCAAGAAAAACATCCAATCCATTACATTGTATCAGTCTTGGTAGTTCGGGAGTTGGTAAAACACATTTACAATCCAAAGTAGCGGAGTTAATCCCCGATGAAGATAAAATAGAAATTACAGTATTATCAGCTAATGCTTTTTATTACTTCAATCGTACTGAACTAAAAAACAAATTGATTTTAATAGAAGACTTAGATGGTGCAGAATCTGTACTCTACCCTCTTAGAGAATTACAATCTAAAAAACGAATCACTAAAACTGTTGTACATAAAGACAGAAAAGGAACTACTAAAACGATACATCTTACTGTAGAAGGTCCTGTCTCTGTTGCGGGTTGTACTACCCAGGAATCCGTATACGAAGATAATAGTAACCGAAGCTTTTTACTCTATATCGATGAATCTAGCCAGCAAGATCAAAAGATTATGCAATATCAGCGCGCCGAGTCGGCGGGACAGATTAATAAAGATGATGAGTTTGTATCTGCTAGGTTTTTACGAGATGTACAACGGATGCTTGAACCTGTAAAAGTGATCAATCCGTATGCAATGGGACTGAGTCTTCCTCTATCTGTATTTAAACCTCGTAGAACAAACTCACATTATTTACAATTTATAGAAGCAGTTACCTTTTACTGCCAGTGGCAGCGAGAGAAGAAGTACGATGAACAAACAGGCGAAGAATATATAGAAACAACTATAGAAGATATAGAGCAAGCTAATGAACTGATCAAAGAAGTATTGCTACGAAAAAGTGATGAAATCACAGGAGCTTGCCGCAATTATCTGGAAGAACTAAAAAAATACTTGAAACAAAATAACCAAACTAAGTTTGCAGCTTTAGAAATCAGACGAAAGTTAAAAGT
>CANLRN010000130.1 GCA_947493495.1 uncultured Aquimarina sp.
ATATTTTATCAAAAACAAATGGCTTCTTAATAATTTAAAAATAACTTTATCCTGTCCTAAAGATTGGGAGTATCATACAAATATAATAGCTATCCTTATACAATTAAACCTGCATTATGCAATAGGATTTTAGATATTGACAATAATGGTTATTATTACTAGCTTTATGATGTATTTTAATTTTCACCCATATGGTTAATCTTCCTATAGAATATTCAGATATGCAAGTCACTCCTTTTGGCGGTATGAGTTTAATGAAAAGATTTATCGATCAAACCGGGATTCGAGAATATATGTCAGAATTAGATTTGCCTCAACCAGGTTCTAATCGTGGCTATTCTCAAGAGCATATTATAGAATCTTTTGGTTGGGTATTTGGACAGGTGCTTCGCGTTATATTCATTGTGATTGGCTTCGTTATGATAAGACACTTCACTCTATTTTTGGGTGGGATCAGATGCCCTCTCAAAGTACTTACAGTCGTTTTTTTGGTAAGTTTTCTCAAGCTCGTAATACAGAAGTATTTCCAAAATGGCAGCATTGGTTTTTGGATCAAATAGGAGTTGACAACCTTACTATTGACTTTGATAGTACGGTCATTACAAGGTATGGTGATCAACAAGGGAGTGCTAAAGGATACAACCCCAATAAGAAAGGGCGTAATTCGCATCATCCATTAATGGCCTTTGTGAGTCAAACCAGAATGGTTGCTAACGCTTGGTTAAGACCTGGTAACACAGCAGATAGTAGCAGTTGCAAAGAATTTATGGAGGAAACCTTTAATCAAGTACTAAAGAATAAACGAGTTGGTTTGGTTCGAGCAGATAGTGGGTTTTACACACAAGATTTATTAGAGTATCTAGAGTTAAAAGATCTAAATTACATTATAGCTACTCGGATGTATCCTAATGTAAAAAATACTATTGGTGGATTAGATCATTGGGTGTCACTAACCAAAGGAATTGATCTAAATGAAATGATCTTTAATCATATAGATGGAAAACCAAGAAGATATATTATCGTCAGAAAGAAAATAGAAGATCGTCCTAAAGCAAGTGGTAAACTTTTATTTGAAGATTTACCAGGCTACAGATTTAGTTGCTATGTGACTAATCTTGACTTACCACTAGATCAAATATGGAATATCTATAATACCCGTGCTGATTGTGAAAATAGAATCAAAGAACTCAAACAAGATTTTGGATTAGATAATTTTTGTCTTCAGGACTTTTGGGCTACCGAGGCTTCTTTTAGATGTATAATGATGGCTTATAATCTAATGAGTTTGTTTAGACATTTTGCACTAAATCATCACAATCGTGCAACACTAAAAACTTTAAAAGTCTATTACTTTGCATTAGGAGCTTGGCAGGTAAAACACGCTAATAGAAAGGTGTTGAAGATTGCATTACCTACTAAAAAAAGACCTTGGATGGACGGATTATTTAGCCAAATCAAAAATCTAAGCCCACCATTTGTCTATTCTAATGAATAATTCAGGCAATGTCGTTAAGTTAAGCTAAAAAAAACATCTATTTTGTCACACTGAGCCTGTCGAAGTGGAATCAAAAACGAAAGTTAGGATAGTCTTAAACAAGCTCAGACTGACAATGATAAAGCTTAACTTAACGACATTGATAATTCAGGTTAAACAGGCTTTTTTGGTAAAAAAAATGTTCTTGATTCTCTTTTTTGTTAAGAATTTAAGATTATTGAATGTAATTGGCTAATATTATAGAAATCAGTCTTCAATCCTAGCAGACCCTCTTTTAATTAATGTAGTTTTAATAGTAGTAGTGGTATACTCATTTTGGATACTATTATCTTGTTCTAGTCTGTTAATTAATTTTTTGGTTGCGATTTCACCTAGCTCTATTCCGTGTTGATCTACAGTAGTGAGAGGTGGGTTACTATTTTCTGATAGTATACCATCAGTAAATCCGATTACCGATACATCTTCAGGTACTCGAAGACCTTTGCCAATGATTAGGTTCATGGTGTATATAGCAGATAGTTCATCGGCTGCGACAATACCATCTATTGTGTGATCTTCTAAATAGGTGTTAAAATATTGAGCAAATTCTTTATACTCTTCGATGATAAGTATTTGAGATGTTGCATTAGATGTAGCATGATCTTTAAGGGCTTTATTATACCCGTTCACTCTTTCTATACCAACACTAGTATGGTTTATAGGAGATACAAATATTACATTTTTACAGCCTGATGTAATCAATTTTTTAGTAGCATCATAAGAAGATTCGAAGTCATTAATAATTACTTTATCACATAGTACATTTTCTGTAACACGATCAAACAATACAACAGGTAAATTTTTATTAATTGTAGCTATTAAGTGTTGGTAATCTTCTTTTATATAGGTTTCTTTCGAAATAGAAATTATAAAACCATCTACACTACCACTTGCCAACATTTGTATACTTTTTACTTCTTTATCATAAGATTCATCGGATATACAGGTAATAATATTGTACCCTAAGGCTACTGCTTTTTTTTCAATTCCTACTAATACTTTGGCAAAGAAATGAGCTAGAATATTAGGTATGATAACACCAATCGTTTTTGTTCTTCTTTGCTTTAAACTTCTGGCTACTAAATTAGGAGTGTAATTATATAATTCTGCTAGTTTTTTTACCTTTTCTCTTGTTCCTTTGCTAATTTCTGGATTATCAGCTAGTGCTTTAGAAACAGTAGATATCGAAAAATTTGATAAATGTGCAAGTTTTTTCAGTGTTATTGGATCACTCATATTACATACGGGGTTCAAATCTGATAATATACTCTTTTTGTTATAATTAATGCTTAAATATCAAATATATTATACAAAGTAGTTTAAAATTTTTGCAATTAGATTTTTAAATACGTTTTTATTGATAATAAATTCCATCTTGACTTCTTGTGTTTGTCCGAAAATGAGAAAAAATTTGATGAAATAAGGTATTTTTTAAAGACATAGATAGTTTACTGCTAAGAAAAATAACAAAATATGGATGAATTTTAGCCATTTATTAGGAAATAGGAAAAAATCAAAATGAAGTCTAATATATCGAAATGTACTATAAAGATATAAAAATCAAAATAGTAAATAGTATATAATACTATTTACTAGGTTAGCATATATATATATGCATTTGATTAAGTATTTAAAATCTCATTTATTCTTATATCTATAGTTTTTACATCTATCAGACTTAACACAAATACTTATAATGTGATAGGGTTTAAAAAAACCAAATAATTAGGCCTTATAGAGTTACCTCATTTATATTGAATTTGTCAATATCAATATCAAAATTTCTGATGTAGATTATAATAAAAGAAGGGAATTTAGAGCGTAATTTTATGTATATTATATAGACTAACTTAAATTTCACACTACCATGAAAAATATAACACTATTTGGCTGTTTAGTAGTCCTAGGGCTACTACTATCTTGTCAACAAAAAAAAGATGATGCAAATATTGCAAGTAATGATTATAGTACCACAGATGTAGATACTCATTCTGGAGCTACAAAGAAGAGTCATTCTAATACTAAAGTTACTGGAAATAGTAATTGGTGGCCTAATCAGTTAAATCTTGATCTTCTACGTCAGAAATCTTCTTTATCCAATCCAATGGCTAAGCAATTTGATTATAGAAAAGAGTTTAATAGCCTTGATTACAAAGAATTAAAAGATGATATTCGAAAAGTATTGACAGATTCTCAGGATTGGTGGCCAGCGGATTATGGACATTATGGAGGCTTATTTATCAGAATGGCCTGGCATAGTTCAGGGACGTATCGTTCTGGTGACGGACGAGGAGGTTCCAGAGGTGGTCAACAACGTTTTGCTCCTATAAATAGTTGGCCAGATAATGGTAATTTAGATAAAGCAAGACGATTGATATGGCCTATTAAACAAAAATATGGATCCAAAATTTCTTGGGCAGATTTGATGGTGCTTACAGGAAATGTAGCACTCGAGGATATGGGGTTTAAAACTTTTGGCTTTGCAGGTGGTAGAGAAGATGTATGGGAACCCGAAAAAGATGTGTATTGGGGAGCAGAACAAAAATGGTTAGCCGATGACAAGCGCTATACTGGAGATCGTAAACTCGAGAATCCATTAGCTGCTGTTCAGATGGGTTTAATTTATGTAAATCCCGAAGGGCCAAAAGGTAATCCAGATCCACTTCTTGCTGCTGCGGATATTCGCGAGACGTTTGGAAGAATGGGTATGAATGATGAAGAAACTGTAGCATTAATTGCTGGAGGACATACATTAGGAAAAACTCACGGAGCAGGTAAAACTTCTCATGTAGGCTCTGAGCCTGAGGCTGCAGCTATGGAAGAACAAGGTTTCGGATGGAAGAGTGATTATAAATCAGGAAAAGGAGCAGATGCAATTACTTCTGGTCTAGAAGTAATTTGGACTTCAACCCCCTCGAAGTGGAGTCACTTATTCTTTCTTAATTTATTCGAAAATGAATGGGAATTAACCAAGAGTCCAGCAGGAGCTCATCAATGGGTAGCAAAAAACCCTAAAATGATGGTGCCAGATGCATTCGATTCGGAAAAAATGCATAAGCCTACAATGCTAACTACAGATTTATCGTTGCGTGTAGATCCTGTGTATGAAAAAATTTCCAGAAAGTTTTATGAGAGCCCAGGTACATTCGACGAAGCTTTTGCAAGAGCTTGGTTTAAACTAACACACCGAGATATGGGGCCAAAGACTACCTACCTAGGACCAGAAGCTCCAAAAGAAGATTTAATATGGCAAGATCCCATTCCTGCAGTTGATCATGAGTTAATTACGACACAAGATATTACAAACTTGAAGACGACTATCTTAGGTTCTGGCTTATCGATTAGTGAATTAGTAGCAACAGCATGGGCTTCTGCTTCTACATATCGTAACTCTGATAGAAGAGGAGGCGCTAATGGCGCAAGAATTCGTCTGGCACCTCAAAAAGATTGGGAAGTTAACAACCCTAAACAATTACAGAAGGTATTAGATGCACTTACTAAAATACAATCTGATTTTAATGAAAAATCTGGCGCTAAGAAGGTGTCGATTGCAGATTTGATTGTTTTGGCAGGTAATGCAGCAGTAGAAAAAGCTGCAGCTAATACAGGAACTACTGTTAAAATACCGTTCAATCCTGGTCGTATGGATGCCAATCTAGATCAAACAGATGTAAAATCTTTTGAACTACTTGAACCAATGGCAGATGGTTTTCGTAATTATTTAAAAACAAGATATACAATTTCTACAGAAGAACTACTTCTCGATAAAGCCCAACTCCTCACGCTAACCGCTCCAGAAATGACCGTGCTAGTAGGAGGAATGAGAGCATTACGAGCAAATTATGACAATTCTAATAAAGGAATTCTTTTGGATAGTAAAGATAAGTTAACTAATGAGTTCTTTGTTAATCTTTTAAGTATGAGTACAGAATGGAAACCTACTTCAGATACTAAAGAAGAGTTTGAAGGTAAAGATAGAAAAACAGGAGCTGTAAAGTATACTGCAACTCGTGCAGATCTCGTCTTCGGATCTAATTCTGAGTTAAGAGCTCTGGCTGAAGTGTATGCAAGTGATGATGCCAAAGAAAAATTTATCAATGACTTTGTTGCTGCCTGGAATAAAGTGATGAACTTGGATAGATTTGATCTGAAATACCTATAAATGATTAGTGCCTTATATACAGCGATTTAAATAATAGTATCTATGTTTTATACATTACTATCGCTGTATAAAGGTTTTTTTAAACCCAAATTACGCATTAGGCATTTTTCAAGGGTTGATAGGTTTTTGTGTTTTTCTTGTAAGATGAAGAGTCTAAATACACTCATTAACCCGCATTCATAGATATTGTTTTACTGTAACATAAAGTTTCTAACTGGTAAGCAGCTTCTACATTTCAAATTGTCCTATTGAAATTTTATCGTTAAAAATGAAATAATACGATTTATAACTAAAAATTTCGCATATTCAT
>CANLRN010000131.1 GCA_947493495.1 uncultured Aquimarina sp.
CTATATTCACCGTAATGATACAGAAATGTAAATCCTGGGTGGTTACGAGCTTTATTTACACCCTCAAAATAGCGCATTAATTCATCATATCTGGGGTTTTTAATGGTTGTGTGAGAAGGGAACAGAGATTCTAAAGCATTAGTATCAAAGGATAAAAGCTCTTTGAAAGTATAATTACTGCTTTTGAATAAGCGAATATAATTGTTGATGGTATTGCGAGATATACCCAAAGTAGTACCTACTTCTCGGTTACTACACCCATCTAAATGTAATGTAATAATTTGTTTTAAGTCCATTGGATCAAGTGTGTTGGCCATATCGCTATTTTTGCGATAAGGTAATTACTTGATCTATCTAAGTGGCACAGTTTGAACCGAAATCAATGGCACTATAACTCCGAAATCAGTGGCACAAATCGAACCGAATTAACCACGAATTTTTACTCAGGTCAAACCACGACCAACTTGCTACAGCAGTGATCAAAAAACTTAACTTGACAAAAATTCCAAACTTATCAGTTAAACAATTGTAAATCAATTATATAAAGCTAAATGTAGTGAGCCTACAGAATGTTATGCGACTTATAATCAAATGTTTATGTGAAAAATGTGTCAAACTCAAGAACTATCCTGTCTTAAAGCAAAAATCATAGAAGACTTTAAACGATATTCGCAAGAGAAATACGACCCAAAAATATATAGTGCTATTTGTTTGGAAGAATTTAAGCAAGACTACAGTAGACATTATAATTCAGAAACTCCTTTCTTCGAGGCATATCTCGATTTTAATAGAGATGAACTCCCTTTAATACACACAGATAAAGAAAGAGATAGTCTTGACGCTAAGTACGGCATTAACATCGCCCGTTTATCATTAGAGGCATGTTACTAATATTTCATACACTTTAATGTAGCTATAAGCCAAAATCTGGTATATTTATCAATGAGTTGCTGTAAAATACATAATGATCTTATGGAAAAGAAATTAAAGTGCCTATACTATTTTAGTCGTTCAAAAATCCATTCCGAAATTTTACTTAGTGCAACCGTAGAAAATGTTTCTTGAATAGTTGAATACTCATTTGGCAAGCCTGTATTACAATTTTGGAATAAATGATTTAAATTATCCAATTCGATAACAGTCACATCTTGATTCCCTCCTTCTTCTAAAGCTTTCTCTATATTATTCAAGTTTTCTTTTGGAGGGACTTGAACATCTTTTTTACCATTTAATGCTAAAACTGGACATTTGATATTCTTAAGAATCTGATATGGTTCGCATTTAACAAAATAAGTCATCCAGGGAGACGAAAGCCTATCAACTGTATTTTTTATAAAAGCACCTCTTTTAATTTTCATTTTGGATTTATTTTTTGAAACAGAATCTTTATAAATAGCCTCTAGATAATTTGTTAATTCAATTTTAACTTTATTTTGATCATATTTTAGAATTATATCAAATAATTCTTTTTGAATTTTATTAATACTATCAATTTCTACTTCGGGCTTTTTTGAAATTCTTGAAATCAATTCTGTCTGCTTTAATAACAACTCATTACCCTTAATCCCCACACTAGCTAATAACACAACAAAAGCCAAATCTTTTGATTCAGAAGCCACTAAAGATGCAATCAAGCCCCCTTCACTATGCCCTATTAAACCAATATTATTTTTGTCAATCTGTTTGCACCCTTTTAGGTATGAAACAGCACTTTTAACGTCCGATGCAAAGTCTAATGAAGTTGAACTACTAAAATTACCAGTCGATTCTCCAACCCCCCTATCATCATATCTTAAAACTGCTATGCCCCTTCTAGTTAAAAAATCCGAAATAACAAGAAAAGGTTTATGCTCAAATATTTCTTCATCTCTATTTTGGGCGCCACTACCTGAAATTAAAACAACTGCTGGAAAAACACCTCTTTGCTTAGGTAAAGATAATGTGCCTGATAACTTAATATTAGCTTCATCATTTCTAAAAGAAACATCCTTTGACATATATGGGTATGGTCTCAACGGTTCCTGAGGACGTAAATTTACTTTGTTCTCTATTTTATCTTTGGTTAGATGAAGTGGGGATGAAACTCTTCCTTGATTAAAAACACCTTCAATTGAAGCATTTCCTTTTAACCGACCAACATATTCAATACCTGCACTTGGTACTGTAAACTTATATTTTAAACTATCTAATTTGACAAACTTGGTAAGGATTCCATAAGCATTTTGATCTGGACTATTCATAGTTGCAGAAATCCCACTGTCTGTATTTTCTATATTAAAAACTATTCTTAATGTAACTCCCTGAACATGTAATTCTCCTTTCCAATTTCCAATTAGTGCTTGACTATGTCCAAACATAGTTATAGCCATTAATTTAAAAAACAGTATGATCCTCATAAACTAAATAAATTACAAAACAAACATTACATAGACGAAATAAAATCAGGTAAATTATTAACTTTTACTTCGATAACGTTTTTTAAGTGACATAGAAATAAATTTTAATCTTTTCAGAGACACATTCAGCCATTCATATGGCAAAGTATAAAGCATCAAACCAGCGGTCATAGATAGACCAAAACTTATTAAACCAAAAAAATATGCAATAAAGAAATGAAAAATTACAGCCAAATAAAAAGCCAAGAATTTTCTTTTTCTTAAAGACATAAAAACATAAGACAAATAAAGTTCTAGTATCAAAACAGACCAAGTCATTACTATAACGAAATTACTTTCTACAAAATATCCAAAAAAATTGTAATAAGGCTTATCTAACCCAAAAAAAGTTCCATTGAATATATAGTACAATGCCGTTCCATTAATCCATTCTTCCGTTCCATATATTTTCTCTACAGCAGCATGAAAATACAAAAAGCTCATTTGCAGAGAAATTAATAGAAATATAAAATGACCTACTATTTTTCTGTAATCTGATATCTCCACTTTGCTTTTGTACCAATGATTCTTTCTATTATCTAATAAAACTACTGGAACTATTAAAGCAGTTAAAATTGAGTTAATCTGATCACCTCCATCAAGAATTGTCCCAGCCGTATGTAAACTGTAAGCGATCCACCATTGTAATAAACAAGTAATTTTAGGAAAATATCCAGAAATCACACAAATAAGAACTAAAGAAGCTGCAAAAATAGCATAAGAAAGGTTATCCCAACCAAAAATCACAAATAAATTGATTGTTGAGTAAAACCCACTAGAATTAGACACTAATTTAAAAGTACTCTCATCAAATATATATTCTGGGTAGTTGAAAACAAAAATAGACAGAGTACTTAACGCTAACAATGACCTCGCTAAACCATATAAATTTGTAAAAGGATTATCTGAAACAAAAACAGAAATCTTCCTATCTATAAATGATAGGTATTTATTTAAAAACAACTGAAACATACGCTATTTTACCTTCTTCAATATCTGTTATTTGACTCCACTCCCAAGGAATTACAGAATATTTGTAAACAAGTAATTTTTCATTTTTGAGTAAAAAGAAGTTTTTCTTGTCAAGTTCTATTTCGAATAATTTCTGATCACTATCTAAACAGAGGTTTTCCCTTGTCCCAGAATAATCATACCATGCATCGTTTGGAACACTTCCTACAACTTGAGATATCTCGAAAAACTTTCTTCTTATTTTTCGAGATAGACCATGATAGTTTTGATTTGAACTTACTTGAAAGTCCATTTCTTCAAGTTCAAAGTTATCTTTAACTAGATAAACCCTAAACTTCTCTTCTTGAGGATCTCTAGTAAAAAAACCCCATCCTTCAGGAATAAAAGCGGATAGGGCTATATTAGAACTTCTATTGTAGATTGAAAAAGCTGTCTGTTTTATACTTAACAATAAAACATAGAAAACTAAAGAAATTACAACTACTAAAACAAACTTGAAAAATAATATTCTTTTAAGTGATTCGTTACTAACTCTCAATTCTGTTATTGTTTTACTCTAAAATCACTAAATCCTTTATCAACAATCTATTTTCCGTTTCAGAACCACTAGTAAAAGCAGATGTTTCCCCTCCACCACTAAACACTTCCAACCAAGCATGAACGAATGCAGCTGCTTGAACCACGCCAACAACTTCAACTGCTGCTAAAACCACTGCACCCAAGTACACTAAAACTACCGCAGTTGCTATAGCAACTACCGCTGCCAAAGCACATTGTCCCTTTTGAGTTTCAAAAGATTTAAACAAAGTAGTGTTCGACTTACTATTCATCTTTTGTAACGTAGCATCATCTAGTGATAAAAAATCATTATAAAAGCGAGTAATATCTTCCTCTTTATTTAAATTATAATTTTCTAAATTTATTCCCCCTTCTAGAAGTACCTCTTTTGCTTCATCCGTGTCTAGAATATTATCTATACCCATTTTTTTGAATGACTTCATTATAAGTTTAGCTCCAGTATTTAATTTTATTGTAATATCTTTTGGAGAATCGCTAATTATAGCTTCTTTAAGAATAGTCATATATTTAGGATTAGACTTATTTATCAGCTCTACTACTTGATTTTGAATATTTATGACTTCAGCTTTTTCTTGTTTATCCAACTTAAAATTACTAAGTAACCTCTTCTTACTTTTAAGAGATGGAATATGATCGACTAGAGAGCCTTCCATAAAAAAGATGCTTTTGAATACATCCTCTGGTGTTGCATTCTCTAAGGGTCTATTCTCAGAGTCATTATCGTTGTATGTTGTACAACTTGATACGATAATAATTAATGATAAAAAAATGCTTTAATCTGTATTTTTTTCATGATTTAATTGATATTTAAATTGTTAATAGTATTCTCTAAGTCAAAATATTTTTGAGTCCCTATTAGAATAGAACTTCCATTTTTTAATTTAATCCATAAACCTTTATTTCCCATCGAGTTGTATACAACTCCATACTTATTTGATATCCTATAACCATATCCTACAAATGAATAAGCTATAAGCTTGCAGCTTTTAATCTCTTTAAAATTAAAACTCTTCCTAAAAAACAACCAATTAAAAACCTTCCAATAAACTAATATCCCATTATTAGTTATTTTTGTGATCAACTTTGATTTAATAAATATTGAGTAAAATAAAAGAAGAAATAATAGAGTTATCAACAACCCTACAAAGAAACCTTGATTATAATTTTTAACTAGTAAGAATCGTAAAATGACACTTACAAAAACTATTGATAAAACAAGATAAAACCAAAAAGACTTGAATTTTTGTTCTTCAAAAAAAATGCTGTCTTTCACTTATGTAAGGTATTTATTTCAAATATAGTGAAAATAAAAAAACCCCACATTTTTTAGTGAGATTTTAAATTTTGAGTCTTGAATTGAGAGCAAGAACAAGATTCTAAACGATTCAATATTAAACAAATTTCACTTTTCATATTTTCTATAGCTATTGAAGATATTTTTATTTCTTTCGACATTAATTCTTCAGACTTCTCACAAGCTTTATTGTAATCCTTTTTCTTGATATATAATTTAATTAAACAAAATATTGGATAAAATTGACTGGGTACCATGTTCGAAGAAGAGTAGTAATACCTTTCAGCTACCTCAAAATCACCAATTTGCTCATAAGCACTTCCTAATTCAAGTTCTAAGAATGAGGAACCATAATATTTCCTAGATTCTTCTAACACGCTAATACCTTCTTCCAAATTATTAGATTTCACTAAAGATTTCCCATAGTGAAATAGAAATTCCCCATCTCTCTTCAATACAGGATAAGCTTTTTCTAATAAATCAACTCTTTTTTTATAGCTCACGTAACTTGGCAATTCTAAAGCAGATTTCCAGTGCTTATAGGCTTTTTTAACAATATTAATTTAGTAATAATAAGTTTACCATAAACACCTGTATGCTCCATACAGATAAGAGTATCTAATAGTTGGATATTTTGGTTTTTAAGTAGTCTTAGAAATGCTTTAATTCCTTTTAT
>CANLRN010000132.1 GCA_947493495.1 uncultured Aquimarina sp.
AAAATTTCAATAGGACAATTTGAAACGTAGAAGCTGCTTACCAGTTAGAAACTTTATGTTACAGTAAAAAAATGTCTTTTAATGCGAGTTAATCTCAAAAAATGATCTTGGTTAAACTTGCTTTACATTAGAAAATCTATTAACAATTGAAACTTCTTTTTTAAAACTGGTTGTGATAAGTATCAACTTATCGACAGTGAATGTTTAACATCTGCGGTCAAATTATAAATTTGGTCTAAATAGGATTTAAACGATAGGTCAGAGGGGATACCCATTTTCTTTTTTAGCCTACTTCTGGTCACTTTTACCGTGTTTGGAGTTACATTGAGCATAGAGGCGGTTTCTTTGAGGGATAAATTTAACTTCGTAAGTAAACAGTATCTGATCTCTGTATCAGAAAGTTCTGGGTGCTTATTCTTAAGCTCTATGGCTAATGTAGGATATTGAGACTCAATTCTATCAGTAACCAATGATATATCTGATGAGGATTGGATAAGGTTTTTTACTGTTTTATTAACCGCTACCAGTTTAGGATTATCATCTTTTATTGTTTCTAACTCTTCTTTGATCGTATTAAGTACTTCTACCCTCTGGGCTATAGCAATAGCCGATGCATCTAGCTCATTATCCCGTAATCGAATCTGCTCTTCCAATAATTGTTTTTCGCTGGACTTCAATTCAGAAATGACTTGTCTATTTTTCTTGTATTTGTATAACAAATAAATACATAATAAACTGATCAATACAATGATCAATAATCCAATGATCGCTATTTTTTGTTTCGCATTCTTTTCTACAATCCATTTGTTTTCTGCAATTAGTTCCTTGTTTTTATATTCTTGTTCTATCAACTCCCTTTGTTTATCGACTGTCTTGATATAATCAATATCTTTTTGAATAGCAACACTGTCTAATAATGATGTATATGTCTCATACATCAATATTTCTTTTTCTGGCTTATTTTGTTGTTGATAGAGTTTAATAAAATCAATATATATTTCTTTTAAAGAATCATAATTCGTATTTCCTTCGATTCCTTTAGTTAGATATTCCTCGGCTTTAGCATACGCTTCTAAACCCAAATAATAACCTCCCAAATTTCCATATTCAATCCCTTCATTTCTATGATAATCGATACTATCGGCTAACTTTTTTCCCTTAAAACCATATTCCAACGCTTTTCCATATTCTTTTTTTCCTGAATGATACAGCCCTAAGTTAGAATACAATATAGAAAGTACAGGAAAGTTTTCTTTGCTATTAGCAATATCAATCCCCTTACGCACCCATTTTATTGCTTCATCATAGTCTTTAAGTTCTTCATAAGCTATTGATATTCCATTATAACCGCCCATTTTCATCAAATCATCGATATGACTACTATCATTCATAACCTCTTTAATTATCGCTATACTTTTATCATACTCCTTCAGTTCACTATAACAGAAACTTATATTAATTTTACTTCCATTAGCAGAGGTGTAATCTCCAGATTCTAAATATAGTTCATAGGCCTTAGTAAAATATTCTATAGCTCTATGTATTAGCCCCATTCTCATCAACACTCTTCCTTTATTAAGATATAATTTTTCAATACTCTTTTCTTTTAAGGATGCAGATTCATATATATATTCTGAAGTGTTGAAATAATACAATGAGCTATCATTTTGGAATTTTGATTCAAAAAAGACGCCTAAATTATTAGATACATCATAGATAGCAGAAAAATCTTGAAGCTCTTTAGAACGTCTTAAAAGTTGGAGCAACACTACTGAATTTTTTACCTTGAAACTTACAGAATCTATGGTGCTTTTTAATTGTTCTTTATTGAGTGTAGAAACATCCACTTGTTGACTATATAATGTAGTACTATACCATAAAGTAAGCGCAATACTTATTTGTAGTACTAAACGCTGAGGAGTGGTTAAAATCATGAAATTAGGTTTTTGAATATAGCGTAAGTAATAAAGGTACATTTTTATCATCATAAGGAAAGGTATTTTTATACTATTTCACCATTTCAAATGGAGTTATATTAATGTATTACTAAGCTATTGTTTTTCTTTTTGAAAAAAATAAATTTCCTCGATGCAAGCCTCGGAGTATTTAAATCTCGATTATCGAGTAAAATAGGATCAATACAAATAAACATTACTCGATTGATCAATAATGGACATCGTAACTATGGAACGAACGGATACTCCTTTCTGGAATTATTTCTGCCAGATAAGTGATTCAACTACAAGTTACGGATCTTATAGCGGCGCAGTACCTAATGAAAAGATTACCCGGGGTAAACTGGATATAGACACTCCAAAGTTTGTCATAGAAAGTGATGCAACCATTGTGGCGCCTTTAATATTTGCTTATTTACTAGATATGTAAAGAAATGAAAACACAACGAAACGCTCATTTAAAAAAAGTTATTGTTGAGTATAAAAAGCTCAACAATAAAATTCTGGATCTGTTAGTGAATAAATATCCTGATGGATATGATGATGATATCATTACATTTAGAAATTCACAAAACTAAATTGTAGAATGTGTAGAGGTGAAAACTGAAGACACTATATATTTGGTTAAAGTGAGTAAACGTTTAGTCAGTGCAATGGAAGATTACGATGATGAAGAGAAAGACACTGAATTCCCAGAAGAACCAAAAATAGAATAATCATAAAACCTTACAAGAAAGGAAAAAGCAGAATTCCACCTAGCACTACCTTGCGAAAATATAGAAAAAACAAAAGAGTTCTATAGCCAATAGATGATTTGAAAGTTGTTGCTTTATCCTTAGTTATTAATTAAGTAACTATATTTCAGTGTTCTTAGTTATTGTTTTCTCTTTTTCTTAATTATTAAAGAAAATTTTTGTTGACTTGAACCTTGTTTTTTTATAAGAAATCAAATTGTAATTACTTCCTGAGATTTTAATGCATAATTAGAATAAAGTACTATTTTTTGGTTATTTTTTGGTTATTTTTTGTACAAATTTTCACGTGAAAAATAGATTGTCAAAATATTTTAAAAAAAAAATCGACATATAGCACTTTTTTTCGATGAAAAACATTTTAAAAATTTTACTTTTTTATACTTTGTATAGTTAACCTTTCTTCTTCCGAAATTTAAAACAATGTAAATCAGGTATTTAAAAACATAAAATAATTATGCTTATACTAAATTTCTTAAAAATACAGTATAAGCATAATTATTTTATGTTTTTAAAGTATAGCTTCTTTTTTATTTATGACTAGCTTTATTTACGAAAATTTTAACAGAAAATTTTATCATCTAAATTGTAAAATTTAGTTCGATGATTTTGATATCAAGATTTATGAACCAATTGGATAGTTCTAATTGGTTATGGAGTTCATAAAAAGATAAAATTATTTAATGTCAACATAATGAGAAAAAATTACTATTGCCTCACTAAGATATTTTTAAACCCTTCTATTTTATTTTTGTTTTTCATCGTATCTGGTAGTGTTTCTGCACAAATTTTTCCAGGACAGTTTCCACCAATAGGACCAAATTCTTCAGAAGGAAATCCTGATGCAATTGTGAATGTCAATGCAGTGTTGCAAGGAACTACTTATGTTGTAAATGGGTTAGAAGCTTGTATTACTGGTGGTGGTGGAAATAATAATAGTGCAGGAGAAAATCCCGAATGGCGTTTTGATATCAATTTACCAAATGCTTCGGAGGTTCTTCCTGTTTCTGAAAATATAGAAATAAGAGTTTGTCGTCGAGGAGATTTTGGCCAGTCCGGAGAAGGACTTCGTATTTTTGATGAAAATTTGGTTCAAATTGGAGTAATTCCTGGAAACCAGGTTGGCAATACTGATTGTAGTGCAGGTCCAATATGTCTTACTGTTTCCGTTTCTTCCTGTTCCTTTAATTCTCAAGCCGCCGACGGTGTTTTCAGCCTAACTCTTGATGCGCGTAACGTAGGTGGCGTTGGAGGAACGGTAGGAGATTTTTGTGACGTCCCACCTGGACCACAACAGGATTTAACACCAGGAGGTTGTGGACCCAGTCCTAATTGTAGTTTCTCTCAAGTAACATCGGTAGTCGTAGGAGGAGCAACAGTTGATGGGTTTAATAATCAAACTAATGGAGGGCCTATGGTCAATGCTATTGCTATTGATGCTAATTGTGCTTTTATTGATTATTTCGTATTTCCTATCGGAGGTTTAGAATTTACTATTGACGGAACAGATGCAGATGATTTAGATGGCACAAGTTTTTGTACTGGTCAATCTATATTTATTCCATCTGCTTCTGGAACAGGACAGCAATTCACAATTGCTATAGACGGTGGTCCTAGACAAAATATTGGAGGAGGTGGTAATAATGTTATATTCAACTTCCAAACTCTAGGAAGTTACGAAATATGTAATATTATAGATCCAGGGGGCTGTGCAGAAGAAAAGTGTATCACTATAAATGTTATACAAGGCCCACAAGTAGATGTTGTTAACGCTACAGATACAATTTGTTCGGATCAAATGTATATGGTAAATGGGAGTAGTTCTGACAATAATAGTTCTATTTCTTGGACTTCCAGCGGGACAGGAGTATTTAATAACACTAGCATTGATAATCCAATATATACACCAAGTGCTTTGGATATTACTGCAGGTCAAATTACTTTAACTAAAACAGTGACTGGTGAAGGTTTATGTAGTGAAGTTACTACTGAAGAAAATATTGAGCTAAACATTATTGAGACCCCTACTTTAGAAGCTGGCAACGATATAACCTTATGTTCAGACAATGGATCTTATACGTTGACAGGCTCTTCAATTGGTGGTGGAGCAACCCAAGCGACTTGGATAATTACTTCCCAACCAGGAGGCGGAGATGGAACCATAAACCCATCTACAGCTTTAGCATTGCCAGATACAGCTTCTTTTACGGCAACTATTCCTGGAGATTATGTATTAACATTAACTACTGATGCTACAGCACCATGTAATCCATCAAATGATACAGTTACAATTACTATTGAAGGAGAACCTACCTCAGATGCAGGTCCACCAACAGGTTCAATTTGTTCCGATGATATGTACACGGTGACAGGAGGTATATCAAGTAATGGTACTATTGTATGGGGTTCTTCGGGATCAGGCTCTTTTGACAATACCAATATAGATAATCCAACGTATACACCGAGTGCTTTAGACATTTCTTCAGGTACAGTTACGCTAACAAAAACAGTTTCGACTTCGGGTTCTTGTTCAGATTCAGATGCAGTGGATACAGTGACCTTAACTATTAATCCTTTGCCTGATGCTCCAATATCAGGAGGGGATATTACGGAGTGTGAAGTATCTCCGATACAAACAATTACTGCGACTGCTACAGTAGGAGCTGGAGAAACATTAACCTGGTATGATGATCCTACTGCTGGAAATGTGATCGCTAATCCAGAGTTATCTACTACAGGGACTATTACCTATTATGCTGAAGCTACTAATAGCACTACCTCTTGTATTAGTGCCACTAGAACAGCTGTAGTACTTACTATTAATCCTGCTCCTGCTCCACCTATAAGCTCTGGAGATATCACAGCATGTGAAGCTGAACCTATACAGACAATTGATGCCAATTCAGCTGTAACTCCTGCTCAAGGAGAAACCATCCTCTGGTATGATGCTCCTACAGCTGGAAATATCGTAACCAATCCTATTCTAAATACAGTAGGAACTATACAATACTTTGCTAGCATTACCGATAGTAATGGTTGCGAAAGCTTAACCAGAACTCAAGTAAATCTAACAATCAACGATGGACCCCAAGGTATCCCTGATCAAACTGATGTAAGCTGTTCGAATGTAGCTCTTAACTTTGACTTATTAGCATTATCTGCTGGATCCGTATTTAGTTACACGGTCTTTTCATCTGATCAGGCTAATGTACCGGCAGCTGCTGATAGAACAACTCC
>CANLRN010000133.1 GCA_947493495.1 uncultured Aquimarina sp.
AATAGGACAATTTGAAACGTAGAAGCTGCTTACCAGTTAGAAACTTTATGTTACAGTCAAAAAATGTCTATGAATGCATGTTAAATATAACTTTGTTTTTCCAATACATAAATGCTATTACTGAAGATGTATGTATTGAACTCAATCATCCAAGTTATACTGTAACAGTTTAGGCTTTTCAGATCTATCTTTAAAATGTAACCCATACACAACTTTGTCCTTGTATACCACAAACTGGTCAATACCAATATCTAATCTGTATTTTTTTACAGGCTTTAGCTCGTGATCAAATACATAAAGGACACTACCTTTTTTTTCTTTATCCACAACTTTCTTGCCTTGATAGACAACATAGATATATGAATCTGATAGATACGTGTCGGTGAAATGAACTATTGTATTACGGTAGATACCAAACATTTCTTTTTCGTTTTCGATCCATGCTCCATAATTAGGGAGATCGTCTGATGGTAGTAACACTCTTTTAAATGTTTTGGCACTGGAATCAAATAACTCTAATAGTGGTATGTTTTCATATGGAAATATAAAACGATTGTTATGAGAGTTTGCACTTGAAACAGAAAGTTGATTACGTATATGAGAGGTCTTTAATCCACTTACAGGTGTTGGCAACCGTCCATATCCTGTAGACACCCCTGTTTTTAGGTCTTTATGAATCAAACGAGTAGTATCGGATAAAATACCTGAATAATAGATTTCATTTTTAGCTACATTATGGTTTAGAAAAAATACAAAGAGGTCATCTTTATCTACACTTAAACTATCCGTAATCCTGGGAGTTGATCCATTAATCAACTGATCAACCGTAAATACCATATATTTTTTTGAGCTTTGATCATATAAAGTGAAGGAAGTCTCATCATTTTTTTTAAAAGTTTGTAACTCTGATAACGCTTGTTCTCCTTCTCCATTATCTATAAAATTACCTATATATTTTTTATTTTTTAGATCAATCACTTGAATCCATTTCTGAGCATCTATATCTTTTAGAATTAAGTGATCATTCATTAATATCAAACTATTAGGGAATACAAAATTCTCATCATAATCTGTGATATGCGTACTAGAGAGCTCAGATTGCGCTATAAAATCTGCATCTGTATAAAATTTATCTATGGGGAGTCCCATATACTTTTTTTGCCCTAAAAGGGTGTTTGAACAAATACAAATTATAGCCCATATTGTTAACCTATATAGTGTTGTTTTAGTAGTTGTCATTTATTAATAAGGTGTTTTTTAAGTTTTTTGATTTTAAAAGTAATATAAAAATTTGACATTGTCAAAGCACTATAATTACGCAAAAACTCCAAAGGGTAACCTTTTGAGACACTAAAAACCAACAGACCATAGACCATTAAAGTTATTACTAATCAAATAACACTATACACGAAATTTACAAAGCCAGATGGGAGGTGAGTAGTACTATTTTTGAAGGACATAAAATAGCTATTACCCTCAAATTAATATATGAAACTAGACTTTTTTTAAATTTTAAATAAACGCTACCTTAAACCCTAAATTTATTTAGGAAAGGGCTAGTTGAATCTCTAAATACCATAAAAGATTGTAGCAATACTTTTTTGGATTAGTTTTTGATATTTCTTAAAGTATATTTTGTATTAATAGATATTTAACTATATTTAAATTGTATTTATAACCATTAAACAAAACACATGCAACGCCCAAAATCTAACGTTTATTTTTTATATCTTCTAATTTTTATATCAGGAACTATATTTTCTAGTAGAGCTCAAAATTTAATACCTAATCCAAGTTTTGAAGAAACAAATGTTGCTATTAAAAAAATGAAACATGAAATGCAAAACTTTGGGATCCTATCCGATTGGAAAGCATTGACCAATACTCCCGATGCACATCATCCTATTACAAGCCAGGTGAATTTTAGTCATAAAGCCCCTAATTTCTTACAACAGTTCGGGACACAAGCACCTAGAACTGGAGAATCAAAAGTAGGATTATATATTACTAGTAATAATACAAAAGAGTCTATTATTACTAAGTTAAATAACCCATTAAAAGCAGGGAAATATTACTATTTTCATATGTATGTATCTCTAGGAGAAGGTAAGGTTAGTAATTCCTGTACTTCTTCTATAGGATCTTATTTTACTGCCAGGATTCCTAGAATAACAGAAACATCGACATATGAATTACACATAGAATCTTCTGAAATGATTTGTGATACCAATGAATGGACTAAAGTATGTGGTGTGTATAAAGCTAAAGGAACAGAAAAATATATCTCTTTAGGCTATTTTTCGGATACTCCTAACGGAAAATCCCTTAAAGGAGGTCCGTTTGTAGATGCATACTATTATATAGATGATGTAGAGCTAAGAGAAATGCAAGATGTTCAGGGAGTAGCAGTAGATGATATTTGTAATATGGCATTAGATTTTAATGATATAGAATATCTGATAGGAGAGAGCGAAGTATATACAGAAATTAAAACAGCGTTAGATTTTTATTTACAATATCTCAAAGTTTTTAAATTTAATAGTATTAAGATTATAGGGCACTCGAATGACTCGGAAATTAATTTTGAAAATGAAATCCTTTCTTCTGCTAGAGCAGGGTTTGTAAGAGATTATTTGGTAGAAAATGGAATTGATGAATCATTAATTATAGAAACGATTGGAGTAGCTGATACACAACCTAAAGAAGAAGAAGGTGAAGCTCTAAGTACTACAGAATTAGGGTCTAATGCAAGAGTACAGATACTTATAGAATAGTGTGTTAGAAGTATTATTGTATACTATGAGAGGTAGTTGTGTTTTAACCAATCAAAGTTTGCTTTATGTGCTGCACGTAGTTGTTTCCCGCTACCAAAGAATTAATTTGGGATAAGAAAGAACCTAAAATCAAGAGCGAGACAAAAGGCCTTAGTTCCTGTAGCGCGTAACGGCTTTGATTTCGATACTCTTGGCTCTATGGTAGTCTATTCTAAAATTCACCTCTTTTTGTTATTTTGATAATATACTTCGTAGCTTTACATCATAATATTAACAGACTATGAGTTTTCCGAAATTTTTACTAGGTGATAATACAGATTATCAAGAAGCCATCTTTGTAATTCACACAGAGTTTCCTCGTTTTATTATTAATTTGGTAAATGATGAAGTAGAATGGTTAGAGGAGTTTGATAAAGATGATAAAAAAGAATTGGAAAATGAAGCAGAAAACCTGTTCAAATCTGCCAATGATTTTTATGATCGTGAGATAGAACGATATACAGATTGATTTGTTAGTGAAACCCTGATTTGAAAAGTTGTGCAGCAATGTCTTCAAATTAGATAGTTCAACTAATCCCGCTTTTTCAATGGGATCTCAGGTCTACTACCTCGAAGCCTGTCTGATTGATGTTAGGCAGACTTGCACCGGTGTAATTTTTTAACGATTATATAGCATTAGTAGAGAAACTTTAGTAGAAATCAGAGGAAAACGTTTCTGTTTTATTTCCTTATTGTACCTATCAGAGAAATAAACTTTTTCTTGATTTTTTCAATAGGTACAGTAGATTAGTTATAAGAAAAGAAGTCATGTCTCAAAAACAAAAAACATATTTTAATTGGAGCTCAGGAAAAGACGCTTCATTAGCATTGTATCACTTAAGCAAGCAGGATGCACTAGATGTTGTTACATTACTTACGTGCATAAATAGTCATCATAATAGAGTTACGATGCATGGTCTACGAAGAGAATTATTAGAACAACAAGCGCAATCCATAGGAATCTCTTTACAAACAGTAGAATTACCAAAAGAGCCTAGTATGGAAGTATATAATGATCTTATGACTCAAACTATTATTGGTTTAAAATCCGAAGGGTACTCTAATTGCGGTTTTGGTGATATTAATCTAGAAGACCTTAGGAAATATCGAGAAGAACAATTGAAACCATATACTATCAGATGTCATTTTCCATTATGGAAAAAAGATACCAAAAAAATCATTTTTGATTTTTTGGAACTAGGGTTTAAAGCAATTGTGGTTTGTATTAAGGCATCATTACTGGACAAATCTTTCGTAGGAAGAACAATAGACGAAAGTTTTATAAATGACTTGCCGGCTAATGTAGATCCTTGTGGAGAAAATGGGGAGTTTCATACTTTTTGCTACGATGGGCCAATTTATACAAAACCAGTTGATTTTGATATTGGAGAAAAAATTTATAGAGAATATAAAAATCCAGAAAAAGATGATGAACAACAAGTTGATAGTATTATTGGTTTTTGGTTTTGTGATCTTTTACCCAAATAATAATACGATTTACGGATGAGAATTTCGTAAAAATAATGGCAAGGATTTTTCGCTAGATTGATGAATTAAATTAAAGAATAGCCATAGCTATTGTTTCATTTTATGAAGAAAATATAGTAGAAAAAGAATGTCATTAGATGCGAAATTTTTATTCGTAAATCGTATAATACTTCAAATAGAATAAAAGATTCGAGGGGTAAGACGTTTAGTTACGTTCTAAAAACACTTATTTTGTCTCACTGAGCCTGTCGAAGTGGAATCAAAGCGATGGCTAGAATAGTCTTCGACAGGATATACTGACAATGATAAAGCTTAACTTAACGACATTGATAAACCTGGTTAAATCCGCTTTATTCAATAGAAAATTTATTACATCTTGTAGCTACCGCAAATACTAACGCTGCACTGCGTTTTTTAATTTCACCATAGCGGTGCTATGCAAAAATTAAGAAAACACTAGTATTTCTTGCATCTACAAGCTTCTTGACAACCTTCTATTGCATAAAGCGGGTTAAAAATAGAATAAGAACTAAAAAATAAACGTTTAAGAATAATAAATATTCATAATAAGATATAGAATAACCTATAATAAATAAGGTGTTTTTATGGTATACATTATGATTTTCAACTTTATATTTGCACAGCTACATAACTTTATATAGATATGGAAGAAATCATACAACTCGATAAAGAACTGTTTATATATCTTAATAATCTAGGGACACCTTCTTGGGATGGGTTTTGGTTATTTATGACCGGAAAAATAAATCAAGCTCCTTTAGTTGTAGTGCTTCTCTATTTTTTTTATAAATATTTTGGAGTTAGGGGTACAATTATCACAATTATTACAATAGCTGTATTGATTACTATATCGGATCAATTATCTAATCTGTTTAAGAATGTATTATTTATGCGACCAAGACCTTGCCAAATAGAAGGGGTAGGGGAGTTTACTAGATATATTGCAGAACGATGCGGGCGCCATGGATATTTTTCTGCCCATGCTTCTACATCTATGGGAGTTGCATTCTTCACAGGTTTGGCACTACAGAAAAAGTTAAAATATATATTTCCTTTTATGGTGCTATGGTCAATAGTATTTAGCTACAGTAGGATATATATCGGAGTTCATTATCCAGGCGATATTATTACTGGAATGGTAATAGGAATTCTCTTAGGCGTTGGAACCTATAAATTGCATGGATATCTCATTAAACGATATGCTTAATTAACTGTTGTTTTATTTAGATTATGGCTAAATACTGAACCGAATAGTTGTTACGTTTTGGAGAGATGAATCCTAAAAAAAGAAATATCAACCACCTAAACAATACTTATTCCTAGATCAAAAAAGAAAACTTGGAATGATGAAAAGAATTATAAAACAAATCGATAAATTTGATTTAAAACCTTAAGATCTAGGATTTAATAAAACCTTGATAATCAATAAATAAAATTGACGTTAGTCAGAATTCCCTATTTAAATCAATTAAATTTTGATTTTGGAAGTTTAAAAAGTAAGTTTGATA
>CANLRN010000134.1 GCA_947493495.1 uncultured Aquimarina sp.
TGTATGAAACGTAGCGTGCAAAAAGACACTAACTTTTCGGATTAACACAGAGCCGAATTTTTATATTTTGTTTTTAATTTTTCTCTTTTAAAAAGCCAAATTAAAAATTTGGCGGACTTTCTAAATATAAACAAACCTTTCGGTTAATCACTTATTAGCTATGTTTTATACACCGTGTTGCCATTAGTTTTTTATCCGTTTTTATACCAATCTTTCCATTCCTCATTTTCAGGATAAGTCAGTTCGTAAATTATTCTTTCTGTATCAGTTATTTTGTCAAAATACTCAAATAGATTTTCAATATGTTCTTCTCCATATCCCATTCTCCAACCAATACTATATCTATCGATTTCAGGATGAGCTAACCAAGGTGGCAAAACAGAATTTTTAAGTGGTTTAAACTCTCCAATTTTGTTTAAAATATCTCTTGTTTTCATTAAAGCGTAACCAAGTAAATTCAGTCCGTTCCAAAAGTATGGTATTTCAGCATTTTCGTCATTTTGAGCAAGTCCAATTCCCCAAATTTTATCTACAGGACTTGCCTCAACTAAAATTCGGTCATTTGTGTTTTTCAAAAATTCAGATAACTCTGAGTTTTGGCTAAACTTATGGAAATTACCTCTGACTACTATTTCAAATCGATTTTCTTCCCAAATTCTTTGGTTAAAGTTTTTTACTTTCCTTCCAAGTTCTTTTACTTTTCCTGCTTTTTCGGACTCGATTATTTCTTGATAAATATCTTTGTCACCAAATAATAGAGCTTTTTCAGCCATCATATAATGTTCGGCAGTCAAGAATTTAATTCCGTTAATTTCAAATTCAGATTCATACCATTGACTAAAACAAGATTTTGTAATTCGGTCAGATTTTTGATGTCCCCAAAATAGAAGATATTTCAGGTTTTCTCCTGACTCAATTCGTTCAATTATTTTCTCGTTAGTGTAGTTCATTTTAATTAATGGCAACGTTAAGTATAAGAAATCGTAGGGCAGGTGATAAGCACTGTCGTTTCGGTTTATTACTTAGCTAAATATAAATATTTTGCTTTTATCTTTTCTACTATAAACGCCAAATTTTATATTTAGCGTACTTTGTAAATAAACACAGACTTTCGGTTAAACCACAAATGCCCTATGTTTTTTATACACTGTTGTAGCACGTTTTTATTTTTTCAATCCAACTTTTTTTGTTTTCAATAATTTCAGTCGGCAATTCATTTATTTCGTTCTGTTCAATTTTTTCCAAGCAAGCGGAAAATATAGTTTTAGTTCCACTAATAACTAATATCTCATTTTGGTCAGGTTTTCCAAATTCCAATACAATCATAGACGACCAAATTCCGACACGATATTGATGTTCAGCAACAAATCCAGCGAAACTTTGAATTCCATCCTTAGTAATTATTTCCTTTCCAAGTTCAATCAGTTGTTTGTATTCTTTTCGGTCAGATTTATCAAAGTCAAAAGGATGGATTGATAAGCTATATAGATTCTTACATCCAAAAAGAAAGTCAGTCGTTTTCAGATTCATTGTTTTTGTTTAATCACTCGAGTCATAAATTCGTCAGTTGTAATTGTATGTCCATACCAATCAGCTCCGTCAAATTTAGTATTCGAAAATTTACAATTAATAAATTCTGCTCCACTTAGAAGACTTCCACACAGGTCGGCATTTGTAAAGTCAACACTATCAAATTTACAGCATTTGAATCCGCAATTCTTTAAATTACAATTCCGAAAACTCGTTCCAGTGAAATCTGCACTAAAAAATGTAGAGCCTTGAAGATTTATATCGTCCAAAGTCAAATGTTGAAGATTTTCGTGTTCTTCAAAGTCACAGTTTGGAAATTCACGCTCTCCTTTTTCATACCTTTCTAATAGGTCTCCTATATATTTTGGAATTTCGTTAGTCATTTTTTCTCAAATGTGCTACAACGGTTTGTGTATGGTTTCGTTGCTGGAAGTACTAAGTTAGTAAAAAGTAGCGAACGTTTGGTCAGTGCGTAAGATTTTCCGGAGGAAAATCAACAGCAATGAACTATACACCTTGTTACCATTTGTTGCGACAGGTATGAGTAATCACATTCTGCCGTAATGTTTCGCAACACCGTTTCGATAAACAGCCAACCGTAATATTTAGTTTTGGGGCGGTAATTTTTTCACAGCGCTTATTCATTCAGTTTATAGAATTCCGAGTGATTTTCGGCGTAAAGATTGGTTAGTTCCGCTTAGAAATCAGATTAAGAATTGAGTAAAAAAGTCAGCGCAAAGATCGGTTTTCAGATTCCACTATTTTAGCCAGCTAATTTTTTTCGCAATATTGAGGAGCTATAAATGGTAACGTTAAGTATAAGAAATCGTAGGGCAGGTGATAAGCACTATCGTTTCGGTTTATTACTTAGCTAAATATAAATATTTTGCTTTTATCTTTTTTACTATAAACGCCAAATTTTATATTTAGCGGACTTTGTTAATATGCACAGACCTTTCGGCAAGCACAAATGCCCTATGTTTTTTATACATTGTTACCTGCTGGCTTTTACACGCTTTGTTGTAATTCTAATTCAGGCATTTCATCATAAGTTCGTCCATTTAAGATTCTCCCGTTTTTCTTTTTATTCTTACCACCCCATTGCTTAAAGAAGAATGCGACATCTGCTTTTTCACATTGTTCTTGAATATCAAGAACCCAGTCAGCGTCCATTGGTCGTGGATTGTGTCCACTTTCTCCACCTACAATTACCCAATCCATAAGGTCTAAATTCAAATTTGGCAATGCTCCGATTAATGGTTCTAGTGAAAGGAATTTTACTCTAGCGTCAGTTTTTCTTAAAAAATCTATTCTACTTTTTACTTTGTGATCCTCTACTGAAACACCCATCCAAATATTGTGAGACCATTTTAATTCTTTGTGTAATTCCAATAGTCTTTCAGCTCTTTTTGTCAGAACTTGAAACACGTGTTGTGGGTTCTCATTCATAACTTTAAAAACCTTTTTTATAAAGTCTAGAGGTATTTCCTCGTGAAATAAATCACTCATTGAATTTACGAAAACGACTTTTGATTTTTTCCAAGTATATGGTGTTTTTAAAGCATCTTCGTGAGTTCTAACTTCAAAATTATCTTTATATTTTTCGACTCCCATTGCTAGAAGTCTTTTAGACATAACCTCTGCATAACAAAATTTACAACCTTGTGAAACTTTAGAACAACCTGTTGTTGGGTTCCAAGTCATTTCAGTCCATTCGATACTTGATTGAGCCATTATTTTAGTTTTATCATTAGTTTGCTAAAGTCGCCTTTAAAATCTTTATAATTAATATAGAAAGCACCTTTTCTTATTTTTGAATTATCTTCTTTGGTAAGTTCTAACCTATTGTCAGCTTGAAGTTTTTTTAATATTTGGGTTGAATGCTTTGGTAAAAAACCTTTTCTTAAAGTGAATTCAAATATTTCTCCATTGGTTCTATCAGTTTGTAAAAATATAATTAAAAAATCTTCTAGTTTATTAGTCTCTAAATCTGAAAATAAAGAGGATTGATGGCTGTCATATTTCCAGCCTCTACCTTGTTCATTATCAATTTCCCATTTGGTTTCTAACATTTTTTCGTATCCTCGAATATGCGAACTAAAGAAAAATAAACAGAAAACGGTATTTTCTTCTTTCTTTAGAGTGAAACTGTCAACAAAATAATCATTGCCGATAAAATTTTCAAAACCTTCTTTTAATGTACTTATGTATTCCCATTCATTTTTTAGTTCTTCTTTATTTATTCCTAATTGTGAATTGAAACTTTCCAATACATCGGGTGTTCCATTTTTAGAAAACCTGTACATAAATTGAATTGGTAACCATAATAATACTTCAGATTTTTTGTTACAGTCTAGTAGATTTAATATATGCTCAGCTTTTACATCTTTATAACCGAAAGGGTCAATAAAAACAAAGGCTTTTGAGTCTTTGAACCCTTGAAATTTGCTTGGTAGTTCATTAACTATTTTGGTATAATCTTTATTTATCAGATTGAGAGTTCCAAAATTGTTGTAATGAAGTTTCTTTTCTTTTATATGTTGTCCTAATGATTCTATTCTGTTTTGGTCAATATCATTAAAGTGACAATGAATTTTAGGAGACTTATTTTCACGCTTATCAATGAATTGATAAAACGTCTGCTTTACTTTTTTTAATGCAATCACAGGACTTCCTTCTCCACCATTTTCATAAATTCCAGGTCCACAAAACAAATCAATTATATGAATAGATTTAGTATAACCATCATTACAAATTATATTAAGATATTTTTGAATATAATCTCCGAATAGTTTAACCTTCGCCTCTGAATGGTTCAATAAATTAATCTGTGATTTTTTTGTGCTCATTGGTTTTTTTAGCTTGCAGGTAACGCTTAATGTATGGAAAGTGCGTATTTGAGAGAGGCTGATTTTCCGCTAGGAAAATCAGACGTAACAAATAGCCACAGTCCTTTGTTTATGTACTAAAATAAGCATTTTCTATACATATTGTTAGCGAGCGTTACTATTATTTACAAGAGATAGATTTTAGAGTAATGTTCAGATATTTTGCGCCTGAGTTATTGTCCGATGTAAAATTTGCGCCGTGTCAAAAATCAGTCAGAAATTTAGGGTTTCTAGAGGTCAGTCGTGCGTGATGCTTGCGTTTTGCTTTGGGTCAATTTTTAGGGTTTACTAGGGTCAGATTCACGTATTGTTTACAGGTCAGTTTTGTTTTTTACACGTGTTGATTGCGAATTGTTGATTTTTTTGAGCAAGAGTGGCATGCTCGCTAACGTTAAATATATGGTAAGTTGGGCAGAAAACAAGCAATTATTTTCGGATTAGCCACAAGCCAAATCTTTTGTATTTTGTTTTAATTTTTCTCTTTTAATACCAAATCAAAAGATTTGGCGACTTTGCAAATAAACAATAGCCTTTTGATTAAACACTAATCGCCCAATTTGCTATATATCTTGTTGTGGTGTCGTTTTTATTCTAATTATAGCTAAATCGTCAGTAACAGTGTGATTCCATTTGTCTTTTAAGAATCTTATTTTCCTGTCTAAAAAATTATCAAATTCAGAATTTTCATTATCAATTAATAAATGTTGAATAATATCATCTTCTGATTTTTGTTTGGCTTTGTTTTCAAGATTTTTAAAAGTATATATTCCATCTGTACAAATTGATAAATCTTTAAAAGAGGAAACCGAAAGTTTTTGATTCTGACTATCATACCATTTGTCAAAATTATCTGCTAAATGGTACCCTAGATAATCAGGTTTATCATCTTGTTCATATTCAATTATTTCACCATCCTTACAAATTAATCCATCTCCAACAGCTAAAAATTCAGCTTTTGACTCTTTAGTATTTATAATTCCGATTATTAATGTAGATAGTAATTCATTAGTGTCAAGTCCGAGTTGACTTTTAATTGATTTTGTCTCTTTTATTAATTGCTTAATAACGTCTTTTAATTTTGATTTTAAATCAAGAGGTTCGTTCGTTACAAATTCCTTGTAAAATTCTTTTTTTGAAATATTTCTCAAAATTTTCCCATAAAGAATTGAGGCAAATACTGATTCTGTTCCCATTGTACAACCATCTAAAACAGCTATTAGTTTTTCATTTGTAGCTATTTGCTCATCGACTAAAAAATCTTCACAATTATTAGTGTGAAAATCTCCAATATTTAATGTTTTATATATTCTCATTCAGTTTTTTAAATGCACCACAACGGTCTAGTGTATGAAACGTAGCGTGCAAAAAGACACTAACTTTTCGGATTAACACAGAGCCGAATTTTTATATT
>CANLRN010000135.1 GCA_947493495.1 uncultured Aquimarina sp.
AGGTTCGATTCCTTTTTAATTTGCGATTAATTACGGTGTTTGATATTTTGATTTTATGTTGTAATTTAAGAAGAGTTCATTGATATATTGATTGACAGCGCGTATTATTTTTTATAGTTATATACTATGATTATAATACTAAAGAATTAAGACTAGAAATAATTTTGAGATACGATTTAGAATTCCTGTTGTTATTGTTAAATAATATTTAAGAATACACGATGAAGAGTTTGATCCTGGCTCAGGATGAACGCTAGCGGCAGGCTTAACACATGCAAGTCGAGGGGTAACATTGTAGCTTGCTACAGATGACGACCGGCGCACGGGTGCGTAACGCGTATAGAACCTACCTTTTACTGGAGAATAGCCCAGAGAAATTTGGATTAATGCTCCATAGTATTATTGAATGGCATCGTTTAATAATTAAAGATTTATTGGTAAGAGATGGCTATGCGTTCTATTAGTTAGTTGGTAAGGTAACGGCTTACCAAGACATCGATAGATAGGGGCCCTGAGAGGGGGATCCCCCACACTGGTACTGAGACACGGACCAGACTCCTACGGGAGGCAGCAGTGAGGAATATTGGACAATGGAGGCAACTCTGATCCAGCCATGCCGCGTGTAGGAAGACTGCCCTATGGGTTGTAAACTACTTTTATAGAGGAAGAAACGCAGATACGTGTATTTGTTTGACGGTACTCTACGAATAAGGATCGGCTAACTCCGTGCCAGCAGCCGCGGTAATACGGAGGATCCAAGCGTTATCCGGAATCATTGGGTTTAAAGGGTCCGTAGGCGGGTTTGTAAGTCAGTGGTGAAAGTTTTCGGCTCAACCGGAAAATTGCCATTGATACTGCAGGTCTTGAATCATTATGAAGTGGTTAGAATGTGTAGTGTAGCGGTGAAATGCATAGATATTACACAGAATACCGATTGCGAAGGCAGATCACTAATAATGTATTGACGCTAAGGGACGAAAGCGTGGGTAGCGAACAGGATTAGATACCCTGGTAGTCCACGCCGTAAACGATGGTTACTAGCTGTTCGGACTTCGGTCTGAGTGGCTAAGCGAAAGTGATAAGTAACCCACCTGGGGAGTACGTTCGCAAGAATGAAACTCAAAGGAATTGACGGGGGCCCGCACAAGCGGTGGAGCATGTGGTTTAATTCGATGATACGCGAGGAACCTTACCAGGGCTTAAATGTAGTATGACAGGTTTAGAGATAGACTTTTCTTCGGACATATTACAAGGTGCTGCATGGTTGTCGTCAGCTCGTGCCGTGAGGTGTCAGGTTAAGTCCTATAACGAGCGCAACCCCTGTTGTTAGTTGCCAGCGAGTAATGTCGGGAACTCTAGCAAGACTGCCGGTGCAAACCGTGAGGAAGGTGGGGATGACGTCAAATCATCACGGCCCTTACGTCCTGGGCCACACACGTGCTACAATGGTAGGTACAGAGAGCAGCCACAACGCGAGTTGGAGCGAATCTATAAAACCTATCACAGTTCGGATCGGAGTCTGCAACTCGACTCCGTGAAGCTGGAATCGCTAGTAATCGGATATCAGCCATGATCCGGTGAATACGTTCCCGGGCCTTGTACACACCGCCCGTCAAGCCATGGAAGCTGGGAGTACCTGAAGTCCGTCACCGTAAGGAGCGGCCTAGGGTAAAACTGGTAACTGGGGCTAAGTCGTAACAAGGTAGCCGTACCGGAAGGTGCGGCTGGAACACCTCCTTTCTAGAGAAAGACGATACACAGGAATTGTTATTTTGGGATTTTTTTAGTCTTAAAGCTGTTGATTAATTATTTTTTTTAGTATTGAGTACGTTGTATTAAGTATTAAGTAAAGATTGTTTTAGATTTTATCTAAGTATTCATTACTGATTACTCACTACTATAAAGCAGTCTCATAGCTCAGCTGGTTAGAGCGCTACACTGATAATGTAGAGGTCGGCAGTTCGAGTCTGCCTGAGACTACAGGTTAAATGTTAAATGTAAAACATAAAAATTATAAAGTTTAAAGTATATATAGACTTACTTTATCATTTTAAATTTAAAACTTTTACATTTTACATTTATAAGTTCATTGATTATATATTGAAGAGGAAATTTTAGAAGTTGTGCTACTGTCAACTATAAACTGGCAAGAGCCACTTTTGTAGAGGGGGGATTAGCTCAGCTGGCTAGAGCGCCTGCCTTGCACGCAGGAGGTCATCGGTTCGACTCCGATATTCTCCACCAAAGGAGGTCACCACGCTATGTCGTGGTATTGTCCACCAAAGTTTCCGTGTATACGGGAATCTCTAAGATAGGATTCTTACTTAAGTAGGGTTTCAATCGAAGAGATCTCCAATCAAGTTGGAGATTACAACGTTCATTGACATATTGATTTAAAGAATACGAGCGTTATATGTTCTCACAGGAGACATATAACGACAAAGATAAAAGAGTTGTAATTATAATCATCATTGGTTATGATTACAGAAAAACTAAAAGAGCAAGTTAAAGCAAAGACACATAAGCTAATTAAGGGCGTATGGGGAATGCCTAGGCTCTCAGAGGCGATGAAGGACGTGATAAGCTGCGAAAAGCTACGGTTACTGGCACATACAGACTGACCCGTAGATATCCGAATGGGGCAACCCGGTATATTGAAGATATATCACCCGCAAGGGGGCGAACCCGGAGAACTGAAACATCTAAGTACCCGGAGGAGAAGAAAACAATAGTGATTCCGTTAGTAGTGGCGAGCGAACGCGGATTAGCCCAAACCTGTATTGTTACGGCAATATAGGGGTTGTAGGACCACGTTATAAGATGTATATTGAATTAGAACAGTTTGGAAAGACAGACCATAGAGGGTGATAGTCCCGTATAGGTAAGATATATTGATTTAGTGGTATCCTGAGTAGTGCGGGGCACGTGTAACCCTGTATGAATTAGTGGGGACCATCCCATAAGGCTAAATACTCCTGAGAGACCGATAGTGAACCAGTACCGTGAGGGAAAGGTGAAAAGAACCCTGAATAAGGGAGTGAAAAAGATCCTGAAACCATACGCTTACAAGCGGTCGGAGGCCTTTAGGCTGACGGCGTGCCTTTTGCATAATGAGCCTACGAGTTACTTTTACTAGCAAGGTTAAGATTTTAAGAATCGCAGCCGTAGCGAAAGCGAGTCTGAATAGGGCGTTTTAGTTAGTAGTAGTAGACGCGAAACCGTGTGATCTACCCTTGGGCAGGTTGAAGCTTTGTTAACCCAAAGTGGAGGACCGAACCCGTTGACGTTGAAAAGTCTTGGGATGACCTGAGGGTAGGGGTGAAAGGCCAATCAAACTCGGAAATAGCTCGTACTCCCCGAAATGCATTTAGGTGCAGCGTATACATAGTTTTATAGAGGTAGAGCTACTGATTGGATGCGGGGGCTTCACCGCCTACCAATTCCTGACAAACTCCGAATGCTATAAAATGTTTGTATGCAGTGAGGGCATGGGTGCTAAGGTCCATGTCCGAGAGGGAAAGAACCCAGACCATCAGCTAAGGTCCCAAAATATATGTTAAGTTGAATAAACGCGGTTGAACTGCTTAGACAGCTAGGATGTTGGCTTGGAAGCAGCCATTCATTTAAAGAGTGCGTAACAGCTCACTAGTCGAGCGGTTCGGCATGGATAATAATCGGGCATAAACATATTACCGAAGCTATGGACCACGCTATGCGTGGTGGTAGGGGAGCATTGTAGTTAGCGTTGAAGGATAGAGGCGATTCTATCTGGAGTAGCTACAAAAGAAAATGTAGGCATAAGTAACGATAAGGCAGGCGAGAAACCTGCCCACCGAAAGACTAAGGTTTCCTCAGCTATGCTAATCAGCTGAGGGTTAGTCGGGTCCTAACGCGTACCCGAAAGGGGAAGTGGATGGATAACAGGTTAATATTCCTGTACCTGCTCACACTAAAAGTGACGGAGGCGAGAAGTTAGTGCGTACTGACGGAAATGTACGTTGAACTAAGCTAAAGCTTAGGATAGTACACAGAGGCTTCGGCCAATGTGATAATCTAGCGGATCGACTTCCAAGAAAACCGAGTGCAGCAGCCCGTACCGTAAACCGACACAGGTAGTTGGGATGAGAATTCTAAGGTGCTCGAGCGATTCATGGCTAAGGAACTAGGCAAAATCGACCCGTAACTTCGGGAGAAGGGTCGCCACGCTTCGGCGTGGCCGCAGTGAAGAGGTCCAGGCGACTGTTTATCAAAAACACAGGGCTATGCTAAATAGAAATATGATGTATATGGCCTGACACCTGCCCGGTGCCGGAAGGTTAAGAGGAGGGTTTAACTTCGGTGAAGATCTGAATTGAAGCCCCGGTAAACGGCGGCCGTAACTATAACGGTCCTAAGGTAGCGAAATTCCTTGTCGGGTAAGTTCCGACCTGCACGAATGGTGCAACGATCTGGACACTGTCTCAGCCATGATCTCGGTGAAATTGTAGTATCGGTGAAGATGCCGGTTACCCGCTGTGGGACGAAAAGACCCTGTGAACCTTTACTATAGCTTAGTATTGACTTTGGATAAGTAATGTGTAGGATAGGTGGGAGACTATGAATTGGCGTCGCCAGGCGTTGAGGAGTCATTGTTGAAATACCACCCTTTGCTTATTCGGAGCCTAACTTCTAATTAGAAGGACAGTGCTTGGTGGGTAGTTTGACTGGGGTGGTCGCCTCCAAAAGAGTAACGGAGGCTTCTAAAGGTCTGCTCAGTACGGTTGGTAATCGTGCGTAGAGTGCAATGGCAAAAGCAGGCTTGACTGAGAGGCATACAGGCCGATCAGGTACGAAAGTAGAGCATAGTGATCCGGTGGTTCCGTATGGAAGGGCCATCGCTCAAAGGATAAAAGGTACTCCGGGGATAACAGGCTGATCTCCCCCAAGAGCTCACATCGACGGGGGGGTTTGGCACCTCGATGTCGGCTCGTCACATCCTGGGGCTGGAGAAGGTCCCAAGGGTTGGGCTGTTCGCCCATTAAAGTGGCACGCGAGCTGGGTTCAGAACGTCGTGAGACAGTTCGGTCTCTATCTACAGTGGGCGTTAGAAATTTGAGTGGATCTGACTTTAGTACGAGAGGACCGAGTTGGACTAACCGCTGGTGTATCTGTTGTCTCGCCAGAGGCATTGCAGAGTAGCTACGTTGGGAAGGGATAAGCGCTGAAAGCATATAAGCGCGAAACCCACCACAAGATGAGATTTCTTTAAAGGGTCGTGGGAGATGACCACGTTGATAGGCTATAGGTGTAAAGGCAGTAATGTCATAGCCAAGTAGTACTAATAACCCATAGGCTTATGTGTACACCTTGGTATTGAGTAATTGATACCAAGGTGGAGAATTGCTTTGATCGTTTTTTTAGTAAAAAGACTCTTTTATATGTATACTTGTATGTTATATTTACTATACTTTAAATCAATATGTTAACTTATATTAATAGTACAGAGTACTAAGTACTAAGTATTAAGAAGCTATTTAACTTAATACTGATTACTTAATACTGACTACTATTAACAGCTTAAGGTGGTTATAGCATCGGGGCTCACCTCTTACCATTCCGAACAGAGAAGTTAAGCCCGTTAGCGCCAATGGTACTACAATCGTGGGAGAGTAGGTCGCCGCCTTCCTTGTTACGCGATCAGCGTAATTACAATAGAAACCCTTCATTACTATAATGAAGGGTTTTTTTATGTTTTGTTACGTAAAATATAGA
>CANLRN010000136.1 GCA_947493495.1 uncultured Aquimarina sp.
TCTTCAACTCCGTTATATCCGTAGTTATGTTTCCTACCAGTGATAGTTGAGTTGTACCCTTTATGTTGTAGTCCAAAGGGGTAATAACTTATGCGTTTTTTTTATCCGCACACCCTTTTTTCTAACGGTTACCTCTAAAGATGCTATTTTTTAAGAACGTTCTTTCTGTCGTGTATCTTTCTGCATTGCTAAAATAGTAATTCTCCCTTTATCTTGATTACGGGTTTGTGTATTTGTACTAGCTAACTTTTAAAGCCAGCCGCATTATCAAAGCTGTGTTACATAATCTTAGTTATACCTACTCTTCCAAAGTCAGGAGCTATAACTGGAGTTTATGTAAAACAGCCCCGCACCAACTGCTATACTTGAAGATTTGAGCTTTAAACGATGATTTTCAGTGAAGATATTATAATACTATAGTGATATAATCCTGTCGTAGAACGTTTCCCAAGCGTTGTGGGATCATTCAATCGCCATTAAGGCTAGTATTTTAAAAGCTAACGGAACTCATCCGCATTAGCAGGCAACTTCCGTTATCTTTCAAAATAGTTTTCCGTTAGAGTAAGAAAAAGGTAAGAACGCCACAAAAGAGGATGGCACTCCTGATAACAAGATTTACAGGTATCTTCGTTTTCCTTCTCCTAATGCCCCAGTATAAACCTCTTGACTGGTACTTGGAGTTGGTGGTCATTCTTACCCAATTATAAAAATACAGATTTTTTCCATTTGAGTAAGAAAGATTGATCTTAAAGCTGAAGTGCGCAACTGCTGTTGCTGCTGACCTTCAGCTTTAAGATTAATCATAGCCGTCTGGCGATTGAAGATAACTGCGTGTGCGCAAAGTAAAAGGCGTAGCCAAAGCGAAGAGGAGCAGCCGACACACAAAAAAGAGTGTAACGGTTTTGTGTGCCACAGGATTTTTATCTTTCAATTGAAAAACACAATATCAACTTCAAGATAAAAATCCTGTAGGCTGCGACCAAGCGGCGTAGCCAATGAAGCAGCGGTTTTGTATAATTCAACTCATAGCGAAGCGTTCATTAAGATACAAAAAAGTAGCTGCGGGTGATAGAGGAAGGAGTCACGCGAAGACCAGTAATAATTGCTGACGACCGAAGGTGAGGAAGTAATTATGGTGCGGTAGCAACTGGCGAAGCAGTGAACGAGTGACGAAGGAACACCTTATAACAGCTTATCACAAAAGCCCTTTTCGGGCTGATGTGATAATAGTAAATTGGAGCGTAGCGACTCACTTGGTCTTTACTGCTGATAAGATAAAAGCAAGATTTTAGATAACCAATAAATACTATCCTGGTTAGTTTCCTCCAAGGCAGACAGGTCTTCTGACTGACTTAATTTATGGATAGTTTCTAATAAAGTTTGTCTAAAATATTGTAGTTCTTCCTGATCGCCTATGATAATTTCTAACTTCATAACGATTCTTTTTTAGGATTGATTTTATAAACAAGGGATACTCCTTTTTTATCAATGATTTCTATAAACTGACGGTCTGCCAGTTCACTAAGTTTATGATATATATTACTTCGGCTTGTTCCTAGCTTTTTACGTACATCTGTATTGGTAAATGCGGTATCATAAAAGTATTGCTGTAATTGATTGTAAAACCATCGCAAAGTAGGCGATAAAAGATATTCCTGTTTTGGTAAGTGAAGCTCGTTCTGTAACATATAGATGGCATTAAACACATCTTCTCTGGTTACATATAATCTTTTGTATTTATCCTGATCTCTGTAGAGTTCATTGACGATTGTTAGACTGTGAGCTGTTTGGATAATGATATTTTTCTGGTAGCTATTAAAAGAAGTCTGGTCAAGTAGTTTTTGATATTTATTAATGGTTTGGCGATATGGATAAAGGATTTTGATAATGGTGTTTAAATCTGCTACGTGATATTTACGGTACTGCAGCTTGTCGATCTTGATATAGCGTCTTATAGATCGCTTTTTGCGTTCTTGCTTCATTGTTTATATGGATTTGATTGTTATACATTCTTCTGTAAGGTAGTGGGTAGTAGATTTTTACTCTAATTATACTTGTCTTGGATCGCTAGACCGCTTTTGTAGTTAAACAACTGACCCAAAGTTATTTGACTGATCCAAAAGCGATCCGTAACCGATCCATAACTGATCCAAAGCGATCCGAACACGCAGTGTTCTTTTAGTATTTAGCTTGTTTGTGAGGTTACTTTTTGTAGTTTTCTATTTGATTGTATAGATGTGTTCTTATTTCTACTCTGAACTTTTCTATATTATCCCAGTAACTGATTTTGTAATTGTAACTATTTCGTAATCCTGAACTGCTTTTATGTATGTATTCTAGTTCTTCTAATTCTGTGATATAACGTTGCATTTGTGTTTTACTAATCCTGAACTTTTGCCGTATTTCTCTGCGTGTAAATTGATAGTCTTTGCCTTTTGATTCTACATACTTTTTTAGGTTCTCGTAAAACTGTCTTAAGATTCCATCGAGTTCATCGGTTTTTAGGATGATACTATTGAACATTAGATCGATAGCGATTTCTATATCTTGTAATTCTGTAAGCAGCATCGTATCATTAATTTTCTGCCGTTGATATTGATGTAATACTGTTATTTGTTCGATGTAATCGTGTAACATTTGGGTTAATCTTCTTCGTTGTTTGGTAGTTTTAGGGAGTTGTAATCGATATGGGTTTTTGACTTTGTAAGGTTGCAGCATATAACAGATATTTTGTATAGTCTCTCGTGCTACGACTTCCTCGTGGTCGGTGATCACCTTTGCTGATTTCTTAGCCATATATTCGAGTACTTTCTCGGTTTGGGCTTCACTTTCATCAATAGCGATTACAAAAACACGGCTTTCATTATCTTCATAGATTCTAAAATGTGTAGTAGCAACTAGTGAAGCTATTGGACCAAAAACATATTTTTCTCCTGTAGTAATTTCTCCTGTTTGTTCGTTTTTCTGACTTACACTACTGGATAGTTTGCCATTGCTCTGCAATTCTCTCCACGCCATTTCTGCCTCTTCAGTTAGTCCGTCATAATCTTCTAGAACAATACCACAGTTACATAAATCTTGTTCGCCATAATTATAAAAACTCTTATCGGTTACTCTGGTAAAGCGCTTGATTTTGTTTTGATCGTACATACAGTCAGCTACTTTGCCAATCAGGTGACTTTTTCCACTACCGCTAGTGCCTTGTACTACTGCATGCAATGTTCTATTCATTTTATGACTGAGAAGGATCGTAAAGAGGAACATTGCATTTTTTTCTTCGCCAATGATTCCAGTAGCTTGTAATTGTTTGGTGAGTGTTTCTATAAGATTTTTAGATTGTAATAGTTGTAATGCTCTTTTTTCTTCGATACTTGTAATATCTCGTAGCTTGTATCTTAAGTGTTCCTTAGGCACTTCGTTTTGTTTATCTAATCGATGGGTTTCTAAAGCTCTTGTAATTTTATCCAATGCAGTACGAACTACAGATGTACCGATTTGTAGTTTTTCTGCTATTTTTCTAACTAATTTTTCTACGGCATCATCGTGGTAGAGATCAATCGTATTTCTGCTTGGGGTTTGTTCTAGATTGACAGCTTTATAGACGACCAATGTCATTTTTAGACTTCCTAAGTCTTTTAAATTCAGCTTACCAAAAACATCTATTTTTAAGTGTTCATCTGTATAAACTGTATGATTAGGTTTGATGATTATGCTACAATTCCCTTTTGGTATTTTCTTAGATTTCACAGGTGTTTTAAGGATTTGTTTTTCTGCAGTATTGGTATAAAGTATTTCTCTTTTCTTGTAAAGGTGTTGTAAGATTTCTGGTTCATGAGTATCAAGCAAACTATTGATATCTTCATTTTCAATCATTTCTATTGTACTGATCGTTACACTCGGAACTAGCTCGTGTAATTCTTTAGTGTATTTTTTTATGGCCTCACGCCCGGCGTGATCGCCATCGAACCAAAGAATAATTTCTTGTAATTGCTGCAGATATAAAATAGCCTTGAAGTGTTCAGGAGTTAATCCATTTGTTCCATAAGCTGCCAGCACTTCGACTCCGCTCAGTACAGGTATTGTGGTTTCTGGTGAAAGATTAAAACCTGCCTGCCCTTGCGATAGCATAGGTAGGTGTTGTTGTAATGTAGCTGCATCGATGATACTCTCTGTAATAATTAGCTGTCGGGCTTCCCGACTTGGATAGTTTGGATATAAGCCTTTTCTGTTGGTAGTATAATAATGTTTGCATTTGGCATTGTCGTAAATACTTCTTCCGTATAATGATACTACTTGATTGTTTTTATCTTTCAAAGGAAAAACGATACAGTATTTTAGCTTATCATATGCTGCGCCTGTATTAAATCCTGCAGCTAGTTTTTTGTAATCTAAGTGACGTGATTTTAGATATTCTCTGGCTTTGCTGCTTTGTGATAATTTGGGGTGTAGACTTTCGTAGATTTCTTGGTGATCTTCTTGGTTAAGGTTTTTGGTAGCATCATCGGTAATACTATAATTTCCAGTCTTTGATTGTAACCATTTTACGGCTTCTGGCAGTTCCCAACTATAGAACTTTTTGACTAGTTCGATGACATCCATTGTACCTGCTGAACAATTGCCACTAAAACACGTAGCGATCTGTTTTTGCCTACTAAACTGCAGACTTGGTTTTTTGTCTTTATGGAATGGGCAGATACATTTACCGTTTTTATCTGGTTGTAATCCTAGTTCTTGGGCGATATCGATGATATCTACGTTGTTTTTTAGGTCGGAGAGGGTCATTGTTGATAAATATTTGTTTGTATCTAATCAGATACAAAAGTATCTAATGTTTTCAATTAAACAAAAAATATCAGATTTATTTATCTCTTATAATTACCTATTTTTGCTTTTACAAGGAATTTTAGTGTAATTATTTATCCTTTTAGACATGAAAACAGGTAAAATTATATCACAGTTGAGAGATGATTTAGGTTGGTCACAAAGTGATTTAGCTGATAAAAGTGGTGTATCAAGAGTAATGATTGGTAAATATGAACGTAACGAAGCAATACCGTCTATCGATGCAGCAAAAAAAATAGCTGATTCTCTTAGTGTAAGTCTGGATTATCTTGTTGGAGAAGGTCAATATGCTAAGTTTGACAAGAAAAGTATACAAAGATTACAGGATATTGAAGAACTAAATCCTAATGTAAAAGATAAATTGTTTTTTCTTATTGACTCTATAATTAGAGACACTAAAGCACAGAAAGCATATTCATCATAACACATAAAAAAACCAGCCACAAATCAATGTAACTGGTTCTTAGCATTTATTTCTCACTCATACCGCTAGGAAGTGTAATTATAACCCTGTCTCAGGGTTAAGCCCCAGGAGGGCTCTGGAAGCTAGCTTCCAGAGCCCTCCTGGGGCTTGGTCGCTAAATCGAGTGCTATCCGATCCCCAAATTTAATATATAATTGTTGGATAATCAAGCTCCAATTGTGTAAAGGGGCTGTCCATTTCTTCTGAATATTTTTAGTGGCTAAGTATACTAGCTTTAGCAATGCCATATCATTGGTAAATGCACCCTTTGTTTTTGTTACTTTGCGTACTTGGCGATGAAAGCCTTCTACCGCATTAGTGGTATAGATCATTTTTCGGATTGGAGCGCTAAATTCAAAATATTGTGAGAGCTCCTCCCAGTTATTTTGCCAACTATCAATCACCACTGGGTATTTACTGCCCCATTTCTCTTCTAAGCT
>CANLRN010000137.1 GCA_947493495.1 uncultured Aquimarina sp.
AATTTCAACTAAATTTAGTCTTAGACTAGTAAAATGGTTAGATTTCTTATCCCTTAAATTTATTTAGGACAGGATTGATATATAACATATAATACAGAAAATACAAAAATAGAATTGTTGAAATTTCTGGAAGCCAATGATCAAAATATGCCAGATTCAAAATTGCACAACTTTATTGTATCTCAATCCAAAAACTTACTAAGTATAGAGTAAATACCACCTATTTTTGTTCTAAAATTTTAATCATCTTAAATGATTTTAATAAATGAAATAGCCCAGGAAGAATCACAAGCCCTCCAATAATCAATGTTATTCCTAAAGCATTAATCACACTATCTGGAGCTGTAGCATCTAATAAATTTATGCTACTGTTTTTTGTTATAATTATAGTAGGAAAATGTGCTAATAAAGCTGCAAATAAAATGAGAAATACTTGTAAGCCTGCAAAAAGCCTACTTAACACCCTTCTTCCTCTTGTTATACTATTATAAAGAGGGATTAACAATAAACCAGACACTATAATTGTGATAATAGAATACTCATTATCTATAAAATATTTTATAAATAAATGATCACTAAAATACCCATATAAAAATGTAATCAAGCCTAACAAAAAAACAACAATAGTCGCTATTACAGATTTTCTAATATAAATGTGCTCAGTATGTTTATCCGACTCTCCTATCAATAATACAGATGATAAAAATGCGCAAAGTCCTGCAAAAAACAATCCGACCAACACACTAAAAACAGTACACCAAGGCAGTATATATACTTCATAAAAGCTTAATGAAATTGAAGTCTCAATTAACGTGATATTACCTCCTACAAGCCCTCCAAAAACCATCCCTAAAAATATTGGGGTAATCAAACTTGATATTTTGAACATCCTATCATACAGCAGCTGAGAATTATCTATAACCGCATCATAATGCCTAAAAACAAAAGCTACTCCTCTTAATGTTACTCCCAGTAAGACAATGGTAAGTGGGATGTGTAAATAAACTACTATTATATTGTAATACACAGGAAAAGCAATCCATAAGATAACGATCATAATGATGACCCATATATGATTGGCTTCCCAGACAGGCCCCATTACTCTGTAAATCGTTTTTTTTGTTATTCTTTGATTCTCTTTCGAAGAAAATAACTCTACGATTCCTGCCCCATAATCTGCTCCTCCAAGAACAATATATAAATACAAAGAAAATACGAGAAAGAACAAAACAATGTATAACATATCCTACTTATTTTTGGGCATTAAGAACCTTTATCTGTCGTGTCATTAACCACGTTACGGCTATCGATAAGCTTATATAAACTACTACATACATATAAAAACTAAATACAATTCCTGGCATTGGAGTAACTGCATCTTTGGTTCTCATAATTTTATGTATTATCCAAGGTTGTCTACCTACTTCTGTCACAATCCAACCAGCTTCTAATGCAACAAATCCTAGAGGTGCCAGAAAAACAAATACTAACCAATACCATTTTACAGTTTGCCATTTTTTCTTTTTTATTGACACTAGATAAAACAGTCCTGCGATCATCAATAATCCTCCAATCCCAACCATCGTCTGAAAGGCATAATGCACAATAGCTACATTAGGTATTTCATCATCTGGAAAATCATTTAATCCTTTAACCTCTGCATCAAAATCTCCAAATGCTAAAAAGGATAACATCCCAGGAATTTCAATTTTATGAGACACTTCTTGTGTATCAGTATTCACTATACCTCCGATATATAATGGAACTCTTTCTTGTGTATTATAATGTGCTTCCATCGCCGCTAGTTTTACAGGTTGACGCTCTGCTATATCCTTAGCAGAAATATCTCCGCTGATAGGTTGTAAAATAGCTGCTATAGCGCCAAAAGTGAGTGCTATCCTAAAGGCTTTGGTGTGTAATTCTATTTTTCTTTTTTTATAAATTTGATAGGCATGAACTCCCGCCACTGCAAACCCTGTTGCTGTAAATGCTGCTAATGTCATATGTAATGCCTGAGTAAACCAAGCAGGGTTAAGCATTGCTTGGACTGGATCAATATTCAAGAATTTTCCGTCTATATAATCAAAACCACTTGGAGAATTCATCCAACCATTTGCTGCTACCACCAAAATACCTGATGCTACTCCAGATATTCCGATAATGATTCCTGTACACCAATGAAATTTTTCTGGCAATTTATCCCATCCATAAAGGTAAAATCCTAAAGCAATAGCTTCTACAAAAAACGCTGCTCCTTCTAGAGAAAATGGCATTCCAATAATAGGGCCTGCGTGTTTCATAAACTCTGGCCAAAGTAATCCTAGCTCAAAAGATAAGGCTGTTCCTGAAACAGCTCCTGTAACAAAAAAAATTGCTACTCCTTTTTGCCATGATTTTGTAAGTATTAGGTATACCTTATCTTTAGTTGTAAGCCACTTGTAATGGGACACTACCATAAAAAATGGCATCACCATACCAATGCACGCAAAAACAATGTGAAATATTAGCGTAAATGCCATTTGGAGTCTTGCTGCATCAAGGTTTTCCATAGTAAGATTTTAATGAAATATTGTATTCCAAATTATACATTAAAGATACGATACAAAGCTTACTTTTTAAAGTAAAACACAGCTATTTTATATCAAAATAAAATACCTCGGAGCAAGCTTAGAGGTATTATACGATTTACGGATGAGTAGATGTATAAGTCTAGATGTAGTAACGACAATGACGAAAACCAGTTTTTTAGTACTAAAAATGCTACAATTTATTATTATCTAGACCTAGAATTCGGAAGCTCGCAATGTGAGTTTGTAATTGAAATAAATAATAATGAGATATGTATACCAAATACTAAATTTTGAATTATCTGAATTCAGAACTAGTAATAGCACCAATAATTTAAAAATTACTTGCCAAAAAAACTGATGACAAAGTAGAAAGATGTTTCCATAAAGAAGGATGTATAGAAAGCCCAACAACAGTTATGAAAGTTATATCAATTGAAAAACCACCGCTATAAACGGTGGTTTTTTAATGTGAGTTAAAATTAGCAGATTTTGCTATATAAAAATATTACATTCTTGCGACAGGATTTGTATGACCTCCTTTAGTAACATTCCCTCTTCTTCTTACTGTATTATTACCTCTAAATACTAAAATACCAGCAACGTGAGGTCCTGCCATTGAGGTTCCAGATAAAAGTTGATACCCTCCATTTAACCAAGTAGAAGCAATTAATTCTCCTGGAGCCCATCTATCTATACTATTCCCAAAACTTGAAGTCCTTGCAGGATTGATATTATTATCTAAAGATCCTACCATCCAAGTTCTATTATTATTTATTCTCTGTGGCGAATAGAATTGTGTATCATCATTTGAATTTCCTGCTGCTATTGCGCCAACAATTTTATTAGATAATCTTATCATTGCATCATCTATAGTTTGAGAAGTAAACCTATTTAAAAATCCTACACTAAAATTGAATACATCTTGAGAGTCAGCTCTATTAAAAACATAATTAAAACCTTCAATCATGTCGCCTATCTCACCGCTACCTTCAGCATTTAAAACTTTTATAGCAACTAACCTAACATTATGGCAAACACCTATAATACCATCTCTGTTTCTTTTTGCTCCTATGATACCAGATACGTGAGTACCATGACCATTTAAATCTTCCCAACCTCGTTCAGCAGCTACAAAACTTCTAGATTGTCCTGCAAAAATATTTAAATCAGAATGAGGTGCTATTCCAGTATCGATAACATAGACCTTAGCTCTTACCTCTCTACCATTTCTTCTACCAACCCATCTAACACCCCATGGTACGAACTCTCCATTACTAAGTGTAACGTTATCAACTGGTATTTCAGGCATTTTTAAATTTCCATCATCAATTTTTTTCGATGCCAATTTAAATAAATCTTCTTTACTAATTCCTTCTTTTCCATATATAGGTTTTGGTAAATCTGCACTTATTATATAGTTAGGTTCAATGCTAACTATATTTTTATCGCTTTTTAACTGATTAAGAGTCTTTTCATCAACATTGGTTAATTTAAAACCATTAAATGCTCCGAAATACACTTTTGCTAATTTTTCTGTTGGTACCTGATTTTTAGAAAGTAATGTTCTCGTTTTCTGAGTATATGAATCTTCTAAACTTTTCATTTCAGTATCAGATAATGCATATCTAGACATTAATGATGTTGTTGAAGCATCTTCTTTAGTAGTTACAATATATTCCCCAGGAACAATAGATGTTGGTCCTTGAATTTCGTTTTCGGTTGGTAAGCCTTCATTAACATCTCCATTTAAGTCTTCATTGTCTGTAGAACAACTAAAACAGATAGACAAGGTTAAAATACTAAGAGTTACGTTTTTTAGTCTAATTTTCATGATTAATATGTTTTTGTGTGTGTTAAATTATTTTGAACTCATTTAAGGTTTTTTTGATTGAAGCGAAAAATCAATATTTTTTGCTTAATTGAAGTCATTTTAGAGTTTCATAGGATAGCTACATAACGAAAAAATGACAAAAAGTAAGTAAAAAAGATCATTTTGTAGCCAATTGTAAAAACCTTAAATGAGTGCTTTATGTAAAAATATGTTTTTTTTATAAAGCATTAAGCAATAGATAAATAATATTGCATAATATATATTTATTATAAAAACAATTATGATAGATTTTAATACTTCTCATTGATCCTACTTTTTGTACTTCTATTTTTAACCCGATTTATCAATGTCGTTAAGTTAAGCTCAAAAAACACCTATTTTGTCACACTGAGCCTGTCGAAGTGGAATCAAAAACGAAGGTTAGGATGGTCTTCGACAAGCTCAGACTGACGATGATAAAGCTTAACTTAACGACATTGCCCGATTTATGTATTAGGACTTCGTCAAGAAGCTTTCAAATACAATAAACACTAATATTTTATTAATTTTAGCGTAGCACCGCCCGGTTAGATTAAAAAACATAGTGAAACGTTAGTGTTTACAGCAGTTGAAAGATGGAATAGATTTCCTAATCCATTCCATCTAACTAAATTTTAATAAGCTGATTGTATAAGGTTGTTTCACAATCTTCTTTTTCTTTTTTTCATTGCCAAAAAAAGAAACAAAAAAGTCTAGTCTTATGAAATT
>CANLRN010000138.1 GCA_947493495.1 uncultured Aquimarina sp.
ATTAAAAATATAACAACAGGAGAGAAAGGATATTATTCCAAAAAGAAATTATAAATAGACCTCCGCTCGCGCCCGAATCCCTTCGGGTGCCGTCAAAGCTTGGTGGTTAAGAGTGTCTCGTCCTTAAAAAAGTTTACATATTTTACATTAATCCTAAAATAGCTTTACAACTTATTCTTAGTCCTATTATTGGTTTACAATAGTAGGACTTTTTATATAATAATTCTTCCATAGTTTTTCCGTTTTTATATTGTTTTGATGTACTTGATTTGGAATAAGGTTTCCTATACCCCCTGATGGCGCAAGAATGTAAGTGCTAGTGCTCGACTCTGTCGGGTACCGTATCAGATTGGCGTTTAAGAATAATAAAATAAATGAGACTAAATCCACAGCATTGATGTTGTGGATTTTTTTATGCATACGTATTACGTGCTTTTGCATCACGTATCAATGCATTAATAGTAGTCAAAATATGTTGTTGGTCTTCTGGATTAAGTTTTTGTAAACTTGTAATTACGTCAGTAACATTTTTATCAAGTTCTATGTCAGAAATACCTGTGAGATAATCCAAAGATACTTCTAAAGCTTCTGCTATCTTAGTGGCAATCTCTACAGAAGGTTTTACTTCTTCACGTTCATACCGCCCAATGATAGGTGCATGCGCTCCAATCCTTTTAGCCAGTTCATCCTGTGAAATCTTCTTTTTTTTACGAGTGCTTAATAAACGTTCTCCAAACAACATAAGTTCTATTTAAACACGTCAAATGACGTATTAAGCAAATATATAAAACATAAATTATCTATCTAAATGAAATATTGTTTGATTTATTAGAACACATTTTATACTTTTGAACAATATATGTTCTAAAAAATACTTTTCAACAATGTTAGATACAACCAACGCCAACAACTACAGTTACATCACAAAAGACCTAGAAATCCATGTTTTAGGAGGTATTAAGTTCAGTAATCTAGAGCGTATGCGAGTGACCTTAAGTATCAAAAAACCTAAAAGTAATAATGTAATGAGACATAGTATCGATCTGTATAATGATAATACAATAGAACGATTGGTTAGAAAAGTAGCAGAACGAATAGAAATCGGTACAAGTGTAGTTCGAGAAACATTACAAAACCTAACAAGTGAGTTAGAACAATATCGCATTGAACAAATTGACAAAGAGCAGGAAGTTCCTGCACCCAAATTATTATCAACTAAAGAGCAAAAAGCTGCAGAGGCTTTTTTAAAGGATAAAGATTTACTAAAAAACACAAATGAGTTAATTGGAAAAAGTGGAGTAATCGGAGAAGAAACCAACCGATTATTAATGTACTTAATCTTTACATCAAGAAAAACATCAAACCCATTACATTGTATAAGTCTTGGTAGTTCGGGAGTTGGTAAAACACATTTACAATCCAAAGTATCAGAACTTATACCTGATGAAGATAAAATAGAAATCACGGTATTATCAGCTAATGCTTTTTATTACTTCAACAGAACAGAGCTTAAAAATAAACTCATATTAATCGAAGATTTAGATGGAGCAGAATCTGTACTCTATCCATTACGTGAACTACAATCCAAAAAGAAAATCACAAAAACCGTAGTCCATAAAGATACCAAAGGCAATACTAAAACCATACATCTAACTGTAGAAGGTCCAATAAGTGTATCTGGTTGTACCACACAAGAATCTATTTATGAAGATAATAGTAACAGAAGTTTTTTACTATATATCGACGAATCCTGTGAGCAGGATCAGAAGATTATGCAGTACCAACGGCTATTAAGTGCAGGACAAGTAAATAAAGAGGAAGAATTTATAAATGCCCGTTTTATAAGAGATGTACAAAGAATCTTAAAGCCTATAAGAGTTATCAATCCTTATGCAATGGGACTTAGTCTTCCAGAATCCGTTTTTAAACCAAGAAGAACAAATAGCCATTATTTACAATTTATAGAAGCCGTTACCTTTTACAAACAATACCAAAGAGAGTGTAAATATGATGAACAAACAGGTGAAGAATATATAGAAACTACGATTAAAGATATCGAAGAAGCAAATGAACTGATCAAAGAAGTATTACTTCGTAAAAGTGATATCCTAAATGGTGCTTGTAGAAACTTCTTTGAAATGCTCAAAACTTACTTAAAAACCAATACACAAACCACTTTTACCAATAGAGAAATACGTCACATCTTACGGATTAATCCTAGTAATCAAAAACGATATATGATACAATTACAAGAAGCAGGATTGGTAAGAAAAGCCAAAGGAAACAAACAAAAAGGATATCTCTATGAAGTAGTGAACTATGCAGATTACCAGGCAACTAATAACCAAATAGAAACTATGCTCAATACTACTATAAAAACATTAGAAGTTCAAAGTAGTTCACTATAGTTCAAACTGTAAAGTGAACCACAAACACATCTGTAAATCAAAAGATTACACAAGTAGTTCACTAAACTCGTAAAAACACATACCGATGAAAAAATTAAAACTGCAAAATGATAGTTACAGAATACTTGTTGCCAATTTTAAAGAATGGTTAGACATATTAGGCTATGCAGAAAGTACCGTTTATAACCTACCACACCACTTACAAGAGTTCTTTTATTGGTTAGAGTCTCGAAGACATACTGATCTAAATAATATTACATCAAAAGACATACAAGATTATTACTCAGCACTTAAACAACGAAGTAATGAAAGAAGATATGGAGCATTAAGTAAAAGCTATCTGAACAAGCATCAACAAGCACTAAAAAAGTTTAAGGAATATCTGCAAAATCATAATCATAAAGGAATCAATATACATCTAAAACTAGAGACTAATCCTGTAGAAGAAAAGACCGGTATTCTATCACAATCAGAAATCAAACAATTATTTAATGCCACAGCATACAGCCATCATAAAACAAGTTTTAAACTTAGAGACAAGGCTATATTGACAATATTATATAGTTGTGGATTACGTAGAACGGAAGCCGTTAGCCTTGATGTTAAAGATATCTTGTTTAATAAAGAACGAATCTATGTTCGAAAAGGGAAGAATTACAAAGAACGCTTTGTCCCACTCAATAAATACAACTTAACAGTATTAGAAGATTATATCTACGAAGCCAGACCAGAATTTAATATCAAGAACAATACAGAAGCTTTACTACTTAATCATCATGGAACAAGACTACTCGGTACAAGCCTATCCAATCGGTTAAAAGCAATCGTCAAAGCTACAGACAACTGGAATATTACAGAAAAGGAAATCACATTACATGTTTTACGCCACTCCATAGCTACACATTTACTACAAAAAGAGGTGCCTCTAGAAAGTATCAAATCCTTTTTAGGTCATAGTAGTTTAGAAAGTACACAAATATATACTCACATTATAAAAACTATAGAAAATGGAAATGAGTAAACAAAAAATTGCCTGTGGCGGCTCGCCACTGAAAACATATACTGACTATCTCAAAAAAGAAGGGTACACAATGCAAACTATAAATACAAAAGAAAGAGAGAAAATATACTTTACAAAATGGTGTAAACGACAAATGACTACACCTATCGAAATAGATTACAAAACCTGTCTAAAATATATCAAATCCCTCACCAGAAAAGGCAATAGTAAAAGAACGATCAATCATAAATTAGGAAGCTTAAAAAGTTACTTCAACTATTTGATAAGTGAATCTTATCGATTAGATAATCCAATAGAAAATACCAATATAAAAGGAGTACAAAGAACACTCAATCATAATCTATTAGAACCCGAAGAACTAGAGGATCTATATTACAGTTATGAAAGTGATAATTACCAAGAGGAATATCATAAATACACATCCAAACGTAACAAAATCATTGTAGGGTTAATAGTGTATCAGGGATTAGATACCAAAGACCTAAAAAACCTAAAACTAGAACATTTACAACTGAGTAAAGGTAAAATCTATATCCCAGGAACAAAAAAGAGCAATGGTAGAGAAATAGAACTTAAACCTTGGCAAATGATAGGTTTTATAGAATATACAAATGAAGTTAGAACTCATCTATTACAAAGATTAAATACTGATACAGATCAACTCTTCCCTTCTGGTGATCGGTTTACTATTACACATACCATCATTAAAAAACTAAAAAAATATAATCAAAAAGCAGAAGGTATAAAACAGATCAGAGCATCGGTAATCACTAATTGGTTAAAACAATACAACCTAAGAAAAACCCAATACCTAGCAGGACACCGTTACATCAGTTCTACAGAAAGATATTTGCAAGACGATCTTGAAAACCTACATGAAATCGTCAATAATTATCATCCAATAAACTTTGGAGGTCACAATTTGTGATCTCCAATTTTAAAACTATTTTTACCAACTGAAAGAAAACAGAATGAGTCAAGAAATCACTATCCCAGAGGAAATAATAACGAATAAAATATATTTGATCAGAGAACAAAAAGTAATGTTAGATCGAGATTTGGCAGAGCTTTATGGAGTAGAAACAAGGGTTTTAAAACAATCTGTTCGTAGGAATATAAAACGCTTCCCTGAAGATTTTATGTTTGAAATGACAAAAACAGAACTTGAAATCTGGCGGTCGCAATTTGCGACCACAAGTGATGACAAAAAAGGATTACGTTATGCTCCTTTTTGTTTTACAGAACAAGGAGTTACAATGTTATCCTGTATTTTAAATAGCGAAAGGGCTATTGATGTTAACATCCGAATCATTAGAGTTTTTACGAAAATGCGTGAAATGTTGACCGATAATCTCAATATCAAACTTGAAATAGAAGGAATTAAAAAGAAACTTATTAATCAGAATAAAAATATTGAGCTTGTTTTTAGTTATTTAGATGAGCTTTTAGAAAAGAAAGAAAATCCAAAACCCATCAAAAAAATCGGTTACAAGAAATAGCCAAGTGACTCCCTTCGGTCGAATCATTATTATGGGCGCAGACAAAAAGGTCTTTGCCCATAAGCTGTTATAAGGTGTTCCTTCGTCACTCGTTCACAGCTTCGCCAGTTGCTATCGCACCATAATTACTTCCTCGACTTCGGTCGTCAGCAATTATTACTGGTCTTCGCGTGAC
>CANLRN010000139.1 GCA_947493495.1 uncultured Aquimarina sp.
TAAACACGCTTTTGGGAACTGTTTTGCTATGCTCTATTTAAACAGGAATACCCGGGTCAATTTCATAGGAATCTCCAATGTTACAGTGAAACAATGTCTATGAATACGGGTTGAACCTATGATCCGCCAGTTTGACCTGCTGTATCAGATGAAAAAGTATATTACTTGATGTATCGTGTACGCCAACTTCGAATAGCAAAAAACCCCAACACGATCGCGATAATCAATAAACAAAATTGACGTAAGTCAGAATTGAGAAATTTGGATATAATACCAATTTTTGGTATATTTGAGTTAAATCAGTATTCAAATGAGTAAAAACACATCAATATCGCTCGGAAATTATTTTGACCAATTTGTGCAAAATAGCATTAATGAAGGAAGGTTTAAAAATGTTAGCGAAGTTATTCGTGCAGGATTAAGGCTTTTAGAAGAAGAAGAAAGTAAAGTGATTGCATTGAAGAAGGCAATTCAAGAAGGAATTGACAGTGGAATAGCTCATGATTTTGACCCTAAAAAACATCTTGAATCTCTTAAAGCGAAAAAACGCTCGAATGGCTGAATATAAATTGACTAACAGAGCTGTTGAAGATTTATCAAAGATTTGGGATTATACATTTGAAGTTTGGTCTGAAAAACAAGCTGACTAATATTATGAAGGACTAATATCCAACTGTCAAGAAATCGCTGAAAATCCTGATTTAGGAAAAAACTATAAAGGAATATCAAAACAACTTCTCGGAATGAAAGTAAATCGACACATAATATTCTACAGAACTTTAAATTCAGATTATGTTGAAATAACCAGGATATTGCACGAAAGAATGGATTTAAAGAAAAGAATAATGGAATAAGTCGAGTAGGTAAAGGGGGATCTCACCCCTAAAGCTCTCACAGAACCGTACGTGATAGTCTCCCATCATACGGCTCTTCTTAACAAGTCAAGGCGTAAATCCATATTGCCAGTGTACAAACATATTTGGGTACTGCTTGGCAGTTTCCTGTAATCATTTGTACGCTGCAAACCAATGTTTTCGCCTGAATCTCAAATATTTATTACGAACCCATTTTGCCAGTCGCTTATTCAAGAAACGGAATACATAATGTAATTCGCTCATCCGAACTTTGCCGTAATAATGAATCCATCCTAGTACTTTATCTGCGATAATGCCTGCCAAATCTGACAGGCGTAAGTGAACCATACGATGGAGTTTTCATTGCTATGAAAATGCGGTCGCAGAACGTATAAACTGTATCTTAAAAGACGAGTTTTATCTCGACCAGACCTTTGATAGCCTGAAACACGCAAAGAAAGCAACAAAAAATGCAATTAATTTATACAATCAAATAAGATTACATTTATCTTTAGACTACAAAACACCTAATATGGTATACAAATTATCAGCGTAAAATCTCTCGAAGCTTCGGGATTAAACTATAGCCATATTTCAGGACAAGACATTTTAATTAAGTTTGAAAAATTATAGATACAGATATTTATTTTTCTAAATCAAGTGTACAGATCGATGTTTTAAGGCGAAGTGGCTTTAAATATTATAAATTATTAAAAGCTTTAAAGTTTCCAGTCGATACATACGGTTGGCCCAAAAACTAAATTGTATGCTAAATAAGATTTTTCATACTAATTCATTACTTTTAAAGTCTAACATCTTTTCTAACCCTAAAGTTATCTGCTTTGAAGATTAAAAAATTCTGGAAACGAATTTTATTAGTACTAATTTTAGTTCCAATTTTAGTAGTAGGAGGCCTAATACTTTATATTCAGAACAACCAATCTGAGATTATTAAAGGAGAGATCACAAAACTAAACAAAGAACACAAAGGCCTTGTTCGTTTTGGGGAAAGCAAATTATCCCTTTTTGGCAACTTTCCATACATCTCTATAAAATTATACGATACGCAAATTTTTGAAACAAAAGAAGACAATGCACCGATCATAATGGATGTAAAGGACATATATATTGGTTTTAACCTATGGGATATCGTAAACGGAAATTATGATATTCAGTCTTTAATAGTCGAAGAAGGCGTTTTTAATATTGTTATTCACGAAAATAACACTACGAATATTCAAAACTCCTTGGCAAGCACTTCTGAAACAGATACCCCTTCTACTAATATTCATTTAAAAAAAATTAAACTTAAAAATTTAGATATCCACACCTTAGATGAAGCTACGAATACAGATGTAGAAAAATTTATGTACGCTGGCAAAGGTGGTTTTAGTCGAAAAGATAGTATCATCGCCGGACATATAGACACCCATTTTGAATTAAATGTGATAAAAGATAGAGATACCACCTTTATCCATAAAAAGCATTTTGAAATTCATACAGACCTAGTATTTAATGAATACACTGGCATTCTAGACATACAACCGTCAAGTATAATAATGGAAAATGGCGATTTTGAGTTAAAAGGAGCTATAGACACAAAGAATGATGTAGACCTTGATCTTTCTATACAAGGAACAAAGCCCAATTTTGATATGCTTATAGCTTTTGCTCCCACAGATGTAATACCCATATTAGAGAAATACAAAAATGCTGGTGAAATCTATTTTAATGCTAGTGTCCAAGGACCAGCCAACAAAGGAAATAGACCTTTTATCGAAGCTAATTTTGGAGCCGGAAAAGCTTTTTTAGAAAATACTGAAAGAAAGAAAAAGATAGATAATATGGGTTTCAACGGTCATTTTACTAATGGAGAAAATAGAAACGCTAGCACCATGGAATTTTCTCTAACCGATATGACTGCGTCTATGGAAGAAGGAGAATTTGAAGGGACTATTTTTGTAAAGAATTTTGAATCCCCAGAAGTGAATATGCAAATAAATTCGAATTTTAACCTCGATTTTGTTGCAGGTTTTTTTGACCTAGAGCAAGTACAAGATGCTACTGGGCAAGTTTCTCTGAAAATGAATTTTCACGATATTATTGATATTAACAATCCCCAAAAAGTATTACAAAAACTCAATCAAGCGTACTTTACAGAATTGATTGTAAAAGACTTGAGCTTTGTCTCTAAAGAACTTCCTGCTCCCTTGCATGATTTGAACGTACATTTTGTAATGAATGGCAAAGAAGTAACCTTGAATCAGTTTGAACTATTAATGGGAAATTCTGATCTGTCGATAAGCGGTTTTCTATCAGACTTACCTGCCATTGTGCATCATACAAATATTCCGGTAGAAGCCCATTTGGATATTGGATCCAAGTACTTAGATATTTCTCAATTAACAGGTTTTTCAAAACAAGATACTACCCAAACTGGTTTTGATGAACAAATAAAAGAGCTACGCATGGGGTTTTCTTTTAAAGCTTCTGCAAAAGATTTTACAGAATCTAAGTATTTACCCAAAGGTGAATTTTTTATCGATAGTTTAAATGCAGATCTAAAGCATTACCCGCATAAACTACATGATTTTCATGCCGATGTGTTAATCGATGACAAAGACTTAAAAGTAATAGATTTTACAGGCTATATAGATGATAGTGATTTTCATTTTGACGGGCTCATACATGAGTACGCCTTTTGGATGAAACCTAAACTTAAAGGGGATGTAAATTTAGATATCAATCTTACTTCTAATACCTTAAGACTGGAAGATGTTTTTTCATATAAAGGAGAAAATTATGTCCCAAAAGAATATCGACATGAAGCTTTTAATGATTTGGCATTGCATATTGCCACCAGTATGCATTATAAGGATTCTGCCTTACATTCTATCGATCTGGCTTTAGACAAGTTAGATACAAAAATGAAATTGCATCCACTTCGTTTTGACAATTTTAGAGGAAACATACATTACCAAGACGAACACTTGGTGATAAAAGACTTTCATGGAGAAATAGGAACTACCAATTTTAATTTCGATTTAAACTATTATTTGGGAGAAGATCCTCACATAAAGAAAAGAGATAATTTTCTCGAGTTAAAAGCAAATTATATCGACTTTGATGCGCTTTTCAAATTCGACTTAAGCCAGCCAAAACCAAAAGAAATTGTAACTTCAAAGACTGCAGATGTAAAAGAACATGCAGATGCCTTTAATGTATATGAGTTGCCATTTCCCGATATGCAATTTAAGGCAGATATCACTCACTTTATTTACCATAGAATAGATCTACAAAATATCAAAGCAGCTATAAGAACAACACCAAACCATTACATTTATATAGATACGTTAAACTTGGATGCTGCAGGAGGAAATATTGGATTAAGTGGATATTTTAATGGTAGCGATCCAAAACATATCTATATGCAGCCCGATTTGGTTATGAAAAATGTTGATTTGGATAAATTGCTGTTCAAATTCGAAAATTTTGGGCAAGATCATCTAGTTTCAGAAAATTTACAAGGAAAACTCACTTCTAGAATCAAAGGTAAGATTAGGGTATACCCAGATATGGTGCCAGATATGGATCAATCTACTCTAGAAATGGACGTAAAAGTATTAAATGGAAGATTAAAAAATTACGATCCCATGCTCGCGCTTTCAGATTATATGGGAGATAAAAATCTGGAAAACATTCGGTTTGATACTTTACAAAATAGTTTGGATATAAAGAAAGGGAAGATTACTATTCCTGCTATGAAGATTGAGTCTACTTTGGGTCATATAGAATTGTCTGGAACACATGATAATAATCAAAATATCGATTATTATATACGTATTCCTTGGAAAACTGTAAAAAAAGCTTCTTGGCAAAAATTATTTGGAAAAAAGAAGGATACTACTGCTATTACTGAAGAGCAAGAAGATGAAATTGTAGAAATAGATCCTAACAAAAAAATAAAATATCTCAATCTAAAAATTAAAGGCAACATAGATGATTACAAGGTTTCATTGGGTAAGAAAAAAGATTAGACTTAATGATAATAAGTAAAATGTCGAGTAGGTAAAGGGGAATCTCACCCCTAAACCTCTCACAGAACCGTACGTGATAGTCTCCCATCATACGGCTCT
>CANLRN010000140.1 GCA_947493495.1 uncultured Aquimarina sp.
TTCTGTCTTTGTCATCTTATCTGAATAATGTATAAATTAAAAATTTAGTATTCAGACAAGGTTATATTTACACTCTCAGATTTAATTTATAAGAATTTTCCTAGGCTTGCCTTGAGAATTAAATAAGAAAGTTTGAAAACCTAGGGTTCTCATCTAATTAAAAATTTTTCTTCCGTTGATTACCTTTCACTCTTACAGCGAAGATTATTTGCTTTTAACTTTTAAATCCTCATTGTCTATAACAACAAATAACCCATTACATTTCAGAAAATCTTCCTATTTTTACATAAAACAAAAGTCCTCCAATTACTTTGAAAATTAAACCTATCCAAATAGCACTGTTTCTCATACTTATTTTAGGAGCGTTATTTGGGTTGATGTTTTTAAGCCAAAAAGAAGGCATACAAAAAGCACAGGTAAGAGAAGATGGTTTCTTTTATGATGGAGTTTCCCTTAAATATCCTACTTATAGAACCTTTATGGGGTTAGACAAGGACTCTTCTATTTCTAAGCAAGATATCCTAGAAGTTACACAAATTGTAACCCCTCTAGAAGAAGAACCAGAAATAGAAAAAAGCCAAATGGCAGATATACTAAAGACTGATAGTATATCACGTCCTGATTTTTCTAAAATAGATACGACTAGAATTGTACGAATCAGATATCCTGATAGCAATCCTGATTTTGTAAATGAATTAAAACGCAAACTGTCTTCAAAATCCTGTAGAATTATCCATTATGGTGATTCACAGTTAGAAGGAGACCGGATTACAGGCTATCTTAGAAATCGATTACAAAAAATGTATGGAGGTAGTGGGCCAGGATTTATTCCTGTAAAACCTGTATACAATCAATTAAGCGCATTGGTTACTCCTAGTGAAAACTGGTTTCGATATGCCATGTTTGATCCCACACAATCCAAGTTTAGACACAGAAAATATGGAGCTTATCTTTCTGTTTCTCGTTTCACAGAACACCAAAAAAAACAATCCGATAGTACTGTTATAGATTCTTTACCCATCGTAAAAGCCTCTGTAGTGATTAGTAAATCTCCAAAGACGTACGCCAAATTTAGGCGATTTACTACTATAGGATTACATTATGGTAATTGTAACTATCCAGTAAAAATAACAGTATATAATGATGAGCAATTGATCCAACAAGATAGCTTGATAGTGGATGGTCGATACCACCAATACAAAATAAAAACACCTACTACTCCAACTAATTTAAAGATAGAGGTAGAAGGACAAATTAGCCCTGATTTTTATGGGCTAACCCTAGATGGAGGATCTAGAGTACAGATAGATAATGTAGCCATGAGAGGGTCATCTGGAACTATTTTTTCAGGGACAGATGCTGGAATATATTCCAAAATGGCTAGAGTGCTTAAGCCCAAGATCATTATTATGCAATATGGAGGTAATACCATGCCATACCTCAAGGATTCTACAGCAGTGGATAATTATGCTAAGAATGTACTAGGCCAAATACGCTGGATGAGACGACGGCGTAAAGATGTAAATTTCTTATTTATAGGACCTACAGATATGTGTATTCCTGTAAATGGGAAAATGGAAACCTATCCATTACTCCCATATCTCAATACCAAACTTATGGACACCTGCCTAGATAATAATATAGCTTATTGGAGTATGTATGATGCCATGGGTGGGAAAGGAGCTATGGAGCTATGGGTAGAAGAAAAATTGGCAGGAAACGATTATACCCACTTTACCCGAAAAGGAACCAAAATCATATCAGAACTATTTTTTACAGCCTTATATCTAGACCTAATACAAGAACCGGATGATCATAAAAATACATAGAATACTACTTATTAGCTTATACCTATGCAGTTGTGTGCTCTTAGCTCAAGAGTATACATTAGATACAATACAATCTAAATATACATTTGTAAACTGGAAAGCTAATGAAATTAAGTTTGTAAAAGAAGCTCCTTCATTTACCAAATTATTCCATAAACTAAATAAAATTGCCAAAGACGAGAAAGAAGATGTCCATATTTTTCATATTGGTGGATCACATATCCAGGCAGATATCTATTCGAATCGGTTGCGAACCTATTTGCAAAAAATGAGTCCAACTGCAGTCGGTCAAAGGGGGTTTATATACCCTTATAAAATGGCAAAAACAAATAACCCAAGTAATTATAATATTGTATCAGACGGAGATTGGAAAGGATATCGCTGTTCTATCAAGAAGGATAGTGTAGCTTGGGGACTCTCTGGAATTACATCCGTTTTTAGAGATTCTATTTCTTATATAAAAATAAAGGCAAATCATAGAGGATATGATCGACAATACTATGATTTTAATAAGATCAGAATCTTTTATGATAACTGGAGCAATGATTATGAAATCTCATTAAAAGAAATAGAATTAATTACTGCTACTAAAGTAAATAAAGAAGCACATTATATCGAATTTGAGTTAAATAAAACCCTAGAAGAAATAGAGATTTGTGTTCGTAGAGTGGATCACTCTGCAACTTCAGAATTTTTGATGATGGGTATTGAATTAATGAACGATAATACAGGTGTAGAGTATACCACAATAGGGGTAAATGGAGCAAGTTTTGCATATTATAATCGATGTCGATATTTTGATGATCAATTAATGCTATACAAACCAGATTTATTTATCGTATCCATAGGAACCAATGATGCATATCATCCAGATTTTAAACCTGATGAATACAAGACATATTATGAGAACCTAATAATCAAAGCACAGCAAGCTAATCCAGATTGCGCTATATTGCTTACCGTTCCTAATGATTCCTACTATCAAAAAAAACATCCTAATCCTAGGACTAGGGTAATGCAAAAAATAATATATGAGTTAGCAAAAAAACACAAGATGGCAGTATGGGATTTTTATGAAATCATGGGAGGGTATAATTCATCTAGGGATTGGTACCAACATAAATTAATGCCTAGAGATAGAATACATTTTACACAATTGGGATATAGAATTAAAGCAGACCTGTTATTAGAAGCATTAACTGAGGCGTGGGAAACCTCATTACAGTTAGCACCTAGATCAGTTCTGAATCGCATTATTAATGAATAGATTACAAAATATATTTTCTTTTTCAGAAGAATATCCATTGATATTTACGCAAGCAGATTTCTGGATTTTCTTTGCAGCTATCTATTTTTTATATGCGTTGGTATATCGCAAAAAAAGTATTCGTAGCGCATACCTTTTTGCCATAAGTCTATTGTTTTATTATAAGACTAGTGGACTATTTATAGGAATACTATTGTTTAGTACCGTAAACGATTTCTTTCTGGGAAAAGGAATATACTACAGTTCATCACAGTTTATCAAAAAAGCATTAGTAGCATTCAGTGTGATCATTAATCTATCAACATTATGTTATTTTAAGTATGCGTACTTCTTTACAGAATCCTACAATAACTTGTTTGATACAGAGTATGAAGTCATAAACTATCTTGCGCAATGGGCTAATGGTTGGGCATCTATCGATTATTTTACGGTGGATACTATTATATTACCTGTAGGAATTTCATTCTACACCTTTCAGACGATAAGTTATAGTGTAGATATTTACAGAAAACAAATAAAACCGTTAAACTCGATTATAGATTTTGGATTTTTTGTTAGCTTTTTTCCACAATTGGTGGCAGGCCCCATTGTTAGAGCTTCAGATTTTGTACCACAAATCCGCAAAGAAATTCATATTACCAAACAAGAATTTGGTAGTGCTACTTTTATGATCCTTAAGGGATTGATTAAAAAAATGCTTTTTGCAGACTTTATTGCGATGAATTTTATGGATCGCGTGTTTGATATGCCCGAGATGTTTTCGGGATTTACTAATATAATGGCTATGATTGGATATTCATTACAGATCTATGGAGATTTCTCTGGATATACAGATATAGCTATCGGGTTGGCGCTACTTATGGGATATAAATTACCAGTTAATTTTGATTCTCCTTATAAGGCTATTCACTGTGGAGATTTCTGGAAACGGTGGCATATCTCCTTATCCAGTTGGCTAAAAGATTATTTATATATCCCTATTGGAGGTAATCGTAATGGAACTGTTTTTTCTTATGTTTTTGTACTCTTATTCATCTTTTTGGGCAGTTTTGCTGCTTTTGGATATATGATAGCATTTTTTGTTGCTGTTGGTTTTGCAGTTTTATTAATTATAACATTATTTTCTAAGCAACTTGCATGGCACTTTAATAGAAATATTAATATTATGATTACGATGTTGATTGGAGGACTATGGCATGGAGCCTCGTGGAAATTTGTTATTTGGGGAGGTCTTAATGGACTTGGAGTTGTGGTTTATAAGTATTGGCGTAAGATTAGCCCTTATGAGCATTCTACTACTTGGATTGCTACTGTATGGAAAATAACTTTTACGTTTATTTTTATCACCTTTACTAGAGTTTATTTTAGGGGGAATAGTATGGATCATATTGATCGATTCTATCAAGCCATTATGACTAATATGGATTGGAGTAATGCACTGCTTGTTTTATGGGAATATCGCATCGTATTTATCATCATGCTAATAGGATATGTAACACATTGGTTACCTTATAAAACGAAAGGATGGTTAGAAAATGAATTTATAGAAAGTCATATGATTATCAAAGGAATCATAGCAACCATAGTAGCAATTATCTGTTATCAAACCTATGCAGCGGATTTTCAACCCTTTATTTATTTTCAATTTTAACAGTGTAGCACTATAAAACCAAGGTATTATATAACATAAGAATTAGGGCGTTCCTTTCACTACGTTACAGGTCAGGCTATCCATTATATCTTTTATTAGTGAAACTCTGATTTGAAAAGTTGCGCAGTAATACCTTCAACCCAGATTAAAAGACATTTTTTGACTGTAACATAAAGTTTCTAACTGGTAAGCAGCTTCTACGTTTCAAATTGTCCTATTGAAATTTT
>CANLRN010000141.1 GCA_947493495.1 uncultured Aquimarina sp.
GCTAAATGTAGTGAGCCTACAGAATGTTATGCGACTTATAATCAAATGTTTATGTGAAAAATGTGTCAAACTCAAGAGTAATTTAAATATACGTTTTTTTATTCACAGTTAGCGGGATTTCTTATTGGTCAACTTTGATCAAAGTAGTATCTTTAATGCCTAAATTCAGAATCATCATTAATGAAAATTTCGTATAACTGGTTAAAGCAATTCATTAAGTTGGATTGGGAGGCAGAAAAGGCAGGTGAACTACTCACTGATCTAGGACTTGAAATTGAAGGCATAGAAAGCTATCAAAGTGTAAAAGGAGGGCTAGCAGGTGTTGTAATTGGTCAAGTAATTAGCTGTGTACAACACGACAATGCAGATAAGTTAAAAGTCACTAAAGTTGATATTGGTGATGCCGAACCTTTGCAGATTGTATGTGGTGCTCCTAATGTAGCAGAAGGTCAGAAAGTCCCTGTTGCTACCATTGGTACAAAGTTATATGATAAAGATGGTAAAGAATGGACGATCAAAAAAGGAAAAATAAGAGGAGAAGAGAGTCATGGTATGATCTGTGCCGAAGATGAGTTAGGTCTAGGTAAAAATCATGATGGCATTATGGTTCTTGACAAAGACATTCCTGTAGGTACTAATGCAGCGACTATTTTTGATATAGAAAATGATTCTGTATTCGAAATCGGGTTAACTCCTAATCGTGCAGATGCGATGAGTCACTGGGGTACTGCTCGTGATCTGAAGGCTGGGTTACAACGAAAAGATCTTATTTTAGAATTGATGACTCCTTCGGTAAGTAACTTTAAAGTAGATAACAGATTACTTAAATTAGATGTAGAGGTAAAAAACCCAGAATTAGCACCTAGATATTGTGGACTAACAATATCGGATATAAAAGTCACAGAATCTCCCACTTGGTTGCAACACCGATTAAAAGCTATTGGCCTTACACCAAAAAATAATGTTGTAGATGTCACTAATTATGTTTTACACGAGTTAGGGCAACCGCTACATGCCTTTGACGCAAACCAAATCACAGGAAATAGAATTGAGGTAAAAACTGTAGCTTCGGGTACTAAATTTACAACCTTAGATGAAGTAGAACGAGAATTACACGCAGAGGATCTTATGATATGTGATGCAGAAAAACCATTATGTATTGCGGGTGTTTTTGGAGGAATCAATTCTGGAGTAACAAAAGGAACTACGACTATATTTCTGGAAAGTGCATACTTTAATCCTGTGAGTATTCGAAAAACAGCTAAACGACATGGGCTAAATACAGATGCTTCCTTCAGATTCGAAAGAGGTATTGATCCTACTATCACCGAATATGCTCTAAAAAGAGCAGCTATTCTAATCCAAGAGCTAGCAGGAGGAAATATAACCAGTGATATTGTTGATCTCTATCCTAAAAAAATAGAAGATTTTCAAGTCTTTCTATCTTTTGAAAATACTGCTAAGTTAATTGGGGAAACTCTACCAGAAGAGACCATTAAAGACATCTTAACTTCATTAGAAATTAAAGTAAATAACATTACTGAAAGTGGGTTGGGACTTACAATCCCCGCATACCGCAATGATGTACAACGAGAAGCAGATGTGATTGAAGAGATTCTTAGGGTATATGGATATAATAATATTCAATTCTCTCAAAAACTAAATGCTTCGATTTCTAACATAGACAAGTTTTCTGATTATAGAGTGCAAAATACTATCTCTAATCAACTTGTAGGTCAGGGTTTCCACGAGATATTAGCCAATTCGCTTACAACACCAGAGTATATAAAACTCAGCAAACAATTACAGGAAGAAAATAATGTAGTCATGCTTAACCCATTAAGTAATGACCTAGCTGTTATGCGACAATCTATACTGTTTTCGGGATTAGAAGCAATTGCCTACAATAGTAATAGAAAAAGATCTGATCTAAAGTTTTTTGAATTCGGAAAAACATATCATAATTACGAAACTGAAAAGGCAGAAAATAAACACTTAAGTATTGTAATAACTGGAAACAAAACCAATGAAAATTGGAAATTGCCACAACAGAAAAGTAATTTCTTTTATCTAAAGGGAATTATCGAAACGATCTTAAATCGATTAGGTATAAAAATATCCAAAACCACACCTATGAAAAATGATCTTTTTTCTGAAGGTATGACATACAATCAAGGCAAATCGAAGCTCGTGGAATTTGGTGTCATAAAAAAGGTAGTACTCAAAAAGTTTTCGATTACCCAAGAGGTATTACACGCCGATTTTAATTGGGATACAATAGTAGAGTTGACTAAACGTACCAAAACTAAATTTACCGAAATCCCTAAATTTCCTGAGGTAAGAAGAGATTTTGCATTGCTATTAGATAATGCAGTATCTTTTGAAGAGATTCATACTATTGCAAAACAAACGGAAAAACAATTGCTTAAGGACGTCAATCTATTTGATGTATATCAAGGTAAAAACCTCCCTGAAGGAAAAAAATCATATGCTGTTAGTTTTACCATACAGGATCAACATAAAACACTTACCGACAAGCAGATTGATAAAATCATGAATAAACTTCAATATAATTTCGAGAATAAATTAGGAGCAGAATTGCGATAGTGTAATATTGTAATAGTTAACTACTTTTACAAACGTAATAATACGTGAGTTTAGTTTCAAAAAATGAAATCCATCACTTTTTATTTATTTTTCAATATTAATTACATTTAAATTAAGGGTTGAGCCATCTATATTTGAATAATCCAATCTAACAAACCCGAGTTGCTTATTAAAATATGCTTTTAAGCTTGTTTTTCCAACCTTACTTTCTCCTGTTGCTACTATAGTGTAACACGCTAATTTTCCAAAAGGAGTTGCTATTTTTTCCAAACCCTCAACTTTATAAGTACACTTATTTTGTATTGATCCTTCCCATGTTTTCCATCTTTTATCACCCCACTGATCGCCTATGTTTAATGTCCATTGCCACGTATTTCCAATTTCTACAGGAAATTTAACAAATGGAAAAGGGTTGAGTTCAAGTATTTTAAAAAGGGATCTTCTTGGAGGATGAAACCATATATTTTTATCGTTTTCTACTAATCCTGTCATATCAGTCGATTCAAAAGGGGTGTACTGATACATAATATTACTTTGGTTATAATTAGGATTAACTCTTGTCATTGCATTTCCATTTTGGACCTTCAGTATAATCTTATTTACAGCATTTGGGTGTTCTTTACTATGTTTTTTTGAAACTAATTCCCATTCATCTCCATTTTGTTCGTACATATAATCTATGTTGTTTTTTGAGAAAACATAATCAAACGTTAATTTTGTACCAACGGTATAAATGATATTATCGCTATTGTATTTATTCTCATCCTGATTGTCTTGTTCAAATTGTTCAATGTAAACTCCATCTTCTAGTTTCTTTTCTTTTACCTCAGAACATGCAAGGTTTTGTAGTAGTAGTACTATCAATATATATTTAGTTTTCATTAAATGAGTTTTCATACGGGTTATATTTACATTCATTATTAAAATAATAGGTTTTAGCTGATTTGCTTTTTTGTGGTATTCTACCATCAACACAAGCGTATCTATATTGGCAATCGCAGCATACTTTTATTAAATCCTTTGTAATATTCCAATGTTTTTGAAACGAAACAGTTTTTATAATACTTAAAATAGATTGTTTAAAAATATTTCCATGAATTTCTTCCGAAAAAGGAGCGTTGTATACAGTACCATTAGACTTAATATACGCTTTTTTATGGTAATATAAGTTATGCTTTTTTGCCTCTGCATATCTCAGCATATTAGTGTTCATATTCAAAAATCGCAGTTCATTAAAAGATTTGAAATTTGGAAAATCAGAATGGGTAGATTTAATGAATTCTATAGTTTTAAAATTTTCATCCATTAGTAATTCTATTTCTTCTTTATAATTATAGATTACAACACTTAAAATTCTTTGATACTTTTTTATAAAGACCTCAAAAGAAGTGGAGCAATCTTTCTTTCTTACTCGTACCGCCACTAGCAAATGCTAGCGGGAGCACATACTAGGATCAGCAGGAGATATAAGTAACTAATTGGTTTACTTTAACTACATTTTTTGTATAATTATTTTTTAATGCTGTTGTAAAAAGATCCAATTGATCTTGAAAAATACCATTGTTCCATTTGCTAGAAAGATTTTTATACGCCTTTGTTTCATTTGTTTCCAAAAATAAACTATCCGTAGCATACATGTTTTTTGGATAATAATATGCTATAGTATTTAAAAAAGACTCAAACAAAGGCGTATATTTTTTCATATCAATACTATAATATTAATTGTAATTGTACTATAATTAGTTACAGGAATAGAATTTATCGGAAAATTATCAGGAGGAGATAAACTTGCACTCCCTCCAAACATCGCACCATTTCTCATTTGCTCATGTAGTGTTTGAACAAACAAAGCTCTGATTTGATATTCTTGATATCCTGCTGCTAGGTGTAAACTTACTAGGGAGTTAGTTGTTGCTTGTATAGCATCTACAGCGTACTAGCTCTACATTTTTTCATTTTTCAATGTAAATCTACTCCTACCAAATTTCATCTAATCGTACTGAATTACCATTCAACTTAGATCTATAGCGAAACACTAAAATTCATAGTAAAGAATAAATTGCGTATTCTCTTAACTTCATTATATGTTTTTCTTTTTTTTACAAGAAGCTGCTACGAATTCTTTGAGAGCTATGAGTTCTTGGTTATCTTCTGTAAATTTTAATTCTCTCAAAGCATTTAGCACTTTTTTTGATTTCCCTCTATATACCTGATTTAATAATGTATAGAGTCTTACCTTATGGACAAGTAGTATGCCTCCGAGCAACTACACTGTAGTTTTTTCTTGATATCCCGGCAAGAGTTCCTCTAGTTTTTGTATGCTATGA
>CANLRN010000142.1 GCA_947493495.1 uncultured Aquimarina sp.
TAAACACGCTTTTGGGAACTGTTTTGCTATGCTCTATTTAAACAGGAATACCCGGGTCAATTTCATAGGAATCTCCATTAGGTATAAAACTGATTTGTTCAGGCGATAAAATATCATATATGATTCCTGATCGCATAAGATGTTTTATACGAAGTAGAAAGGAAAAAGAAACGATGAATATGCGAAATTTTTAGTTATAAATCGTATTATTACTGTATCCCAAGATTGTCTCTGCTGCATATTCTATTAAAAAATTGACGACAAAAGCACTATTAATTTTGGATAGGTAGCGTTTATGTTTTTTTTAGGTATTGGTTCCTTATAAGGAAACGATTCTTTTAAAATGATTATAGAGGCTGCCGTGCAAAATAATCATAATGCCTTCTATATTTCGTATAGTATCAGGTTCTTGTATAAATAAGAAGTAGAAAGGAAAGGATTCATCTACCTGTCGTTCATGATGTTTATGCCTTGAGAAATCAAACTCCAAAAGTTTTAATGAGTTGGATTATAAAAATATTCCAAAGGTTTTTTAGGGTGAAAATTCTAAATTAAATGAATATCAAAAGCTTTCATAATTTTTTGAGCTATCATCTTTGGTTGTTCTTGAATAAAAAAGTGATTTCCTTGTACAATCTCAAAATTGCAGATAGCATCCGTCTCATTTGCCCAACCCTTTATCTCTTTCATTGAGGTCTTGTAGTCAACTTCATCTTCTCCAATTTCATCTTCTCCCATCATAATGTTCATTGGAATAGTAAAGGGTCTTTTCATTTTGGAATAACTATAATTTTCGATTGCTCTGAAATCATTCTTTAAAATAGGATAGAAAACCTCCATTAAATCTTTTATGGAAAAAAATTCTTCAGGCATACCCCCAAACTTTCTAACCTCCTCCCAAAACAATTCTTTAGGCAAAGCGGATATTTTTTTTTCCAAGTGTGTATATTTTGGCGCACCTTTTCCAGAGAAAAATATACAAATCGGTAATTGCAAATTATTCTTACGAATCTTTTTTATCAACTCATAACCTAGAAGACATCCCATACTATGACCAAAAATCACATATTTCTCTTCAGAATTATATTTAGGTAAATTGAGATACAGATCATCAACCATGTCGGAAATATTGTCCAACAAGGGTTCTTCAATCCTATCACCTCTTCCAGGCAATTCCAGTGTAATCCATTCAAAACTTGATGATATATGTTGTTCTATTTTGTTAAAACTATATTTATTGCCGCCAGCAAAAGGAATTGCAATAATTTTCAAATTGGTAGATGGAGTTCCATTCATTTTTTGTAGGAGTTCTAAATTTATACGATATCTTTCTGTCTTAAGAACATTTAAAGATAGACATTTTGGTTATGTGTATTGCTCAATTTCTTTTGCTATGCAAAACAATGATAAGTACTTCGGAACTAAGTATCTAATCTGGGTTTTTATTATAATGAGATCTTTGCAAAATTATCCCCTCGTTTAGTATTTTCTTTTATTGATTGTTTCAAGTTTTATTGGACTTGATTTCATCTGATATTCCTTGGTCTACTATGTTTTTTGGTAAAAAAGGAGTTTTTTTGCTCCATTTCCCCGATTATTTGGCCATTTAACGCATCAATCCCAGGAAACGCTTCAGATTGTGGGCGATAGCCTCCAATAGATGTAGGCCATGGAACTTGTCCAGTCCCTTCAAGCGTGTGGAGCCACTACCGAACTAACGCTTAAGGCTCCCGAAGGTACGCTCCACTGCCCATCTGGTCTTTGAGATGGCCCTGTTGTATTTTTCTGCCACTCGGTAAGGGCTTGTTACAGTAGCCCTTGTCGGTCATGAGCACTTTTCTTATCAGCGGTTCCAGTCCTATGCTATCGTGTTAGTCGGCCCTAGCGGTGTGCACGTCCAGTACCATGCTGTTTTCATTGGAGGACATGTGCTTCTTGTATTCGTATACGCTTTTGCCTCTCTTCTTGAGCCAACTAGGATCGTTATCGACCTCGGGTTGCTCCTCTTTTTTCCTCATGTGGTAACTATCCTTCTTTAGATCTCAACGTAGTCCTTATCGTCCTTTTCCTTGTCAACGGCCAATAATCTCATAGGTAGTCGCACACTTGAGACTGAAAGGGCTCTCGATCAACGAGGCATCCACCTTTGCAGCACCGTTCCTTACGATGAACTTATGCGAGGATAGTTAGCCGTTCACCTTTTTCAGTATCCAGTCGTAGGCCTTCTTGGCGATCAGTTCACTGCGGAAATGGCTCAACGTGCTGTGATCGGGGACATCGTCCTCAAGTAAATGCCTAAAAAACAGATCACCAACAGGTTCTCGTTGACCATCTCCTGAACCTGCACGTCGTTCAGCCTGTACCATACCGGTATCAACTGTATCTTGAACAAAAATGAGGGCATAAGCTTTCGTGTCACGTTCGCGAAGCCCTTTTTTATACATCTTCTTGAGTTCCTTTTCAACCGGTATCCAATCGATAAGGGTATCCACTTGTTTGAAAAAACGGTTCTTGGCAGTAGGTCGCTCTATATGGTCATCGAAAAATCCCATCTGTAACTTCTTTATGTTTTTATAGCGTTCCATTAATCATAAAGATACGATCACAATCAATGCATGTCAAGATTCAAAAAAAACTTTTTTATCTTTTTAGTGCAAAGCTCTCATTCTTTTTATTGAATATTCCAATACGACAATGTGCGGCCACATCGATCATTGGGCAACAAGCAGTCAATAAAGTTTATGCAAACCCGAGAGGAAGTTGACTTTCTCTTGTTGCAAATGGATACCCATTTGTCAAAAGAAAATATATTTATGGAAGCTTCATTTTAAGGGAACCTTACGATCATCTTACAGTAAAGACTTATTTGAAAAGTACATTTTACATATATAAAATACGTATTAAGCTTATTTATTAGATGTATTTTTCTTGTACATATCAACTGTCAATAGAATATTTTAGTCTTACGATTACAGCATATGATTCTATAGTAATCAATTTTTATAATTATGAGTTTAAGAAGCCCAAACCAACTTGAAGGTAAAAAGGTTTGAGCAACATCGATAATAAATTAAACTTTTATAAAAAATGTCATAGCAGATTCTTAATAGGAATATCAATCTATGACTAGACTTTTTGGATTGAATAGAAAACCTATTACTAACTAAAAAAATATAGTATAAAAACTATATTTTTTTCAACAAAAAAACATATGAATTTTTCACTAGAAAGTAACAGAAAAAATGGAATTTATCGGTTGGGTGAAACAATAAAAGTTGTACCTAAGTCGATAACAGGACAAGAAATAAAATCTATCATTTACTCTTTTCAAGGAAAGGAATTCGTTGGAGCAATCAACCATTCAATCTCGATACTTTTAGATGATGAACTTCTAGGCAGACATATGATTTCAGCTTTAATTACAGGTGTGGGGTTTTCTGAAAAAGCTGCAATAGAGATAACAATTTTAAATGATAAAGAACCTAAAACTTACAACTATAGTATAGTAAATACCTTTCCTCATAATCCAAATCACTCTACACAAGGTCTAGAATTCAAAGGAGATAACTTATATGAAAGTGTAGGGAACTATCAAAAATCAAAACTTTTATTGAAAGAATTAAAAACTGGAGAAACAATAAAGGAACATAATTTAAAAGACGATTATTTTGCAGAAGGAATTACTATTATTGATGATAAGATTCATCAATTGACTTGGCGAGGAGGAATTGGCTTTACGTATGACATAGATACTTTTAAGGAAGAAACTACATTCGCTTATGGTGAAAGTAATGAAGGTTGGGGGCTATGCCATAGTGAATCTCATATTTTTAAAAGTGATGGAACCCATAAAATATGGAAATTAAATCTAAAGACACTTGAGGAAGAAGGTTATATACAGATAGCTACCAATACCGAAATTAAATCTGGATTTAATGATTTAGCATGGGTTAATGGAAAAATTTATGCAAATATTCTTGATGAACAAGCAACTATTGCTATTATAAACCCTAAAAATGGGGCCGTAGAAGGAATAATTCATTTAAAAAATCTCTTTAAAAAAGTAAGACTAGACTATAGAAATCCTGATAATACCCTTAATGGAATAGCATACAGACCAAAAACTGACCAACTATATGTGACTGGCAAATGTTGGGAAAGTTTGTTTGAAATTGAAATTATTGAACAAATCAAGACGGAAGAGTACGAAACCTTGGTCTATGATTGGAACAATACCGACGTTGACTATGATATAGAATCTACGATCAGTGCTCTTTTTGAACAGCGGGTCAAGCTAACTCCTGATAACATTGCTTTGGTCTACGGAGGTGCGGAACTCTCCTATAGAGCGCTCAACGGAAGGGCGAACCAGCTCGCAAGGCATATTAGGAAGACCTACCGTTCAAGGACCGATAAGGAAATGGTCCCTGATACACTGATCGG
>CANLRN010000143.1 GCA_947493495.1 uncultured Aquimarina sp.
TAAATTTTGATTTCTTCATGACAGTTTAAATTTAGTTAATTTTTAAACTGTCTTAATTTTTAATAAGGGTACACTATTCTTAAATTCAAATGGCAAATGATATTAGGATTACTTCAAATATTCCATAAACCTATTTCTTGATATTTCCTGAGCACCTAGACTCGCCAGATGAGCTGTATACACCTGACAATCTATAAGCTTAACACCTTTTTGTTGTAATAGTTCCACTAGTTTGATAAATCCATATTTTGATGCATTACTCATTTTTGAAAACATACTCTCTCCACAAAATATTTTTTTATCTGCTAACCAAATACCATATAATCCTCCTACCAATTCTTCATTAAACCACACCTCTGTAGATATAACATATCCTTTTTTATATAGCTCAATATATGCTTTCTGCATAGTAGAGGTAATCCACGTACCTGTTTGATTAGATCGATGTATAGATGCGCAATTCTTTATTACATTTCTAAAATCTGTACTAAATGTCACATCAAAATACTCTTTTCTAAGTAACTGTCGCATACTTTTACTCACTTTTAACCTATCAGGAAAAAGTACCATTCTAGGATCTGGGCTAAACCAAAGAATAGGCTGACTCTCATCATACCAAGGAAAAATACCACTATAATATGCTTTTAACAGTCTAGCAACAGAAAGATCACCCCCCAATGCTAGAAGTCCATCAGGATTAGCATGAGTTACAGAAGGGAATTCTATAGAATTATCAAGAATATGCAAAATAGAATGTTAAAAAATACTATAACGTTAAATATCAATTAGTTGTTTGAATTAACCAAAAAAATCGTAATATTTGTTAGAACCTTTTAAGATAAATTTTGTTCATCATTGCTTTTTTGAATTTTATTAAAAGGTTAACCTAAACTACAATATGAAAAGTCCGATACATTGTATCGGACTTTTTACTTTTTTAAACAAAGGATATTACCTTATCTGAGTATGATGTATCTATTCGTTAGAATGGTAGATCATCATGATCTTCTTCTTTTAAATCTGTTACTGGTTCAAAAGCTTCTACAGGAGGTGTAGGAGCTGGTGCCGATGGAGGGACCGAAGCTTGTAAGTTTTCGATTCTCCATCCTTGGATAGAATTAAAATATTTAGTCTCTCCTTGTGGATTTACCCATTCGCGACCTCGTAAATTAATACTAATTTTTACATCTTGCCCTACTTGGTAATTATCTAGCAAGTCACATTTATCCTGAATAAATTCTATCATAATATGCTGCGGATACTGTTCTTCTGTTGTAACGACTATTTCTCTTTTTCTAAAACCATTATTGCCAAAGGTTTGTGTCTCACTAACCAACTTTACTTTACCTTGTACTTCCATCTTGTTTATTATTGTATTGCTACTAAAATATTCCAAGCAGTATTGACATCATCTATCTCTAAATACTGCTGAACAAATTTATGAATTTCTATTGTTGTAGAACCCTCAATTTTATGTTTAATTTTACTATTTTTATTAACAAACTCTAGGGCTTCTATATTTGTTGGGATACCTTCTACATTGCCTAGTTTTCCCAAATCATTTCCTGTAAACACACTACTATTCTTAATAACTTCTGGCAAAACATCTATCCCTATCCCTATCGTACTGAGCGGTTTTTGCACTTCAAACATCCCTTTATTTGCTCTTGTATACCAATTCCCACCCATACGCGCTACTTGATCAATTTTATACTGATCTATATTTCCTGCATCATCTAGTACACCTTCTTTTATATGCATCATCAACACCTCGCATATAACCAAATTGCCAGCTCCTCCTTCGTTACCCATAGGGATAATCTGATTTACTTTACACTCGAATTGTACTGGGGCTTCTCCTACTCTATAGGGTTGTACCTTTTCTGAAGAAACCATTGTCAATCCAGATTTCTCAAATTCATTGATGCCTTCGTCATATTCAGTACTTGATAATGACATTTGCTGTACTATATCATAACTTACAATATTAATCACTACTTCTTTTGTAGCTATAGTGTTGTCTAAAGTATGCTTGGATGTATTATCACGCACTCTTCTTGCCGGAGAAAAAATAAGAATTGGTGGATTAGCACTAAATACATTAAAAAAACTAAATGGTGATAGATTGGGATTCCCCTTTTGATCCATTGTACTAGCAAATGCTATAGGTCTCGGACCAATAGCACCAAGCATCAATCCATGTAATTTTTTTGTAGAAACTTCTCTAGGATTTATATGAATCATACTCATATCTATTTTTGCTACACAAAGATACTTAAACTTTTATCCTTACAGGAAATAATTAATTTGGTTTCTAATACACAGATAATTAACAAAATCATAGTAAACTCCCTCAGAACAAGTCTACCTAGAATTTATTAGGCAAGCTTCGAGGCATTATACCTGAGATCCCTCTGAAAAAGCGGGATTAGTTCAACTACCTAATTTGAAGACATTGCTGCGCAACTTTCCAAATCAGAGTTTCACTACTAAAGTTAGTTTAAAAACGTTTATATTTAGGATCAGTTAACACAGCTTTTATATGAATTTTTCTGACGAACGTAATCTAGCAAGTTACTTTATCATATTCGCAGTATTGGTCATTACTGCTCTAGTATTATGGAATACTTCTATTTTTTTACAACGATTAAAGAAGGATGAAAATTCTAAAATGCAAGTATGGGCACAATCCTATAAATCTCTCGGTAGTTCTAGTTTAGACGATTATTATGACTTGTCCATTCTTATAGGTGATACCAATAACACGATTCCTATTATCGTAACCAATGAAGATGGGGATTTTATTAGAGATAAAACAGAAAAACGAGCTATCAAATCTCCTATAAAAAATCTACCCGATAATCTTACAGAAGATGAATTGAGAGAACATCTAGAACAAATGAAGTCACAAAATGAACCTATAATTATGGATTTGCAGGGTTCTACTCAACTTATATATTACGGGAATTCTTCCATTCTCAATAAATTAAAATATTATCCAATTGCTATTGCACTTATACTGTTTTTATTGATTGGAGTTGTATATTTCTTTTTTACAACTTCTAAGATAAGTGAACAAAATAAACTCTGGGCAGGTATGGCAAAAGAAACTGCCCATCAGATAGGAACACCCTTATCATCATTAGTAGGATGGAATGAAATTTTAAAATCCGAAAGTGTCAACCCTGATTATATCAAAGAAATCGAAAAAGATATTTCTAGATTAAAGGTAATTACCGAGCGTTTTTCTAAAATAGGATCCATTCCAAAATTAGAAGAAGCAAATATCATTACCGAAACCAAAGATGCATATACCTACCTACAAGCTAGAAATTCTAAACTCATTAATTTTTCATTAAAACTCCCTGATGAACCTATTATGGTACATCTTAACTCTCAGTTGTATAGCTGGACTATCGAGAATTTAGTAAAAAATGCTATCGATGCTATGAGAGGAAAAGGTGATCTACGAATAGATGTTACTCAGGATCCAAAACGTGTGTTTATCAATATTACAGATACTGGAAAAGGATTGGCTAAAAGTAAGTTTACGAAAATATTTGAGCCAGGATATACCTCAAAAACTCGTGGATGGGGACTAGGTCTATCACTAGCTAAACGTATTATCGAAGAATACCACCTAGGTAAAATCAAAGTACTAAAATCAGAAATAGGAAAAGGGACTACATTTCAGATCACCCTGCGTAAGGCTTACGTAGTATAAGGATATACCATAATCTTTTTACTTACGTTACTATACTATAAACCTTATTATCCTGTGAAAACCGAATACATTATCCTAAAAGAAGCTCCCCTCACCAACAATTGCCCTGAGTGTTATACAACTGATGGATTGAACCTCTCTTTTAAACAACAAAAAATATATACCAAGCTTTTGATCAAAACCAAAGGACAGATTCTTGAACAAATGTATTGCAAAAAATGTGAAACAGACATCTTCCCAGGTAGGTATACTGATGATATAGAACGTGTATACAACTATCATAAAAAAACAATTACGCCTCATCCTGCTTCGGTACAATTTAGAGGTATATTTTATGTACTAGTAGGAGTTCTATTTCTTATAGCAGGCATCGTAATTGTTTACTTATTCTACCCAGAATTTCTCGAATCGATTTAACCCAGATTCATAGACATTTTTTTACTGTAACATAAAGTTGCTAACTGGTAAGCAGCTTCTACGTTTCAAATTATCCTATTGAAATTTTATCGTTAAAAATGAAATAAACGGAGCGTAAAAATTAAATTTCTTAAGAGTAGTAGTTACTCT
>CANLRN010000144.1 GCA_947493495.1 uncultured Aquimarina sp.
AAAAAACATAGTGAAACGGTAGTGTTTGCAGCAGTTGAAAGATGGAATAGATTTCCTAATGAATAAAACGGGTTAAAATCAGAAGTATAAAATGAACAGAACCCTAGTAATTGGAGATTTGCATGGAGCCTTAAAAGCTCTTATACAACTCATCAGCAGAGCAAAAATAACAACTGATGATACCTTAATTTTTTTAGGTGATTATGTAGATGGTTGGAGTGATAGTGCTCCACTTGTGTCATTTCTTATAGCGCTGCAAAAAACACATAACTGTATATTCATAAGAGGCAATCATGATGCGCTCTTTTATACTTGGTTAACCGAAAAAAAATACAATCCAGAATGGTTGCAACACGGAGGGCAAGCAACTATCGATTCTTACAGTACATTATCAAAAGAAGAAAATGAGCTTCATCTTCGATTTTATGAACATCTAAAAGACTATTATACCGATGATTCTAATAGATTATTCTTGCACGCAGGATTTACCAATCTTCATGGGCCGAGTAGAGAGTTTTTTAGTAAATTATTTTACTGGGATAGAACATTATGGGAAACTGCATTAGCCATTGATCCTAAACTTAAAAAAACAGATCTTACGTATCCTAAGCGGCTTCTACTCTTCGAAGAAATTTACATTGGACACACCCCAGTAACTAGAATTCATAAAACAACGCCAGTACAAGCAACTTGTGTATGGAATATTGATACTGGAGCGGCATTCAAAGGGCCTCTCACAGCCATAGATATTGCTACCAAAGAGTATTGGCAGAGTGATCCGGTATATCAACTATACCCTGACGAAAAAGGTAGAAATTAATATTAATACCATTTATACTTCAAATCTACTGGTATAAAAACTATACAGAAATTACCTCATCCTCATCTAGCAGCTCTTCTTGCCGCAATCGCAATAGAATCTGAGCAACGGCAACAGTATCTTTTTCGCAATAGGTAATGATACGATCTATATCTTTATCTTGATAGTACACTTGTCGCACTTGACTCCCATCAATATCATCTTTTGGAGAAGGAATTCCTAGGATATTAGTTAATAGTTTTAGAGAAGTATAATGCTTATAATCACCAAATTTCCATAAATCTAAGGTATCAAGATGTGGAACTTCCCATGGTTTTTTACCAAATAGATTTAACTTAAACGGCAATGAGATATTATGAATAATCATTCTCCTAGCGATATACGGAAAATCAAATTCTTTGCCATTATGAGCACAAAGTAAATGGTGAGGGCGATTAAAATGCGTTTCTAATACATTTTTAAAGTCTATAAGTAATTGTTTTTCTATACCATAAAAAGAGGTCGTTCTAAAAGACCTTGTCTCCCCTTTAAAAGTAAAATAACCAACAGATATACATACAATTTTTCCAAATTCGGCCCAGATACCTGCTCTTTCATAAAATTCTTCTGGTGAGAATTCTTCTTTGCGTTGATATTTGGTTTTATCTGCCCATAAATACTTTCTTTCTTCTGTTAAATCGTTAAAACTTTCCTGTTCTGGAACCGTTTCTATATCCAAAAATAAAATGTGTTCTAAATTAATCTTATGAAGCATTTTCTATCATTTTATATACCTCTTCAATATAAATAAAGAAGTCTTGGGTAAATGATTTTCCGACTACAAATTGCCCTCTTTCATGTCCTAAACGTACAATAATAAGGTCATCTTCTGGGATTACAATTACATATTGCCCTAAAATACCTCGCATCGCAAAAATCTTCTTATTCAGGTGATCTGATAACCAAAAACCATATCCGTACATATCGCCATTTTCAAATCTTGGTTTTGTGATCAGGTCTGTAAACTCTTCTGATAGTATGCGTTTTCCTGCAAAAACTCCTTTATTCTTAAATAATAGTCCAAATCGAGCAAAATCACGAGCATTACTAGCTATACAGCAATAAGCCTTTTCCATTCCGCTATCTTCACTATCCAATTGCCAGATTGCATCGTGTTCCATACCCATAGGTCCCCAAAAACTTTCGCTTAGATAAGTAGATAAACTCTTACCCGTTGCTTTTTCGATGACCATTCCTAATAATTGGGTATTCCCGCTAAGGTATTTAAATTCTTGTCCAGGTTCATCTTCTACTTCTAACCCCAACAATACTTCTCTGATATCAGTATCATAATACGCTCTTGCAGTAATCGAAAATGGACTTGTATAACTTTCTTGCCAATTAAGGCCTGAGGACATCGATGATAAATCTCCTACCGTAGTTTTTGCGGCACGACCTTCATAAAATTTTGGAAAAAAATCTCCTAGAGGTTGATCTAGACTTTTAATATATCCATCCATAATGGCTTTGCCCAACATTGCAGTCACCACGCTTTTTGCCATCGAAAATGAATTAGTTCTAGAGGTTGTTCCATAACCATCAGCATAATTTTCGTACCAGATACTGTCATTTTTAATAATCATAAAAGCTACTGTACCAAGTTCTTCATTCGTAGTCTCTAATCGTTCTGTACTTTTTTTGGTATTATAATTCTTATGGATCGCCCAAGGGATAGTATTTGTACTTTTAGCAATAGTACGGTTATCAAAATGCGAGTAATCATCAATATATGCTGTAGTATGTCCTGTCATATATACTACACGCACTCCTTTTAAGATATAATCATAGTCAAAAATATAGAGTAACAATATGATCAATCCAATACTAATTAAAAAAAACTTAAGTATTTTTTTGACAATTTTCATATCTATAATTTTTTGAAGAACAATATATAAAAAAATGCCTTTAAAATTCTACTATAGCTCTTGAATACTAAATATGAAACTTCAATTTTTTTTTGGATACTTTTACATCAGAAGTGGTATTACCTATCACCTTCTTCTGGTTCTACATACCCATTATATTTTTCTTTTGCTATGATGTCAGCAAGACCTGCAAAAAACCAACGTTTAGGGTCATCAGATATAGGTTCTCCTTGATCATTAAAGCCTTTAGGAAATTCTTTTTCGATCCACACATAATAACGCTGATGACGATCAAAATTAATCTCTGATTCTCCTTGTTTGATCATCGTAACATGCCAGCCATGCATCCCTGATCCCCGATCTGTATACCGCCCTATTATTATCTTATTGGGGTCATTTACTGATCTCTTTAGATAAGCATCCGGTCTGATTGTACTTACAGCCATTGCTGGTTCTTTTCTAGTTTCTACCTTATATTCTGTGTGTTGCCCAGAGGTTTGCCACTTGCTGTCTCTTACTCTTCTTAGTAGTAGCAACTCACTTAAGGAAGAATCTTTTTGGACTATGAGAGACGTAGCATAGTTATAATCCGTTTCCTCTTCTAATGCTGACTGAAGTCTAATAGTTTTAGGTGTCGCCACTAACCAATATAATAAGCCTGCTACGACTGCAAAACATATTAACAAGAGTATAATAGTAGGTGTTATCTTAATCATAATTCAGATTTTCGTTTGTCATGATTTTTTATTTTGCGCAACATCTGTATATTACAGATAACATCTCTTGTATGATGCGTTTGCATCCCGCAGGGTGTTCGTAAAGGGACATGGTTTACACAAGTTAAAGATTAAGGTTTACACTAAATTAATTTCTAATCTTGTTGATTGTTGTTTATTTCTAAGATGCTTTTCATCAAAGAAACCTAAAAATACATTTCTAAAAAAGACTTTCCAAATACCATTGCCAATATCTTCGATAGCGACATATTTTCCTTGTAAAGCTGCCGATACATATACCCAATAATAGGACTTCCATCTTACAGCTCCACTCTTAGTAACTTTAAGAATTTTATACTTAGAATCATAGTCAAAATATGGTATTTTTTCAGGAAAAGGTCTGTTTGAAAAATCGTGTATATCGGCAGGTGTTTTCATCTCTAAAGCTTCATGTGGTCTTATGTTATTATACTGTTTTACAAAGTGATTTAATCGCCTTTGTTGTGCTTTTAAATCATAAGCAGCAGGTTTAGCGCAAGCAGCCTTTAAATCGCGATGCATACGCTCGTGTCTACCGTTTTGTTGTGGTTGTCCAGGATCAGAAAAAACAGGTGTGATTCCCAGTTCAATAAACCAATAGGAGAGCTGAGTAAATCTTTGAATCGCCCTTACCGAACCAAAGGGACTCCCATTGTCGGTGTGGAGTTGTTTAGGGATACCATATATTCTAAAAACCCTTTT
>CANLRN010000145.1 GCA_947493495.1 uncultured Aquimarina sp.
TTCTTTTCAACTCATTATAAACACAATAGGCTTTTGTTATTAAAAATGATGAATCCAATATAACTCCATCGTCAAAATCCACCTCTCCGTTGAAAAGAAGTGCTCTTACAGCCTCATAAACAAAAGGTTTATTTTCAAGATCAAAAATATCTGCAATGGTATACCCATTATTTCTTAGAATTGTTCCAATGTTTCGCTCAAAATCTATTTGAAAATGTGTATTTGGCGTAGTGGGAACAAAAGTAAATAGTCTTCCTAAAAAACTATTTGGTACTTCAGAAGGAACAAGAAATCCTCTGTCTTCTGACCTTTCTCTGTAGAAGATTGTTCTGTAAATAGCCCCTTCATAATCTGTTCGAGCATTGGAACTAAAGAGTTCTGCCAAAATATCATCCATCAGATAGGCATTGTTATCGGTTCGATATATTCTCATTGCCATATTTGAAGAAGTCTGAATCTGAGTACTTCTTGATGGCGCAGCATATATGGGGTTTCCTATACTCATTCGGGTATCATTTACATAGCTATTAAAAAGTTGTTTGGTGTCATTAAGACTTTTTTGAGAAAACCTGTTTCTTGCCAAATAGATTTCGGTGGCTTTAAGAAGCTTTCTATTTTTATCTACAAGGTTGGATTCTGCATTTCCAAAAGTACTAAGAGCATACCTAGTTATAGCGGTTTGAGGGAGCATTGGTCTGACAGTACCAGAATGTGGAGTCACATTCATAGAATTGGTGACAGTGATTAACTGTGAGGTGTAACTAAATCTAGCATCTGGCCAAAGCATGTTGTTGGGTAAAAATAAATGAGGATTCCGAGGAGGTAAAAATGCTTGACTAAAATCGATAACCATATATCCAGCCATGGCTTTGATCGCATCTTGATATCCTAAACTGTTGTAATAATTAATAAATTGATTGGCTATGAAGGTTTCAAATGCTTCTGTTCTTACAGCTTCATCATATTTGTTCTTCCAATTTATATGATTGGTTCTTCTTGCTACTTCTGCATTAAATGAATTCCTACTAATATCCAAATGAGATCGGAATGTCGAACTATTGGCGTTTAGACTTTCTATTCGCGAATTGCCCAATTTTAAATCCCCAAAATAACTCCTTCTTGGTTTTCCCTGACGTATCCGTTGGTTATACTCAATAACCCATTCATTCAATGCTGTGTGTCTTGCCTGTGAGCTTAGAAGTTTACTAGGATTAAAACCTTGAATATTATTTACATAACTTAATATTGTTGGATAATAATCTTTGGCAAGATTACTTCTTTTTGCCATCCTCTTAAAAAATGCGAATTGAGCTTCGCGAAAAGTACTGAAATTAGTCCCTAAACGCGTCTCAATTTCAGATTTAATGGCGCTCTGTTCTCTTTCAAAAATTGCTCTTTCTATATTGTCTGCTATAATATTTTTAAAACGCAAAAGATCTATTTCGTAAAAACAAAAACATTGTAATGGATTATTGCCATTTCCGCCGCCACCGCCACCACCGCCACCATCGGCGATTATAATCGGATCACCAAATGGATCTATGATTTCATCTTGAGCATACATATTGCTGATCAATAGGCAGAAAATACCTATTAATAGTGTATTATTATAAAATTTCATTATTGTATTTTTTTGGAATTATTGCTTAATTATTAGTTTGGTATATTGCTTATCGTTTACCTGTATTTTAATTAAATATGTACCTATGGGTAGATCTATACTATTGATACGATACAACTTTTTACCGCTTGGTTGTTCTGTTTCTTGCTCCACTACTTTATGATAGCTGGTATTAGAAATTCCTTGTAACTCAAGTCGTACCCTTGAAGGTGTATCCAATTCATAGTGCACCAGTACATCGGTTTTTACAGGATTGGGATATAACTTGATAAAACTGTTTTGATTTAAAAATGAATGGAGTGCATCATCAGACAAGTCCCATTCATTGGATGTTTTGGTCAGCACTAATTGAATTGGAGGGGCTGGTTCATTCCAGTTCTCAATATAACTATCAACTGCACCTACTAAATACGTTTTTTTATGGATCGTTTTAGTTGAAAATGCGATGGACAAAATTTTATAGCTCAGATGTTGTTCGTCTTTATTATCAGTAAATATTTTTTTTAATGATACGGATAAGTTGTCTATGTATATCTCTTGATCAAAAACTGATCCTGATCCTGATTTTTTAATATCATTGATAGCAATCTTGTAATCCATAGTATTATCATACGCATCATAGTCTAGTTCCATCTCTATAGGTGTGGTTCTAACAATGTGTTTGCCAGACCAATCATACTCTATCAATTTTCCTATATACGTATCTGATAAAGAAGTAATTGCTACTGGAGATGAAGAAACTTGTTGTTGACTAGCCGATGAGTTTTTAATTTCATCTGGTATTTTAGAGTTTTTGACGATCGCTTCTGTATTTTTATTTTGGCGATTTACTTCAGATTTAGATTTTTCGAATTGCTGTAATACAGTTTTACTATTTTGGATTTGAGAATCTTGTAACATACTAATACCTCTATTTTTATCTTCTGGTACTCCATACCCAAAATAGTGACATATCGCCAGCCAGTGTTTTGCCATTGGATAAGAACTAGATTGGAACCAGTGAGTTGCCTTTTGGTAGCTCTGCTCTGTAGTACCTAATCCTTTGAGGTATGTATACCCTATTTTAAAGGCAGCTTTTTCACTTCCCAGAGTTGCAGCTTTTTTATACCAATCCATTGCCTTATCAAAATCAAGATTAGTGCCTTGTGCATTTTTAAGCATATCGCCAAGTAGGCAAGCTGCATCTTTATTTCCTTGCAATGCAGATTTTTCTATAAGTGAGAAAGCCATTGATTGCTCCTCTTCAGAGGGATTGCCTCTTAATATCAGATTCCCTTGTACGTATAATGATTCGGGAGTATTACTTTCAATGCATGCCTCGACAGAAGTTGTAATTTGATTTAATAAGTCGTGGTCTGCATTTTCGTAGGCAGTAAGATATGTACTTGCAACTTTTAACTTATGTGTGCAAGGATCTTTAGCATCTGACTGAGCGTTTGTAGCTTGTAGCGATACAAGAAATAAACTCAACCCTAGATATAATTTGTTCATTTTATATAATTTTAGTTATTTAGAATATTTTATGATGTATAGTGAACAAAGAATTGTACACTACATAATGTTTTGTACCAATGTGATTGTTTTTTAGAGTGTTGAACAGCATTGTACTTCAAAACTATGCCTACTTATTGGAGGGCTATGGTTACTTACCTTCATATTTGATTCGTGTTTTATGAGTGAGAATTCTCTATTAAAAAGTGTCTTATATATTACATTTGTTACCTCCTTTTTTACCTATTTATTCATTTTTCAAGAATAAATAGGTTAGGTGCTTGAAAAGGAATTCACTATTTTCCCAAAATAATACTAGACAGTTATTTCCTTAAAACATCAAGCACCTGTTTATGTATCTGTAACATGTAAAATCATAATGTCTTTAATCTTTTTTGATTACACAATAGTTAGATATCGGGGTACTCGTTAGTAGTATATTTTAATAGAAATGGGTCTATTAAAAACTTAATTATTATATAACTTATAGATTTTAAGGTCTATATATGGTGTTAAAAAAGTACTATATACTATGAGCACCCGATATCCTTTCAATAGTCTGGGGTACTAACACAAACTCAACTAAACATAGTAGATGATCTTTGTATTACGTTTTTTATTAAAAACACCAGAATTAAGAATCTTGTCCACCTTTGAGAAGAATGAAGAATTATCATCATCTCTTTCTCGTGGTTTTTTAATTTGGTCTTTTTTCGGTCGATTTCGTTTTTTCTTGATCTTAGTATACTGTATTACATTAATTATGATTTCGACCACATCCATTGGAGTATATAAATCTCCTTCTACAAATGCATTAATTCTATCTTGAATCATACGCTTTTCATATCCGTTCAAGGAAATATAAATAGAGTTCATTTGAAGTAAGTTCATCACTTTTTGATGATTTCTACTTACTGAGAGATCGCCATCATTTATATTGTTATTAGTGAAGTTTAATAACATCAATCTTCGCCTTTCTAAAATCATTTTTGTCGCTTTCTCTGGTGTTTTTCCTTCATTAAATAAATTTATGATCCATTCAT
>CANLRN010000146.1 GCA_947493495.1 uncultured Aquimarina sp.
TCTTCGCCTTTCTAAAATCATTTTTGTCGCTTTCTCTGGTGTTTTTCCTTCATTAAATAAATTTATGATCCATTCATAGAGTGTAACTTCGTAACCATCACGTTTGATAAGATTCTGCATAAAACTGTCTTCATCCATGTTGATAGACTCGATAACTAGTGAGACGAATTGATCTCTTTTTTTAATTAATTTTGAATTTGTCATATTCTTATTTGGTTTGGGGATTATTAATGTCATCAAACTTTTTTTTGTTTTCATATTCTTTCAAAAACTGTCTATATAGTTCTTGAATATTTTCATTTTTGGCATTATGCACTTTAAGTAAGCATTTTACAGCTCTTAGCAAATCATCTTTGCTAGTATCAATCGACTTTACTTTTTGAGTAAAATAGAAATGAGATAATCCAAATTCTTTTGCAGCTTGTTTTGTTTCTTTTACGTTTAATTCTTTTCTAATAGCATGAGCTAATTCTGGTAATCCCATTTAATTAATGTATTTTTTGTAATTTTACTTGGTAAAATAGCAAGTCAACATATCAAAAATATATAAACATTTCTAAATATACAAAACATTTCTAAACTTTTTTAAACATTTCTAATTTTTTTTTATTTAACTAATACACAGATCAAATAACTCATAAAAATGACTTCTGGAGAAAGAATACTATTCATAATAGAATATTTAAAAGTTTCAAAAAATAAGTTTTCTACTAAGATGCTTGGATTGTCAGCTAGTACCAAGATTGATCACATTATTAAAGGAAGAAATGAGATCACTCCAGATTTTGCAAAAGAAATATGCTCAGTAGTTCCAGAAATAAATTATAACTGGTTACTAAAAAATCAAGGTGAGAAGTTTGTGGAAAATCATGATCAAACTAAGCGAGAAAATTTTGTTAATAATAGTGATGTTAATGAACTGGCTAATACAATTATTGAGCATGAAGATCAGCTAATGGAAATCCCTAAAATTCAAAAAATGGTGGAAAGACACGCGTTAATCAAGTTAAATGAAATGTTACCAGACATAATTGATAGAATATATAAAACTAAAGGGTAGGATTATAAAACGTATTGTTTCAAAATCAAATGGTTAAACTCTGAATATATAAGGTTTTTTAGAGTGAGTTCGTCTAAATTTGTCTGAGCTACGACAAGTTGCATTTTTATAATGTTTTCTTTCAGTTTCTCCTCCTCTTTTAATAATTTGGCATTGAGTTTCTCTTCAAGATCTTGTTGAACAAAATCTATTTCATCTAACAAATATTTTTCAAATTCAGAATCGCTTACTCTACCTTCTCTATGATTAGTAATAAAATCATTATGATTCTTAATTCTTTTTATAACTCTATTTAGCATGATGGCTCGCCTTAGTTGTTGTTGTGCTTTTGCTTGCTTTTACCTTTATCTTATGAGTCTCTAATCTCCTCCTTTACTTAATTTTGTTTTTAAATAGCTTAATCCATTGTTTAAGACGGTTTCTTTGTGCTCACTCAAAACTTTAATAGCTTCTATATGATTAGTAATTCTTCTATATATTAAAACTGAGAGTACACAAATAAAAATTGTAAGGAATACATATGCTAAAAGATCATAATTTACATTAGGGATAAATACCCAAGTACAATAAAAAATAGCAGAAATAAAGGGAGAAATTAAAGCGTATCTTAGGTGATGTTGGATTACTTTGTATCTGCTGTCGCTAGTCCCTACGGAAATAGCAAAAAGCACACCTATTGTAAGAAACAGTATGCTAAGATGTACTCCGAATGAATATAAGAATGATTGAATACTTGTAAATCCAAATAACTTCTCTTCTAATTTTTCAAATTTCACAAATGAATGGAGAAACGGAACAAGTCCACTAAAAAGAATAAATAAGTATCCTAATCGTTCTATTAAAAATAAATGTTGTGTTTTTGACTCACCTAGAGTTTTAGCTTTTCCCTTGTCCTCCTGGTGTTTCAACTTTTTCTTTGTCGATTTTCTTAAGTATGTGCTCTCCTTTTGTTGATTCACTTTGTCCTCCGGGTGGTTCAACATTTCCTTTGTCAATTGCGAATCTAATTCCTGTTTCATCATTTATATCACTTTTCTCACAACTACTTAAAAAAAAGATAAATACTACACTGATTAGATAAAAAGTTTTTTCCATTTTAGTAATCTATTTTGGTTATTAACTAAAAATACCAATAATAGACTATAACTAACATACAAATATGAAAAAAAATCGTTTTCTAAACATACAGTAAAATAATAATTTACCTTAAGTCAGTTGTTATACGTTACTTACGCAAAGAAAATAAAAATGGGGAAATATTAGCTACGGGTTTACCTCGTATTTTTTTCTAAACATGTAAATACATTTCAAAATAATATAAACATTTTAAAACAAATTGAAACTAAAAAATACAACAAGAATAGTAGGGGTGGTTCTATCAAACAGAACTAAAATTACGGCATTACCACATATTTTTAAGCAACGGCTTATTGATAAAATAAGAGCTTATTATATTTCTTATATTCTTTTTTAGCTCTTGAAAGTACTATGGTTATGACATTTTATCGAAAAATGATTTTGTGTTAATTAACACAAATCATCAAAATGATTGAGGGATTTTTACTTTTTTTTTAATACTATAAACGCCAGAAAATGTATTATTTCTCCTATTATAAAATTATTTCAACATGTTAATATTGTGTTAATAGATTACTTTTAGAAGTAGCCATCCACGTCATTTATCGTTAATTCATTTTCTTAACTAAGAATAGCCTCTTTTTAGTACGATAATAAAGTAGAGAAAACTGGTGGTTTTAGTGAAACTCGAATTTGAGAAGTCTGTAAGACGCACTCAAATCCGTAAGTTGAACTAATCCCGCCTATCCGGCGGGATCTTAAATATTTTACCTTGAAACCTATCAAGTTCAATAAAGCGGTTCATTTTATAAGTTTACGATTTGACACTTAAATGAACTAGTCTGCTATTTGCATAGCAGGCTTTTATCTGAATAAAAAAATGGGGAAAAAATAACTCATTAAAAGTTTTTTAGTATCTTACGTGATATCGTAAAATTCATAAACCACCCCATGTCTGAAGATTTCCTCAGGTATGGGGTGGTTTTTAACGATATAATAGAAATCTGTGTACGGTACACATATTACATTGTTGTGTGTAATTCCCTAAAATCAAAAAAAATCGAAGAAGAATCTAAAAATAAAATAACAGTTCCTAAGTCGAATATAGAACATAAAGGACAACTCATTACTAAAGGTCTATTAAGTTCAATACCTATAGTTGGAGGTGCTACTGCTGAAACATTCGATTTGATATATAAGTCTGGATATGAAAAAAGATTAGATATATGGCGTGAAAGAGTGACTAGAGAATTGAATAATCAACTAGAACAGAATATTTCTTTAGAGGAACTAATAAAGAATGAGGAATTTCAATCAATTCTAGCAGAAACAACAATTATAGCTTTAAGAAACCATCAAGAGAAAAAGCTAAAAACACTTCTTAATGTTGTAAGAAATAGTACTACTTCTCCTATTGAATATGATTTTAAAAAATTATTTATAGGATATATCGACCAATTTACTGAATACCATTTGAGAATGCTTGTTTTTATTGCCGATAATGAAAAACTTGAAGGAAAAACAGGACACAAAAATTCAAGTGAATTAAGAGATTTAATACTTGAAGATGTCTTTCATAAAGATGAAAGTCTCTTTTCATTATTTCACGAAGAACTAGAAGTAGGAAAAGGTATGTTTAGGTATAGAACACAATCAAGAACCATTGACAAAGGAAAAATTAGTTTTATGAAACTGACTGAAATGGGAAAAAGATTTATTGATTTAATAGAAGACTAAACTACACACAACAATGACTATAATTAATACGGGTTTTGGTTCCTAACCCAAAGTTTAGAGCTTTAAACCAAGTCCGCCAAATCTTTTTGATTTGGCTTTTTAAAAGAGAAAAATTAAAAACAAAATATAAAAATTCGGCTATGTGTTAATCCGAAAAGTTAGTGTCTTTTTGCACGCTACGTTTCATACACAAGTCCGTTCTAAGCCATAACCAAGCAATGCGGAAAAATCCGTATTTTTGACGATCTAAATAACCAATAATGAGTTTTAAA
>CANLRN010000147.1 GCA_947493495.1 uncultured Aquimarina sp.
CTTTAGAGGTAACCGTTAGAAAAAAGGGTGTGCGGATAAAAAAAACGCATAAGTTATTACCCCTTTGGACTACAACACAAAGGGTATAACTCCACCATTAACGGCAGAAACCATAACTATGGGTATAATGGTAAGGAAGAACAAGCAGAACTAGGACTTGATTGGTATGATTTTGGGGCAAGGAATTACGATTCTGCATTAGGTAGATGGATGAATATGGATCCTCTAGCAGAATTAATGCGTAGACACTCTCCGTACAATTATGCTTTTAATAACCCATTGCGATTTATTGATCCTGACGGTATGAGTCCTTTCGATGTGATTATAGATGGCGATGAAGAATTTAGAAATGAAGCATTTGCTAATCTTCAGGCTCTAACAGATGATACTTTAGAGATTGATGAAAATGGCAAAGTTACAATTGCAGAAACTAGTTGTAGTGAAGGGTGTGAAAATGGAGATAATCTTGTGTCAGATTTAATCAATAGTGATAAAGTAGTTACAATCAAAGAATCTAACAATCGAAACGTTACGGAAGCTGCAAATAATGATGCAGCTGGTGATGGTACCGGTTCAGATTCTACTATATCTTTTAATCCAAATAAAACTAAAGGAGGAGTTGATGAAAATGGTAGTAAGAACAGACCTTCTGAAGTAGGTCTTGCCCACGAGTTAGGTCACGCTAGAGATATAGCAAATGGAACAGAGCCTACCATAAATATAAATTCTCAATATATAGAACCATATGAAGATCTCGGGTTTGAAAACCAAGACCCAAATCTTTTTATTTCAATACCTCAAAGAGAATCTAATGTCAGAAAAAATGTAGAGAACCCTGTACGTGTTGAAAGAGGTTTACCAAAAAGAAGATTAGTTCCATCAAAAAAGTTTAAACGCCATGGGAAGTTTTAGAATGTTAACACTTGCAATTTTTTGTTTTTTAATTAGTTGCAATACAAATACTGATGAGTTTAAAATAGATAGCGATTTAATAGATAAAGCAAAAAGCAATAACAATTGCTTAGATATTTTAGAGACTTATTACAGTATTGACTCAAAAAAAATAGAAGAAACTAAATATTTTGAAACATTATTAAGTCGATATATAGATTTAAACGAAAATAAAAAATACACCCGTTTTTTATTTTTAAGATTAGAAGTAGTAGGAGAAGTAATGGAATCATTTACATTTTCTATAGGAGAGTACTCAAATGGTGAATTAGAAGTTGTAAAGTATTTTGCAGAGAATGATGAAATAAAAACTCAAAAGAAAGTGTTAAAAAATCAGACTATCAATAATCTATATAATTTTTTTGAAAAAGATAGTCCTCAATATAGTGCTGGAAAAATCTTGATTTTAGACTTTTCTTTCGCTAACTCTAAATGTGGTTTTTATAATAATCTATCATCAAAGGATATTGAGAAAATAAAAGAGTTAGCTTTTTTTAAATCATAGAATAAGCTAAGAAAATACAGTAAAATCCCGATAGCTCGGATTTGTAATCCGAGATGATATAAATAGATTAAAGCCACCTTTTAAACGAGGTGGTTTTTTTATGTTTTAAAGTGAAGCTACGTTTTTATTAAAAAAGTCTTTAAACTTCTTTTTGGTAAGAAATGAATCAATCATTTTAAAAATCATAGAGCGTTCTTCATCATCAAGTTGCTGCATTAATTTTAGTTGTTCTGCTAAAGCTTTATCCTCTATCTGTACTTCTGTAGGCAACTCCCCCTCCATATGTACAAGCTGATCAATAGTAATATTAAAAAAGTTAGCGATTTTATCTAAAGCTGTGATAGAAATCTCGCGCTGTCCGTTCTCAATCTTACTATAATTAGATCGATGCATACCGATTAGGTCTGCAATCTCCTGTTGTTTAACACTACGCTGCTCTCTTAACGTTCTTATGTTTGTTCCTACTCTCATTTACTAAATATATCTTCAACAAATGTAGTCAAAAACAACACTTTTGTCAATAATTGTTACATAATGATAATTTATTGTTGTCAATTAAGAACATAATATATACATTTGTCATGTGTAATATTGACACATAATATTTTTAGACTATGCTCGACACCACCAATCCAAACAACTATAGCTACATCACCAAAGAACTAGAAATCCACGTTCTAGGCGGTATTAAATTTACCAATCTAGAGCGTATGCGAGTGACCTTAAGTATTAAAAAGCCCAAAAGTCATAATGTAATGCGCCATAGTATCGACTTGTATAATGATACGATGGTAGAAAAATTTGTAAGAACCATTGCAGAACGTATCGAGATCGGCACCAGTATTACCAGAAAAACATTACAAGAGTTAACCAGTGCCCTAGAACAATATCGTATTGATCAACTTGATAAAGAAAGTCAATCACAGGAACTATATGTAAAAGAACTTAGTAGCAAAGAGAAACAAGCAGCCGAAAAGTTCTTAAGGTCTAAAGACCTATTAAGCAAAACAAATGATCTTATCGGTAAATCTGGTGTTATTGGTGAAGAAACCAATCGATTACTGATGTATTTAATCTTTACGAGCCGTAAAACATCAAATCCATTGCATTGTATTAGCCTTGGCAGTTCGGGCGTTGGTAAAACCCATTTGCAATCTAAAGTAGCCGAATTAATCCCCGATGAAGATAAAATAGAAATTACAGTACTTTCTGCCAATGCCTTTTATTACTTCAATCGTACAGAACTCAAAAACAAACTGATCTTAATTGAAGATTTAGACGGTGCAGAATCAGTCCTCTACCCTCTTAGAGAATTACAATCTAAAAAAAGAATCACTAAAACGGTAGTTCATAAAGACAGAAAAGGAAATACCAAAACAATCCACTTAACGGTAGAAGGTCCTGTATCTGTTGCAGGTTGTACCACACAAGAAAGTATTTACGAAGATAATAGCAATCGTAGCTTTTTATTATACATCGATGAGAGTAATAACCAAGATCAAAAGATCATGCAGTATCAACGATTACTAAGTGCTGGGAAAGTCAATAAAGATGAAGAATTTATCAATGCTCGGTTTTTACGAGATGTACAACATGTACTTAAACCTATCAAAGTAATCAATCCTTTTGCAGAATATCTGGACTTACCGCAATCCGTTTTTAAACCTCGAAGAACAAATAGTCACTATCTACAATTTATAGAAGCCGTTACTTTTTACTGCCAATATCAACGAGTAAAAAAGTATGATGAGCAAACGGGCGAAGAATATATAGAAACTACTATCGAGGATATACAACAAGCCAACGAACTGATTAAAGAAGTTTTACTACGTAAGAGTGATGAAATTACAGGAGCTTGCCGTAATTATCTGGAAGAACTTAAAAAGTATTTACTACAAAATAAGCAAACTACCTTTACGGCTCTAGAAACCAGACGAAAATTAAAAGTAAAAAAGACCACGCAATGGCGGTATCACAAACAACTTATCGAGAGTTACTATATCAAGAAACAGCGAAAGAAGAAAGGCGAAACCATTGTGCGTTATGAGATTACCAACCCTAACGAATACAAAGAGTTAGAAGAAGCCATAAGCAAAGCACTACAAGAGTGTATCCTTAAGATTAATAGTTCCACTGTTCCAGAGCGTTCCACTACCAAAATGGAACAAGCAACTGCATAAAAAACAGCAAGTTAAAAGGCTGTTCCAAAAAATCACGAAAAACATATACCGATGAAAAAATTAAAGTTAGAAAACCCTAGCTATAAAGTTCTATTGTCCAGTTTTAGGGAGTGGTTAGACATCTTAGGCTATGCAGAAACTACCGTATACAATTTACCAAACCACCTACAAGAGTTCTTCTATTGGTTAGAATCTCAAGAGCGTAAAGATATTAATCATATTACTACCCAAGATGTAATCAATTATTACAAAGCCCTGCAAGAACGAAATAATCAGCGTATCGATGGCGCACTCAGTAAATCCTATCTCAATAAACATCAACAAGCACTAAAGAAATTTAGAGAATATTTAAT
>CANLRN010000148.1 GCA_947493495.1 uncultured Aquimarina sp.
TCAGTAAATTTTGATTTCTTCATGACAGTTTAAATTTAGTTAATTTTTAAACTGTCTTAATTTTTAATAAGGGTACATCAGTAATTATGTAGTTACTGACCTTTATGAGAATACTTATAGGTGATCATCTCTCTAAATTAAAATGAATCTAGTGTGTATTAGAATCAATTTTAAAATAGAATCATTAATTATCGGTTCTTAACTATGAATTTATAAACTATAGGTTTTTCCCCTTCAGGAGATATCCGTAAGAAATAATTACCATCAGATAAATTATTTAATTCAATATATTCTTGGTCAAGATGATTTGTATCAAACTGTCCTTCCATCATTAGTCTTCCATTAATATCACTTATGATGTAGGCGGTTCTCACTTGTTGTACACTTGAAAGATTAATTTTCAGAAATTCTTGTGCCGGATTAGGGAAAATTGTAATTTCTTCATTACTAAAGAAATCGAAATTAGTAGTAGGCCCAGAAACGAGAGTGCCAAAAACCTGCACTTCAGAAAGGCTTAAAAAATTTGTGTTATTTCTATCAATAAGTACATAGCGCCCGCTTACGTTAAGATTAGTAAAGTTAATTTGTTCACTACCATTCAAAGCACCTACTAAGGTGTAATCATTAGGATTACTACTACCAATGTTACCTACATATATACTTGCTCCTACAAGACGGTCAGAACAACAATTTGTTCTATTGAATACATTGATTGTGCTAATATCATATTCATCCTGCAAATCTACTCTCCACCATCCTTGTTCATTTTCAGTATGTGAAGTTAAACTACCATTTGTATTTCCGTCTACGGCTCTTGACGACACCCCATTAAAACTAGTAGAAGATTGGGTAGTTGGCTTGTTTAGTGCAACGTTTTGCTCAGGTGTACTGCCTTCTGATGAAGTACGTACTAATCGTAAGCCATTTAATCGAGATCTATTTTCGGAGCCATTTTCTACTATTGAAATAATATATTGGCTAGAACCATCAGAGACGAGTTGATAAGTTGCTGGTTCACCTTTAAAGGTATGATTATTTACAACTATTTGTCTTGCACTTCCACTTCTTGCAATATCAATATTTACAGCTCCAGATATATTAGGGCTCGTATCATTGTGCCAAGATTCTACATTATAGGTTCCTGATGGAAGGCCATTTATTCGTATACCAATACCTGCACTGGGCCCGTCTTCAAATACAAAGTCTCTATTGACATCTCCTCCAGTACCTCTATCCCTTCCGTTTCCATTAGGTACACTAAATAATTCAAAGTTAACTCCTGACACATTGATTGAGCCCGATGTACCATTGAATCCACTCCAGCCAGGCCTTGTATTATTTGAACTTCCATTGAAATCTATACTGTATGAATTATTACCACCACCTACTGGTGCTAAGGTACCAAAAACTTGTACTTCTGCAAGGCTTAAAAAATTTGTGTTATTTCTATCAATAAGCACATAGCGCCCGCTTACGTTAAGATTAGTAAAGTTAATTTCTCCACTATCATTCAAAGCACCTACTAAGGTATAGTCATTAGGATTACTACTCCCAATGTTGCCTACGTATACACTTGCTCCTACAAGACGGTCAGAACAACAATTTGTTCTATTAAACACATTGATTGTACTAATATCATATTCATCCTGTAAATCTACTCTCCACCATCCTTGTTCATTTTCAGTATGGGTAAATGAATTGCCATTCGTATTTCCATCTACAGCTCTTGACGCTACACCATTAAATGCTGTAGAAGATTGAGTGGTAGGCTTGTTTAGTGCAATATTATTAGTGTTTGGATTACCTGAGTTATTAGCAGCTAATACGGCTTGATGTGCATTTACTCTACCATGGCCAAAATTATTATCACGTCCAGAAGGGCCCATATCATCAGCAGAAGTATAAAGTATATTGCGCATTTGAGCTACTGTTAAATCAGGATTTACACTATAGACTAATGCTGCAGTTCCTGCTACTAACGGTGCTGCTGCTGATGTGCCTCCAAAAAATGTAAGATAATCTCCTCCAACAAGTCCAAAATTGCCCTCTCGGTCAATCGTATGTACGTTTGCGTTAGCAGAAACTACATCACTTGTTGGAGCAACTAAATCCAAATTAGGGCCAGTTTGACCATAATTGGGCACATCTCCTTTGGAAGTTATTGCACCCACGGCTGTAACCGTGTTTAGTCTAGCAGGATAAGCTACACATCCATTCTCACCTTGATTTCCAGAAGAAAAAACAATTAAGCATCCTTTCCCATTTCTACCGTTAAGAAATGCATCCTCTATCGCATCATTAAGTGCTGGGTTATCTGTGCTACAATCTGAATCTGTAAAACTCCAAGAATTAGAAATTACATCAGCTCCATTATCCTTTGCCCATGTAAAAGCAGAAGCTAAGGATTCTGTTGTTTGGGCCGTAAATATATTAACGCCCAGCAGTCTCACTCCTGGTGCAATTCCTCGAACACCTATATCATTGTGTTGAGCATTTATAATACCTGCACAAGCCATTCCGTGAAAACCTGGATCAGCATTAGGTGTTCCATTACCACCAGGTAGATCTGGAGAAAATCCTCCAATAATAGTACTATTGCCATTGGCATCAGTCAAATCAGGATGTGCTTCTAAGCCACGATCAAAAACAGCTACTCTAACAGAGGAACTACCAGTAGTGATATCCCATGCTTCTAAAGCATCAGCATCAATATCGGCCGTACTTGTTGTACCATTTACCGTTTGACCAGTATTGTGCATCTGAAATTGCTGATCAAATAATGGGTCATTATTAAAGGTTAATGACACCGTGAAATTTGGTTGCGAAAATTTGGCATGGCCAGATTCATAGATAGCATTAGCTAGAGCTATCGCTTGTACGGCACTTGCTACTTCAATGGTATATACATCTGATCTAACCTCATACAATGAAACTACGCTGTAATTATCTAAAATGTCATTAATAGTAGAAACTGGTTCACCATTTTTCATTTTAAATAAAACTTTTTTCGTTGGATGAAATGGAGTAGAACCGGCACTTGTTTTTAACCCTGGATGGATTTCCCAATTTTCTTTATTTAAAGATAATTCTTCGAAAATGTCATTTTCTGACACCTTATTTTTTTTATTTTTATAAATTAAAAATCCAGTTTTACTGGCTTTTTTAATATTTTCATTATCGACATTAGCACTTAATTTCGATTCAATTGTAGTTTTATCTTTCGCCAATAGGATATAACTTTCATTATCAAGTATCAAATTAGTTTTCCCTAAATCTGACCAATAATATAAATCTTGATCGTTCTGATTCTGAGCATTTGATGTCCCCCAATTTAATGAGATAAGCATAAAACACAGCGCAAATTTTGCAGCTAGTTGTTTATAGTTTGTTGTTAACATAATTTAGTTATTTATAATAGGTTTTAAAATATTTCAAAGACATTTTCTTTTCTGCGCCAGATTCTAATAAAACATATAAAAGATTGTTCCTCTGCAGATTATATTTAGAATTTCACAAAAATTTATTCTTACTTTTATGGAAACAATCTACTCCTCTCATCCTTGTTTTATTGAACTTGTACTAATTTCTTATAACGCGCCAAATTAATTGATATAATTTGTACCATATAAGTACTTTCGATAAAATCTAAATTTTCATTTAAGTAGTTAAAGAATAAACATTTAGAGCAAACTTGTTATTTATTAAAAAAATCTATGTATTCTGTAATACACTACTATTTTACAAAAATGCAAAAATGCAAAAAAAATACAAAAATATAAACTAAAGAAGAAAGAATAAAAAATTTCACACCTGACTTCCGCACTGGGACACCCAAGCTAAAAGTTAAAGATTTTAGATAGTAATTTTTGTTCTTCCGATAGGAGTA
>CANLRN010000149.1 GCA_947493495.1 uncultured Aquimarina sp.
TTAACTATTATTGCAAGATCTCTCTAAGTGGCACCATTTGACCGAAATGGGTGGCACGGTCAATCCGAAATAGCCATTACGATAGAATCTTCTAGATTTTCCAGATTCCTATATGGGTCCTCTATTTTTTGTCCATGATATTTATCTACAGCAATTTTGGATGGAGCTAAGGAAATCTTTTTTGCTTCTTCAGAGCAAGAAAAAAATAAACTAAGAACAACTAACAATCTATTTAACATATGATACTTTATTTAAGCTCAAAATAACATATTTTGAACTTTATTGCCAGAAAAGCGAGTATTTTTAATTCTTGTTACAACATTTTAGTTCATGAATTATTATAACAAAAATGAAATCAAACAATTCAGGCATAAAAATCAAAAATTAAGATAATAATTTCAGGGACAAAAAAGATCTAATTCAGAAAAATCTGATCTCTCTCCACAATCATCTCCTTCTGTTCCTCTTCCAAATATTTTGATTGACTACCTCCTTGACAATTGAGGAACCGTCACTTTACTTAAACTTAATTTTTTAGTACCTCTTCTTTTTTTCATTATTCTTTATTTTAATTCGGAACAAATATATAGTAAAACACCTTACTAAACCTTCTCTTGAACAAGGAAACTGGTCTTAATTCTAGAATTAAGACTATAAAAAACAACCTAACTATTTAATTATCTTTTATTTGTAACTTTTTTATAAAGAAAGAAGGATATATCCCTGTTTTAGCATAAAAGCACTTAGTAAATACTCCTGTAGAATGAAAACCCGCTTCTTTTGCTAAAGCTTTTATTGTATAATTACGTATCTTCTTATCATCTTTTAATCGTTCTATAATATAGTCAATTCTCAAATCATTGATATATGGAGAAAAACTTTTACCTCGATAAAATTTGATAACCTTTGTTAAATATTTAGAATTGGTATTCATTTTTTTTGCTAATAAATTTGAAGTAATATTTATTTCAATAAATCCTTTATTTTTCTCGAATTTATCTATTTTTTTTAGAATCATATTTACTACATCCTCCGCTATATCAATGGAAAGAGGTTCCGAAATATTTTTTGAAACATGTAAATTTTTTTCGTTTTCAACTGTTTTAGCATTAATTACATTTTCAAAACGTACTTGATACTGCTTTCTTTTTCTGTAATTAAGAATTAAGAAAAATAAAACAACTATAATTGTAATCAAAGAGATAAGCAATCCATAATTAGATTTAGTATTAGTACTAGTTAAATCTGCTATACGTTTTTCTTTTTCAGATAATAAAATAGGAGTATCATAGTCTTTAATAAGCTTAGTATTTAAATTTTTAAAACGATAATCCAAAATACTATCATAAGTTATTAATTTATCTGTATAATAGGACTGCTCAATATATTGATTTCTTTCCTTATAATAATTAATCAATGAAATATATGCAGGTCGAATTTTAGAAATTACATAATTTGATGATTCGATTAAAGAATCGATTTTTTTGTAATTTTCTATTGATTGTTTTTCTTTATTAATACCAGCATATGATTTTGCTAAAAAAAAGTAAGCCTCTATAAGATCATAATTATCATAATAAAACCTTGATTCGGACAAAGAAAATGATTTTAAGGAGTTCTCTAGATCCAAAATGGATGCGTCATATTTTTTTTGATGATACTTTAAAATCCCTTTGTTAAATACAAAAAGAAATTGAATATGCATATCTTCTGATAATTGATAACCTTTTCTATTATATATTAAGGCCGAATCCATTTCTTTATTTTCTCGATATGATCTTACAAGTTCTGCAAGGCTAGTGAAATAAGAAATAGGTCTTTTTTCATTTTTTTTTAGTTTTGATTCTCTATAATCCAAACATTTTTTTAATAGAATTTTAGCTTCATCGTATTTTCCTAATTTTCTCTTGAGTAACGCGATATTATGGTAAATAATATATTCATATACAGTGTCATTTTTGTTTTTTGCAGAATTCAATCCAATTAAATAACTATCTAGTGCCTTGTTAAAAAGTCCATTAACGTCATAAACCATTCCTTTATTTACATGTATCGAAGCAGGATAGTATTTATGATCACTTTGATTGCCATATGCTATTGCACTATCATAATATATTATTTTTTTTTCTATATCATCATCTTCACATAAGGCTAAAAATACATAAGCTCTTGCAATTTTAGCATTATCATTTTCAATTTTTGTTTTAAACAAAATGGCTTTTGCATATTTTTTTGCCATTTCTACATTTAAATCAATATTATTTTTATAGTTATCAAAAAGTAGTTTATAATCTAATTTTATTAAAGAATCATTAGATATACTAGAAGCTTCTTGAAAACAAAATCCATTTTTAAATATAAAAATGGCAAAAAAATAGAAAATCAATTTATACTTAACCATTTATGACAAAACTATCAAATTATTTCTTTTGTTGCTATAATTCAGGAATTTAACATACATCAAATTCTAGAATATTAGGCTTTAAATTCTAGAATCTGGACACATTACCCTTGCAATAACGCAATTCTCCCCTATATATTTGCTTCAAACAAAACAACTACATCCGTCGTACATCGGCGATAAAGTTAACACAAAAAATAACAACAATTTTACAGCTTTCTATAAACATCTAGCTAAACAAAGAAGGGAAACTATGAACTCAGCAAAACATCAAACCATTATTCAAGGGATTAAAGAAGGGGATTATCAGATTCTAAAAGCTTTTTATAAAAAGAACCTACCCCACGTACGTAAATTTATTCTAAAGCATCATGGTCGCCCAGAAGATGTAGAGGATATTTTTCAGGAGGCGGTCGTAGTACTCTATCATAAATTACGCACCGAAAAACTAGAAACCAAAGTAATGATCGATACCTACTTTGCTGGCATCTGTAAAAATATGTGGCGCAATCAATTGCGAAAACAACAGCTAATAGCCTATCAAAATTGGTTGGTAGATACATCAGAAGATACTGAGGCATCCATTCTAGAAACATTACTACTAGAAGACCAACAAGCACTCTATCAAAAGTATCATGCGCAACTAAATCCAACTAGTTCACAACTATTACAACTATTCTTTGAAGGAAAAAACATGAAAACTATCGCCAGTTATATGGGATATAGTGAGGGATATACCCGTAAAAAGAAACATCTAATTAAAAACCGTTTGCTACAAGGGATACAACAAGATCCTGTGTATGAAGAGCTGGTTGCGAGTTAGATTGTGAGTAATTGGTAGTAAGTATTGACAAATGTAAAATGACAAATGTAAAAGTGAAAAGTCAGAAGTTGGAAGTCAGAAGTTGGAAGTCAGAAGTTAGATGTTCTCCCTTTGAAGGGGGTTAGGGGGATGTTCTTGACGAAAGTATAAAGTAATGAGTACAGAGTATTGAGAAATGACAAATGTAAAATGACAAATGTAAAAGTGAAAAGTCAGAAGTTAGATATTCTCCCTTTGAAGAGGGCTAGGGGGATGTTCTTGATGAAAGTATAAAGTAGTAAGTAATGACAAATGTAAAATGACAAATGTAAAAGTGAAAAGTCAGAAGTTAGATATTCTCCCTTTGAAGAGGGCTAGGGGGATGTTTTTGAAGGGAGTACAAAGTATGACTAAACACATAATTTTTAAATTTTTTAAAAAAAAGTAAAAAATAGCGGTAACATAGGGACTATGTAATATTTTGTGTTTTATCACTTTGTTAGTTTGAAAAATGATTTTGAAATTCATAGGCAAAAAATT
>CANLRN010000150.1 GCA_947493495.1 uncultured Aquimarina sp.
CCCTACATTCTTATCCACTGCAAAGTAATCGGTATTCCATCCTCCATCAGCATCTCTGGCAGCATCATTCCCACATCGCCATAATGTAGAAGAATCGCCAAAGGGATTGCTACCTACTATTCGCTGATTATCTACAGCTTGTCCATTCATATTAAATAAAGGCGTATGACCACCACCAACAGTCCAATCAGTAGTCCAGTCTAAGATGTTTGTGCTCTGCCCTTGTCCTGATGCTCTGACAGCAATAGATTGCTTGGCTCTGCCTAATCCATCGAAGTAATTAACGGTTTCGATCTTATCACTCTCAATCACCTGTGATTGTTGTCCTTCTTGTACCTCTTTTTGATATACCGTAGTTTTTATATAGTTCTCGGTCTGTGTCTGTGCAGGTAGTACTGTACTTATTAATACAGCTACTATGAATAGTATTTTTGTTATAGTCTTCATCTTGTTTCTGTATTAATTGTTTTTGTAGTGATATTCATTCTCTGATACGATATTTCCATCTTGATCTTTTACTTGTTCTAATCGATTAAAGTTGTCATAATGATAGGTCATCGTATAGCCTCTGGGATCTGTCATACTAGTGACTCCAATCAGTGGGTCATAGGTATAATAACTCATCTGTGCATTGGCAAAAAAGGAATGCGATTGTAGTTGTTTTAACTTAGTACGCAAAGCAGCTTCTTTTGCCCTACTGTTTTCTCTATTAGAATCTGTTTTGATTTGATTGATCAGGTTTCGTACTGTCGATGGCATTCCTATATAGGAAGCATTGGCAATCTTGGCAATGGGATGCTGATCATTATACCCCCAGATATAGAGGATATGAGAACCATCTGTTTGGGAGACTTCTAGTGGATTCCCATAAAGATCATAGTCATAATAATGCACTCGATCATCATTTGCTATATCTTCATTTTTTTGATACCTAATAGATTCTGGTAAGATATGATTAGCAGTCCACTCCTTGAAATTATAAACAGTACTCTGATTGGTTACTATAGTATTGTCTTTAGAAATAGAGTTCTCCGTTTTAACAGGAACTAATTGGTTAATTTCTAGCATTTTATTTTTTAAATTCGTCGATATTGGTGCACTAGAAGTATATGGGTAATATGTTTTATGAATACTTTCTTCTCCATTTTGTAGCGTGATTATCACCTCATTTACTAAATACCGATCGTCATATTTGTACATTTTGGTTTGATTAAATACGGAATTATCAGCAAAAACTTCTGTATTTACTTCTTCTGTTTTTCTATAGAAGATAGAGGGATAACTTTTTGTACTCACTCTCATACTAAATCGATTATCAATTTCTTCTCGACTTCCTGCCACATAGCTTATTACTCCTATACTTTTTTCTAGTTCATACTTTTGTATCTGTAGTATTTCTTTTTGGGGAGAATATGTTTTAGATTCTATTAGGTATGGGAAATCATAAGCCCAGGCATATTTATAATCTTCAGTCCATTGCAGTTGATCATTTTCATTAAAGGTCTTTACTGTTATATTTTTAAAATTCCTACGATTTCGATCATCTGTAATATCATCTGTAAAGAAATGAGAGTTAGGACAATTAGGAGATAACTCAGAACTAATTTCATCAATCGTTCCGCTAGGCGCTCCATTGTTTGATGTGGTATACGTATACGTATATTGTTTGTTGAATTTTTTCTTCCCGGTCTCGTCTATATCATAAGTAGCTCTTAAAAACAATCCACTAGTACGTAATAAATTGCTTGAGTTACTAGGGATGTAATACTCGAAGACTGTTTTTCCGCCCGTTGGGTATATAATTTCTTGTAGTATTCCGTGTTTGATTTTGTTGTGATTAATCTTACGATTTCCATTAATTTCGGGAAAATTAGCCGTATTAAATACTGCTCCCCCAAGATTGGTAAAATCTTTATCTACATCATATAAATCATTTGTAGTAGCTCCATTATAATATCCATTAATATCTTTTGCATTAGAATTAGCATTAGGAATTTCTCCTGGCATATATTGGAATGTGTATTGATTATTTACAAGATTAGTAGGGCTTTTAAATAACACTTTTTTCAATCCAAACTTATTGCTTCCTGTGTAATTATGATATTGTAATTCAATTTTTGATACAATTGCATTGGTTACATTTGATTTAATGATTATTTCACGAAGTCTTTCTTGGGTATCTTTTCCAGCAATAGTTTCATAAATAAATGAGATTTCTTCTTTCCTTCCAGTGATAGAAGTCACTATATTTGTTTCAAAACTATTACTTTGGATTTGTAACATTTTTTCTTGAGCAAAAGGGCAGTCACCTTCCTGTAGAGGAGCACTTCTTTGATAAGCATATCCAGCTTTATAGTTAATGATATTATAATCGTGTGTTGTATTGTAATTAAATTTAAAAAGCGGTTGATTATTAGGAGTTTTGATTTCATTTAACAAAAAAGCGGTAATTGCTTTAATATTTTGTCCTCCCCCATCCATGGTAATTACAGAAGTATTCCCTCCAGTATATCCTGCGATGTTATTGCTAGATAAGTTTGTGTTGTAGTAAGTAACATCCCGATTGTTCCCAAACAAATATTGAACTCCTTGCTGATTTCTTAAATTAAATTCATTTCTGTTTATATCAAAGTTCAATTTATAAGGAGTAGCTCTTTCTAGGAATATGGGTTTCCCATTTTGATCAAAACTAAAATTACCACTCAGTCCAGGAACACCTATGTTATAATGATCCGGTGCGTAATCATATTCTTGTAAAACTCTATTTATAAAGCGAACAGATTTAGGATCTTGATCCCGATAGTCAGAAAACCGAGAATTCACAGAAGTTCTTAGGTTACTCATATCTTCGTTTTGAATAAATGTTAACCATCCGCTTGATACTTCGTCAGCTTTAGTATTAATACTTCTATTAATAGTCCCACCTGCACTAAGCGTCCATTTCAATCCGACGGGCCCAGACACATCAGTAACTTTAATCCCTGTGGCATCATAATTTAGGGTGATTGGAATAGAAACCCCTTGATCTTCTAGAGTATAAAGAGGGATACTAACGGCAGGTGTACCGGATGCTAAATTGGCTTCTATGTTACCATAGGTTCTAAATTTAAAAGCCTCCACCTCTGAAGGGGTTACATTAGGAATGTATCTAGTTACAAAGGATGTGTTGTTATCATCAATTGGATTGTCAATAGCTTGCGCGGAGATACTATGGCTGGATACTAAAAATATATACAAGAAAATGCTTTTGACAAGGAAATGATTGTTATCAATACGCATACAGTTTTTTGTCAATAGCTGTTTGCGTAGAAAAACAGGAAACCCTAGAGCCCCAATACGCTGTTTGAATTTGTGATTCATAAAATGTTATTTATTGTTATAAAATGATCTAATAGTGGGGTTGTTCTGTATAGTGGTATCTAAAAGAAATATGTTACGAGTTTATCCAGAATTTTGTGTTTTTGAAAAATAATTTCAAAATTCATAGGTTAAAATATTTTGATTATAACCTTTC
>CANLRN010000151.1 GCA_947493495.1 uncultured Aquimarina sp.
TCTTAGAAATAAACAACAATCAACAAGATTAGAAATTAATTTAGTGTAAACCTTAATCTTTAACTTGTGTAAACCATATCCCTTTACAAACACAAAATAAAAAAAAATGAATAATCAAAATTTTATTTTTTATTTACTATTAGGATTTCTACTATTTGCAGGTTGTAATACTGATGTATCAAATTATGATAATTTAGATAAATATATAGACATTGGTGATTTTTTTAGTTTACTTTCTGCAATAGAAAAAGAAAATATGCAGAAGGAGCCATATTTATATTATTCTGCAATAGCTAATTCTAAATTTAGTAAAAATGATCTAGCGAATAAGCAAATTGATGAATTATTAAAAAAAAGCAAAACCACTTTTTCCAATTCAAAATTATTGAGCCTTCATAAAATCAAACTCCAGAATCATGTTTTGCTTAATGAATACGAACAAGCATACAAAACAGGAGAATATCTACTTTCCAACTTCAGTGAAGAATTAGATTCAGTTGAAATATTTGATATTCGAAATGAACAAAATATTTGGAAGGCTTTAAAAGAAACTCCTAAACTTAATACAATAATTAAAAATGATTTTACCCTAAAATTCGAAACAGACAAACTTGGGTTAAAAAATTTAACTGTTTCAAATGATCATTTTAAAGAAAATTTCATATTTGATACAGGGGCTAATTTTTCTACAATTAGTAAATCTACCGCAATTGATATGGGACTAAAAATAATTGATGTAACCTTTGAAGTTGGATCAATTTCTGGTAATAAAGTAAATAGTAGTTTAGCTATTGCCGACACTATCATAATTGGAGATGCTTACTTAGAAAATGTTGTGTTTTTAGTATTTGAGGATAAAGATTTAACTATAGAACAAATTGATTTTAAAATTCGTGGGATCATTGGTTTTCCTGAAATTAAATCACTTGGTGAAATTAAATTGTCAAAAAACAGTATAAGTGTTATTAATGATTATGATCCTTGTGAGGATCCAAATGTATACTTTGAATTTTTGATGCCTCACATACAAGTCTTACACCAAGATAAAAAAGGGATTTTCCAATTTGATACTGGAGCTAATACTAGCCACCTGTTTTATAATTACTACAAATTATATAGTAAAGATATAGATAGTACTTATAAGAGAGAATTAATAAAAATACAAGGTGCGGGTGGCTTACAAGAAGTTGAAGGCTATAAAGGATTAAATATAGATGTTATGATTGGGTCAGCTAAAGCTAATTTAACAAATATCAATTTAGATCTAGTCAATCATAGAGAAATGAAAACCTCAATACTTGGTAATTTGGGACAGGACTATGTTCAGCAATTTGATGAAATGACAATTAATTTTAATTGTGCATCTGTAAAATTTAAATAAATAGTATGCCACTAACAATGCGTAAAACGTCAATACTCCGCATTCGCTTCGTACTGCGTTTACGCTCCCGTTAGCAAACATATATGACCAGACCAACAAAAATACTACTACCATTCATATTTTTATTGCTAATAATAAATTGTGCGGACAAAAAATCTGAAAAACAAACTTCTGAATTTGACAAAGTTTTAGGAATTGAAAACGTTGCTACTTTAAACTTTCTCGTTTCCGATTTTGAAAATGATTTTCTAAAAAGACAATATCCGAATTTGGAAACTGAAAATGCCTATCGACAGTTTTTAACCGAATTACGTGATGAAAAAAACGAAAATTGGAAAAGCATATCCGAAAAGGCAAGGAATAAATTTAAAGCAAGTGATTTACGGCTTGAAATGTATGAATATCCAGATTCTGTTTGGATTTTAAAGAATAGCACTTTTGACAAAATAGAATCGGATTCTTTAAACTTTATAAAAAGTCCATTTCCTTATGTTAAATCGAGGTATAAATACACAAATCCGGACGGAACAATTGAATATTCTTATTCCAGAAGTTCAGGAGAAAAGATATCCGAAGTTGATTATGACTCTATTATAAACCGAGAAATGAACTCACCAAGTTTTAATTATATTGGAAAATATTTACAAGCGTTGGAATCAATAAAAGATAAAGGCGAATTTCACAAAGAATTCTATGAGACAAAGAAAAGTGCTGGATTTCTGTTCCCTGAATCGACTGCGAGAGTTATGCTGAATTACGATATTGATTTAAACGATGAACTGAATAGGAAAATAATCGTGCTTGAATTAGCATATTGAAAAAGAATAAAATACGTTTGCTAACACCGTATCCTATAATTTATTGCTAGTTCTAGCCTACTTACGAAAATCCTCGCGAATTTTCTATTCGGTTTTTATTTGCTAAATTACGTGTTTAACGACGCAACAAACCATATACAAACACGTTACCTGCAAGCTGAAAAAAACATTGGAATAAAAATTAAAACTTGAAAGAATTTAGAAAATTTGTCGAACAATATGTAAAAATTCCAGATGAAGATTGGAGTTTAATTTCCACTAAATTCGTAAAGAAAAGTTTACCGAAAAATCATAACATATTAGAGCAAGGAAAAATCTGCAAAAGCCTTTATTTTCTCGAGAATGGACTGTTAAGATACTTTGTATTAAAGGACGGCAATGAAGTAACGAAATTTTTTACAATTGCACCATATTGTTTTACATCACAAGCAAGTTTTAATTCAAATAAACCAGCCAATGAATATATTCAAACAATTGAACCATCGATTATTTGGGAAATATCGTATGAACAAAATGAAGAACTGCTTAAGCTAAATTCTTGGAATAGTTTTGCTCGTAAAATAACGCAAGAAGTACAGTTTTTCACAGAAGAAATATTAGAAGAATTACAAACAGAGACAGCCGAAAATCGTTATCAAAAACTGTTAAATAATCAACCAGAACTACTTCAAAGAATACCTTTAAAACATCTTGCATCATTTTTTGGAGTGGCACCACAATCGTTAAGCCGAATAAGGAAGAAGTTAACATAGGTGCAGTAGATTGTCTAAATGATTTAAGAATTTTGCAGATAAAATCGTAAAATGGATTTATCAAATAGACAGACAAACTATCACTTTCAATATTCAATTTTAGTCAATAACGCGCAAGAAAAAGTTTGGAATTTCCTAACCAATGTGGACAGATGGAAAGAATGAGACACCGAACTTAAATCATCTTCACTTTCTGAAAATTTCAGTTTAGGAGCCAAAGGAGTTTTAACACCGAAAAAAGGGCCAAAGCTGAAATTTTATATTAGTAATATCGTACCAAATCAGTCATATACATTTGTTACTAAAATACCAGTTGGAACATTAGAAATTAAAAGAACTCTTGAAAAAAAAGGAGAACAAATGTATGCCTCCGAGCAACTACACTGTAGTTTTTTCTTGATATCCCGGCAAGAGTTCCTCTAGTTTTTGTATGCTATG
>CANLRN010000152.1 GCA_947493495.1 uncultured Aquimarina sp.
TATCGGAAGAACAAAAATTACTATCTAAAATCTTTAACTTTTAGCTTGGGTGTCCCAGTGCGGAAGTCAGGAAAAAGACTGCCTATTCAGACAGCCTCTTTTTTTTAACCCAGATGATGCGTTAGAACTTCGTTATGAGTCAAAGATATACAATGAATACTAGCGTTTTTTTAATTTTAGCATAGCACCGCTATGGTTAAATTAAAAAATACAGTTTATGTTAGTATTTGCAGTAGATCATAGACGCAATAGATTTTTTAATGCTTCATCTGGGTTTAACAATTAACTTAATATATACTAGTTTAACATAGCTTCTATTTTTGCTCTTAATTGAGGTTCTGGAGCTAAACCTGCCAGTTTATCAACAATTTTAGCATCTTTAATATAGAACAAAACCGGGATACTACGTACCTGAAACTGAGTAGAGAGTTCTCTATTTTGATCTACATTTACTTTTCTAATCTCAACTCGATCTCCATATTCAACAGATAATTTATCCATTATAGGCAAAAGGGATTGACAAGGACCGCACCAATCAGCATAAAAATCTAATACTACAGGTTTATCTTGATTCAATATCTCTCTAAATTCTTGAGCGTTTTTTATTGTTTTCATATCTTTTAACTAATTATAAAACAGGTTCAAGAATAGTAGAATCTTTAAATTCCCAATCTCCTCTTATCATTCTGGTTACATAACAATTATCCCCTTCTTTGATAAGCAATGCACGTTGTTCTTCGGTAATATCTCCTGCTATAGTGATAGTCGATTCTACTGTGGTCTTAAAACTACCATCAGCCTGTCTCGATACTACCTGGGATAAATCTGCATCTACATCTCCTATTTCCCATCCTTTTCTTCTAGCAACATTGCGTATGGTAGCCACTTTGCACATAGAGATTCCTGCTAGCAAAAATTCTACAGGAGTGAACCCTAAATCTGTTCCTTTTGCTTGTATCGGTTCATCACCTACAACTGCGTGCCTTCCATTACTTATTATAGATTGGTATCCTGTCGGGATATTCTTTATCTTAATTTCTGTTGCCATGTTGATTTCTTATTTTATTTATTAATCTCGCTTACTATCTCTTTAGTAGTATATACGTGACTAGCAATCATTTTAAAATTAACTACTGCAGCCTCATAAGCATTCATTCCAGGAAGAATTGCCCCTGCTGTTGCATCAGATACTACTGCTACTCTAAAACCAGACTCTACTAAATCTCTCATATGTGATTCTGTACATAAGTTTGCAGACATTCCTGCAAGTATTACATTATCAAATCCATGTTTACGTAGTTGTAAAGCAAGATCATTAGATTCTGGTCCATATACTTTATGAGGATTTGTAACTATCACATTTTCTGCATCAATATATTTTTTATACTGGTCTAACCAATCCGCTCCAGATCCTTCAAAGCCGTCTGTTTTAAGTGTATGAGATCTATCAAACATATTGATTTTGTGCATCAATGCTTCTAGAGCTCCTTCAATTTTCCAATTGTGATCATGCTTATAGTAGTAATGTGGAGAAACAAAAACTGTCATGTTTTTCTTTTTTGCTATTTTAAAAAGCTCATCTATGTTTTTTACAGTACCATTTTTTGTTACACTTTCTCCAACTACTCCCCAAGTTACTCCATTAGGGCTTAAAAAATCATTTTGTGGATCCGTAATCACAATGGCTGTACGTGAATCTACTGTAAATCCTGGGTCAGGTAATTGAGCATATGCTCCTAAACTTGATAATATTACGACTAAAATTATTACTATTCTTTTCATCTTTTATGTTTTTTAAGGTGTTATACTTAATTAATTTAACATTACAAAGATGCAACAGAAAAGAAGGTATTAGGTAGGTAACTATTCCTTAAGAGTTGGCAATTCTTCCTTAGATGTATTTTGTTTGAATTCTGAAGGAGATACTCCTTCATGTTTTTTAAAAAACCTGCTAAAAGCCTGAATATCATCAAAACCAATTTCGAAAGCTATTTCTTTAATATGAAGTGTAGAGTAACGTAATAATCTTTTTGCTTCTAACATAATTCTATCTTGGATATACTGTAAGGGCGTTTTAAACCCTATTTTAGAAAAAATATTAGAAAGTGTCTTAGGTGATTTAAACAATAATTCTGCATACTCAGTAACTGTATGTTTTGTCTTAAAATGCTGTTCTACAAGAAAATTGAATTCTCTTACGAGATCTGAATCTGCTTTCTTCTCTGGGTAATTCTCTTGTGTTTTATATATTCGTGCACATAAAATCAAATATCGTTTTAGCATCATCTGGAGCATCTCTATCTGAAGGCTATCATTGGATTCCATTTCTATAGAAAACATTTTCCAAAGGGTTTCGAACTTATCCAGCTCTTCTTTAGGGATTTTGACAATTGGCAATTGCGAAGCTCCAAAAAACAAAATTCCTTTGCAACCTACTTCTGTATCGTGGTCAAGAATACAATAAAAATGTCTATTAAACCGTAGAAATCTAATGCTCCCTATTTTTTTTGGAGTTGTTCTATGAAATTCGGTTAAAAAAACTACCTCATTCTTATTAAAAGAATGAAGCTTCCCGTCTATGGTAAGTTCATTCGTTTCTTCTGTAAACCACAGAACAGTAAGACTACTTTCTATGCTTTCTTTTAAGACATCACATTTTGTATGATCTATTACTTCTAACTGTAGGTATTCCTCTATGCTTCCAAGAAATTTCATAACTTTCTGAATGGTATTACTCCTTATCTATAATTGTATTCTTATACAAAAATAGGCTTTAGTAGCTTCTTTTCTAATAAAACAATCTGTCAATGTCGTTAAGTTAAGCTTTATCATTGTCAGTCTATGACATCCAATAAAAAATTTATCCAGTGTTTATACTGACGTATTTTTTATAAACTTTGATGTCACCCTGAGCTTGTCGAAGACTAATCCTTCGATACGCTAATAAACACTAATAAACATAAATAACTATTAATCATTGGTATTACTGGTTTTCTATTGTTTATCAGTGTCCTTTAAAATCATTTAAAACCTCTAATTTATTTAACCTATGTTTAACCGAATTGTTTATATTTGTCTTGTAACCAAATATTTGCAATATGGCTTCAGTAAAGGTTTTATTATACAAAAGTAAGAAAAACGCAGCAGGTAAACATCCCATCGCACTAAGGATTACAAAAGATCGAATACCTAAATACAAATTCTTGGAATATATAGATCCAAAAGATTGGAACGAAAAGAAAACAGAGGTGAAACAATCTCATCCTGTAAGCTTCCCCCAAAACCGAACTGTTTAAAAGTATAAAAATAGTTTTAACTTTAAACAGTAATTATGAGAAAGAG
>CANLRN010000153.1 GCA_947493495.1 uncultured Aquimarina sp.
TTAACGATAAAATTTCAATAGGACAATTTGAAACGTAGAAGCTGCTTACCAGTTAGAAACTTTATGTTACAGTAAAACAATGTCTATGAATGCAGGTTAAATCAAAAAAGTTTAAACCGTTTCATTATCAGGATTTTGTCTTTAGGGTTTTAGACATGAATAATAGCTAAGGTTTTTTTCTAGAAATAGAAAAATAGTTCCCTTTATTAAATATTTATTTTTTATTTTAGGTTAAAAATAATCTGATACTATGAACTTGGCTATGAACCCTTATCAAATGTACTTAGATGTAGATGGAGAACTCTATAGGATTAACGATTTTGATATGACGTGTAGACAAGATCCCGAGCATCCTGACTTTCCTAATGCACCTTTTAATTATGAAATAGAGATTTCTATTTTTGCTAGTAAAAAATTACACTTGATAAATGCTTGGTTGGCAGAAGGAAAAGAACGAAAAGATGTGAAAACACATTACTATCATGAAGAAGAAGAGTTGATGTGCCATACTTTTTACAATACGTATTGTAGTGATTATAGCGAGTATTATAATGCTATTGCCGAGGAGGTGGTCTGTAAGGTGGCATTACAACCTACTCGTATACACCATAATAACCTCCACTATCCCGGTCTCTCGGCACTTATTAATAGACAGGCCAATAAAGGATAAAAGGGATTATAAAGCTATATCTTTTCTATCACATAATCTAGGGATAAAGATGATACTAATTCTCTAAAAAAATAAATGACTACCTGTTTCCAGATAGCCATTTAAAAAATTGATTGGTTAGTGTTACGATATTTATATTTGTACTTTGATGTCTAAGGTAATAGAACCGTCAGAACCACTAGTTCCAGTAATGTTCATAACTCTGATCACACCTTTTTTTCCATATTGATCAGTAAATTCTAATATATCTCCCATAGATAAATTTGTTGCTCTTTCAGTTGTAGCTTGAGTAATTCCGTCAAGATCAGCAGCACTTATAACTGCATCAAAATCAAGCATAGATGTAGCTATATAAAATTGATTTAATTCAGCTTGGGCTACACCTGTAAGTCCTGATACATTTACTAATGGTGTATTACTGTCATTATCATCATCAAACAAAGCAGGATAATTAGATGTTGAAGCTAAAGATGCATTCTGAGTTGCACCATAATAGTATCCAAAATCCCATAAAGCAGCAGTTTCTTCACCTTCGCTAATTTTATATACCTTGTCATTAAATACAGATAAAAAAGAGTCGGAAGAACCATCTCCTAGAGGGGCAGATAGCATAGTAGCAGTAAAGGATTTTATTCCATTCGCAGTGCTAGTTCCACTACCACTAATCGTGATAGTACCTACTGCTGTATCATCGATTGCATTTCTTTTTGTAATATCTCTAAAATCTCCACGCCCTGTGGTAGCCCAAATGGTATACACGATGTTGCTATCAGTACTAGTAGGCACAGGAAAAGGGATGGCAAATTCGAATTCATTGGCATTATCAGATGTTAAATCTAATGAACCATCTTTTTTATCATCGACCATTACACCAGTAACACTAAAATTAAAAGGTTCTGCTCCAAAATCAGAAACATTTTGAGTTACATATAAACGTCTCATGTTATTAGAGGATTTAAACGCTACTCTTACCGTTGCATTGGGGCCAGAAACAGTAGAACCATCAACAGTTATCATTCTGCTATCAGTTCCAGTTTCGAATACTTCTAATTCTCCATCAAATTGAGATCCAGGATCAACAGGGACAAAAATATCCTCATTGCTATCCGATCCGCAACTACTTATTATGAGTGAAATCGAAAGTAAAAATAAGATTGATTTAAATTTTAAAATTTTGTTCATCATTTCATGGTTTTATAATAAGCGGTAAAGGTATTGTTTTTTGATCTAAAATAATTGAGTAAAGAACTTAAAACATGTGCGTTTTTTCTATAAAAAGTAAATTTATTCGATGAAAGTAATGTTTTTTAGTTAAAAAAGATTAATTCCTCACTTTGTAACTTTTGGTTTTTTCATCGAAAATGATCAAATCTTCGGGGAATAATTGTGTGAATGCTCTGCATTGAATCAATTCTTTTGGTCTCCCGAATTCAAACCCATCTGTATTCATAACAATCATTTTATCGCATAGTTGAATAGCAAAATCGATTTCGTGTGTAGAGAATAAAATCGTTTTTTGTGTTTCGAAAGCTAAGCGCTTTAAGAGCTTTAGGATATAGGCCTTATGATATATGTCTAAATGTGTGGTGGGTTCGTCTAACATAATAAAAGGAGTGTCTTGGGCGATAGCACGTGCTATAAGTACCTTTTGTAATTGACCATCACTCAATTCAAAACACCTTTTAGTAATCAATTCTGCAATATGTGTTGCATCGATAGCTTTGCGTATCTTCTCGATGTCTTCATCTAATAATTTGCCTACCCAATTGGTATATGGTTGCCTTCCTAAGGCTACCAATTCTTGTACCGTAAGATTTTTGGATGCAATGGGCTCTGTAAGGACAATACTAAGCTGTGAAGCCAATTGGCTATTGGTATAGTCTTTAATTTCTTTATCAGACAAAAAAATATCACCTCGCAGGGCTGGTTGTACTTTGGATAAAGTGCGTAACAAAGTAGATTTGCCAATACCATTGGCACCAACAAGTCCTATTAATTCTCCTTTGTATAGTTTTAGATTAATATCTGCAGCTACCACATTCAAATTATTCTTGTGACTGTATCCTATGGAGAGTCCTTCGGTTTTTAAAACAATATCGGTATGTTGGTGATGTGTCTCCAAGTAATTGTTTGTTATTAGTTATTTTTTTTAGGTTTCAGTTTGTATACTTTTTCATTTTATAGCGATTAGTTTTTAGCCTTTAGCTATTTTTAGTATTCATTATTTTAATTTCTATACTTCTAACTCCTGACTTCTAACTTCCTACTTTTACATTTTACATTTATCATTTTTATAGCGATTAGTTTTTAACCGTTAGCTATTTTTAGTATTCATTTTTTTAATTTCTATACTTCTAACTCCTGACTTCCGAC
>CANLRN010000154.1 GCA_947493495.1 uncultured Aquimarina sp.
TTTCTTCGTTTCATAATACAGTAAAGTTATTAATTTTTGAATTTAACTCTCTGTCCTAATTTTGGGGGGAACTTCAAAATACGCAAACCTAAATTACGAGATAAAGAACTCATAGCTATTGATTTAATTTCGGAATATATGAACCACTAATTCAGGGGCTTTTACATTTCAACCAGAATTACGCCCGAGCTATGATGCATCAGTTTAAAAATCGGCCTTGCATAGGATCCAAATAAAGATCGGGAGTTCGTAACGTTAGCAAAAGAAATTAATAGAGTTTCTTTAACATATCGAATGACGCACAACGTCTATTGTTGTGATACGTTTTACTACAATTAAATATTTTCGAAAATAGCTTTGATTAATCGAGGTGTTCTTGCGTCTCCTACTGTGTCTGGTCCCATTTGGTTACATACATATCCAATGGCTATCTCATTTTCTCTATCTGCACACCCAAAACTGCCACCCCAACCGCTATGGCCAAAGGCTTTTTTATTTTCTCCATAAAGTTTTAAATCTAATGTATTTATAACCATTCCGTTTGCCCAATCTACAGGCATTCCAATCATCGCATCTACTCTTGAACTGGCTACAGTAGTCATTTTATCAATAGTTTGTGAGGATAGGTAGTTTGTCGTATCTGACTTTCCATTTTGTGCAAGTGGATTATATAATTTAGCAAGTCCTTCGGCAGAACTATGTCCATTTAAAGCAGGCATCTCTGCTTCTCTCCATTCTGGTCTGTTCGGACTCTCAGGATCTAAAATTGGATTAGCAACTGCAGATGCTAAAAAGTCTGGCAGTGTTATTAAATCTGGTAGTTGATGTTGATTGAGAGGTTTGTATAAAGTAGCCACATCATTATGTTTGTTTTTTGGTAGTCCTATATATGCTTCTGCTTCTAAAGGTTTTGCAATTTCGGTTTGTAAAAATTCGCCAATTTTTTTGCCTGAAACTCTTCTGATAATTTCTCCTGCTAAAAACCCTACAGTCCATCCGTGATAGGACGTAAATTCTCCTGTTTTCCAGTAAGATGCTTGACGCGCAAGTCGGTCGCATATTAAATCCCAATTCATCAATTCGTCCAATAATGTAAACTCGCGTAAACCAGGATTGCCTGATTGATGAGATAGTATTTGAGATATCGTAGTTTCTTCTTTTCCGTTTTGGCCAAATTCCGGCCAATGTTTTGAAACCAAATCAGAATAATTTATTAAACCTCGCTCCACTAGAAGAGCCATACATAAACCTGTAATTCCTTTAGTTGCTGAATAAAGAGCTATCATAGTATCTTTCTTCCAAGCTTGTTTTTTTTCTTTGTCCCTGTATCCTGCCCAAATATTCACAACTTGTTTACCTTTGTGATAGACACATAAAGAAGATCCTAATTCTTTATAAATATCATCTCTATAAAAATTAGATTCATATGCTTCTTTAACGCTTTCAAAACCTTCTGCTATTGTTCCGTGAATTTCTATTTTTTCCATTTTTAATTGATTGTTTTATGAAGATATTTATATGAAGTAATTGTAATTACTATTAAAATACTATTAATTACAGTAATAATAAAAGGGTCTTTATGTGCCGTATGTGCAACGATTGCTGTGATAAAAAATAGGATGATTCCGCTATAAGCCCATTCTTTATATTGGATAGGAATTTGAGGTGTTACAATAATAATTACGGCTATTAATTTTAAGATACCAAGTTGAACTCGAAAATGGTCAGGAAACCCTAATTCTCTAATTCCACTTATAGTTGCTTTACTAAAAATATAAGTATACGAACTCCATAATAGAAAAAGTGAAATGAATATTGTTGTAGTCCAATAAATAGTTCTCATTGTCAGCTTGGTTCTTTTTTAAATGTTCGTTAAATATATGGCAAGTTGGGCAGAAAACAAGCAGTTATTTTCGATTTAGTTACAAGCCAAATCTTTTGTATTTTGTTTTAATTTTTCTCTTTTAATACCCACCGAAGGACTACAACTTCCAAAATATAAAATAAAAATCACAGTTGTAAATCAAAAGATTTGGTGAAATAGTAAAAAAGCCAAGTTCTTCCTCTTAACCAGCTATCGCCCTATTTGCTATATATAGTGTTACCTGCTGGCTTTATTCAGTTTCTTATTATTTATTCTTCTTTCAAAACTATATTTTCCAATTCGGATTAAAATTAGAACGACAGTAATTACTGCTGAAAACCAAGCTGCATTATAAACGTCGTAATAAAATTGGTCGATAGGAATAAAATCCGAAAATTCAGTTCCTAAAATTATACACACTAAAAATATTCGGATTACTATTTTTAACCAATTCGGTTTAGTAAGCATTTCATAAATTCCGATTAAGAACACAAATAGAAATAGTAAATCGTATGTTATATTTAAATTTATTAGAGAGTCAAGTTCAGGATTTGCTTTTTTCCATTCTTGAAGTTTAAAATATTCTTTTATTGATAGAATTAGTTGAATAAGAATTACAATTATTGAAAAAAGAGGTTTGTAAAATTTCATATTATTCGTTTCCAATATTTTCTATTTCTTGGTCGTCCTTTTTTAAACTCAATTTTACTCCAATAATTACAGTTTGAATTATTCCGATTATCCAATAAGTTGGAAACCTTAAATATGTGTAAAGAACTTCGAAACTGTCCATAATTCCGATTGTCATTTTCACTCGCTGAACTTCGATTATTAAAGAAATAAGCGGTATTAAAAATCCGAATAAAATTCCGCCAACTAAACATCCTGTTTTTCCGCTAATTTTTTTTTCCAGAACTTGATGTTCAAGAAAATCAAAATTCCAATAACTAAATAGTCAAAATATCCTATTATCATTTTTTAGCTTGCAGGTAACGGTCTAGTGTATGAAACGTAGCGTGCAAAAAGATGCTAACTTTTCGGTTTAACACATAGCCGAATTTTTATATTTTGTTTTTAATTTTTCTCTTTTTAAAAGCCAAATTAAAAATTTGGCGGACTTTCTAAATATACACAAACCTTTCGGTTAAGCACTTATTAGCTATGTTTT
>CANLRN010000155.1 GCA_947493495.1 uncultured Aquimarina sp.
TTTGTTTCAATAAAAAGAGTGTGCGAAGGGTATTACTTTTTTAGTAGTACTAAAAGTAGCATCACCCAAAAGCTATAAAATCTTGAGCAACTCAACCTCAAAGATGATAATAGTCTCTGGGTCTATATTAAACATACCAAAAGAAAACCCTCGTTTACCATAAGCTAAATATGAAGGAATGAGTAAGCTTGCAGACCCTCCTTCATTTAATAACAAAAGCCCTTCTTGTACTCCTTCGATTAAAAAATCTACTTGACTCTCAAAAGGTTCTTCTACTGTAGCTTCATTAATGATTTCTCCATTTTCTGCGTTTATAAAGGTATATGCGAGTTGCACATTAGAATCAGTTTTTGGCTTTTCTCCTTCTCCTTGCTGGTGAATAACATAATGTAATCCAGATGCAGTAGCTTCTGTGTCTAATCCATTAGCGACGCTATAGGATTTTATCCATTCGATTTCTGCCTGTTTTTCTTCTTCTGTATATACTTCGTTTATTGGATCTACAGATAGGTCAGTATCATCATCCGAGTTGCAAGATGTTAGCAACATAAAACAGGTGATAATCAAGTAACTATTTTTCAATACTGTTTTCATTTGTATAGGTTTTTTAAGTATTCTTTTGATGTAATTCTTTATGTTAAACTTATTCTATTTTTTTCTATATTGTTTTTTACTATGAGGTCGCTTTAGGAATAAAACATTGTTGTTTGATTTTAAATTTCCAAATCTATTCTAATTCTTGGTGTGATTTATTTAAGGACTCTCTGTAAGATCAAAATGTAAAGTAATCTTATTTTTCCTTAAAGAATAATGATCTTTACCAAATTCACTCCCGACATTACTAAATCTATTAAACCAACGATAATAAAATATGTTGTTTTTATTAAATGAAATGAATACATCTTCGTTAATAGAGTCATCTATAAATTGGTAATACCTCCCAGATAGTATCTGGGAGTGTATTTGCTGAAACTAATAGTGTATTAAGGACATTTTTCTTCTTTGGCATTGTTTATTTGACTAGAATAAATAATCTTTTTATCAACTTTTATCGTACTAGTTTAAAAGAATTAGTTCTTTATCCATTTAACTTTTTTCTCATTTCCTTGTTGTAGAACAATACATTTTTTCTTTATTTTTTTTAATGTAAAAATCATTGTTTTATCTTCTATAGGATAAGGTTCATTAGGATCAATTTCCATTTTTATATGATAACCTTTATTCGGTACAACAGTAACATCAAGTTTTGGGTGACCTATAAAGTCATGCGTAAATGTTATGCTTTTGCTAGATTTAAGAAGTTTTACATTTGCTTTGCCTTCTTGATCAGTCCTAACATCTTTAATTCCTGTATCACTACAACTTATGATAGTGTTAGCGAATACTTTATTAGCATTATACTTTTCTGTTACTTCAAACGAAATGATTACAGAATCTTTTGGGCTTTCTTTTATCGATACTTCTGCTACACTTCTTCTATTTGCATGTGTAAGGTCAAAATCTAATAGTAATTTGTTTTTTTGAACAGTAAAATGTCCATATCCTATTTTACCGAAATGATCCCCATGTCCTTTATGTGGTTCTGTATATACAAATTCATTATTAGCTTTAAAAAGGATTGTCTTTCCTTGTTTATATCCATTCGGATAGTACTTCCCAGAAAGATGCTGAGAATGTAGTATCTGAAATGATGAAATAATTGCTAAAAATAGTAGTACACTAAGTACATTTTTCTTCTTTGGCATCATTAGTTGCTCTAGAGATTAATTGTCCGTTTAAGATATTTGTAACAATTTGGTTTCTTTTATTTTCCATTCTCCATTTATCTTATAAAGAATAACCAAGGATGCAAATCCATTTAAAGGTCCCATACCAACCCCAATAATTGTCTCGGCTTTAGTATATTCATTGTTATACCGTATGTCATGAAAACTCAATAACTTATCAAAGTTTTTTTCAATATATCTTCTATTCTGTTTTAATTTTACAGTATCGACTATAGTTAAATGATATTGGCTTTTAGTTTCAATTTTCGAAATATTAAGCTGTTTTTGAACATAGTCATCTTCTTGATAATTAATTGACTTATTTAACTCTTCATTTACTCTTTCATAATCTAACTTTTTAAATTTAGGGTATATCCCAATTTGTTGTTTTTGATTATTTATTGAATCTAATTGAAGTTTAGACAATGAATATTCCTCTCCTGGTGGCGGTGGAGGAGGGATTGGTTTCCCAAACTCATTTATCAATAGAGAAAGTATTTGATACGTGTTAGTCTCCATGCCATCCTCCTCTTTGTTACAAGAAGCCAAAACAAACCAACTAATTAATATTAAAAATAATGTTCTCATATCAGTTGCAATTTTGAGGATTAAAATTAGTATCCTCCAATACTATTGCTTTTAGATCATCGAATCTTTTACTGTCTTCATTTGATAAAAGCCCCCTATATGCATAATCGCGTAATCCATCCCAGCCAAAACCTTTATAATATTCTAAAGGATACCTCTTGTCGTCTAATTCCCTAATTGCCTTGGCTATTGGTATAACATAATTTTCAGCCATATATGCATGTTGTGCGTTTGCACTCATAGTGTTTAAATCATTATTATAATTTCGGTATAGGTCAAACAATCTCTTTCTATCATTTGGATTTACATTTCCATTATTAGCTTCATTAACAAACCTAAATAATTCTGCATGAATCCCCTCATGTAACAATGCTGCGGCATTGTTTAATCCACTTAACTTAGTATTGTCAATTTTTATTGTCAAAATATTGGAGTCAATTAGACCTTTGTCATCAGTACACATTTCTGCTGGATCTGTACATTCTCCAGTCCTAAAATATAAATTATATTTAGGATCATCAATAAATGAGCCAATTGTTTTTCTAAAAAGATTACCATTTCTTCTTTTCAACTCATTATAAACACAATAGGCTTTTGTTATTAAAAATGATGAATCCAATATAACTCCATCGTCAAAA
>CANLRN010000156.1 GCA_947493495.1 uncultured Aquimarina sp.
CCATCTGTTTGGGAGACTTCTAGTGGATTCCCTTGATCGTCATAGTCGTGATACTGGATTCGATTCTCTAGGGCATCACTGCCTTTGGCGGTTTGTATAGCTTCTGGTAAGATAGTATCATCCCCCCAATCTTTAAAATTGGTACGTTGTCTGGATACTAACACCTCTTGATTTCCATCATTCTCATAGCGTTCTACCTGTATAGGAATCGCAATTTGATTTTGACGAGCCCTTTTCAAATCCTGTATGACGGTATATGCTTGTTGAGATAGATTTCCTCCAGGAAGAGCAGACAATCCCGTTACATCTTCAGCATAATAGTTTTTGGTTACCTCTAGATTCCCTTGGCTATCAGTTAGCTCTATTCGAGTAGGTTGTGTATGTATAGGGTACCGATCAAAGAAGGTCTTCTGGGTTGTAGTAACCGTACTTTTAACCGTCCCCTTATAATAATATTCTTTAGTAGTGGCCCCATTTGCAAACATAGGTTCACTATAATTGGTATAGCTTGTCCATTTCACTGCATAATTTCCAGTAGCCCCAAAGCTTATATTATTGGTATACACTTTATCTTGGGTATTTCCGAAAGCATAGTGATAGGTTGTTTCTTGTAATTCTCTAAACTCTTGAGTAGCCTTATTCACTAGTTCCATATCCATTTTATGGAGTAAAACCCCTCTTTTATGATTTAGATCATGAATAGGTGCCATAGGATAGTTGTCCTCAAAACTAGCATCAGAAGGATTGCTTACAAAAAGATAGGTATATGCTGTTTTTCCAGTTTCACTCCCTTGATAGGATTCTGTAACATTGGTATACCCCACACTATATCCAGATTGATTATCAAGGGAAAAGATAGGATTGGAATGCAATTGTACTGATTGGCTTCTTGTACCCCCTGGGCAATATGGGATATCAAATAATAGATTCACAGGAGGGTTATTGGCATACCCACTACTTAAAGAAGTATCATCAAATCTATGATACTCATAATTTTTGGTGTAGGCGATATTATTTTGACTCTCTTTGGCAATAATTTGTTTCACTCTCAAGCCTCCAAAAAGAGCATTAGAATCCCCCTCTTTTAATCGTCTACCTACAAGGCGTATTTCTACCCCTTTTGGCGTACCAAAACCTCCATGATTTATAATAATAATTTCATAATTTCCATTAGTTAGTTGTCTAGTACCAGAAGATTGAAGTAAACGTTCTCCAATACCACTAGTGCCTATTTTATGCAGAAAAACCCGCGGGCAATCCAAACCAGCATCCGTGCAAATCCCCCCTTCGATTTGTAGATTAAACTCTATAACACCCTTGGCAGGAAAAGCAAATTGATCCTCTGTATCCTCTATAGTAAATGGAATACGCGTTTCTTCCTGAGTCGTATTATGAGAATTGTAATAAAGGATTTCTTGAGTATCATACTGTGTAGCTACAAAAAAGTCAGGATTTCCGTGTGCAGTATTAGACTCAAAGACAAACTCAGTACTTCCTCCTGTTGGGAAGTTGATTTTTTTCAAGGTACAGGCTTTGGCAAAATTTTCATATACCTTACGATTAGCTCCTGTTTTAGAGATAAACCCATTCTGATAGAAATATTCTACAGCCGGTAAAAGTCTACTATTAGCCTGTCCATTATAATATCCCCAGAAATCCTGAGAAGATGAAAACCGACCCGGTAACAACTGATCGGTATGATACTCAAAACTATGCACCCTATTAGTAGCGTAGCCCACTACCTCCTGGATGTTATCAAGATACAATCGTTTAGTTCGTTGGTCGATATTTCCAAAACCAACACCACTTCCAGGAGAGGATTGGAAATACCCATAATTCAATGAATAGGTAGTAATACTTTGTTGACTATTATTCTCTAGTCGGACTCCTGTTAGTGCTTTATCCCCGATGAGATCCTGTCGGTTATGGTCATATTCTAGTAGGATCGCCCCGTTTTGTGTGGAATTGATCTTAGTAAGTCGGTGTGTATTGGCAATGGTCTGTATGTAAGATGTCGCTATAGACCCATCAAATGTGCAATCATCAGAAGAAGTAATATGCAAGGTTTGTCGTTGTGATCCTAGAGAGACATAATCTATAAGACTAGATTGATATTCGAAATCTAATTGATTTCCGCTAGGAGATACCATAGTAAGTAGATGCCAGGTAGCCGCATAATTAACCATGGATGCAGAGTTACTAGGGACTTGACTTCCTGTCCAAGACAAGGTTTCTGATCGATCAATAGCGGTAGCGGTAGCATTTATGGACCGCCCTAAGTAGTATTGAATCCCATTAGCAGGAGTGATGTGCCATCCTATTATTTTTTGATCGCTATATTGTGGGATGATTTTGGTATCGGAATTAGCAGGAAGATGAACAATATTTTTTTGATTGTCAAAAAAGAACTTCCCACTTTCTCCCCCCGGTAGGTTATAGCTATAGATATCAGATTCATAATCACTATTACCTTGTAGAGCCCCTATTGCAGGATCAAATTGTAAAGCAGAAGGTAAGGCAAGGAAATCACTAGGGCTGATGGGATTGTATAAAAACCCAGTAGGAACATGATCATCAGGAATACCACGAACGGATCTAGCAACGCTTCCTCCCCCATAGATACTCCATCCCAATCCAGCGCGAGTAGCCATTTCATTAACTCGAATTCCAGAGGCGTGGTAACGTAGACCAACCCTTACATTGAGACTACCCGCTTGCAAGGATACTAGTGGAATGTTAATGTTAGGAACCCCAGTAAAATGACTAACAGGAATATCTCCATATTTTCCCATAGCTGCCACTTCGGGAGTAGTAGGAACTATTTCTGGTAACTCCTGTGCGGTGGTGATTCCCACTGATACGATCAGCAGGCATGCAA
>CANLRN010000157.1 GCA_947493495.1 uncultured Aquimarina sp.
TCTTTCAATCCGTGATCCGAAGCAAATTCCTTTTGACTCTGACCTGAAGCCTCAAATTGTTTTATCAACTTACGCATATGAGATGCAGTATCCTTGTTTGTCATAACCTATAATTGTTTAAAACAAAGGTAGGTTAGCTTATAAAACTAGGAAAGATGTACTTGCTCGGAGGGATACATGTAGTAAGAGGCGGTAATGATTCAGTTAACACTGGGGATACTATTAAACAAACTGAATTTCCTTACTGTTAGTCTATACAAATTTTATCTAATTAAGGAATAAGTTATTAATCTCAAGATGGCAGTATATAATTTTATGAACAAAAAAAATTGGCAATCGATAATTTTATTTACTGCCATTTGTCTTTTCTCATGTACAAATGATATTGTGGATAATAATAAACTAAAATATCCGAAAATTAAAAAATCCTCTGTAAAAGAAATTTTTTGTGACAAGGAAATTAAAGATGATTACCAAAATCTAGAAAATTTACAATCTGATACCATTCAAAAATGGTTTAGAGATCAAAACCTATTTTCTGAAGCATCTTTGAATAAAATAGATTCAAGAAATACGCTTTTTGAAACTATTAAGGATCTTAATAATCGAAAAAAATCAACAATTACCGATATCAATAATACATTATCTGGAGCTTATTTTTATCTTCAACGAGATTCGACAGAAGTGAGCCCGAAGGTTATGTATAGACTAACTCTTAAAAATGATCCAATTGTTTTGTTTGAGTTACCAGTTTCGAATACAAAGAAAGTTATTAATTTTATAAAACCTAGTTGGGATGAAAAACATCTAGCAATATCCATTACTTCTGGAGGAGCTGAAGTGTCAGATCTATTTATTTATGATTGTGTACATAAAAAGTTACTACCAGAAAAAATAACAAACTGTTGGCCTTCAGAATTTGGTTTAAGTTGGTTGCCAGATAACACAGGTTTTATATATCTTCATTTACCTATTGTAGACAATACAAACCAAGATTTTCTTAAAAATACGCAATCCGTTGTTTATTATCTAGGAGATAACCCTAAAAAGTTAAATCCAATTTTTTCAATACAAACCCATCCCGAACTTAATTTAAAACCAGAAGATTTTCCGGTAGTTTTTTTAGATAATTCGGATGATATGTATTTTATTGGTCGTGTTTCAGGTGCAACTCAATATTCTGATCATTACTATCTACCAATTCAAGAATTAGAAAAACAAAAAAAACCAATATGGAAAAAGTTATTTTCCAAAGACGATTTAATTCTTTTTGGTGCTTTTAGAGATAATAGCTTTATTCATTTATCTTCAAAAAACACATCAAATTTTTCAATAAGATCGTTTGATGTGACTTCAAAAGGAATATTAGCTCCTGAAACTTTGGTTGAAGAAGATTCCTTAGAATTAATAACTAATATAAAATTAGTTGAAGATGGATTTTTTTATGCTACATCAAAAAATGGTGTAGAAGCTAAACTGTATTTTCATGAAACTAATAATAAGATTAATAAAGAAATTAGTTTACCTAAAAAATCAGGTTCTTTATCTTTTTTTGATACTACGAACCCAAAATTGTGTGTTGGTATAAGAATTTCAGGATGGACAACTGATAATGAAAGGTTTATTTATAACCTGAAGGAAAAGGTTTTTACTGATGAAAACCTGATTGAAGATTCAAATTATAAAGAATTCACTGATTTTGTTGTAAAAGAAGTAGAGGCAATTTCGCATGATGGCACTTTTGTTCCACTTTCTATTATTCATAAAAAAGGTATTAAGTTATCTGGGAAAAACCCTACTATGATCTTTGGATATGGTGCTTATGGTAGATCTATGAGTCCATTTTTTTCCCCATCGTATTTGAGTTGGGTTAATGAAGGTGGTATTTGGGCAATAGCTCACGTAAGAGGAGGTGGCGAGAAAGGAGAAAATTGGAGATTAGGAGGATTCCAAAAAAATAAATCTAATTCGTGGAAAGACCTTATTGCATGTACAGAATATTTAATAAAAGAAGGATATACCTCAAATGATCATACTACCATTTTTAGTGCTAGTGCAGGAGGAGTATTAATAGGTCGTGCAATAACCGAACGCCCTGATCTTTTTAGTTCTGCTCTTATTCGTGTAGGAGTTTTAACCACTTATAAAAGGGAATTTTCTCCTAATGGAGCAAATAATGCAAAAGAATACGGATCTATTCATAATCCTGAAACTTGTGAATCTTTAATTGAAATGGATCCTTATCTTAATTTAGAAAGAAATGTAAAGTACCCAGCTTTTATGGCAACTGCTGGAATGAATGATGCAAGGGTAGCACCATATATTCCTGGTAAATTCATAGCTAGATTGCAAGAGTATTCGATATCTAATAATCCAATATTGTTTAGAGTTGATCTTGATGGAGGACATGGTCTAGGAGGTAATGACCCTAATAAAGGACATCGAGAATTTGCAGATTTATTTTCTTTTGCACTCTGGCGAACAGGTCATCCTGATTATCAACCTGTACAATAATTTGTTTCCCAAGCTTTCTAAACCTAAAAAACCTACCATTTGTTGTCTATTGATCCCAAGATGTGTCCGTTGATTCTCCAAAGTAAATCTTCCCTATTCTCTAAACTAAAGTTTGGTGTTGAGTAATACGATAATAAAAACAAACTCAGTAATAAATTTTCTATTGCATTCCATCTAACTAAATTTTAATAAGCTGATTGTAAGGTTGTTTCACAATCTTCTTTTTCTTTTTT
>CANLRN010000158.1 GCA_947493495.1 uncultured Aquimarina sp.
TTTATTAACACAAATTCAAAAACTGATAAAATGAAGCCCACTTTTTTTTCACTCAGAAAATTCTTTCATCAAATTTTATGGAAAAGAGAGATGATGAATTTACAATCAAAATCAATTATTTCACACTCCCATTTCAAGATGTACATATTATGCATAATGTGTATATGTTTTTCCTTGCAAAACTTACAAAGTCAGTCCGTCGTTACCGCTATCAATAGCGGTCCATGGGACTCAGCTGCCACATGGGGTGGACGGGTTCCAGGTACCAACGACCGAGTCATCATCTCTCGAGGTGTAACGGTCGATATCACTGGCAACCACAACGTTGACGAGGTCGTCGTCCACGGAACGCTGAGAGTTCCAGAAAATGGTCAAGGTACCGTTGGCGGCAGCAGCGCGCAAACCTTCCTTGCCGGTGCAACCCGCAGCGGCATCGATGTGGAAGACAGAGTAACGGGTACCGGATACATCATGTATTCAGGCGGTCCTCAACGGACTCAGGTACTGCAGCGGCGATTCAATATTCGTGCTGACGCTTCAACTCGATTCATTGCCGTGCGTAATTCCGGCGGTTCTTGGCAGTACAACCGAGGCGGTTCCATCGCCTCAGGCAGCTGGGTGAACTTCACCCCTGCATCGACCGATCGCTTGGTCGCGTCGGTTAATTTTTCTGCAGATACGGTCACTGCGTTGGTAGGATCTATCGGACGCATTCAGGGAATCGCCTCGGGTTACACCGCTGGTGACCTAACATTCCAGGCAGACACCTGGAATGGTTCGTTCAATGAGGGCGAGTTCTACGTTCAGGGAACGTCCTTCACTGTCGGCGGCAGCGCGCAAACCTTCCTTGCCGGTGCAACCCGCAGCGGCATCGATGTGGAAGACAGAGTAACGGGTACCGGATACATCATGTATTCAGGCGGTCCTCAACGGACTCAGGTACTGCAGCGACGATTCAATATTCGTGCTGACGCTTCAACTCGATTCATTGCCGTGCGTAATTCCGGCGGTTCTTGGCAGTACAACCGAGGCGGTTCCATCGCCTCAGGCAGCTGGGTGAACTTCACCCCTGCATCGACCGATCGCTTGGTCGCGTCGGTTAATTTTTCTGCAGATACGGTCACTGCGTTGGTAGGATCTATCGGACGCATTCAGGGAATCGCCTCGGGTTATACCTCTGGCGACCTGACGTTCCGGGCGGACACCTGGAATGGTTCGTTCAATGAGGGCGAGTTCTACGTTCAGGGAACGTCCTTCACTGTGGTCGGCAACGGTGGTGGTGGTGGTGGCAACACCGCGTTTCCTGCGAGCCGTTCGTTGATAGCGGACTGGGTTCACGTAAACAGCGGTGGTGTATTCCAGATCGGAACAGCAAATAACCGTTTCGACACCGGTAACTTTAAGTTGACTCTTACAGGTACCAATCCACTTGCCGATCACGTGATTCCGATGGCTAATGGTAACAATATGAACATGAACAACAATGATGGTTTCTTGATGGCCGCTGGTGGTGGTCGTCTACAGTTCTTTGGAGAAGAGCGACTCAGCTTCACCAAGCTTTCGCAAACTGCCGAAGCTGGTTCCAACACGATCGTGGTGGAGAACGTTATTGAACGAAACTTCGATCGGACCACCTCTGCAGCGTCGGATGGGTCGTTGAACTGGGAAGTCGGTGACGAAATCGTCATCGCCAGCAGCGGTTTCAGTTACAGGGGTGAAGACGTCCGTACGATCACCCGCGTTCAAAACCTTGGTTCCACGACGCGGCTGACCCTCAATCGGGCGACGACTCATCGGCACTACGGTGAGCGAGAGCGCTATGGCCGAAACTTGCGTCCGGGCAGTCGCCCGGCATCAGGCCGCCCCAATGTCATTGACTTGCGTGCCGAAGTCGCATTAATCAGTCGTAACATTCTGATCAAAGGTCTTGATGCGCAAGACACTGATAATTCGTTTGGTGATCGCGAGAGATTGCGAGTGCACAGTAGTGGTAGCCAAGATGGTAAGAGCATCAACGGTATAGGTGCCCACATCATGATCATGAACACGGCGGGTCAAACGACTGTCGATGGCATTCAGATGGATCAAATGGGCCAAGCGGGACGACTAGGGCGTTATCCGATCCACTGGCATTTTGGTGGTAACAAGCGTGGCGACGTTGTCCGTAATTCGAGCATCACCAATTCCAACAACCGCGCGGTCGTGGTTCACGGAACTGACAATGTCTTGATTCAGGGAGTCGTGGCCCATGACGTTCACGGTCATGGCTTCTTCACAGAAAGCGGTGTCGAGCGAGGGAATCGGTTCGAAGCCAATATTGCCCTGGGCATTCACCGTATCGCCGGTACTCCGTTCGTCGTCGATTCCGCAGATAAGTTTGGTGACGGTGGCGCTCGCTTCCGTACGACTGCAGCATACTGGATCACGGGTGCGAACAATACATTCGTAGGCAACGTTGCTGCTGGCTCGGGTGGAACCGCGTTCTGGATCGCTCAGCCTGACGATCCGGTCAACACCCCGGTGGGTACCCCTTTTGAACCTTGGCTGTCGTCGGACTCTTACCTTGCATCGATGTATCAGCGCGATCCCGATCGGGAACGACTGGGACGGTTCGACTGGAATACGGGGCATTCGATGTGGACCGGGCTAATCGTCATTCCTGGGGGACACCCAGACTTCCGAGCCTCCAATGTGGGCCGATTCCG
>CANLRN010000159.1 GCA_947493495.1 uncultured Aquimarina sp.
TTTGTGTTGCTCCACAAAGGTAACTTTGAGGAACAAATTTCCCTTTCTCTTTTTTAATCGTTTAGGACGCGATTGATATTGGAACAATGTTTTTGGATCGTAATTTTAATATCAGAAAATTCACACCTGCCATACATCAACATTTTCAATTACGAGTAGAAGATATAGGCAGGCCCATTAATCATTTTTCAGGAACGCTAGGAGGACAGGATTTGATGGAACTTCCCAAGAAGTAATTAATACCTTAGAATCTCATAAAAGAGAGGTGCAAAATGCAGAAGGAATATGGTTTTTGATGCAGGTGTTTCCATACCGTAATCAAGAACATGTAATACGTGGAGTAGTCATTAATTTTATTAATATACACGAAACCAAGATTGCTATAAAAGAAACCGCTAGAGTTAATGAATTCTTAACACATTTGATCGATACCAATCCAGGAATCATTTATATCTATGACTTAGAAAAAGAACAAAATGTATATGCCAGTGGGCATCTAGCTGCAATAGCAGGATATAGTGATGACGAAGTTAGAAAATTAGGATCTGGATTAAGAGAAAAACTTTTTCATAAAGATGATTTGAGTACAATAGATGCGCATCATAAAAAGATGAAAAATATTGCAGATGGTGAGATTTCACAGATAGAATATAGATTGGTGCATAAATCTACCAAGAAATCTATCTGGGTATTCTCTACAGATAAAGTCAATGAACGTAATGAAAAAGGAGAGGTGATTTCTATTTTGGGAGTGGCACAAAATATTAATGAAATGAAGGGCTTACAGCACTTACTCAAAATAAGTGAGTCTCGATTGCAATTAGCCATCAAAGGAAATCGTGCTGCCTTATGGGAGTGGAGTGATTTAAAAGAGAATAGAGCTTGGTGGTCTAAAGAATTTTATGAAATATTGGGGTATACCGCTAAATCGTTGAAACCGTTATTTTCTTCTTTTATCAATATCATTCATCCCGAAGATATTATACAATTTAGAAAAAGCTTAGAAGAAAATGTAGAGGATAATAATGGATTGGAAGAGGATATTCGAATCAAAACAAAAAATAGTGGATATAGATGGTTTAGAGTAAATGCTAAAGCACATATAGAATCCGATGGTAATATTATTAAGAAGATTGTAGGAACATTAGCAGATATTGACCATAAGAAACAATCTGAAAATAAGATGAAAGAGCTAAATGTAGAACTTGAACGATTTGCATATCTCGCCAGTCATGATCTTAAAGAACCTCTGAGAACAGTGACTAGTTTTACCAAGCTGTTTAAAGAAGAGTATGATAATGTTTTTGATGATAATGCGAGAACATATCTAGATTTTATAGAAAAAGCTTCTGCCCGTATGATTACTTTAACCAATGATTTGCTATTGTATTCGCAATTAGATGATAAATCACTTAGTTTTGAAAAGATCCCACTAGATAGGGAACTAAAAAATATATTAGACGATTTGCAAAAAACAATAGTGGATACTAATGCAAAAATAAAGATAGATAAACTTCCAGAAATTTTATGTGACGCGGTGCAAATAAGACAATTATTTCAAAATTTAATTTCTAATAGTTTAAAGTATAGAAAACCAAATATAACCCCTAAAATCCAGATTGGATATGAAGACAAAAGAAATGCATATCAGTTTTTTGTAAAAGATAATGGAATAGGGATTAGTAAAGAATATCATCAAAAAGTTTTTGAAGTTTTCAAAAGATTGCATAGTAATGAGGAATATCAAGGCACAGGTATTGGCCTTGCTAACTGTAAACGTATTGTGGATAATCACCAAGGTAAAATATGGTTACAGTCTACTCCAGGTAAAGGAGCTATTTTTTATTTTTCGATAAAAAAGAATTTAAAACCCCTTAATAGACATGAAGAAAATAAATTGCATTCTGTTAGTTGATGACAGCATATCAACTAATTTTTATAATAAAAAGCTGATCGATGTATGTGGAATAGCCAAACAGGTATATGAAGCAAAAAATGGATTAGAAGCTTTAGATTATTTGAATAAAAAAGGAAAATTTAATAACAAACTAGTGGATAAAGAATTTCCTCGACCTAATGTTATTTTTTTAGATATCAATATGCCAAAAATGGATGGATTTGAGTTTTTAGAACAATACGCTAAGCTGCCAAAGCATAAAAGATCCGATATATTACTTGCTTTTTTAACCACATCAAATTGGGATAAAGATAAAATTAAAGCGTATCAAAAAAGTAATCTGGTGTATGATTTTATAGAAAAACCGTTGGAAAAAGAAACGCTAGAAAAAATATATAAATATTATATAGAGAATCCTGATTTTTATGGACATCATGTGCATTGATAGCAATATTAGTCTCGGCTTGATCTTAAAGATGGAGTTAAAGAAAGTTGTTGTATCCCGTGATTTTTGATAGCAATGAAAAATGAGTGTTGAAAGTGGTATTAGATATGATATTTTGTAAGTTTTTGCTTTTCATAAGCATGGCAAGAACTTGAAATGTAATACCGTTTATCCCGCATTCATAGACATTTTTTTACTGTAACATAAAGTTTCTAACTGGTAAGCAGCTTCTACGTTTCAAATTGTCCTATTGA
>CANLRN010000160.1 GCA_947493495.1 uncultured Aquimarina sp.
TGGAAATTCTTGCCAAATTGACCCACCTATTCCTATTATATTGACCCAGTAAATCCTATTTAAACTGACCCACCTATTCTTGTTTAAATTGACCCACCCCCAAAAGTGTGTGTATTAAATAACTTGTATGGTTATATGTAATCAAAATAACCATGGCAAACACACACTTAGATATGCGAAAAATAAAGCAGTTATATCGTTTCTATACCCAAGGGGTTAGTAAGCGAAAAATCAGTAAGCGGTTAGGGATCTCCCGTAATACAGTTCGCAAGTACCTTGATTTATTGATTAAGAGTAAACTGACCAGTGAAGAGGTAGATGCACTGACCTTTGAGGAACTCCGTATTCTTTTGGATATCGACCATACTCATGTTACTACACGTCATTCTTATCTATTTGATTTATTTCCAATAGTAAACAAAGAGCTTAAGAAAGTTGGCGTCACTCGTTATCTGGTATGGGAGAGCTATCTTCAAAAGTATCCTGATCTTGTGTCATATTCCAGATTTTGTCATCTTTATAAAGCTTGGAGTCGTAATCAAAGCCCTGTAATGCGATTTAATCACAAGGCAGGAGATAAAATGTTCGTTGACTTTACGGGTAAGAAACTCTCAATTATCGATCCTGGGACAGGAGAAGTAAAAGAGCTAGAAGTTTTTGTTGCTGTTTTAGGAGCTAGTGGTTACACTTATGTAGAAGCCTGTCCTTCACAAAAACGAGAAGATTTTATAGGCTGTATGGTCAATGCTTTAAATTTTTATGGAGGTGTTCCTAAGGCAATTGTAACGGATAATTTAAAGTCAGCAGTTACTAAGAGTAGTAAATATGAGCCTATTCTTAATGAGAGTTTATTAGCAATGGCTACTCATTATAACACTACAGTTCTGCCTACAAGAGCTTATCGACCAAGAGATAAGGCCATTAGTAGAGAATGCTGTAAAAATTGTTTACACACGGGTATTTGCTCCTTTAGGGGCTACTGATTTTTATACCTTAGGAGCTTTAAATACTGCTATATTAGAACATACCGCGGTACATAACAAAACTAACTTTCAATCTAGAAATTATTCTCGTTTAGAGTTGTTTGAATCTATAGAGAAACAAGAATTAACAGCCTTACCAGTAGAATCATACAGATTACGACAATATGTAATGGGTACTGTTTATAAAACTTCTCATATCTATATCAGTAAAGATAAACATCATTACAGTGTTCCTTACAACTATATTGGTAAAAAGGTACGTATTATTTACACTAAGGATACTGTTGAGATTTACTTAAAACAAAAACGGATAGCCCTGCATAAAAGAGGATTAAAAAGATATGGATATACTACAGATCCTTCCCATATGCCTTCAACTCATCGGTATGTAGCAGACTGGAATCCAGAGAAATTTTTAAACTGGGCAGATGCCATAGGCGACCATTGTAAAACTTTTATCACTCTGTTGCTTGCTAAAAGACAACATCCAGAACAATCTTATAAATCTTGTGCTGGCGTATTGGGATTAGCCAAAAAAGTAGGTAAAGATCGTTTAGATAATGCTTGTAAAAGAGCCCTAGATTATGAACGCATCAATTACCAAAGTGTTAAAAGTATACTGGAAAAAGGACTGGATGCTATACAAGAAGATACCAATACAGAATCTAATATCCCTAAGCATACTAACATTAGAGGAGGAAACTATTACAAATAATTAAAATTAATAAGCAGATATGAATGCACAAACATTATTACAAATGAAACAGTTAAGGCTTTATGGGATGCATAGGGCTTTTTCTACAACTCTTGAAGCTAATCACGGGAATTATACCAATGATGAATTAATCGCTTATCTATTACAATCTGAATGGGATGATAAGCATAATAGAAGAATAGAAAGACTCACAAAAGCTGCTAAATTTAGATATCAAGCGGCCATAGAAGAGATCATTTTTGATCCTAACAGGGCTATCGATAAAAATCAGTTTATCAGATTTACCGAATGTGAATTTATCAAGAATAAAGAAAATATATTGATTACAGGAAGTACGGGAGTTGGTAAAAGTTTTATCGCTTCTGCAATAGGATATCAAGCCTGTTCTCAAGGATATAGAGTGAAGTATTATAATATCAATAAACTCTTTACTAAACTAAAACTAGCAAAAGCAGACGGTTCTTACCTTAAAGAAGTCGATCGAATAGAAAAACAAGATTTACTCATCTTAGACGACTTTGGCCTACAAGAACTTGATAACAATAAAAGACAAGCATTTATGGAAATTATAGAAGATAGACACGGAAAAAAATCAACAATTATAGCTTCGCAACTCCCTATAATAAGCTGGCATCAGATTATCGGAGAACAAACCATAGCAGATGCAATTTTAGATCGATTGGTACACTCTGCTCACAGAGTTGAGCTTAAAGGAGAGTCGATGAGAAGAAAAAGAAAAAAATCGTAGTTTTAACACTGAAATAAACACGCTTTTGGGAACTGTTTTGCTATGCTCTATTTAAACAGGAATACCCGGGTCAATTTCATAGGAATCTCCA
>CANLRN010000161.1 GCA_947493495.1 uncultured Aquimarina sp.
GTTTTACATCGCTAACATCAAGTGATAGTGTTACGTTATCAGCAGGATCACACACGATACGAGTTGTAGGATCAAGTGCAACTACTTGGCAATGGAACCTAGATAAGATTACCTTATCTACAGGGTCTGTAACAAGAGATTCTGGTTTAGATACTATTGCACAACAATTATCTCTATATCCTAATCCATCTACTAATGGACAAATAACCATTCTTGGATTAGGAGAAACTAAAGGTGATATTGATTTTACGATCCTTAATATTACTGGAGCTATACAATTAAGAGGCAAATTACCTTCAGATCATATAATTAATTTACAGACCTTATCACAAGGAGTTTATTTCTTAAAAATTAATAATTTTGAAAGTACTCTTAAACTAATTTTAAACTAATAAAAAAGCTGTGTACAGTATAAAACTGTCAGAATTTTAATGTCATTTATCTTCTGACAGTTTTATATGTTATTTAATTTTTTGATAGTAACAGAGAATTATAAGACAAACAGCTTCTAATTTTTACACAATGAAAAAAACAGTAACCACATTATCCTTATTACTAGCTTTAGTAATAGGATTACAAGCACAAGATTGGAATGGAGTTCCAATTCCTGCGAATCCCCCTTCTGGAATGACCTGGGAATTGAACCCTGTCTCTGACAGTTTTAATTATGAATCTAATAGTAGTAGTCTTAATCCAGAATTTACAAAGCGATGGAATGAATTATATATAAACGGTTTTTCGGGGCCATCTAATACCTCTTATCATAAAGATCATACTTGGATTACCAATGGTAATTTAAACATTCACGGAGCTTGGGATAATAATATACCTCTTATCTATACTGGATGTATATCTTCTAAAGAACCTTTGGTATACCCAATGTACATGGAAGCCAGAGTTAAACAGGCAGGATGTATGCTAGCGAATAATATCTGGATGATTAGTGAAGATGAATTCGAGGAATTAGATATGCTTGAATCTTACCCTAACATTCAGGAAGGGCGAGAATATTTTGACAAGCGTATACATTTAAGTCATCATACGTTTATCAGAGATCCATTTACAGATTATCAGCCAAGAGATGAAGAAGGCGTATTTGGTACTTGGTATATGGAAGATGGTAGAGAAACTTGGAGAGGCGATTATTTTACAATAGGTGTATATTGGGTAGATCCTCATCACGCAGAATACTATATCAATGGAAAATTAGTGCGTACTATAAAATCAAACGAGCATAGTTTTACTGCTCCTGATGGAAGTTTATCACAGCATACCACTTCTTTTGATGCAATTGACAAGTATGGATATACAGGTGGAACAGGGTTGAGCAAGCCGCAACATATAATTATTAATATGGAGCAACAATCTTGGCTATCAGACCAAAATGTTTTTCCGACTCGAGAAGACTTAGACGATGCTAACAATCGTAACTTGTTTTTAGTAGATTGGATTAGAGTCTATGATGCGGTTCCTATTGGAGGAAACGTTCCTGTTACTGGAGTTGATATAGATGCTCCACAAACTGTTTTTATTCGTCCAGGAGAAACGATAGATTTATCTTTTAACATAATACCAAGTAATGCAACCAGACAAATTGTGACTTGGTCTGTGAGTAATTCAGCGATTGCTAAAGTAAATGGTTTAGGACAAGTAACGGGGCTTTCTAATGGTACTATCGGAGCAGTAGTTAAAACATTTGATGGTGGTTTTGAAGATTCTGTAGTAGTACGTGTAGAAGGAGAACCTATTGGAACACCAGATGAGACTATTCCTGTAGAAGGAGTAAGTATTTCTCCTAGAGGTGCTATATTAGAAGTAGGAGATACAACTACGTTAACAGCAGGTGTTATACCCTTTAATGCCACAATAAAATCTGTCGTTTGGTCCTCGTCTAATCCTAACGCTGCTACTGTTAGTAATTTAGGTAATATTATTGCAGTAGCTGAAGGTTCTTCTACCATTACGGCAACTACATTAGATGGTAATAAAACAGATCAGGTCACTATTACAGTTACAGACTCTGGTCCAGGTCCTGGTCCTGATCCAATTGAGGTAACAGGAGTAAGCGTTTCTCCTGCCAATGTAACCTTAGATCAAGGACAAACCTCTACGCTTTCTGCTACCGTAGCTCCAAATAATGCTACTAATAAAGCAGTGTCTTGGAGTTCGAATAATACCAATGTAGCCACTGTAAACAATAATGGTGTAGTAACGGCAGTATCTGCTGGTACAGCAACAGTTACAACAACAACTACAGATGGAGGCTTTACAGCTACGACTACAGTAACAGTTAATGGAAACAACCCTCCACCACCTCCACCACCATCAGGAGATGATATTGTGATAGAAGCAGAGACATTTACCAATACTGGCGGTACTTTTGATGATGCTAGTGCAGGAGGTCCAGGTCTTGGAGTTAATGCTACTGCAAATAACATCAATTATGTAAACAGTGGAGATTTTGCAGAGTATACCATCAATGTAGGTACTGCAGGAGAATATAACATTACGTATCAGATTT
>CANLRN010000162.1 GCA_947493495.1 uncultured Aquimarina sp.
ATTTTTAAGTATTACCCTATCTAAATTTAGCTCTGGTAATCCCCGAAAACAAACACTTAGTATTGATATTTATAAATAAAGACTTGAAATTTATAAATTTCAACTAGTATTATTCTTATAAATCATTGCTGTAATACCTATTAAACCTTTACATTCGTATAAAGACAAAAACACTCCCCAACATCATATTCTATAATATATCAATTGGAAATGCCTTTTTAATGAAAGTGAAGTATTCATATGTACTATTGTTATTGATCTTGCTACTATGTAATTGTGTATTGAATGCACAGGATACAAAAGATAAGTATGAAGAGTTAAACACGCTTATTAAGAGTAAAAAAGAGAATACTACAAGAATTAAAGTGATTCAAGAACAACTTGATGTCTTCCGTAAAAAATCTGATACCTTAAACATCGCGAATGCATACTTTATCCTTTATAACTTAAAAGAGGAGAATGATATAATATATTTGGATAGCCTTATTTCTATTACCAAAAATAAAAAGTATAATAGATATCCAGCAATTGGTTACTTGTACAAAGGAAACGTAAATTATGAATTAGGAAATTATATAGAAGCATTAGAATTTTATATAAAAACTTCAGAAGCTGCAAAAGAAAGTGGAAATGATGAATTACATCAATCTGCTAAATATAGTATTGGATTACTAAAAAATAATGCTGGTGATCGAGAAGAGTCACAAGCTATTTTTGTTGATTATATCTCATTTTTAGAACAAAACCCCAAATATAAAAATCACTTTAAATATAATGCAGCACTATTTTCTTTAGCTGATTCTTATATCCATACCAAAGACCTTGACCTTGCTGATATTTTTATTAATAAGGGTATCCAAGAAACTTTAAAAACAAATGATTCCTTATTCTACTCTTATATCCTAGTAACATCTGGAATTCATCAATATCTGCTAAATAATCATTATAAAGCAATTGACAGTTTAGAAAAAGGAAAAAAAATAATTAGAAGGCTTGATCCTATAGAAACAAGAATTGCAACTTGTGACTATTATATAGGAAAAAGTTACAAAAGTCTTGGAGATAAAGAAAGAAGCATATTCTATTTCCAAAAAGTTGACACTACCCTCAGACAAACAAAGGACATCATCCCAGAAATTATTGATGTATATGATTATTTAAGGGCATACGCAAAAGCAAAGGATGATTATCAACTACAAATTGAGTATATCAGTACACAATTAAATTTGGATAGCATACGACACGCAAATCAAGTGTATTTGACTAAAAACATTACAAGAAAATACGAAGCTGCAGAACTAGTTTCTGAAAAAGAAAGATTAATTGTCGGACTACAAACAAAGAATAATAAATCATACTATATTTTACTAGTTTCTATTGGCGTAATTGCTGTCATAGCGATGTTTTTAATATTTCATTATTACAAGCATCAACAATATCGAGTAAGGTTTGAAGAGTTAATAAATAATAATGAGAAAAAAACAGACTTAGAAAAAATTAAAACAGATACTTCTATTGGCATAGCAGAAGAAATTGTTGAAATAATATTGCAAAGTTTATCCAAATTCGAAAATACCAATGGATTTAGAAAAAAAAATCTAACCTCAAGTATTTTAGCCTCAAAATTGAATACTAATATGAAGTATTTAACTAAAGTCATAAAATTTCACAAGCAAAAAAGTTTTACTCAATATATTAATGATTTAAGGATTGAGTACATCATTAATCGATTAAAAGAAGATAAAAAAATCCAAAAATATACAATAAAGGCCTTGGCGAAGGAAGCTGGTTTTAATTCGGCTGAAGTGTTTTCTAAGTCTTTTTTTAAGAAAACAGGTATTTACCCTTCTTATTTTGTGAAAAGTTTGAAAACTCATAAGAATTAGAGGTTATTGATTGGTATTTTGAATTTTAGTGTCGATCAAAATTTTAAATATCCTTTATTAAATTATGGTAAAAGAAACGTAGATATTTTTGCTTTAGTAGCAGGATTACAAACTATTATTCCTTTTATCCCGAGCTGACAGCTAAGGAAATTAAAAATGTATTTGTTGATGTCAGGAATTACATAAAGTGTTTCTGTTGATATTAATCCTAATGATGGGACTAAAAAAACAGTCCCTTTTTCAGAACTCTACAAATCAAGCAAAGTAGTTAATGCCTATAATGCATTGTTAATGGCTGAGCAGATTTCTAAAACACAATAATAAAAAAATTATTCTTTCTACTTTCTATAATATCCGTTTCTGATTTTTTTCTAGAAGTTGTAGTATTATACCAATAAAAATGTTATACTGATTCAAATAAAACCGAAATAAACAGGAGGCTTTATTGTTGCAGGAATAGGTATTGAGATTAAATTATTTAAGGATTCTAGAATTCAAAAAAACTGAGCCAACAATCTATAGATATTTGCGAAAATACATTTACTAAAACAATGAGCTTCCCCCCATGTTTAGGACAAAAAACTAGTTATTTATAATGGTTAACATAATGTTAAAAGAGGGAAGTTC
>CANLRN010000163.1 GCA_947493495.1 uncultured Aquimarina sp.
GAGCAGGTATAACTAAGATTATGTAAATACAGCTTGGGTAATGCGGCTGGCTTTAGAAGTTAGCTAGTACAAATACATAATCCCGTAATACAGATAAAACCAGAATTACTATTTTAGCAATGTAGAAAGATACACGACAGAAAGAACGTTCTTAAAAAATAGCATCTTTGGAGGTAACCGTTTAAAAAAAAGGTATGCGCTTAAAAAAACGCATAAGTTATTATCCTTTTGGCTTACAGCACAAAGGATACAATAATGTGATTGTTGGTACTGAAAACAACTATCAGACGTTCCAAGGACAGGAAGAGGAAAAAGAGTTAGGTAAAAATACTTATGCATACCAATGGAGGGATTACGACCCAGCAATTGCTAGGTTTAATAAAATAGATAGGTTTGCAGAGAAATATGCAAATCTGACACCTTATCATTTCACTTCTAATAACCCAATGACGTTTAGGGAAATAGCAGGAGATTCTTTAAAAATTAATGGTTCGGAAGATGCTATTAATGCCTTTAATAAGACTGTTAATGATAATCTCGGAGGACTTTATGATGTTAACAGAAATGCGGATACAGGCCAAGTAACTGTTACTCGAAATGACAAGGAAGGGGAATTAACTGAAGGACAAAGTAAATTCCTTGGAGTGCTTAATAAGGTTATAGGAAACGAAAAAACGACATCTTTTAATGTACTAGCAAAAGGAGAAGCTGGCACAGAGAAATTTCCTATTGGAGATAATGGCCTTAGAAGTGATGGTTTAGCAACAATGCCAGGAGTACATTTAATAGATTTAGGAGACGTTAATGCTTTTCCTGATATAGGTCAAGGTATCATTAGTAATGCAGGAGTTTTATCTCACGAACTTCAAGAAGGATTTGATATCCAAGTTGGAGGGATATCACCATTAAATGCTCATAAGGCTGGTTTTAGAGCGCAAGCTGGTGTAGATAGAATAAGAATTACAACAGGAGCTTCAATAAATCCGTCTGGTACTCAATTAAGTATCCCTGTATTTCGTAGAGGAGCAAATAATCAAGCTGTAAGTACTACAATAGAAGCTCAGCTTCAGAATAATGATATCATACAAATTATAAACAATGAAAACTAATCTAATTATATATTGCCTTATTAGTTTAAGTCTAATTACAAGTTGTAAATCTATTGCACAAAAAGGTAATTTAGATACTGAAAAACTTATATCGAATTTATCTTGGGACTCGTTTATTTTAGATGTTACCTATGGTACTCAATTAAAACTAGGAGAAACAGCCATTAAATTAGAAAGCAAAGGTAAAACTGTTTCTCAGAGCCTTTTTAAAGCACTAAGTGACACTAATAAAACAGTGGTAGTTCATATGATTTTGACAAAAATATGGGAGCCAGAGGTTTTTTTCTTGACTACGCCTATTTGTAGCTCTGCTAATGACGATGATTATAACCTATATATTTTAAACAATCTTCTATGGCATAAATCTGATAGTGATTCTTTATGGCTTTTAGATGAAAAAAATAAAGAAATTATAATTAACTATTGGAAAGCTAGATTGAATTGAGTTAACACTATAGAAACTAAAAGACCCCCCGATTTCCATGGTAAAACCAAGAGGTAAATGTTAAAATATCAGGCAGCAACTTTAATATAAGGTTGCTGTCTTTTTATTACTGCACATACTCTGTGTATAAGTTTGTTTCTAATATTATTAATCACTAACATTTTAGACTTTCCTTCTTCTACTTTTCTGTTATAATAAGCTTTTAGTTCTGGATCATACGTCATTGCTGCTAATGCTCCTAAATGTAGATGTTTTTTTAGGGTTTTATTGGCCATGTGATGGACTTTAGACCTTTTTCTAATACTAGTGCCAGAAGAATACTCAAAAGGTACAACACCACAATAACAAGCTAATTGTTTAGGAGTATCATATCGGGTGAAAAAGTTAGTATGTATAATCAAATGTAATGCGGTAAATAAACCAATACCTGTTACAGATGTTGCTAAGCTGATAGTTTTGTTTAGTTTATCATCTGATACAATAAGTTGGTGTATCTCTTGTTCTATCCTTTTGATTTCATCAGTAAAAGTTTTTAGGGATTTTTTGATGTTCTTATTAGCTATTTTAGCAAGTTCAGGAGCAAAGTGTTCTAATTCTTTAGGGTATTTAGATAAGTCAGCCTTATTTTTTACTAAACGGTCTCTAATCGAGATTAATGTTTTTATTTTTTCTAGAACTTCTGGTATAGGTTGGTATATTTTTAATTCGTTATAATTTTTAGTTGCATATTGAGCAATTCTAATAGCGTCTATTTTATCGTTTTTACCTCGTTGTAGCCCCATACTTTTCATAATCCTTAAAGACATTTCTACACAAATAAGAGCTTGTTTTTCTATTAATTTAGTAATAATAAGTTTACCATAAACACCTGTATGTTCCATACAGATAAGAGTATCTAATAGTTGGATATTTTGGTTTTTAAGTAGTCTTAGAAATGCTTTAATTCCTTTTAT
>CANLRN010000164.1 GCA_947493495.1 uncultured Aquimarina sp.
ATTGGTGAATCAATGGAACGATACCGATGCCCAATATGACCAAAAGGCGACGATCCAGGAGCTCTTCGAGAAACAGGCGCAACTCAACCCAGAGAACATCGCACTTGTTTATCAGGAAAGGCAACTCTCCTATCGCGAACTAAACCAAAAGAGCAACCAGCTCGCAAGGCACATCAGAAACACATACAAATCCAAAACTCAAAGGGAACTCAAACCGGATACAATCATAGCCCTTTGCCTTGAACGTAGTCTAGAAATGGTCATTGGTATACTAGGCGTGCTCAAGGCAGGAGGCGCGTATGTCCCAATAGATCCCGGATATCCAAAAGAACGTATAGAATTTATTCTGGAAGATACAGACGCTGAGATCGTACTCACAAAGGGAAGCCTTCCTAAAAAAGGAAAATTGCCAAAAAACAAGGCCCTGAACATAGACCTAAAACAAAAATTCTATAAGGAACTAAGTACAAAAAACCTAAAACCGCAGTGCTCTTCCTGTGACCTCGCATACATAATATATACCTCTGGGACCACAGGAAAACCTAAAGGCGTCATGGTAGAGCATAAGGGAGTTTCCTCATTTGTAAGTGATAATAACTTTATCGATTATAAACTGATAAAGGTCGTAGGAGGTATTTCTAATTATGCTTTTGATGGAAGCATATTTGATTTATTTTTCTCCATCTTAAATGGCAAGAAACTTATCTTAATTTCAAATCATTCAATATCAAATTTATCATTACTGTCGGATCAAATCGCAAAAGAAGGAATAAATACTCTATTTATAACAACTTCACTATTCAACTCATTGGTAATTAAAAAGTTCAAAAGTCTTGGGAATTTTTGTCAGATAATGATCGGTGGTGAGAATTGTAGTCTTGCAATCGTTAACGATTTCAAGAACGAGTATCAAAGTGTAAATTTAATTAATGGATACGGTCCTACAGAAAACATCTATTTTTCCAGTTACTGCAATTTAAGCAATTATAACACCAAAGATATAGCTCCTATCGGTTCAGCATTGGCCGATAAAAAATTGTACGTTCTGGATGAGAACATGGGAGTGATCCCTATAGGTGTCATCGGCGAACTCTATATCGGTGGCGCCGGAATCGCAAGGGGCTATCTCAATAGACCGGAACTCACGACAAAACGTTTTGTTACCAATCCTTTTGCTACAGAATCGGATCTTGCCAAGGGCTATGACCGCCTCTACAGAACCGGGGACCTTGTACGATGGTTGCCCGACGGGAACCTCGAGTACATCGGCAGGAACGATTTCCAGGTCAAGATACGGGGCTACCGTATAGAGCTTGGAGAGATCGAAAACGCCATGTTACAACTTCCAGAGGTCAAACAGACCGTTGTACTTGCCAAAGAACGTGAAACTTCAGAAGGTAAAACCAAATACCTCGTCGGTTATTATGTGCCAGAAGGTGACAACAACCTTACGGATGTTCATCTATCCGATGGACTTGCAAAGGGACTACCAGATTATATGGTACCCATGACATTTGTGGCCATGGAAGCCTTCCCTTTGACCGTAAACGGGAAACTCGACAGAAAGGCACTCCCCGAACCCGATATGGTAGACAGGGAAACCTATGTCGCACCAAAGAACGAGATCGAAGCCATATTATGCACTATATGGCAAGAAGTCCTCGTACTACAACAGGTCGGCACAAACGACGACTTCTTCCGTATAGGAGGTGACTCCATCCTTTCCATCAAGACGGCACATCGCATGGGACGTGCACTGGATAGGGAGATACCCGTTGCAGAAATCTTTAAGCATAAGACGATAAAATCCTTAGCTGAATCTATCAATACAAAAATTAATCAAACTCAAAATCAAATTGAATTTGTGGTTTAAATCATAACTTATTTCGTCATGAAAAGTATACCTTTTTTTTTAAATGAACTCAGAAATAATGAGAGTTATATTTGGTTCGAAAATCCCAAAATCAGAGTTTTATTATCTGAAAATTTAAGACAAAAAAAAATAGAAGATTTTGTAAGAAAAAATAAAAATGAAATTATTGTTCTTTTAAAGAATAACGAGATTTTTTCCAAAAAAAATTTTGTTAAAAAAACAATATTAAAAACGAACTCCAAAACCCCTCCCCTGTCCTTTGCACAAGAGCGGTTATGGTTCATCGAACAGTACGAATCGGGCACGAACGCCTATCATGTTCCAATGGTTTTGGAACTCTCCCCAGAGGTCGATACCAAGGGCATCGTTCATGCTGTGGAACAGATTGTTTCAAGGCACGGAGTGCTAAGGAGCACGATAGAAAAGAAGGATGGCCAAGGTATACAAAGCTTACATACCTCTCCTTTGGGTATCAAGGAAGAAGGCTTCGTTACGATGGAGGATCTTGAAGGTGCGCTCTCTGAGGACATCAACCGGCCCTTCGACCTCTCCAGGGAATACCCCATCCGTGTTACATTATACCATATTGAGGGAGAGGGTACCCCAAAACGAAAGGTCCTTCTGGTGAATTT
>CANLRN010000165.1 GCA_947493495.1 uncultured Aquimarina sp.
ATTTTATCAAAAACAAATGGCTTCTTAATAATTTAAAAATAACTTTATCCTGTCCTAAAGATTGGGAGTATCATAATTAATATCATTAACAATATTCAAATTTACTGACAAAGGTTTTGATGAAAGCGAAACTGCTAAAACTGATGATCCCGAAAACACAATGAAACAAGAACTTAAATCATTAAAAGAGAAGGCTTTTACTGAAATAATCAGCAATCACAATTTTGAGCTTAGTGATACTACAATAAATGATATTATACAATGTTTTCCTAATAGTAAAGGAAAAGCTAAAGTAATTTTAAATTCCCTAATGATAATAAAAGATATTTGGGATAAAGCCTGGCCTACAGATAGCTCATTTATGGATATAACTGATAGGTTAATTGCGTATATAGAAGATAGATTACCTAAAGATGAATTGAAAGATTTTATAAATAAGAAACAAACTTATATTCAAAATAGAATAGCGGAAGGTAAATTTCAATCTGGATATGCAGGTATGGCTTTGATTCGGGCAGCTACGGAAATAGTAAATGAAGATTATAGTATGAAGGATGAAACAGATCCAGATCGTTGGAGTTCACTTTATATTGGTTCTCTAAGTTATAATGAAGGGGCTGAAAATTTAGAAAAGATTAATCCTGAAAAAAATAAAATATTTTGGTTAAATTTTTTAGAAGTTTTGGATAAGAACGAGATTTTAATTTCAAATATAGGTAATAAAAAGCCTAAAAAAGATATTGATATAATTAGAAGAAATCAAGAAGAATTATGGAAAAACAAAGAAAGTATTGTATCAAAATTAGATAGTTTAGTCGATGGATATAGTTCAAAACTGTTAAACGATGATTATGATAATTTGCGTATAGAAGCTTATATTTTAAATAATGGAGTTTCTTTTTTAGGATATTATGAAAAAGAAAAAATTGATAACAAAAAATTGTTTTTCCTAAATAAGGAGATTAAGGCTAAAGAAGTATTTTTAAAAATACGACAAGAAATGTATGATTTAGAGCCTAAAGAAGGGGCATGGTTTCAGATATGCCTTATAATAAATAAAAATCAACAAAAAAACATTAAATTTTTTTATGATAAATATTTTAATTTTTTTGATACCTGGAGAGATAAAACAGATTTCTATGAGGATTTATTGTTATACCCAAGAGAAGAAAAATACATTCCTAATTGGTTAAATGATATTTTGATTTATAATAAATCTAAAAGATAATTTGGTTTAAATGTAATTGATAATGGAAAAGATATAATGATGTGACCTTAGAATAATTATACTGTTGATTTATGAAATTATTAGAAGATAAAATTCAATTGACAAAAGAAGAGCTAAATCTATGGTCAAAGATTTGAAACAACAACTTAGTGTACCAATGTATGGATTACATTCTATTGACCACCAGGTTAGAATTCACCTAATTTTAAAAAATTACATAGAAATTTCTATTATTAGCGAATTGTAATTCTTTGCAAAGATAGGTTCTGCTAATGTAGGATCTATTGCTGAAGGTATTTTTGGCGGAGAAATGAGTGCCTACCGTGTGGTCACCGGACAAGGTAGCTGGAACGATGTTTGGGGCACGGCTATGATGTTGCTACCTGTAGGGCAGGGAAAAAGAGATGTAGAGAATAATTTTCGAAGTGCTGCAGACGATGCTGCTGATGGTCCTGTACGAGATGTAGAACCTACACGAACGGATGAAAGGGAAACGACTAGAACGGATGAGCCAGAAACGATCAAATCTGATGATTCCGAAAACACAAAAACAGATGAGGAAGAAGGAACTACTAATAAAAATACAGAAAGCGAATCTCTAACCAAGTCTGATAAGGATGGACAGGCGTATGAAGCTGAACCTTATAATCCAAAGAAAGATCCAAGATTTGAAGAACTAGCTAGGGAAGAAGGTAAGAATAGCACAGGAGATTTCCTAATGAATAAAACGGATTAAACCATATGAGAGCGATCGGTTTTCTAATGATGAAATATTTAAATATCTTGAAATTATTTTCAAAATTACTAACAGCACACTCAAAAAAAGGTTCAACTTATAAATTGGTACTACTTGTTTATACCATTTCTGATTTAAACCCGCTTTATACATTGGAACTTCATTATGAGGCTTTGAGATGCAATAAAGACTAGTGTTTTCTTAATTTTAGCATAGTATCGCTATGGTGAAATTAAAAAACACATCGAAGCACTAGTATTTGCAGTAGCTCAAGGCTGTAATAGATTTTCTAATAAAGCGGGTTTTTAAAACTTTAGAAATTTCATTCGACAATATTTATTTTAGTCAAATTTATAAAATTGATCATGCTAAATTTTCAACAGCTATTGTTTTCATTACTTTTATATAAACTTAAATAGGCTCTTGATTTGTATGCCTCCGAGCAACTACACTGTAGTTTTTTCTTGATATCCCGGCAAGAGTTCCTCTAGTTTTTGTATGCTAT
>CANLRN010000166.1 GCA_947493495.1 uncultured Aquimarina sp.
TTTTGTCTCAAATTATAACTTGAAAAAGTGTAAACTATGTCCCTTTAACTTTGTAAACTATGTGCCTTTAACGTACCCTATTAAAGCTAACGCTTACTATATGATTATGTAGCTATCCCGATAGGGTAGCTATTAATTATATAGCTTGTTCTAAGCCGTTTTTAATGATTGATGAACTCTAACTCTTTCTTATTGATCTCTTTTCCAGTTTTTCCGTCCAGAGTTAATTCAATTAATTGATCTCCAGATATTTGATAGGTAATTACCCAAATTTTGTTTCCATCTTCACTTTCTTCTTTATAAATAGTAGTCTGGAAACCTGAGGTTTCATTTCCTTTAGTCAAGATGATTTTATTTTTTTCAGAATACTTAATTATATCCTCCCACCCATAGTCATAACCAGCATCGGTATTGATTTCGTTGATTAACTTACCTTCTTCATCAAACTCATACCAAATACCATATTCTGAACCATTGTTAAAAGTTATTCCTTTTTTTTCTATATTCTCATTCTCAAAATACAATTTTAAAATCGAGAAAATAGAAGTTTTCGAGTAGATTTGTCTTGCATACCCTGGAGATTGAGTGTCTTCTTCAACGAAGTAATCTTTAGTTATTTCAGTTCTCTTTCCTCTTATGTTTTCTTTATTGAATGTTTCTTTATCAAATTTTTCAAATTTATTGTCTATTTCTGGGATTATAATTTCTTGATTTTCCATACTGATATTTTGTGCTTTACACCCTTGTAAAAATAGAGTTGTACTAATTAATATGAATATTATATATTTCATTTTATGTTATTTAATTGAAGCATTAGCTTTTACCCATTGCCAGTACCATAAGCTACATCTATCATTTTTATGCCCAGTTACATGATGTGTATAATCCAACAGATTTTCGGTCTTTTTATATTCATAAGTAAACTCAGCATGTTTTGAAGCTTCACTATTACTGAATGAATGTGCCAGATTCATGGAATGTAAAAACTCGTGTGCTGCGGTTTGCTCATTGGCTGTAGCAAATACTACTACAAAATCTGCTCCAAAACGTGAATATCCACTTAACAAACCACCACTAGAATGATATCCATTTTCTGCAAAATAAAAAGCTTTAAAGTGATTGTCATATTTTTTCTTAAAGGTATCAGAGAGTTGCTTTGTTAAAAATTTATCCAATGCAGATTTGTCTTTGATATTTTTAGAGCTCACCTTTTTACTTTTTATAAAATCCATAAAGTCTTTATCTGTAGATAAATCTAGATCTACAATACCTGAGTCTTTGTGTAATTTGATCAAGGCTTGTTTTAAATATTTTTCTATTCTATCTTTTTCATTAGTGCTATTAGGGCTTTTCTTTTTTAAAGATGACATAGGAGGTGTCTTAATTTGTACAAAGACCACTTTCTTTTCTTTTTGCTTTGTAGCATCATTAGCCCATATCGTAATTTTACCAGCATCTATTGCTGTTAGATTCCCTTTGGAATCTTTTTGGCAAGCTTTAATGATGATTGTTTCATCTTTTGCAAATTCTTTAAGACATTTGATTGCGATTACGTCTTTAGGTTTTATCGTTCCTTTTTTACCAGAGATATCAATGGTTTTGGGAGTGATAGTGAAATTTGTATTATCTTCAAATTCAAGATAATCCCCTTTTTCCTGTATATCCAATACTAATTTTATCTTAGCTTCCTGATTTTTATACATAGACATCCAAGGGATTAGATAATCTTCTGGGGTTTTGTTTCCTTTGGAATCAGTTGTTGCCCATGGTAATGAAAAACTATTGTATTTCTTTTTTAAATCTTTGAACTGTTTTGGATCTTTTTTAAAGTATCCTTTGTATACATTTCCATTTTTTTCTAATTGGGTATGTGCACTATCTTTATACTGCTTACTAACGATATCTTCGTATTTGTTATCCCCAAAGAGTTTGGTGTCCCCAATTCTGAGCCAATCAAAGCCAAATTCGCCTTTCCATTTATCATTTGGTCTAAAATGGACAATAACCTTTGGTTTTGGAATTACTTTGAGGGGAGAACTTTTTTTACTAACTCCGTTATGTTCTACTCTAGCAATAAGCTTATCGACATCCGCTTTTTTAAATTCCTCCCATTCTTCTTTGATTTCTAATGGTGATATTTCTACCAATCCATCTTCGGTTACTGTTTCACTAAAAGACAGCTGTTTCTTCCCATTTTCGAACTCAGTACCATCTTCTTTTTCGATGGTAATGGTTACTGTATTGCTTTCTGGATTATTGATCTCGGCAAGAAGGCTTACTTTTTTGGTGGTTCCGATCTC
>CANLRN010000167.1 GCA_947493495.1 uncultured Aquimarina sp.
AATATCTACGTTTCTTTTACCATAATTTAATAAAGGATATTTAAAATTTTGATCGACACTAAAATTCAAAATACCAACCAATAACCTCTAATTCTTATGAGTTTTCAAACTTTTCACAAAAAAAGAAGGGTAGATTCCCGTTTTCTTATAAAAGTACTTTGAAAACACCTCGGTCGAATTAAACCCTGCTTCTGAAGCTATGGCTTTTATAGTATAGTTTCTTAATTTATGATTTGTTTTGAGCTGTTGAATGATATAATTGATTCTATGATCATTAATGTATTGGGTATAACTTTTGTTTTTATGATATTTAATTACTTTGGTTAGATATTTAGAATTGGTATTCATTTTTTTGGCTAAAATAGAAGAAGTTAAATTGATTTCTAAAAACTCATTATTTTTTTCAAAATTGTTTAGTTCCTGTATAATTATTTCTACAACGTTTCCGGCAATACCTATTGAGTTTTTTTGATTTTCAACCTTTTCTGTTATTGGCTTTTTATTTTCATTTTTAATCAAATTATTAAAACGTTTTTTGTACTTTCTGTTTTTTTGATAACTAATAAAAAACGTTGTAGAAACTACTGTAATGGCGATTGATGTACATATTATGATATAAAAAGATTTACTATTTTTAGTTTCAAGTTCATTAATTATATTTTCTTTTTGAATTAGTAAGTTTGGGGTGTCAAAATCTTTATTAAATTTATCACTAGCTAATCTATATTGGACATTAAATATACTATCATTACGAAGTAGTCTCTCTATGTAATATAATTGGTTATTTTTATCATTTATGGATTTATAATAATTAATTAATTCTAAGTAGGCTGGTCGGGCAACGTAAATTAAATTATCTGATTTTTTTACCAATGAATCGATTTTTTTAAAAAAATCGATAGCAATTTCTTTTTGATTTAAATTATTATAAGATTTACCTAGATAAAGATACCCATCAATTAAATTGTAATCTCCATATTCTGGTGCGTACTTACTAGATAAAAAACTTCTAATCCCCTGATTTAAGTTTTTACTAGCGGAAATATAGTCTTTAAGGTAATGTTGCAATATTCCTTTCTGTATTGTATATACCCCTTCAATATCGGTATTTTGAGCTAATTTGTATCCTTGTTTATGAAAGTAATTTGCAGAATCAATTTCTTTTTTTAATATGTAAGAATTGATTAGTTTGGAAAGAGTTATTAAATAGCGAGTAGAATCGTTAAAACTTTTATTTCTAATTTTTTTTTGATAATGCAAAGCCTCTTTATAGAGAAGCTTTGATTCCTCATATTTACCTAATGTAGTTTTTAAAGAACCAATATTAAGTAATAGGAGAGATTGATAAACCAAAACACCTTTCCTTTTAGCATGTTCAAGCCCTTCAAGGTAGTACTCTAAAGCTTTATCATAATTGCCTTTTTCATGGGTTATAGCCCCTTTATGTGTATATAAAAATCCCGTTTGCAATACATGTTCAGTGTTTTTTACTACCTTAATTCCACTATCTATATAGATAATTCGCTTTTCATAGTCATTTTCAAAAAATGTTGATATCAGGTAATATCCTCTAGCTTTTTCAGAAACACTATCTAGATCTTTTGCTTTTTGCAAATAACTTCTTATGTATAAAACCGCTTTTTGACTATCATTTAGTCTTGTGTCATAAAATTTTTTCTGTAGCTCTTCGAAATCCAAATCAATCAGAGAATCTTTGACCTTCACATTTTGATTCTGTGCCATAAGAATATTTGGTGATGCTAAGACGAAAAACCAAAAAAGTAGTAGTTTGAATAATTTCGTTTGAGAAGTCATTTTTAAATTATTGTTGTACAAGAGGTAAAATATTATCTAATTATTATCAAACAGGGGTAGACAATGCTACACGTATAGAATGAAACAAATATACACTTAACATCAAATACTATAAAAACATAATCAATTATATATCAAAATATTAACTATATTTTCCTTTTTTAAAATAGACTCTTAATTCTAGAATTTCGACCTCGATTTTCTAGAATCTAGACACACTCCCCTTGCAATATCGGAATTCTCCCACATATATTTGCCTCGATCAAAAAATACTATTGCACTATTTATCAGTCGCAAAAGTAACACAAAAAACAACAATTATTTTACAGGTTTACGTAATCTGTAATCATTCTTAGTAAATAGGGAAAACTATGAACTCAGCAAAACATCAAACCATTATTCAAGGGATTAAAGAAGGGGATTATCATATCCTAAAGGCTTTTTACAAAAAGAACCTACCCTACGTGCATAAGTATATTTT
>CANLRN010000168.1 GCA_947493495.1 uncultured Aquimarina sp.
GGCATGGAGACTAACACGTATCAAATACTTTCTCTATTGATAAATGAGTTTGGGAAACCAATCCCTCCTCCACCGCCTCCAGGCAAGACCTATACATTAACTAAAAGTCAAAAAGATTCGCTTAGCAAACTGAAACAAAAAATTGCTATTTATCCTTTGAGAAACAAAATAAAAGGGCTTTCAAAAAAAGAAATACTAAAAACAAAACCTTATTATTCACTAATTGAAAATCTTGATAACTTAGATAGTGATGAAATTGATATATCTTTAATTAAAAATAAAATAGGGCATCAATTAATTTTATTGGATACTATTAAGTCCAAAGCAGATAGACATTATATATCAAAAAAATTTGATCGCATGCTCCATTTTTCGCCAATAGCTTTTGACAAAGAATTTACCAAGGCGGTTACCATTTTTGGAAATGTTTTGGGTTATTTAAATGGATCGAGTTTACTAGTATACCTTGAAAAAGAGAATGATCAATGGGTAATTAAGGATTCAGAACTCCTAGAAATTTCTTAAGATGAAAAATAGTTTAGTTTTACTGATGTTATTTTCTGTTTTCTTTGGTATTTCCCAAAGAAAAGTAAAGAATGATGATGAATCCACCTATTTGATTGTGAAAGAAGATGATAATTTGATTGAGATGGAAAGCAATCGTTATTTATTTTTATTTTTAAATGAAAAAGGATTATCAGCAAAAAAAGCAAAAGATAGTATCCGATCAAGATTAAAATATTTTCACGACTCAGACGACGATGAAATAATTATTATTAAAGACCAACCAGTATTAGATCCTTGGTTAGAACTTGGATTGTCAGTTACTGATAAAATGGTTAAATCTAGCGATTTTAATAAATTAAATATAACTTCAAGACGGGAATTTATAAATTCCTATCATTGTTATAAAAATAAATTTGCGTTAATCAAAAAAGATTCTACAAATAATTTGTTTATCATTTATGAATTACACACAAGTATTTATGAATAATATTTTATATCTAATCTAAAGTTCATCTTTGAAGATAGTTTGGTAGTCTTTTTCAAACTATCTTTTTAAATAAATGAAATAGGATCTAATAAGCATTCTTAATTGAGTCCAAAATACTTATAGCATAAAATTATATAACACCAATAGCCAAAGCAATTAGAGAACTGGATAACAATAGATATCCTTTAGAGTATTATATGGGATTTGGATGGGAGGGTTAGAATCGTCAAATACCTATATGGATCTACCTGAATCAGAAAAAATAGAAATACAAAAAATTATAAAAAATGAACGCAATGGTAACAGTGGAGCACTGGGGGAAAGATGTCGTGACTAAATTATTTCTAATGCTTTTCTTGATATTATCCTGTCAAGCAATGAATTCCCAAAAAGTTACTGGAAATTACACCTCTATTGTAAAAGAAGGCTCTAAGAATTTAGTTCAGAATATAAATTTTAAAGAAAACGGAGAATTTATTTATTCCAGTTCTAGTGGGCATTCTGATGATCTTGGTAAAGAAGGATTTGGGCATTACTATATTCATAAAAGGAATCTTAAACTCGATTTTGACCTCACAGGTTCCAAAAGAAATAGTAAAAACATCATCAATCGTAAAGAAAGTATTTATGACTCTATTTTTGTCTCTTTTGAGGTTATAGAACAAAGGGTTGATGGTAATAAGCCTTTTGGTGGTGGTTATTTTATTTGTAATGATAAAAATGTTAAAGCTTTTTTTACAGATAAAGATGGTAAAGCAACTATTAAGTTAGCTAAGTCTAATGATGAGTATACTTTTACTCACTTTTCTATTGGCCTTCCTCAATTGAGTACGTTAATTAAATTAGATGCAGATTATTCTATTAAAATGGAAATAGACTCTAATGAACCGAATCCAATCGAAAATGAAGTAATGAACTTTAAAATCAAGAAAATTAAACGAAATTTCATTGTACTAAAAAAAGAAAATGGAAAGAAAATCAAGTTTGTTAAAAGAAACTGACGTTATTATTACCCTCTGTTTCGATCTTCTTGTAGTCTCAATACATTGTATAGAATCCTTGAAAAACCAGTGGTATAGAAATTCTATACTATACAAAATTGTAATTAAAGATGTTTAAAAAATTATATATAGTTGCTTTGTTGTTATTTTTAGCAATTATTTCATCATTTCAGATACTACATTCCCAGCATCTTTCTGGGAAGTACTATCCGAATGGATATAAACAAGGAAAGACAATCCTTTTTAAAGCTAATAATGAATT
>CANLRN010000169.1 GCA_947493495.1 uncultured Aquimarina sp.
TCCAGATGTAGTAGCTGATAACACAATTGGTTCATCATTACAGATCGTTCTATCATCACCTAAATCTACCGAAAAATCACAGGTTCCATCTACATCTATACAAGAATCAAATACATGCTGATGCAATTCCCCTTGTAAATGAAGGTAAGTAGCTGCAACTACTTGTCCATTAATATTTCCTGATGAATTTTTTATCACATTAGATATTGGCGCAAACAAACTTCCTACAACAGTAGAACCTCCTGATAATGTTATGGTAGAAGAATTATAAAAATTCCAAATAATAAAAGCTCCTTCTTGATCACCTATACCTGCCATGTTTAAAACATTCCATCTAAAATCTCCAGAAGCATCTACATTAATGATCAATGGAGTATCTTGATCAGGCTTATTCTCAAAAGTCAAAAAAGGAAGATTTTGAAGTTCTGCTCCTGTAAGATTTAAGACATTAACTTCATTTTGCGAAAGTGAAATTTTATTATCATTACTCACTACAATATTAGCATCTAAATTACTGTAAGCAATAGAAGTCTTTTCAAACATTTCAAAAACTGCATTAAAATCAATCAAGTTTCCTTGACTAACAGAACTATTAGCTTGTCTTCTCTGTAATTGAACTCTTGGATTAGAATCATATGATCCTGATGTAATCCTTGTATTTGAAGAAGCATTATTTAAATCCATATCAAAAACTGATGAACCACTTAAATCTCCAATTTTAGCATATCCCTGATTAAGGAGTATTCCTTGTCCAGAATTATATACTATTTTTCCATTTACAACCAATGAAGAAGCTTGGGTATCTCCATTAAAAAAATTTGTTCCAGCAGTCTGTGAAGCCAAAGTAATAATACCATCCATTGTGAGATCACCTCCTAATGCTATGGGTCCATCTGTATCTCCACCATTAAGCGTTACACCATAACGAACAAATGCGTTATACCCTAAAGAGGCTACTAAAGGATTTTCGCAAGTATCCGCAATTGGATTCGTATCCAATGTACTTGTAAGATTAGTTTTACTATATCCCGAAGTCACCGTAAAAATGACAGCCAAGATCAAATTAAAAACAGGAGACACTACATTAATAGATTTAGTCTTCTGTCTTAGCATAAAAAGCTTGTGAGTAAGTTTTGACATTTTGTAATTGTTTTTCTTTATGAGTTCTAAACTCAAAATTTTAAATTAATTTTATTTTAGGTATGCTTTTTAAGTTAAATCAAGCCCGTTCAACCTCAAAAAAATCCTTGATTTTTTTACTTATGAACTTCGAGATATTATTAGTAATCCTCTATCTAGTATGTATGATACTATTATAGAATACGTAAAGAAGAAAGTAATGTTTATATCATATATAGTTTTATAGTTTTATTATAAGAATACTAAAATAAAAATATTCCTTGACAAGGATAAAAAAAACTTAAAGCAAATATCTAAAAATCGTTTAATAGAAGTGTTTTATCTTTTAAAGGTAATATTCTTCTAGTAAATATGTGAAAATGGAATACTATCAATCTGTTTTAATCTTAAAAACATTAATCATCGCCTATTTTTAACCCGCTTTATGCAATAGAAGGTTGTCAAGAAGCTTGTAGATGCAAGAAATACTAGTGTTTTCTTAATTTTTGCATAGCACCGTATGGTGAAATTAAAAAACGCAGTGCAGCGTTAGTATTTGCGGTAGCTACAAGATGTAATAAATTTTCTATTGCATAAATCGGGTTTAAGAAAGACTATATAAAATTGTTAGTATCAGTAATGCTATTTAACCCATTTTGTGTGCAAGAAAATCTACTACAAATATATTTATATAAGACAAAACCTGGATATGAGTATTATACTCATATCCAGGTTTTGTCTTATAATTGTTTTAGGCGTATGGTCCTTTATTATTTATCTTATTATGAATCTTCTAACACAACTCATCTTATCATCCTCACACTGGATTTTTAGTAAGTAAATACCTGATGGTAAGTCTCTATTTTGATTTATGTTATAATACAACATATTATCACCCTTATCCAGACTATGAGTAGTTCTTATACCTTTTGCTATACCATCTACTCCAAACAATTGTATATCTACATTTTGAATATTATTAGAATGCAACTCTAAAGTTACTTGATTCTCATTTTCAATAACCGTAGGATATAGTTGTACATTATCTGTAGAAGCAGTTGTAGTACCACAATCTTCATCTATAGTGATAACTATTTCATCCGTAGCCTCACAACCATTCTCATCTTTTACAGTA
>CANLRN010000170.1 GCA_947493495.1 uncultured Aquimarina sp.
TTTGACCCTTGAAAATATCCATAAATAAACTATTTTAGTGATTTAAAGATATGTATTTAAATACTGACCTCTAAAAAATAAATTAGCTGTACGAAAAATATATTTCATTAATTGTTTTAAATAAGTAGATAAAGTCCTTAGTTTTGTTGTTTATTTTATTTAAAAAGCAAACAACGGGTATATCCCATGGATATAGTGAAAAAAAAACAAAAAGTACTGTATAGTTACCAGGCTAGAGATATCGATAAGATATTTAGTAGATTACAGGAATTTCCTAGAGATTACAACTTGCTATATCAATTGCCAACTGGAGGGGGTAAAACGGTTATTTTTTCGGAAATAGTTCGTAGATATATTACCTCTACAAAAAAAAAGGTAGTTGTTCTTACACATAGAATTGAACTGTGCAATCAGACTTCTAATATGTTGACTGAGTTTGATGTGAAAAATAAAATTATAAATAGTACAGTAAAAAAACTAGAAGATCAACACGAATATATGTGTTTTGTTGCTATGGTAGAAACCCTTAACAACAGGCTTAATGATGACCAATTAGAAATCGATAATGTAGGGATGGTCATTATAGATGAAGCACATTATAACTCGTTTAGAAAATTATTTAAGTTTTTTGATAAGTGTTTCATATTAGGGGTTACAGCAACTCCTTTGAGTTCTAATATGAAACTACCGATGAAAGATAATTACCAAGAATTAATTGTTGGAGATACGATCTCATCTCTAATTCATCAAAATTTCTTAGCCAAACCAGTTACATACACATATGATGTAGGTTTAGGTTCATTAAAGATTGGTATGAATGGTGATTATACGGTGAAGTCTTCAGAAGATTTATATACGAATGCTTTAATGCAAGATAAATTATTAAAAGCATATGAAGAACGATCTAAAGGTAAAAAGACGTTAATTTTTAATAATGGAATTAATACATCTGTACAAGTATACGATACCTTTCACAGAGCAGGCTACCAGATAAGACATTTAGATAATACCAATAGTAAACAAGAGAGAGCAGATATTCTTAGTTGGTTTAAAACTACAGATAATGCAATATTAACTTCTGTAAGTATATTAACCACTGGATTTGATGAACCTACAGTAGAGAGTATTATACTTAATAGGGCTACAAAATCCCTTACGCTATATTTTCAGATGATAGGAAGAGGGTCAAGGATTTTACCAGATAAACCTGAGTTTTCTATCATCGATATGGGAAATAATATTGCTAGATTTGGACTATGGAGCGGTGATATTGATTGGCAATCTATATTTAGATCTCCTGATTTTTATTATGATAACTTAGTGAGTGATGATGAGATTGAAAGGAATTTTAGATATGTAATGCCTGATGAAATCCGCAAAGAATTCAGTAAATCCGATAATATTGATTTTAATGTAGAAGAAGAATATGCCAAAACAAAAAAATATGGTCTTAGGAGTAAAAGCGTCTTAGAAAAATCTATAGAGCAACATGCTACTATGTGTACAGAAAATAGTGAAGATGTTTTCGATGCACGAATCTTAAGTAAGTTATTAGATCAGGATATAGAATATAGAGTGCGTAGGTATTCGTATTGTATCAGTAAAAGTACTAAAAACTACAGAGATTGGTTGCAAGAAGACTATGGCAGAAAACTACGTTCTAAGATCAATAAAATGTTTATGTAGTATACATAAGAATAACTATAATTCATAATTATTTTATTGATTATAGAATATTTGTGTAACAAATCACTATGATAATCGTCATATATATGTAAGCAGTAGAAAATCGGTATAAACATAATCTGAACAGGTTATAAGGTGTATTAATAAAAGGGGGTTTGATCCTAATACTTCTTGGGATAGATGCTTTTTAGAAAATGTACATAATTATCAATCAAAAAAGAGATTTTTTGTCTGCTAGATATTACAAATTATTAGCGTTATATTTTAAGAGCGTTTATCCTGATACCAATCTTGGGATAAGCGCTTTTTTAGTTTGCAATAATTTAGATATTGATTTTTGTCATTACCCTCGTATTTCATACTATTTGTAGTAACCAATAAGACACTAGGTCTAAGTGTTAAGACTAAAATTATATTGTTCCTACAAAAGATATCCAGATGGGATACAACTATATTTTTTTAATAGTTTAACCCGCTTTATGTAATAGAAGGTTGTCAAGAAGCTTGTAGATGCAAGAAATACTAGTGTTTTCTTAATTTTTGCATAGCACCGTATTCTA
>CANLRN010000171.1 GCA_947493495.1 uncultured Aquimarina sp.
AATGTAATGCTGATGCAGGCTGTTCATGAGCACAGGCCCGCTCCACCCATCGGCTATACTGTGGTGCTCCGTTATGAGTATCGTATAACGGGCCTTCGACCGCTTTATGATATGCACCCTGAACAAGGATGCCCTTTCAAGGTCGAATCCCTTTTCACGATCTATAGACTGTATTGTTTTTATCTCTTGATCAATCTCATCTTGCCTCTTCAAATGCGTCAAATCATGGATATGATATTCTAATGATCCTTTTTGGTGGACGATCTGAATGATATCCTCCTCCCAGTTAAAGGCCGTCCTTAAGATCGGGTATTGATCGATACAGGCCTCCCATGCCCGTATGTAAGCATCGACATCGATCTTATGATCGTAGTCGTAGAGAGCCTGTACACGGTAAGCGTCGTCATCTTGTTCATTTAAAGCATGATATATGAACCCCTGTTGTAAGCTCGTAGCGGGATACAGATGGACGATATCGTTACCTTCGCCCTTTACACGAGACTGTAACCTGTCCAAAAAGTCCTGACTGATATCGATCGTATTGAAATCACTGGGGGTAAATCGTGGTCCTTCGGTTGCGAGGACCTCTAAACAATGGTCTATGATGATCTTTAAACGGTCTTTCAGTGCTTTACCCAACCGTTTTGTGAATCCTGTCCCAAACCGTGTCTCGATATTAAAGTACAATGTCCCATTGGTAATGCTACCGTTGATATCTATCCAGTTCTTGTTTGCGTTATCCTCATGGATACCGTTGCCACTTGCCCCTGCCGATATGTCCCAATCCCGTTCTTTTCCTTGTCCGAACTGCCCCAGATAATTAAAGCTTATCCTTGGCAGTTGGGATATGTTGAAGTCCGTTTCCCCATCCATGGCAAAAGCTCCAAAACCGATGCCTTTGTTGGGAATGGTATGTAATGTTTCCTTGATCAATCGGATGCTTTCTCCAACGGTATGTCCCAATTCCAAACAAACGGGGAATACCGTGGTAAACCATCCCAAGGTATTACTGTGGTCGATCTCGGGGTCTATAAGCTCTCGGCCATGCCCCTCCAAGGTGATGCCCTGTACATCTTCCCCAAATGAATCTTTTAGGGCGTAGGCCAATCCCGTGAGCAATAGATCGTTGATCTCACTATTGTAGGCTTTAGAGGCGTGTTGCAACAATGATCCGGTCCTTTTCTTGTCCAACTTGATGAAGGACACACTATTTGACTCTAATTCTAAATGCCCATGGTCCATATTGGGAATACGTTTCAGGACTTTTTCCCAATATAACGCCTCTTCAGGTCGATTTGCCGGATAGTCCTTTACTGTTGCAGTCCACTGCCGGTAACTACTTCCTTTATTAGGTAATCTTCCTCCCTTGTACAACGTCTTGATGTCCTCCTTGAGGATACGCCAACTTACAGCGTCTATGATCAAGTGATGGGCCGCAAAGAAGATACGTGAACTCCCATCTTTATAGTTATAGAGATAACCCATACGGAAAAGGGGGCCGTTACCCAGGTCAAAATCACCTTGCCATTGGGTCAATGTCTCCTGTAGGGAAACATCATCGGAGGTACTTACATCTAAAACAGAAATCTCAGGAACGGTAATGGAATCACTATAATATTGTGTCCAATCATTATCCTCCCTTCGGTACCGTACCCTCAACATATCATGGTAGGATGCCAAATCGGCCAATACAGAACCTAATTTCCCTATGTCAAGAGAAGGAACCTTTATCAAAAAGCTCTGGTTCCAATGGCCGGGCACATTGAAAACCCCATTGTCGACATCATTTAAAAACCATTGTTGTATGGGGAGCAGCTCCAATCTACCCTTTAGGGACCCTTGCTCCGATCGTACCTTCCCTTGTTCGTCCGTGGTCAGTAAGTGATCGGCCAATCGCTCGATGGTCTTGAAGGTGAAGATGTCCTTTATCTGACAAGGATAGCCTGCTTTTCGTATACGGCTGGAGACTTGTATGGAAAGGATAGAATCCCCCCCTATACGGAAGAAATCATCCGTGGTACCCACTTGTGGTAGGCCCAGGACATCTTCCCAAATACCGCACAAGACGACCTCCATATCGTTCTTTGGCGGCACATAACCATCCCGATCTACCATATCCGGTTCTGGCAACATCCTTCTGTCCAGCTTTCCATTGACCGTCAAAGGAAAAGAATCCATCTGCACAAAACTTATCGGAACCATATAATCCGGAAGGACCTTGCCTAGTTC
>CANLRN010000172.1 GCA_947493495.1 uncultured Aquimarina sp.
GCAGTTCCACCCTGTTGAACGGATGAAGGAGCTGTGACATCAAGTATATCATCATTACCATTTGTAGGAGGGTTAGGAGATCCACCTGTAGTATTCCATGTTTTAATAATATCTTTTAGATAAAAGCCCGTATTAGTAAGATTATTATTAACAAGTCCAGCTACTCCTGTTCCTCTAGCAACTACTGATGCGCCCTCTGCTTTATCACTAACAGACCAGTTTGCATGACTGATTCCATTGTTTCGCATAAAGTCTAGCCATTTTTGAGTTTCTGCTCTGTTAGCTACTCCATCACCATTAGAATTTACAGCACCCCACTCGGTTACAAAAAGTGCAATACCATTGTTCATTGCCTGAGTTGCTTTATCTCTTAACGATTGCCTATGTGTACCTGCATAAAAATGTAATGTATATGCTATATTATTTCTAGTAATACGGTTATTAGAAGCCTCTACTACATTTTGAGAAAAAAAAGGCGTCCCTACAACAATCAAATTATCAGGATCTTTTGCTCTAATAGCGTCAATCACAACTTCCGAATATGACTTTATAACCTGCCATGATTGTCTTATGGGTTCATTATAGACTTCATATATTACATGGTCATTATCACCATATAATTCTGCCATTTCCGAAAAGAACTCAACAGCTTGTTGTTGAAACTGCTCTGCTTTGTGAGAATGCCAATCAATAATAACATAAACTCCTGCAGCAATAGCAGCATCTACAACAGCTTTTACTTTATTTTTTTCAATTGTTGGATTAGCAATATAACCTCTATTAGCTTCAACACCCATGGATGCTCTAACGATATCAGATTTCCAATCGGTTGCGAGATGATTTACTGTTGCTGCGTTATAAAATTTGGCTCCTTCTCCAAAATTACTCCAAAAAATACTATTGCCAGCAAGACTGATTGATTGATTATTTTTGTTTACTACCTTATTCCCACTAACCCTAAGCCTCCCGTGTTCTTGTACAATAGATTGTGCAATTACAAAATTAGTGCATAGTAATAAAATAATAATATATGCTTGATGTATATTAATTTTAGGTGTTTTTTTAATTGACATTTGCTGATTTTTAAGTTTCATAATTTAGGTTTTAGAATATGTTACATAATTTTGTCTTTCTTAAATAAAAAGATGGATGATGTTTATCAAATGGTTTTTTATAGCCAATTATAGATATGTAATAGATATAGTTAAGAGAGGCTATACTTTAATTTTTGTTTAGTCTCTCTTACTTAATACTAGAATTGATTATTGATTATCAATAATTACCTTTTGGATCTTATTTGTTTTTGTTTGTTGATCAAAAAGCCTTAAGATATACATCCCGTTTTTTAAGGAAGCTATAGTAATTGTTTTTGTATCTGAAACATCTTTTGCTTCATATACTTTTTTACCATCAATACTAAAGAGCGTAAGGTTGTATAATAAAGAACCTGTTATGGTAATTTCATTTTCTGTAACTGGATTGGGATATACAATAAAGGTTTCTTTTGTTTCGCTGATATTTGGATCTTTACCATCATCACAACCTAGATTCCCAAAATCAAAATTACCATTACAGAATAACCACTCTGAATTTCCGCAACCAGTTCTGGAAGCTGTATCTTCAGTTTGATATTGTGTGCCGCATACTTTAATCCAATCTACATATACATTTAGATCACAACCATTACTTACATCGTTCACAAAAGCTACTTTAATGCTTTGATTTGTTTTGTAATTTGCATAGCTATATACAGAAATATCTGTAGTCAATGCCCATTCGGCTACTTGTTTATTATCCAGAAGCAGTGCTATCTTTTCTTCTCCACAATTTCCTTTGGCTCCAATCTCTATAGCACCTGCCTGTTGAGAAGAACCTCCTACATTACCAAAATTGATATACCCGTTACAGTAAATCATTTGAGTAAAACTACCTTCTCCACAAGTGTCTTTCCGTTCGAAGCACTTACAAAATAAGTGGTTTGAGCACTTAGTGTAATAATAGCAAACATCCACATACTAAATAATATATACTTTTTCATAATAATTTTTTATAAAATAAAATCGAAATATCTGATAGCTCATTCTTTTCATCGTAT
>CANLRN010000173.1 GCA_947493495.1 uncultured Aquimarina sp.
CATTGTAACTGGTTCTTAGCATTTATAAATCCGTCTTTGATCATCTCGCTATGTCAGGAGACTTTGCGGAGCTTGGGAAGGACCTATGAAAATTTTTTGAATTTTTTGATAATTCTTTTCAAGTTGCTTGACGTCTTCATTTGTTATTTTCATACTGTGAAGCTGTCTGATCAGATAATTTGTTTTTTGTAGAAAACTGGTAACAAATTCCTTAATATTAACTTTGTACGTTTCTAAAATGATATCATCTTGATCAACAAAAAATAATTCAAAAAAATCTTCTTCAATATATTTAACTCTAACCATAAAAGGTCCATCCATAAATGATAAATCTTCTGATATAGATTCATTATTTAATAATTTAAAAATACTTGAACTCCACCATTCAAATAATATAACAATAAAATCATTCCAATTTTCATCTGGAAAATAAAAATCATTTTCTTGAAAATAGACTACGCCAAATACTGAATCTTTATTTTTTGATATTGTGCCTTCTTTTATACGTAATTCCATTAAATATTATTTTAAAGGATAAGCTGTTTCTATTGTCTTTGTTACCTTATTTAACCATATTTCAATACTAGTTCCATCACTTGCTGTACCTCTAAGTTTAACTCTATTCCCTTGAGTTTTAATTTTTTTAGCATTGGAGTATGCTGTTTTAATCATTCTTTCAATTTGCTTTGGAGATAAGTTCTGACCAAATAAAGTCTTTATGGATGAAGCTCTAGACCCTCCTAAAGTATGTCCACTTATTATATGATCTAAATCTATTTTTATTTTCCTTAAAGAAGGTAAACTTATACTTTTAGGTCTAAGAAGATTAATAATGTTTTTTCCACTACCAGGACCTGCAGGAATATTAATAGTGGCAGCATTAACACCTATTCCATCAATTCTACCGCTAGCATCAACAGGATATGTTACACCATCTATATTTGTGGATCTTCCATTTAAAACATTTTCTTGGAACTCTGCACTAAACTTTGAAAAACCTCTCAAATCTCCAATAGCAGGTAAGACTTGATCTCCCTTGCTTGGAAGATTAACCGTTCTCATTTCAGAAGATTCTGATCCACTATCGCTGTTTCCTCCACCAACTATTGCTGCATCTAAAATCTCAACATGATTGGTTTCACTATCTCTTACATCATCGTAAAAATCTCCCGCATCATCAGGGCAAGCTATTTGATTTCCGTTTGCATCTAAACAATATCCGCCATCTGGATCAAAAGAAACAACAGGGTTATTACCCATTGCTAAATAAGGTGACATAAATTGTTCGTATGGATCAGTTGTAACAAATCTACCAATTGCAGCATCATAATGTCTGAGTTCAAACTCATACATATTATAACCAAGGTTTTCAGTTAACTCCTGACCTTGGTATTTGTACTGATGTTTCCTGCCAGTAATGGTGTTGTTGTATCCTTTATGTTGTAGTCCAAAAGGATAATAGTTTATGCGTTTTTTTTAAGCGCACACCATTTTTTTTAAACGGTTACCTTCTAAAGATGCTATTTTTAAGAACGTTCTTTCTGTCATATACCTATTTGCACCGCTAAAATAGTAATTCTAGCTTTACCTTGATTACGGGTTTGTGTATTTGTACTAGCTAACTTCTAAAGCCAGCCGCATTACCCAAGCTGTATTTACATAATCTTAGTTATACCTGCTCTTCCCAAAGTCAGGAGCTATAACTGGAGTTTATGTAAAACAGCCCCGCACCAACTGCTATACTTGAAGATTTTGACTTCTAACGAACTATTTTTACGGAAGATATTATAATATTATACACCTATAATCGTGTCGTAGATGTGATTTAGAAGGGTTTGGAGGCATTTGAGGTGCCAAATTGACTCCTCCAATCTTTATGTGACGTTCATTCGCCACTAAGGCTAACACTTCAAAAGTGGAAGATCACAACCGCATACGGCCTTTCAATATTCCACTTTTGAAGCGTTTTTCACGATTGAGTAAGAAGGATTGATCTTAAAGCTGAAGTGCGCAACTGCTGTTGCTGCTGACCTTCAGCTTTAAGATTAATCATAGCCGTCTGGC
>CANLRN010000174.1 GCA_947493495.1 uncultured Aquimarina sp.
GTTATCAGCAGGATCACATACGATACGAGTTGTAGGATCAAGTGCAACTACTTGGCAATGGAACCTAGATAAGATTATCTTATCTACAGGATCTGTAAGAGATTCTGGTTTAGATACTATTGCACAAGAATTATCTCTATATCCTAATCCTACTACAGGTATCGTTAGTGTAGGAGGATTGAAAAAAGATATGAGTTATAACATCTCTGTTTTCAATGTAACAGGTGTTCAAGTATCTAGTGCTATATTAAGTAGTGGAGATTCTTCTTTTAATATACAACAATTATCTAGCGGTATTTATTTCGTTAAGATTGAAAATGCTATTACAGGTGAACTAGAGAGTAATTCAAGAATCATTAGAAATTAATAATCTGAGATATTAGCAATTTAAATAATTAATAAGCCTACTTTATAGTTTTACATATAAGAACTGTAATACGTATAAAGTAGGCTTTTTATAAAAAGTATTAATTTATATAATCTAAAAATGCATCTACCTTAAATTATAGGGCTATGTAGAATACTTATATAGTAGTATAAAAAAATCAAAAACTTTTTGTATGCTTATCTGATAAGTATTTCTATAACTGATTTTATTTTTAGATATATTTAAAAAATAGCAATATGTCATTTTATTTTAAAATACAAACATTATCTATTTTATCTTTCCTGTTTTTTATGCAAGTAGAAGCACAAGAATGGAATGGAGTTCCTGTTCCAGCAAATGCAGGATCAGGTAATATATGGGAGCTGCAATCTGCTCCTTCAGATGATTTTAATTACACATTTGATGAAACAAATCAATTAAGTAATTTTGGGAATAACAAATGGTATAACTTTTACCATAATAGTTGGAATGGTCCAGGTACTACATACTGGCAATACAATCATGTTTCTGTAGATGGAGATGATTTAGTGCTTAGAGCATCTCGAAACCCGAGTACTTCAAAATTAGGTGTACCAGGAGTTAATTCTGGATGTATTACATCTAATAACAGAGTTAAATTTCCCGTCTATGTAGAAGCTCGTGTAAGTGTAGCAGATATAGTATTGGCCTCAGATGTATGGCTATTAAGTCCTGATGACACGCAAGAGATTGATATTATCGAATGTTATGGAGGTAATGAGCAAGGTAATGAGTTCTTTTCGCAATTTATTCATTTAAGTCATCATTCTTTTATACGAAATCCTTTTACAGATTATCAGCCTAGAGATTTAAATAGCTGGTGGAAAAGAGATGGGGTAAGCGATTGGGGTGAATGGTCTTGGAACAATGGTAATAGAAGATATGTTCGGATAGGAGTGAATTGGATCAGTCCATTTCATTTTGAGTATTACATAGATGGTGAATTGGTTAGAGTATTATATGATAAAGCATTTGCAACAAATATCAATGGTACTTGGAGCTATACATATCCATCGATGACTGGTGGAGTATTAGATACTGGAAGTGATGGCTTTCAACAAGCAAATTTATTTACTACTAGTACAACATATTCTTTCGAAACATTGCAAGATGCAAGTAATACTTCTTCTGTAAGTGTTATAGATCCTTTTAACTATCAAGGAGGAAATGGTTTTAATAAAGATATGGATATTATTATTAATGTAGAATCTCAAGATTGGCATGTACTTGCAGGAAGAACTCCTACAGATGCACAATTGAGAGATCCTGCAAGAAATAAAATGAGAGTTGATTGGTTACGAGTTTATAAGCCAGTTCGTGGAAATAATAATGTTGCTGTCACAGGAGTAAATATATCTGATGCTAATGTTACCTTAAACATAGGACAAACTAGAGATTTAAATGCATCGGTAATACCAAACAATGCAACTAATAAATCTGTAAGTTGGTCATCCAATAACACATCGATAGCTACAGTAAATGCTAATGGTTTAGTAACCGCATTAGCAGCAGGTAATGCAATTATCACTGTAACTACTCAAGATGGTAACAAAACGGCAACAAGCCGAATAACAGTTAATGGAAACAACCCTCCACCACCTCCACCACCATCAGGAGATGATATTGTGATAGAAGCAGAGACATTT
>CANLRN010000175.1 GCA_947493495.1 uncultured Aquimarina sp.
TAAATTTTGATTTCTTCATGACAGTTTAAATTTAGTTAATTTTTAAACTGTCTTAATTTTTAATAAGGGTACAAACTTAAATATATTTATGGCTTTTCTAAAATCAAAAATCATTTAGCTTTAAATTTTATAAAAAATATTTTACTCAATAATCTTTCCAGAAAGTATATTAAGAAAGCAAAAAGATTAAACATAAATACGAATGACTTTTTTATTGGCGTATTATCTACAGGTAATATGTCATATAGAGATGTTAATTCTGCATTGTCTAGAATACAAAGAAAAAAAACTCCAAAATCAATAGATATATTATTCCATCCAGGAGGAATAACAGATAAAAAAAATATTGATTGGACCAAAAACGAAGCTTTCCTGAACTATTACTCATCTGCAGATAGAAGAACGGAATCTAAGGTTCTTAAAAGAAATGAATTTAAAAGTTTGATTGAGAAGTATGAGACTATTTTTAATAATTAGCGAAACCTGTTTTTATCAACCGAATTTTGTTGCGGAATTAATTAGAGAAACGAAGCATGATATCGTTGGCGCCGTATTAGTCACAAAAGCTTTACCTAAAAGTGATATCGAAAAATACATGATAAGACATTGGTATCTTTTAACTCCAATGGAATTGTTTAAGTTAGCAATTAAAAAAGCATATCTGTTATTTAAGAATATGTTTTTTAAAACTATTAAAGAAGGCTCTTTTTATAGTGTAGAAAAAGTTTTCAATTGTTTTGAGATAGATTATTTCAAGGTTAAATATGATATAAATACTGAAGAAAATTTAAATAGAATTCGAGTATATAATCCAGATATAATTATTAGTTCGAATCCTCTTATTTTTGGAGATGAATTATTGAAAATTCCTAAATACTGTATTAATAGACACAGTGCCCTGCTACCCTCATATGGTGGATTATGGCCAGTTTTTCAAGCAGTAAGAAAAGGAGAGGCTATTGTAGGTGTCTCTTGTCATACAATGGAGAAAAAAATAGATAAAGGAGTACTTCTTAGTCAAAAAATAGTACCTATCGAAAGTAATGACACTATAGATCAATTATATCAAAAATGTTTTAGATATAGTGCTGAAGTTGTTCTGAATGCAATAGATAAAATTGAAAAGAATGATTTGCAACCTGTAGAGAATAACTTTACTCCTTCATACTTCAGTTTTCCTAAAAAAGAACATTGGAAAGAATTACGAAAAAGAAAGGTAAAGTTTGTTTAAGATGGCTAATTACTCTTAAAGATACTAATATAATTATTGAAAATTTCTAATTATTTGATATCCTGATTCTCAATACTCGATACCCGTCTCTCTTCTCCCAATTTCCAAGTTTTACCCTGAGGTCGAAGGATCTACACCTGACAAAAAAACGCACTAATTATCAAAAAACTTTTTTAAAAAAAATAATTGAAAATCCATGGTAATTACAATTGCTTTTATTGGATTTCGTTATTTAGAGCATAAAAATTTCCTAGAAAATAATAGTAGAAAAGAACTTGCCGATTCTTATAAGAGTAGTGCTATTTCGTTAGCAAAATCCTTAAATATACTATCTCGAATACAAAAAGAAACCGAAAACACAGCTTTCATTCAGTCTGACTATTTTCTAAATCAAATAAACGATGCTATTGAAAAAAATGGTGATTTCTTAAAAGCACAACTTGTCATTGAAATTTATGGGGATAGTATTTCCAAACCTATTTTTAATAGCGTTGCTAAAATTCTAAAAGAAATAGACGAAGATCTGTTTCGGTATAAAAGGAGAAGGGAACTGCTTGAAGAAAGCACTGTTAACATTTGCAACTCACATCTTAAAAAAAAGAATAAAACAAAAAACAGGCATCTAAATCATTTGAAAAGAATTATCGCTGAAGAAAACTATCTGAGAACAAGTTTAACCGTTCGACATGAAGAACTATCCTGTCTTAAAGCAAAAATCATAGAAGACTTTAAACGATATTCGCAAGAGAAATACGACCCAAAAATA
>CANLRN010000176.1 GCA_947493495.1 uncultured Aquimarina sp.
TTAACTATTATTGCAAGATCTCTCTAAGTGGCACCATTTGACCGAAATGGGTGGCACGGTCAATCCGAAATAGCCAACTATGATCACATATATGTTGTTGGCAACTGTTATTTATTTCAGTTCAAGTTTATCAATTCTATTTCCGATTGTAAATTTTTTCATTTCTTTCTCCAGATTATTAAAGTCAGTTTGTTCAACCTTTTTTATAATTTTCCCATTTTTCATTAAATAAATTTCATCGCAAGTTTCTGCTAAAGTTGAAAATATATGGGACGAAATAATTACTGTTTTCTCTAAGGTTTTAATTTTTTTTATGATTTCGGTTATGACTAAATTACTTTGAATATCAACTCCATTAAAAGGCTCATCAAGAATAAATACATTATTTTTCTGTAATAGTATGGCAGTTAATGCCAATTTCTTTTTCATTCCAGTCGAGTAAGTTGAAGCATATTGTTTTAATGGCAAATCAAATATGTTTTTGTCTTCAATATTGGTTATTTCCATGTGTCTAGCATTGACAAGTAACTGTATATATTCTTTTCCAGTAATTTTAGAGAAAAAGAACGGTTCTGTTAATAAAAGACCTAAATGGTCTTTTAATTTAGTGTAGTCAGATGAGATATTCCCTTTATAGCTTTCAAGCCCTGAAATACACCTAAAGAGTGTTGTTTTTCCTGCTCCATTTTCTCCAACGATTCCATATATTTTACCTTTCTTAAATTCTAAATCTATTGAGTTTAAAACCTGTTTTTTACCATAAAACTTGGATAGTTTTTCAATTTTAATCATTTAATATGTTATTTAGCTTTTTAATTGATTGGGAATAAAAATGAGGAATAAATATTAAAAGTATTGGCGGAAACATAAAACTAATTACAATTAAAATTCCTTGTGATATATTCATTTCTTTTGGAAAAGATGAATATTTAGCAAAAATTATCATTGTGAGATAAGTATAGCACAAAAGAAGAAATATAATCAAAATATCTATTTCTTTAAAAAATGAAATACTTAAAGCTATTATGATTGGTAAGCTTAAAAGTGTAAAAAATATTAAGCACGTTTTTGTTTTTTCTATTAAGAATTCTTTTGATGACAAATTGTAATTCCAAACAAAGTATTCGTTTTCTATTTTTGAATAATATGATAAGCAAGTGAATCCAATTAATAACATAGAAAAAACACCAAGGTTGAAATTTCCAACTGATATTGAAGTATAAGTTAAGAAATATGCTATTGGAAAAACATAGAATGTCTTTCTAAAGCCAACTGTAAATTCAAATGGTTTTTTGTTAAATGGTGTTGGGATTGTTACATTAAGGTTAGTGCTAAAATTGAACAGCATAATAATAATTACACACAAATTTAAAATACTTGAATAGAGAAATTGTTTTTGATAAATTAAAAAAAGAGTAAAAGGCAAACAAAAAATAATGTTTTCCAATATTCTCAATATTATGTACTTGTCTTTATTGAATATAGATTTTAAAAAATCATTTCTTTTAGTTTCACTTAATTTGGAAACAAAACTTAATGCAATGAATACATAAGCATAATTAGCAAATCCTGTTTTTTGAAATAGGAAATTAGATAGTAGAATAAAGATAAAAGGCAAAAGCGTATATCCAATCAAAAGAGGAGTTCCGAAATCAATCATCTTCCTGTTTAGTATTTTAAATTGAAGTAGGAAATATTCTTTCATTCTCAATTTTTGTCTAATGGTTGGCAACTTTTAATATATGTGTCTTAGCAAGGCAAAATGTTACAGAGCCATCAACAAAAACTGCGCATTGATTGCTAACTTTTTTTCGTTTTGCAAGCATTGCGCCTTACCAAATATACAAGAACCTTTCGATTAAGCACTTATTAGCTATGTTTTATAGGATATGTTGTTGGCAACTGTTGTGTGTCCTGCGTTACTTGGGGATACAAAATATGATTAAGTTCATTGAAAAACAAGTAACATA
>CANLRN010000177.1 GCA_947493495.1 uncultured Aquimarina sp.
TTGTAGTACCACAATCTTCATCTATAGTGATAACTATTTCATCCGTAGCCTCACAACCATTCTCATCTTTTACAGTAACAGTATAGGTAGTATCCTCTGTAGGTGTCACAGTAATCGTTGATGTACTCTCACCTGTAGACCAATCATACATAACGTCTCCATTAGAAAATATAATATCTATATCTCCAATAGTAAACTCACTGTCTGTAGTCTGTATCCATCCAGAAGCTCCATTGGCATCAGGAACAATCTCTGTGCTATTTGCTCCATTACCTACCTGAAATGCAGGACCTCTAAGTGTAAATGTAGTAGCCCAAGAACCATCAAGAGCTTCTATTGAACCTGATAAATCAGTATAGTACACCCAGCCATCGCTATTAATTTCATTACATGTACTAGGCTTTGGACTTCCTTCTCCAGGTACAGTTGTTCTTCCTGTAAAAGTTACCTCAAGGTTAAACACTTCATTGGTAATTGTATAGTCTAAAATAGTACCTGCTAAGGTTGCCGTACCATCACTATCAGATACTGTCCATACTAAATCTATATTAGAGAAATATCTATTTACCTCTCCATTGAATAACCACAGTACATAATCCTGAGGATCACCAGAACAGATAGTAGTGTTTAATACATCACCTGAAGTAGGAGTACCTGTTACAACTGGAGTTAGTACAATTTCATCTCCCGAGCAGATTGTATGATCTCCTCCTAAATCTACTGATAAATCACATTCTTCTACAAAGATAGTTACCGTATCTACGATAATACAATCTCCTATGGTAGCAGTTACTGTATAGGTAGTCGTTTCGGTTGGGGATACTATTGGAGCCTGAGATGGAGAAACAGTAGTAAAGAATATAGCTCCATCTATTGACCACTCTCTAAACTCTACTCCTGGGATAGCATCTAATCGTATAGAACTACCTTCACTGATGGTTCTATCAATACCAGCATCAACCACAATATCATCACAAGATGTCACTGTAATAGTAACTGTATCTTCTACTATACATTCGCCAAATCGTGCTTGGACTGTATAAGTTGTTGTCTCAGTTGGAGATACTGTTGGTGAAGCTGATGGTGAGCCTGTAGAGAAAAACACTACGCCATCTACTGACCATTGTACGATATCTGCTCCTGCAACAGGAATCAATTTTACCGAATCTCCTGACATAATTGTTTGATCTTCTCCTGCTTCAATAGCAACTTCACTTGATGTAACTACAACCGTATCAGTTGCCTCACAACCATCTTCATTAGTTACTGTTACTGTATACTCACCTGGCTCATCTATTTCTATGGTAGGTGTTGTATCTCCTGTAGACCAAACATAGTTCACAGCATCAACTGTACTTAGACAATCTCCTAAGTTAAAATTAAAATCTCCTATAGTATAAGTAGTGTTATCTGTACTAAACCATCCAGATCCTCCATATTTACCAGAAACTAGTTCTGTATCATTACCGCCTTTACCTACTTGAAAAGCCTCTCCTCTTCTTGAAACATTTATTACCAAATCAGACGTTAAGGATGTAATAGTTCCGCTAAATTCTGGATAATACTCCCATCCTGTAGGATCTGTACTAGCAGCACATACATGTAGTCTAGGACTATCTACAGGGGGTGTCATTGTTTTCTGTGTAAACAATACAGATATCGAATATCTATCAGTAGCATCTTGACTATTTACTGCAGTTCCGCTCATTCTAGATGTAGTAGCATCAACTTCTTCCCATTCTACACTTTCTGTAACTAAATATATTCTATTCTGTTGATCACCAAGACTAACTAAGTATGTATTAATACCACTACAAAAGTTTGTATTCTCTACACTAAATGTAGTACAACCTCCTCCATCATCTCCAGATGTAGTAGCTGATAACACAATTGGTTCATCATTACAGATCGTTCTATCATCACCTAAATCTACCGAAAAAT
>CANLRN010000178.1 GCA_947493495.1 uncultured Aquimarina sp.
GCCAGTATTGAAAATGACTTTTCAACCAATGTAAAATATTTCTTTTATAATGTGATTGATAATTGTTTTGAAATATGCGAATGCTCTCAAACCAAAGTTAGGAGAAGATCTAATGGTGTGACTATAAGTAACACATCTAATCCGACTAATATTCCTCAAGGACATATAGCAACTCAACCCGCTCCTGTTGGTGGGGATGCAGTTACTAATTATTATTATAATCAAGCTGGAGATTCCACTGTGAAAGATGAGTATTGGAAATATTATGATATTGTTTCTGTGGATACACCTAACACTCCTTCTCCAAATAAAGACTACGGTATTAAACGCTATCGACTTGCTTCAAATGATGTAAATGATCTTGTTCCTTTAATAAGAATGCCTGATAATCTTAATTTTGATGAAGAGGCAGGTGATAATAGAGTAAGAGCTACTTTTGTTTATCAAGACACGGCAAGACGATACTGTAACCCTGCTTGTTTTGCAGGTTTTATCGGTGTACTGATTCAGCTAGGACGAGAAGACGTAATTTGTACGGGTATGTGCTTTGGAGATGCAACAAGTTATCCTAGCGTATCTCATCCTAATGGAGATAGTGTCGATACCACCTATTTAAGTACTTTAGCAATTGAACAATTGAAAGTTGATGCTTTTAGAGATCATTACTTTACTAGTATTTTAAGAGGTGATATTGGCTGGCTTCCACAATTACAGAACACTACATATCACAGCAACCATAATAGTCATTTGCATTCTGGTAATTTTAATATAAATCGAGTATCCATTTTGAATAACTAATCTTGGAAAATGAAAAATATAATTATTCTTTTATCTATACTACTGTTTTGCAAATGCAAGGACTCTAACAAAAACGAGGCTTTAAATAGTAAAGAAAGTATAGTAGAGATAGAGGTGAAAAATAAAAAGTCATTATCTAAGATTATTGAAGGAATGGCAATTGATAATCTTCCAATTGGGCAGAAAAGCATACTCACTTTTACTAAACCAATTTCTATAATACCAAATGAAGAAAATCAAAAATACTTAGATATAATTTATAATATTAATGGAGCATATAATTATCCAAAAAGATATAATAATAACTTACATTTCAACCCCAAAGTATTAGAAAATATATATGGATTAAGACATTATGATGTTGAAGTTAATACTTCTGAAATAAAATTATCAGACACCCTTGCGATGATACCCAATAAGTTACCCAATAAGTTTAATTTTAATATTCTTTTATCTCAATTAAATATTATTCCCATATCAAAAAAAAATGGTAATGATGTATTAAATATATATTCGTATGATGCCAAACAGAATAAGATTATAGATGGGCTGAACATTTTTTATAATGTAAATTTGTCTTATAACAGAGATAAAGCATTATATAAAGATTTTACGACAGGTTTTGTAAATAAGTTTTTTTATATAGAAAAGAATTATATTATTTCTCTTCTTTATATTGATGCTATATATCAAGGTGAAGGTGAGGAGTATAAAATCTTAAGAAAAGAACAATGGCAAATAAAGCCTAATGGTAAGTTTGTACGTTATTATAAGAAAGATGGAACTTTTAAAAATGAAGAAGAACAGGGAGAAATAAAGAACTCTATGCGTCAAGGTAAATGGATCGAAACTAAACCTAATGGTTTTATTAATAAAAAAACATACTTAAAAGCAGAATTTAAAGAAGGAGAACCAATTGGTGAATGGAAATTCTATTCTTACGAAAAGAATAAAAAGGGTAAACTTCTTTATACTGAAACTTATAAAAATGGAAAACTTCAGAAAAGAACTTTTATAGAGCAGTATGTAAGCTTCCCCCAAAACCGAACTGTTTAAAAGTATAAAAATAGTTTTAACTTTAAACAGTAATTATGAGAAAGAG
>CANLRN010000179.1 GCA_947493495.1 uncultured Aquimarina sp.
AGGTAACCGTTAGAAAAAAGGGTGTGCGGATAAAAAAAACGCATAAGTTATTACCCCTTTGGACTACAACACAAAGGTTACAATAATACTATAGTTTCTGAGCACCCATACGGATATCTAGGACAAGAAGAACAAAACGAACTTGGTTTAAACTGGCTTACATTTAGATATCGAAATTACAATCCTGAAATAGCTAGATTCTTTGGAGTTGATCCTGTTAGTGAGGAATATATGTCTATTTCCACATATCAATTTGCGCATAACAGTCCTGTCTGGAAAGTTGAATTAGAAGGACTAGAAGGAGAACCAATTAATGAAAAAGATGTAATTACTCATGAACCAATAAAAGTGCAACAAGCACGTGGACCAGGTCCTATTGGTCCTATGGTGGCTACTGGAAAAGTAGTTCAAGAAACTACAAAAGAAGTTGCTAAACAGTCAAGTACTCTAAAAAATGTAATTAAACTTGGAGGTACTGCGATTGCAACTGTATTTGCTTTACTAACAGATACAATGAGCCCTAATACAGGAGGACAAACCTGTGAAATATGTTTACATAGAGGTCCAGAAGGTCATGGTACTGATCGTCCTAGTCATGTCAATCCATTTATGTCTATTGAAGAAACAGCTATAGATGAGAAACTTAAAGTTGACGATAAAATAGTCAAAACAGAAGGAGATAGCGATAGTCCTATTAAAAGGATGGGAGATTTTGATGAGGAAAAAGAGGAAAGCGATTCTAGTAAAAATGAAAAACATGGTGATAAAGGAAGAGCTTTAAGTAAAGCGGAAAAGCAAATTGAGGATTTGCAGAAACAGATGGAAGGAGCTAATAAAAAGACTAGAAAAAAGCTACAAACTAAGATTAAAAATATTAGAGAGACAGCACAAAGAAAGAAAAAAGGTGAAGAACATTCTAAAGCAAATAAACATTAAGATGATTTATTATTTTATTCCTTTTGAGAGAGTTGGAGAATTTATTTTAAAAAGCGATATAAGAAATTATCAAGATGATTTTAACTTTACAGTTAAGGCTTATGAAGACGAATTTAGTTCATCCGAGCATTATAGTTTAGAAAACCCTAAATTATCTTTATTTGTTGACTTACACAGTAAAAAGATAGATGAAATAGCTTGTTATGAAGAAGTATTGTACAAAGGCAGGAATCTAATAGGCATGACTATTGATGAATTTATATCTCATACTGGAGAAAAATATTATGGAGAAATAGATAAATTAGATTTTGAAGATGATAATATTCCTCAATACGTATATGAGTTTGATGATATAGGATTACAGGTTTGGACAAAGAATAATATTGTCATTACTGTAATAGCTTCTCAACTCTCCGAAGAGTGATGCTCTGGGAATGTCTCTGACTTCGTAGCGGTAGAGAGTGTAAATATAACCTTGTCTGAATACTAAATTTTTAATTTATACATTATTCAGATAAGATGACAAAGACAGAACAGCAAGAATTAGAAAAGAAAGCTCTAGAACAGTTTATGACTGGGAAGAGTTTATTTGGCAAAGATGGCGCTTTCGCACCTATGCTAAAGAGTTTTATAGAAAAAGCCTTAGAAGCGGAGATGGAATCTCATTTAAGCGATACTGAGCGTTCTAAAGGTAATAAGCGTAATGGCAAATCCAGAAAGACTGTAAAGAGTAGCGAAGGGACTTTTGAGTTAGAAGTTCCAACGGATCGTCAAAGTAATTTTGAGCCAGAATTGGTTAAAAAGCGTCAAACCATTTTAGCAGAAAACTTATCGGATAAGATTATCGGTTTATATGGTCTTGGAACGAGTTTACGCGATATCTCTTCGCATATAAAAGAGATGTATGATACGGATATCTCTCATACAGTATTGAGTCAGAT
>CANLRN010000180.1 GCA_947493495.1 uncultured Aquimarina sp.
GGATTGTATATCCTAAAAATACAAGATATAAAAGGGAGTACTGCACAAAAGAAAATAACCATTCAAAACTAATAAAAGATAAAGCTATTATGAAAAAATATATATTATTTAGTATATTAATGTTTGCTATTATTACACTAAGTGCTCAAACCACTTATTTTGTAAGTGCTTCGAACGGAAATGACAATAATTCTGGATTAAGTGCGCAACAAGCATTTAGAAAGATTGAAAAAGCTACTGGTGCAGCCTCTCCAGGAGATACCATTAGAGTACTACCTGGAGATTATTTTGGAGAAAGTCCCGAAAATTTATGGAATGAAATCTTTTTATTCAAATCAGGTGCTCCAGGTAAGTACATTACCTATCAAGGAGTATCAGATGCTAATGGAAATAAGCCTAGAGTAATATCAAGCTCGCGCGAAGGGATTACAATTTCTGGCGGTTCTTATATTATCATTGATAACTTTGAAGTTATTCCTAGCGGTATAGATCGAAAAGGTCTACGTACAAGTACAGATCCTAATTTTGGTGAAACCGCTTGGATTTCTAGAGGTGGAATAGGAGCCGTAAACGGAAGTCACCATATTATCATACGTAATAATTATGTACACGATTTTAGAGGGACAGGAATTGGTTCTGGTGGTTCTGATGTTCTATTATTCGAAGGCAATTTAATTGAACATTGTGGGTATGGCGCTCCTAATGCTACTAGTGGATTAGGCACCTATCAGCCTGCAAATATCGCAGGCCCTAATTTTCCTGAATATCCTAATCATAGAATTATTTTCAGAAACAATATCAGTCGTTATAACACAAACTTAAGAGGTTTTGAAGGTATTGGAGGAAATAGAATAACAGATGGTAATGGTATCATTATAGATGATCACATACAAGATCAAAAACCTGCAGGTCAAAGAAAACCATATAATGGTAGAACATTAGTTGTTGGTAATGTGTGTTATGGTAATGGAGGAAGAGGGATCAACCTTTTTTCTTCTGACAATATAGATGTGTATCACAATACACTTTTTGATAATGCGCAATCTACAAGGATTCAAAATAACCCTTATGAATTGGCAATGAGTGATGATCAATTGGTAATAGGACGTGTAAAAAATGCCAATATCAAAAACAATATCATAGTAAACTCTAATTCTGATGCTTCTGCGATTGGGAGATATGAAGACGTGAATATCACATATAACAAAAATATTATATGGAATGCTAATGGAAATGTAGAGAATGTATCCAATAATAATATTGTTGCCAATCCTAGGTTTATGGATGCATTAGGGCTAACACAAGCGCAAACCAACTTGTTGAGTACTACTAGTAGGCCTTATAATATAAACTCTACTTCAGCAAAAGTTCGTACTCCTACTAAAAATAATAATTTCCCAGTACAGGACTTAAATGTTTTTACTAACAGCCCCGCATTAGGAGCGGCAGAAAATATTGGATATGGTACTAATATTGGTGCTCCAAGATATGATGTAGATAATAAACCCAATCGAGTTATATCTGTAAATGCTCCTGATCAAGTAAGCCCTGGGCAAACAGTTACAGTTACTGTTAGATACGAATCTAGCCAAAATAATGATATCCGAGTAGCTTTTCAATCCACAAGTGCTCCTAATTACACTGTGTATGGAGAAACAATAGTACAAGTTACCGAAGGAACTAGAACCGTAAATATTGAAGTACCTATTGCAGGCAACACTCCAATCTTGCAAGATGATTATCAGTTCCAGACTTTTATTACACCTCGTGGAGGAGAATATGATGATCGTTTTGATAACCAAGCAATCACTGGTGTAGACTGTGTAGCTGGTGGAGCAGGAAATGGAAATAGTAATATTATAAAGAA
>CANLRN010000181.1 GCA_947493495.1 uncultured Aquimarina sp.
TTATCCCTATCAAATTCCGTGGCAAAAGAGTTCGCAACGAAACGTTCAGAGGTCAGATCTGGTCGGTTCAGATAGCCTCTCGCGACACCGGCTCCGCCGATGTACAACTCACCAATGACGCCGACGGGAACAGGGTGCATGTTCCCATCCAAAACATAGGCTTTCGTATTGGAAATAGGACGCCCTATTAAATGAGATTCTTCATTCAATATATTTTTCGAAACACAAATACTAGCTTCTGTAGGCCCGTAATAATTCCATAAACTTACCTTGGCGGACCATTTTTTTGCCGTCGCACTATCACACGGTTCCCCTGCATATAGAATATACCTTAAATCTTGATAGTTTAAAGCAGGTAACGTGTCTAAAATAATAGGCGGGGTGTAACATAAGTTAATCTTATTATTTATCAGATATTCTGATAATAGTTTTGTGTTTAACCTAATGTCATCTGATAATATATGTAATTCGGATCCCGATATTAAACTTGCAAAAATCTCAAAAACAGAAACATCGAAAACATATGAAGTATATAATGTAGTATTTAAAACCGTCTTATTATTATATAAGGGTAGTAAATCCTTAACTGTATTATTAATAGTATGATGTTCTATCAATACGCCTTTTGGCTTGCCCGTGGTGCCCGAGGTATATATTGAAATAAATAGAGATTTTTTATCACAAAAAATTGTCAAGTTTTCGGAGCCTTCTCCGTCATAGAAGCCTTGCCCGAGGTCGATCTCGAATGCCTTTTCTTGTGACAGTCCTCCTTTTTCTACTAGGTGCCCCTGTGTAAGTACGATCTCTGCTCCCGTATCCTCCAAAATATAGTCGATACGGTCCTGTGGGTAACTGGGATCTATTGGCACGTACGCGCCTCCTGCCTTGAGCACGCCTAGTATACCAACGACCATTTCAAGGCTACGGTCTAGGAACAGTCCGATCAGTGTATCAGGAGCCATTTCCTTATCGGTCCTTGAACGATAGGTATTCCTAATATGCCTTGCGAGCTGGTTGCTCTTTTGGTTTAGTGCTCCATAAGAGAGTTCCGCACCCTCGTAGACCAACGCTATACCATCGGGGTTGAGGACAACCTGTTTCTCGAAGAGCTCGTGGATCGTTTCTCCCGTATGGTAATCGACGTCCGTATCGTTCCACTGGTTCACCAATAGGTCGTACTCTTGGGGTTTTAGGATACTCACGCTGCTATAAGGTACGGAAGGTTCCAGCACCAATTGTTCCAACAGATGCTCATAATGAGAGGCCAACCTTTCGATGGTTTCCTTTGTGAAAAGGCTCGTGGCATAACTTATGGAACCCCGTACGGCCTCCTGTCCATTATCGATGTCGATGGATAGATCGAACTTCTCCACCTGATAGTCCAATTCACCACGGTAACTGGAAAAAAGCCCCTCCGAAAGGGCCGTCACATCGCTTTGCCCAGCGAAGTCCCGTACTCCGAAAGAGACCTGGAAAATAGGGTGCCTCGAAAGGTCCCTTTCCAGACCCAGCGCATTGACCAGGTTCTCAAAGGGAAGATCCTGATAGGCCTGTGCTTGTAACTGGTCCTGTTGCAGCGAGAGCACTAGCTCCTTAAAGGTCTGGGAGCCGTCGAGCAGGGTCCTGTTGACCTGTGTGTTGACAAAGAACCCTATAAGGCCCTCCAACTGTGCATAGTGCCTGTTAGCGGTGACACTCCCGGTAACGATATCCTTCTGTCC
>CANLRN010000182.1 GCA_947493495.1 uncultured Aquimarina sp.
CCTGCTCCACCAGCTACACAGTCTACACCAGTGATTGCTTGGTTATCAAATCGATTATCAAATGTCCCTCCACGCGGCGTAATAAAAGTCTGGAACTGATACTCATCCTGCAAGATTGGAGTGTTGCCTGCAATAGGTACTTCTATATTTACGGTTCTAGTTCCTTCGGTAACTTGTACTATTGTTTCTCCATAGACGGTATAAGGAGCACTTGTAGATTGAAAAGCCACTCGGATATCATTATTTTGGCTAGATTCGTATCTAACAGTAACTGTAGCTGTTTGCCCAGGGCTTACTTGATCAGGAGCATTTACAGATACAATATCATTAATTACTTGAGGTCCCGATAATCCATTAACAGCATCTGAAGTATCAAATGTATGTACCTCACTCACTGTATTTCCATTAGGTCTAAAAAAATTAAAATGGATTCTAAAATCACCAGTATTTTTAAAATATTCTTCATCCATAGATTCTCCAAATCGATTAGGGGTGCCATTTCCTGGAGCTTCTAAGGTAGTCCAATTGGTTCCATTATTAGTAATATGAAATCTGGCATTCCCAGTTTTATATTTATGATACCAAGCGATAACTCCACTTTTGTTTGTTAAAAATAAAGAAGTATTATCTGGGACAGAAATAGTCGACCACGATGATCCATTCCATCTTTTAGTAATTGCTGATCCACCTCTTAGTTTATAACTAACTACTGGTGTATTGGTATTGAATGCCCCAATATGATGCTCTGGAACAATATCAGTTTGTGAAGAACGATTAGCAACTACGCTTGTATTATTGACTGTTAAAGGAAAGGTAATCGAGGATCCATTGGCTTTTTTAAAGGAATTACCTCCATCATCAGAATAAGCATAAATGATATGCGATTGATGATTATAACCACTACTACTGATCGTAAGACAAGGATCTATCACTGATGATACTAAATGCATCCGATTATTATTGTCAAAATAAAGTCGCTGTCTAGGTTGTTGATAAGCACATCCAAAACCTCCTCCATCTAATCCAAATATGATCGCTTTAGTTACCGGCCCATCTGGGTTATAATTCGTAGTTCCGAAAGTAGTAAAAGACCCATTATTTGCGTTATACCGCATCATACATCCTACGTGATCTTCTCTGTTTCTACCAAGTTTCGAGCGATATAAAACATATAATTCACCATTAATATCCTTATAAAACTCTGCATAAGTAACATTAATTCCTGGTGGATTTTTCTGTCTCCAAGAATTGATATTTCCTGGTTGTTGAGAAATATAATAACGCCAATCTTGGTTATGCATATCTCCCATAAGGTGTATATAACCATTTTTATCAACTGCTATAGAGGGTTTAGTATGATCATTGTTACTCTGTAGGTTTGTAATTACCGCTTTTACAGTATCTGTACCATTTACTTTTTTACCTACATATATTTTGTTATCGCTACCTACATAGGTATAGAACATATTTCCACCATTTGTAGTAACCGAGGTACTAAAACCACGATTTAACCCATTGTTTATTGGATGTTCTACATTTTCATCTACCCAAGAGATGTTTTGCCCTTGAATTGTAATAGCAAACATCCACATACTAAATAATATATACTTTTTCATAATAATTTTTTTATAAAATAAAATCGAAATATCTGATAGCTCATTCTTTTCATCGTATAGACCAAAGCTGATTTTATAGATAT
>CANLRN010000183.1 GCA_947493495.1 uncultured Aquimarina sp.
CATTCGATGTGGACCGGGCTAATCGTCATTCCTGGGGGACACCCAGACTTCCGAGCCTCCAATGTGGGCCGATTCCGCGAAGGGGCAAATTACTTTAACAACGTTGATCCCTTATTTTCCAACTTGACGCTCTACAAAACATCAACGGCACTCTATCCCTTGGTGACGAACGTTACGCTGCAATTCCGTAGTTTCCGGGCTGCCGACAATGAAGTCACATTAATGGACTCAGATCCGATGCGGATCGATGGCGGCCTTGTTGTTGGTAACAGTCGTGGTAATCGGCAACGCGGAGGGCCTCGGAACGCGAGAGATGGAAACCGCTTGTTACAGCTGTATCACGGTTACTCGGTGTTCGAAGATGTTCACATTGCGGGCTATCGAGATGGCACCCTCTTTTCGAATGACATCGGTGATCGACATCGCCCTGATGCGAATTTCTCGGGTATCTCTTGGGAAGATGACGGAAGTCACAGCCAATTGTTGGAGAGCGTAGGAGCCAATAGGCAATATAACCAGAAGACGATTTACGACGTTGATGGCTCATTAACCTCTGGGATTGGCGGTGGTGCCGGGTGGTCTATCGTGACCTCCTTCAACAACTGGATCATTGATACCAATGACGGAGACCGTGTCTTTGATGTCAACGGCACCTACACAGGCCTGACCCGCAAGCGCGTGGGTAACCTACAGTTGGAACGCCGACACATTGGCCCGTTCGAAAACACTCGCTGGCGTGTGACTAATCGGCAGGGAAAGGTGTACGAGATGGGTGGCAACGCCAGTGAGCGTGACCGCGAAATTTTGATCAACCGTCGTCCGAGACTTCAATTGGTGATGGGAGAAGAATACCAGGTGGATTTCCCAAGAGGCGTGGACTTCGATTCCGAAGGTGTGCGATTTAACTTCCTGCAGTATTCGATGCCAGATAGATCTCAAAGTGTGACCTTGCGGTTCAAAGGCATGGCGAACAAAATGCGTCCGAGGTTCATTGAAACCGGAGAAGATCTGCCACGGAATAGCCAACTCAGATTCCTGCGTAGTGCGACCCGAACGACCTACTTCCCCGATCCATCATCGGGCGATCTTTATGTGAAGGTGTTTAACCGCGGAGTCGGCGTTCAGTCAGGGTTCATCGACATGGTTCCCATTAATTCCAGATCAGTAGGATTAAGCTCAACAGAGAAAGAAGAAAGCTCTGAATTTGGATCTATTACCATAGCGCCAAATCCAGCTAATGAATTCATTAAGTTAGACCTATCTAACCATATGGGCAGAAGCTTAAATTTCAAGATTTATAGTATCAGTGGAAAGTTGATCACGACTGGAAAATTTTACAATAATCATAACAAATCTGAAAAAATTGATTTAAATGACTTGTCTAACGGAACTTACATATTGAGTATGCAAGACAGCAACAATGTTATTAAATCATATCAGATTGTTGTTCTGAAATAATTTAAGTACAAGAAAGTATAGAGGAGTCGCTGATACAACGACTCCTCTTTTTTTGGCGCCTATTACTTATTGCTGTTTTTGCTAGTTATACGATTTACGGATGAGAATTTCGTGAAAATAATGGCAAGGATTTTTCGCTAGATTGATGAATCAAATTATAGAATAGCCATAGCTATTGTTTCATTTTATGAAGAAAATATAGTAGAAAAAGAATGTCATTAGATGCGAAATTTTTA
>CANLRN010000184.1 GCA_947493495.1 uncultured Aquimarina sp.
AAAAAGAAAAAGAAGATTGTGAAACAACCTTACAATCAGCTTATTAAAATTTAGTTAGATGGAATGCAATAGAAAATCTATTACAGCTCCGAGCTACTGCAACCACTATCGTTATACTACTTATTTTTAATTTAACCTTAGCGATGCTACGCTGAAACCAAGAAAAATCAGTATGTATTGTGTCTCAAGGCTTCATAACGAAGTGCTATTGCATAAAGCGGGTTTAAACGAGTATTAGAAAGGTTTCTAGATATAGTAGATTCTCTATTGCCTAATAGTAGATCAAATATTATAATAATACTAGAGGTTGTAGTTTTTTATTCTACAACCTCAACACCTTTCCAAAATGCTACATAACCTTTTATTTGTTTCGCTAGATCACTAGTTTCTGGATAATACCAAGCTGAGTCTCTATTTTCTTTTCCATCAACACTAACTGTATAGTAAGATGCAACTCCCTTCCAGGGGCAATTGGTATGGGTTTCACTAGGTTTTAAAAACTCTTTTTTGATTGATTCTGGTGGAAAATAATGGTTGTTTTCTATCACTTTTGTATCATTACTCTCTGCGATTATCTGATTATTCCAAATTGCTTTCATAATTTTCTAATTAAAATAAATTATTTTGTCTTTTGAAAGACATAATTTTTGTAATATTTGTTAGCATCTGTAAAAGAACTAGTAATCTCTAAACCTGATTCTTCTGCTAACCATTTAACAGTATCATCATCATATTTCTGAGAGATTTCTGTATGAATAGATTCCCAAGCTTCAAAATGAACGTCCAAGGATAAACAATCAATAGCTACTGTTTGTTTTTTTGTACTTAACAAATAGCTCTTAGCAGTACCGTTTTCGGGATCATATACTTCCCAATGAATAAAAGTATCTACATCAAAATCACCTCCTAGTTCTTTATTAATTCTTGTTAAAATATTTTTATTAAAAGCTGCCGTTACGCCAGTTTGGTCATTATAAGCATCTAAAACTATCTGCGGATGTTTTTTTTGATCAAATCCAATAAAAAGAAGATCATCAGAATGCATTACTGTATTTAATTTCTTCAGAAACTGAATGGCTCTAGGATGTAATAGATTGCCTATATTAGACCCCAATACCATAATTACTTTTTTCCTATTATTAATGTTTTTCAGTTTGTCTAATACTTCAAAATATTCTCCTATTTGACCTTCTACATCCAGCTTAGGAAATTCTTTTTTAAGATCATTAGATAATCCTTGAACAGCATTCTCACTAATATCAATTGGATGATAGGTTACATCATATTGCTGATCCAGTAATTCTTTTAATAATATTTTAGTTTTTTTACCATCTCCTGCACCTAATTCTACAAGATCAAACCCTTCTTTATGGTTGTCAAAACTTTGTAAAATATCTTTTTTGTGTAATTGGAATATATCAAACTCGGCATTCGTAAGATAATACTCGGGTAAATCCATTATTTGCTGAAAAAGCTTATCTCCTATTTCATCATAAAAAAACTTAGAAGACAAGTGTTTTGGAAATGCTGTTAGTCCTTCGGTTACCTCTTTTGCAAAAGGGCTAATCATTACTTTTTGATCTTTGGGATTCATGTAAATAAAAATTTATAGAGGTCAATAGCTAACTGCATATAATTTGTTTTTGATATACTTTTTCTTTGCTGACCATTTTAGTTATAAGA
>CANLRN010000185.1 GCA_947493495.1 uncultured Aquimarina sp.
CCTGACTTCCGCACTGGGACACCCAAGCTAAAAGTTAAAGATTTTAGATAGTAATTTTTGTTCTTCCGATAGGAGTATGGTTTTTTTGATTTTCTGTTGATTGGTTGGGTTATATATTTCTATTTGATAGATGCTTTGTAGTATTTCAATTGTCTTTTCAGGAGAGAGACTGGATTTTTTTATTTTGAGTTGACGCTCTAATTCTTTGTAAATTTTGTAAGCTATGAAGGTCAGGCAAATGTGTGCTTCAATTCGTTTTTGTTTTCTGTGGAATATCGGCCTGATCTTTAAATCTGTTTTAGCAATACGGAAGGCTTTTTCTATTTTCCACAGATGGGAGTAGTTCTCTAAGATTTCTTCTTTATTGAGTTTTGCATTGGTGATATATCCTTTCAGGCCATCCCATTTGGCATCTGCTTTAAATTTGTTTTGGTCAATGGTAACATTTACTTCCCCGTCTAATCTCAGGTATTTGTTATACCCTCTGTTATTGATACTGGCCTTGGTGAGTTTTCCGGATTTTATTCGTTTTTCAAGCCGTTTTAGCCCCTTTTCCCTATTGTGTTTGTCTTTCTTGGCCCTTTTATCAGAATAGGTAACTATTAGTTTTAAATCCCCTTTTTGCAAAATTTCGCTTTCACCATTTTTTAATTGTAAAGCGTGTATTTTCTTTATGATGTTTTTGGTCTCATTTTTAATCCTGGCACCTAATATAAATTCATAGGAGCCTTTCTGTAAATCGATAATATTTTGACTTGATAACAAACCCGAGTCTGCAACGATAACCAGTTGTTTTAAATCATATTTGCTTTTAAAGGTGTCAATCATTGGAAGCATTGTATGTCCTTCAAACTTATTGCCTTCAAAAACATCATAGGCCAAGGGATAGCCTTCCTTGCCTACTAAAAGCCCCAGGACAATTTGTGGGTTTTGGTGCTTACCTTCTTTTGAAAACCCTGTCTTGCGTAACCCATCTTCGTTATCGATTTCAAAGTAAAGCGTAGTTACATCGTAAAAAACAACACTGATTTGTCCGCCTAACACTTTTAATGTGTGCTGAAAACTAATGGCTTGGACTTGTTCTTTTTTACCATCATAAAGCTTGTCCATATACCTGTAGATATCATCTTCTGAATAACTCTTTTGTTCATAACGATACAAATACTCGGTAGTCTTCAATTTACTTTTGGGATAAACCAACCGATATAATACTAGATCTTTAAAAAGGGGATCATCAAGCTTACTAAAACCGATCTCATCGAATATCTTGCCTAAGACAAGTTGTACGCCTGCTAACTTATGGGAAGTGATGTTATTTAATACATTTTCTATTTGCTTGGTAGTATCAGTAAAATCCAATTCTCTGGTACCGGTAATTTGTTGTAACTCAGTTTTTGCCCTAGCAAGTAGATTGTCTATCTCAACGGGATCCCTACTACTACCAACAGTTTTGAATAATTTATACTTACCTGAACTCTTATCAATTATTTGAATACTGATCACTCCACTTTTATTACGTTTTTGCCTAATAAACATAGACAACAAGTTATAAATAAACACCCTGGGACACCCAAAATGAAAAGTGAAAATTCGTAAAAACCTTAAAATAAGATAGTTAAAAATACTATAATCCTGTTAGTCCAAAAAGTGCGGAAGTCAGG
>CANLRN010000186.1 GCA_947493495.1 uncultured Aquimarina sp.
ATTTGTGCAAGTAGCGGCTTGATTTTCTTATTTCTTAATGCCTTTCTTTGCTGAAAATCGTCTGGTGTTTCTTCTTTGATCGCTCTTTCTTCAAGATACATTGTTCTGAAGAGTTCCAAAGCTATGTGTGCACGTTTTTTATCACTATCCAGCGCATCATGGAACTTGCGTCTGGCATGTACTAAACATCCTGCAAGGGTAATATCGGGGTCAGCTCCAATTTTATCATACACCGTATAGCCATCGCATTGCAAATACCCTTTGTAGTTAGCAAGCAATTCTTTAGGTCCATGTTGTCCACGTCCTTTTCGGTAATTAAAAAGCACAAGCTTTTCGATGGGATCGTGATAGACCCATTGATATCCTTGGTGTGTACTCCCTTTTTTGTCGGAATCTAACACTTTGATTGGTGATTCGTCAGCTTGGATGTAATCGGATTCGAGAATTTTCTGTTTTAAGGTATTGTAAAGTGGTTCTAGTAATTTACAGCAACTTGCCATCCAATCACTCATCGTACTTTGGGCTGGTTCCCATCTAAAATCACGTTTGAACATCTGAATTTGACGATAAAACGGGAGATGATCAATGTATTTACTAACCAGAATATGTGATAATAGGCAAGCTTCAACAATAGCCTTATCTATTGGACGACTTGGTAAATCTGCTATAATCACTCCATCATTGTCTAGCTTGGCATACTTAGGACGAATCGTTCTTCTTTTTACAAGACTTGCCGGAGTATACTCTAAGGTCTCACTGATTTCTTCTCCAATTTTCTTTAATCCAGTAGTATCCTCTTGGGGTTCAATGATTACTTCTCTAACAGGTAAATGTTCTGGAAGTGCATTACGGCCTTGGTGTTTTTTCTTTTCTCTGGTATAGGTAATAGTTTCTTGCGGAGTTTCTGCTACAGTCTCAGGGGCATCTTCTGCAAAAAGTGATAATTGATCTACTACTGCCTCGGTAATAAAACTCTCGGATTTAAAACCACTGATGAGTTTGTAGAGTCCAGCCAGTTGCTGTTTTAAATCAGAAATTTCTTTCTTAAAAGTAGTGTTCTCAGCAAGTAGCTCTTGATAGGTCATCGCAAGACGAAAATAAAAACTGCCTCGCAAAATTGCAATCTAAAAATCACTTTTTTTGGTAACGCTTTCTTCTGGTAATATTAGTAATGGCGATGCCATCAATCAGTAAAATTAGTTGAGAGTAACTTAAACGCAGACTTCCCACTTCCTGATCGTATTGTGGCAACTCGAAAGTGCCAGATTCTAGTCGCTTATAATACAATATAGATCCACCTGACTGCCAGTGTAACAATTTCACTTTGTTTCTAACCTTGTTGATGAAGATATAGACCGTACCATTATCAGGATTCTGATCCAAATCATTAATCACAAGCCCGCGTAAACTATCAAAACTTTTGCGCATATCTGTGGGATGATTGTAGAGCTGAAAATTATGTGAAGTACCTAGTGCAAACATCTATAGTGGAATTTCGATCTCAACTCCGCTTTTCAGGCGGATCATAATACTGCGAGCTTCCTGCTCTGGGGTAACTTCTATAGCAACAAAATCTTTCTTTGTAGCAATT
>CANLRN010000187.1 GCA_947493495.1 uncultured Aquimarina sp.
CAAAAATTAAGAAAACACTAGTATTTCTTGCATCTACAAGCTTCTTGACAACCTTCTATTGCATAAAGCGGGTTAAACTCAATTTATCAATGTCGTTAAGTTAAGAAAACTGGAACACTAGAGAAGATTGAGTGTGAAAAACTAGCTACAAATCAATGTAATTGGTTCTTAGTTTTTATAATCCTTCTTTGAGTATCCCGCTAAGTCAGGAGACTTTGCGGAGCGGGGCTGATGTGATAATAATAAATTGGAGCGAGAGCGACTCACTTGGCTATTTCTTGTAACCAATTTTATTGATTGGTTTTGGATTTTCTTTCTTCTCTAAAAGTTCATCTAAATAACTAAAAACGAGTTCAATATTTTTATTCTGATTGGTAAGTTTCTTTTTGATTTCTTCAATTTCAAGTTTGATGTTTAGGTTATCTGTCAACATTTCACGCATTTTCACAAAAATCTCTATGATTTTTATACTCATTTGCGTTGCTCTTTCACTTTTTAGAACGTTAGCTAGTTGTAAAATTCCGTGTTCAGTAAAAACATAAGGCAAAGAACCTCCTAGATGCTTTTTAGAAGGTATCGCATTTTGCGATACCATAATATCAACTTCGGATTCATTCAGTCTAAACATAAAATGTTCAGGAAACTTTTCAATATTACGTTTAACTTGTTCTCTTAATCTTATGTTTTTTACATCATATAAAGTAGCTAAATCTCTATCTAACATTACTTTTTGATCTCTGATTAAATATATTTGATTGCTTATAGATTCGTCTGGTGTGATAATATCTTTACTCATTATTTTTGTTTTCAGGTTATAAAAATAAATAAATTGGAGGTCAAAAATTGCGACCTCCAATATAATTATGCTTCTACATTAATTTTGATGCGGTTTTAATTAGTTTTGCTATTCCTTTGAGTTCCTCGGCAGGATAACTAGCTAATAGTATTTTGGATATCCAGAACATACTGTCTTTCATATCTCTTTCAGTTTTTATATGATCGTCTAATTGACTTAATAAGTTCAGGTTTTCTATCAAAGTATATTTCATAAAAGATAGTTCTCCATAATCTTGTATGGGTACTCTGATAAAGGTTTCTTTAGTTGTTGGATCTGTATGTATAATGTTTACATACTTTTCTGTGAAGTTTTTAATATTCATTTTTACGATTTTTAGAGAGCTAAAAATACCCGCCTTAGTTTTCTCTGCTGCTTGTAAAAACAGCGCAAGGGTTTCCCTTATTGCAAACATAGCGGGATTTGACTTATTTATAGTCTAGTAATACTTTACGATTTTCAGAGATGAATGTACTATCTTACAGGTAAAGCAGATGTGCAGGTGGATAAACATACACGTGAGCGTATTCTGGAAGTATCTAAGTTTGAAGAAGAAGATAAAGAGCATATATTTTCCGTGATTGATGCCTTTATTGCTAAAAGAAAAATTCAATCTATTTTATAAAAAAACCAGCTACAAATCAATGTAACTGGTCTTTACTTTTATATTCTTACTCTTACCCGCCAATCTTTGACGGCACGAGCCTAGAGCCATCGCGCTAGCCGTTACTTAATTTCGCTTGCG
>CANLRN010000188.1 GCA_947493495.1 uncultured Aquimarina sp.
AGAGCCGTATGATGGGAGACTATTACGTACGGTTCTGTGAGAGGTTTAGGGGTGAGATTCCCCTTTACCTACTCGACATTTTTTATGCGGACTTAGGATTCACTTGGATTTGTCCACCTATTGCTTTCAAAACTTTCATAATTGTAGCAAATTGGGGTTTCGCTCCTTCTGATAATGATTTGTACAAACTCGGTCTGCTCAAACCAGTTTCCTCCGCAATTTTTGTCATTCCGATTGCTTTTGCTATGTGTCCGATTGCATTAATTATATCCGCGTTATTACCTTCTTCCAAAACTGTATTTAGGTATTCCGCAATCATTTCTTTATTTTCCAAATAATCTGCTATTTCAAATCTTGAAGTTTCCATTTTCTATTTATTTAATTTTTTCCAAATTTCTTTCGCTTTCGTAATGTCTTTTTGTTGAGTTGATTTATCTCCGCCAATCAGAAGGACAATTACTTTTCCGTCTTTTTCTTTGAAATAAACTCTGTAGCCTTTAGCAAAATTTATTCGCATTTCACGAATTCCATCTCCAACTGTTTTACAATCGCCAAAATGTTCGTCTGTTTCTAATTTTTGAATTCTGAACAAAATCTTTGCTTTTGCCTTAAAGTCTTTTAACTTTTTTAGCCATTTGTCAAATTCTGTTGTTTTCTCAATAAAGAACATAAAATTGTATCTACTTAGATACAAAGTTAAGAATAATTTTTGGATAATTTACTTTAGAATTCAGTTTTTAGTCGAGTGAGTCTAATGCACCACAACGATTTTGTGTATGAGCAGTAGCAGATTTTATGCAACTGCTTTTCAGATTACAAGATACTTTATTTAAAACAATAGCGGTTCAAGTTAGTACTTAAACCGCTATTGCTTATACACGTTGTTACCTGCTGGTTTTTTCGTGTTTTAATTCATCCACTCTTTCCAAGGAATTACAAATGGTAGCACCAAAACCCAAACAACAAAAAATAAAGCCATAGTTTTCGGAAATGGAATATCATTTCGGAAAGCGGGAAGTGCAACTACAAATAACCAAGTTCCTTTATAAATTACTTGTAACAAAAGTACTGGTGAAAAGGTTATTGGTTTCCAAATTCCTAAAATTGATAAAACTGCAATAGCTAACCACAGACAACCGACAAGCTTAATAACTTCTGTTGGCTGGTAAGCATTTCCAAATGTGGTTAGAGCAGAATTTTTTGGGTTTGAAAGTGCTGAAATCGCAATTTGTCCTGCGACAATTAAATTTAGTACATAGATTATTCGTAGTGCAATCATTTTATTTTGTTTATTCTTGTTCTGCAAGTTTTTTAAAATTTTTCATTACATCTGGTAATACGGATTTAAAGCCTCCACCAAGCATAAATCCAAATAGCCGTTTAAGAAATCCTGTAAATTTTATATCGTCCGTAAATTTGATTTGTTCGTATCGCTTCGAGCAAGTACATCTTTCCTAGTTTTATAAGCTAACCTACCTTTGTTGCAAACAATTATTAGGTTTAT
>CANLRN010000189.1 GCA_947493495.1 uncultured Aquimarina sp.
TTTTGACGATGGAGTTATATTGGATTCATCATTTTTAATAACAAAAGCCTATTGTGTTTATAATGAGTTGAAAAGAACAAATGGTAATCTTTTTAGAAAAACAATTGGCTCATTTATTGATGATCCTAAATATAATTTATATTTTAGAGTTGGACAATGTACTACTACGGATAGAATGTGTACTGATGATGATTTATTGATTAATTCAAATGTTCTTACTATTGTATTGGAAAATACAAATTTAGAATCTCTGGATGCAGCTTCTGCAATATTACATGAAGGGATTCATGCGGAATTATTTAGGTTTGTTAATGAAGCTAATAATGGAAATGTCAATCCAAATGATAGAAAGAGATTGTTTGACCTATACAGAAATTTTAATGATGACTTTCGGTTTATGGCTGCAAATGCACAGCATGTTTATATGGTTGAAAATTACGTGACACCAATAGCCAAAGCAATTAGAGAACTGGATAACAATAGATATCCTTTAGAGTATTATATGGGATTTGGATGGGATGGTTTAAGAGACTATGATTATCAAGGTATCCTAAGTAGAGAGGAGAGTGACGAGATATATCGATTACAAGAAATTGTTCTCGATAACACTGATTTTAATCCCACAAACTGCAATTAAAAATGAAAAAAATACTGTTTTTAATAATTTTGATTACATGCTATTCGTGTGAATCAGAAGGGTATAAAATTGAAAAAAACACTTATGATATATTGTCATTGCTAGTCGATAAATTTGGAGAACCTATGATTCCTCCAAGGGAATTATATAATTTAGAACCTTTTTCAAAAAAACAAAAGGATTCTATTCTCAATCAAAAAGTGAAAATAGTGATTTATCCTATTTTGAAGAAAAGCTCTAAGAGGTTTTCTTCAAAAGAAAATTTAAGTGTTGAGTTTAACGAATTGCTTAGTGATATTAAAAGAATTAATAAAAAAACTATTGTCGATTTGTCTAAATTTAAAATAAAAAGACCTTACCAATTATCAATTTTAGATACTAACAAATTAAAAAGAGACGTCCGTTACGTAAGAAAGAATTTTGATAAATTACTAAACCTATATGTTATTTCGTTTAATGAAGATTATAGTAAAGCTGTAACGATTTCAGGCGTAAGTAATGGATATTTAAATGGATATTCTTCTTTGGTTTTTTTAGAAAAAATTGATGGAAAATGGGAAATAAAATATATTGATACTTTTTCGATTTCTTAGCTAAACAAGAAAGATTTAGTAAAATTTATTGAAGATGAAGAAATTTTTATAGTTCCTGTCAATGATAAAATTGAGTTCTATGTTTTACTTAAACAAGATAAAATCTATTTGGCTATTTCGGATTGACCGTGCCACCCATTTCGGTCAAATGGTGCCACTTAGAGAGATCTTGCAATAATAGTTAAA
>CANLRN010000190.1 GCA_947493495.1 uncultured Aquimarina sp.
CATTGTTGTCCGACTAAAATCTAATTTATCAAAAAAATCTTCGTTAAGTCTAGTAAACAGGCTTTGATTTGTCATTTTTCGAATAGCAAGGGGTCTTATCCAAAAAGTGACAGCTGTTTATTTGGCGGTTTCGTTGTGAGTTCTATCCATTTTTTGTCTGGATTTTCTAGGAATTTGAATAGGTCAATATAGGTCATCAGATGGAATCGTACCATTGATACCATATTTGTATATGCCCATTTACGTTTAGTTCTTCGTTGAATCACAAGCATTAGTAGCTGTATGATTAGTCCACACCAGATTTGTATCTCTATGGCGTTTTGGTTGTCTCCAAGGAAGTATTTGAGCGGGAAGTTTTGTTTGAGTCTTTTGAACATCGTCTCTATCTGCCAACGATGTTTATAGATATTGGCAATTTTATCCGGAGCAATTAAGAAATTATTGGATATAAACTCATATAGCTTTTCTTTTTCACTATCCCAGTAGGCAATCCGTCGTAATTCAATTTCCTCTTTGTCCTTATTAACTACAATTCTTTCATCTTTGAGTACTGCATTACTAGTGGTGTCGGACAGGTTGAATTCTTCAATACTGGTATATGAGGCATTGTCCTTCTGTCTAGTAACAAAATAGACATCTTCGCTAGTCCATTTTAGGTATTGTCTATAATCATTGTAAGCCTTGTCAAAGACTACAAAAGAACCTTTCTCTAGCTTTAGATCTTTGAGAAAAGTTTGGTCATGAGTTGCTGCACTTGAAAAACGGACAAGACAGGGTACATCTTCTAAAGCGTTGATCATGGTATGCATCTTAATCCCTCCTTTCTTTTTACCAGTGATAGGATTACGTCCCACTCCTTTGAGAATATCACTAAAAAGACTGATGGTGGTTGAATCCACAATCTTCAAATGCTTTATTGGAGGAGAGAGCGGACTGCTGTCCGATAAAAAACGATGATATTTTTTAAATAGTCCAGAATAGATCTCAGCAAAGACATTACTGTCACGTTTGCTATTGGCATCTGATAACGTACTTCGTTTAGGAAAATGCTTGAGATTCAAATGACCTATGCGACCCTCGCAAGCAAGAAGTATAGTGGAAAGTTCACGAAGTGAGCTTACTCCACCAAGAGTAGCATAAAGCATAGTTACAAGATGATCATAAGTCTTGAAGGTCTTGTAATATCTATCACTACTATACTTCGATACCGCTGCCCCAACACTACTAACAGGGATCAATTTTAGAAGTTGTTTGATAATAGGTTGTCCGCTAAAATGTGTACTTTTATTCATATTCTTGTTTGTTGTGGTAAACATCAAGATATCAATAAGCGGGAAATCCTAAATAGGAAATCCCGCTTTTAAATAATTTTACCGGACACTAATG
>CANLRN010000191.1 GCA_947493495.1 uncultured Aquimarina sp.
GAGTTTATCCAGAATTTTGTGTTTTTGAAAAATAATTTCAAAATTCATAGGTTAAAATATTTTGATTATAACCTTTCAGGAAAACAAATATACAATTGATTGTATATTTGTCCCCATTTAAAACGTGTTTTCTTCCATTTTTTACTAATACTTTGTGCGGCTAAATAAATTGATTTTAATGCCGCATCATCATTAGGAAATACTTTTTTATTACGCGTGTATTTTCTTAAACTTGCATTAAAACTTTCAATAATATTAGTAGTATAAATGAGTTTTCTAATCTCTTTTGGGTAGTTTAAAAAAGCGGTTAAATTATCCCAGTTATTTTCCCAAGACTGTACTGCTGCTAAATATTTACTTTCCCAGTTTTGTTTAAATATTTCAAGAGCTTCTAATGCCAAATTTTCATTATCAGCTTGGTAAATACTTTTAATATCTGTTATGATAGCTTTTCGATCCTTATAGCTTACATATTTTAATGAGTTTCTAATTTGATGCACAATACATATTTGACGAATACTATCAGGAAATATAGCCTCTACAGCTTTGTCTAGTCCAGGTAAATTATCTGAGCACAAGAAGAATATGTCTTTTACACCACGTGTTCGCAGATCATCTAAAATAGACATCCAAGCTGATGCTTTTTCAGTTTCCACTATAGACATACTCAAAATATCTTGTTGTCCCTCGGTATTAACCCCTAAAACAATCATACAGGCTTTAGAGATAACTTTACCTTCATGTCGTATTTTATAATGAATGGCATCTATCCAAATAATAGGATATATATCTTCAAGTGGTCTGTTTTGCCAAAGCTTGATGTCTTCTAGTAGTTGATTTGTAATAATTGATACTTGTGATGTAGAATAATTAACACCATAGGTCCGTTCTATAAAATCTATAATATCACTATTACTCATGCCTTTAGCATAAAGTAACTGAATACAGTCTTCTAATTCTTGACTAATGGCTTGATGTTTTGGAACAATGACTGGTTCAAAACTAGACTGCCTATCTCTAGGTATATCTATACGTTGTTCTCCGTTTTGGGTTTTTATGGTTTTCTGAGAAAAACCATTACGGTGGTTATTACCTATTACTGAATCACCTTTGTTATAACCTAAATGAGCAGTCATTTCTGCTTTTAAAAGCGATTCTATGCCGCGTTTAAGTAATTGTTCCTTGACTTGGTCGAAATCCTCCTTGTTTGTAATCTTGCCAATTAAAGCATCTAATTGTTCTTCTAATTCGTTGTTCATAAAATAAAAATTTAAAAGTAAATTTTTTGCCTATGAATTTCAAAATCATTTTTCAAACTAACAAAGTGATAAAACACAAAATATTACATAGTCCC
>CANLRN010000192.1 GCA_947493495.1 uncultured Aquimarina sp.
GGAAAGAGATCCCGTAAAATTTACTACTTACGAAAGCAAACTCTTTGCTATCTCCAGAAAACAAGATTCTCTTACACAACTCCTAGAAAAAAACTATCCTAAATACCATCAGTTAAAATATAATAATAAGGTAATTTCTGTAACAGATATCCAGCAAAAACTAGACGATCAAACAACTTTATTAGAATTTTTTACTGCAGATAGTACTACCTATGCGTTTACCATTTCCAAAAACAAAATCGAGGTCAAAGAGCTAGCCACTCCAAAGCTTACTCAAAAAATAGAGCGATTCAGAAGTACTATTACCGATAAAAATACTAAAACCTATAAAACACAAGCGTACGAATTATATAAAACACTCCTCGCGCCGATCAAAGATCAACTAGTCGGAGAAAATCTGATTGTGGTTCCTGACGGTTCATTGTGGCATCTTAATTTTGATCTATTATTAAGTCAAGATGACTCTTCTAATAACCCAAAAGAACTCTCTTATCTCTTAAAAGACTATGTCATTAGCTATGCCAATTCTGCTACCTTATTCTTTAATCAAAGTAAGGAATCTATACATCCTAATACGGAGCAACAAGAAGAATGCTTAGCCTTTTCTTTTTCTGATAGCACCAATATCGTAGATGCTAGTGACATGAGTTTGGCAAGTCTACGGGATACAGGGGATGATCTACCAGGCACGCGTGAAGAGATCAAGGCGATTGCCAATATCATCGATGGACAATATTACTACGGGTCAGAGGCGGTAGAATCCAATTTTAAGAAAAACGCAAGTAATTACAATATCTTACACCTAGCCTTACACGGAGAAGTCGACAATGAACGCCCCGAGAACTCTAAACTATATTTCACTAAGAATAAAGATACGATCGAAGACAACCTTTTATATAGTCACGAATTATTTGCTTTAGATATTCCTGCAGAGTTAACTGTATTGAGTGCTTGTAATACAGGAACAGGTAAAATAGCCAAAGGCGAAGGGATTATGAGTTTAGGAACCGCTTTTCAGTACGCAGGGACGAAGAGTTTGTTATTAAGCAGTTGGGAAGTATCGGATCAAACCACTCCAACGTTGATGAAAAATTTCTATACCAACCTAAAAGAGGGGATGAATAAGGCCAAAGCCTTACAACAAGCCAAACTACAATATCTAAATACGGCTGATCTCAACAGAGTCCATCCCTTTTATTGGGGCGGGTTTTATTTAGTTGGTGATCACGCTGCGATTCAGTTTACAGATAATACGGCTATATATTGGGCAATAGGGTTTGGTGTTTTAGCATTGATCTTACTATGGCTGTTTTGGTA
>CANLRN010000193.1 GCA_947493495.1 uncultured Aquimarina sp.
TAGAACTTCCCTCTTTTAACATTATGTTAACCATTATAAATAACTAGTTTTTTGTCCTAAACATGGGGGGAAGCTCATTTGATGTAAATAATCCATCTTGGAATCTAATTCTTTTAAAACCTTGAGTATTTTATCGTAATTAGCTTGAAAGTTGTCCATATTAACTACAATTCAGTGCCTTTTAGCAGTTTGCACAACTGTTAAGTAAATAAGAGTGTATCCCTTATGAATCTATTAATAATGCAGAATGGGTTTTTACAAATGCTTCTAATTCAAGTAATTTATCAATTGAATAGTTAGATATTTCAATAAGGTTCAATATACTTGGCTGGACGAGAAGTTTAGCCTGAGCGGAGTCTTGCAATCTCTACGATTATTTTACAAAAAAGCGGTTCTTATAAGGTATGTGTTTGAAAATATGTTGATTGTGAAATGTGGAGTTTCATTGATTTAAAATGAGTTAACTAGTATCGGTTTTATTAGTTTATTTTTGTTTTCGATAATAAGAATTATTTATTTGCAGTGACTACACTGATTGTTTTGGTGATGTTTTCTCCTTATTTGTAGTTGTTCTTTGAATTTTTGGGAATATTTAGAAAATTGGATGACTGTTCCAGTAAAAGTTTCTTTTGGGGTGTTGCCACCAAGGCTGAATTGTGGTCTGATCGTATTGTAAGTATTTACGGATTCTGAGAGAAGTTGTTCTAGCTCATTTTTGTCAGCAGTAGTTTTTGGAAATAAAAATTGATGCTTAATGACTTTATTTACAGATTTTATCATGGAGTTAGAATATATTATGTCCTTTTGAGCAATCAGATGTTGTATAGGTATTTCATTATCATTGATAAATGAGCTTACGGTATGGTTTACATTTTTCTGTTCCTCCATCGGTTAAGAATTCTATTTGGTCTGGTTTATAATGAATGGAAGCTTCTTTAAGGAGGTCTTTGATAAGAGTAGGAGAAGGCTTGTCAGCAATTTTGTATCCTATGATATATTTTGAGAAATGATCAATTAGGAAGTGTATATAGTATAGTGTTTTTGATGATCTTCTGTTTTAAATATAGTATCATCGGCACACCAAGTTTGATTGGGTTTGGTGGTTTATAGAAATTACATCCTTTACCTTTTCTATGGAATCTACAATGGTTTCTTTATGCTTATCGATGATGGTTTTAACGCCTTTGATTGAGCTAATGACCTGATGAAAAGTATCAGTCAAAGAAAAATAAGCTTCGGTTAATTTTTTAATTTTAGAAGATTGGTTAATTTTTTTGATGAGTTCAATTTTCTGATGTACGATTTGGTTGATTTCA
>CANLRN010000194.1 GCA_947493495.1 uncultured Aquimarina sp.
ATTTAGATACGTCATTAAACCCATCATTTGCCAAGGTTTTAGTTCTAATTCTCTGGCATTACTTCGTTTTCTACTAGGAACATAGATTTTACCTTTATTGAGCTGTACATCTTCTACTTTTAAATTGCTTAAATCTGCGGTGTCTAAACCTTGATATACCAATAACCCAATAATGATTTTATTACGCTTTGCTGTGTAACTGTGATATATTTCTTGATAGTTTTCTGTAGCATAACTGTAATATAAATCCTCTAATTCTTCGGATTCTAATAGATTGTAATGTATGGTTCGTTGTGTTCCCCGTACATTGGTGTTTTCTATTGGGTTATCTATTCGATAGGCTTCACTGATTAGGTAGGTAAAGTAAGTTTTTAAGCTGGATAATCTGTGATTGATACTTCGTTTGCTATTGCCTTTTCTAGTTAAATGTTTGATGTATTTTAAACAAGTTTTATAATCGATTTCTATAGCTGTAGTGGATTGTCGTTTGCACCATTTGGTAAAGTAAAGTTGTTCTCTCTTTTTTGATGTAATGGTCTTGTGGGTATAGCCTTCTTCTTCCAAGTATTGTTGATATGTTTTTTGCTTATCGGTTTTCATTAGTAATAGTTTTTAAAAGATGTGTATAGATTTGTGTGCTTTCTAGACTGGTATGCCCCAAAAAATGTTTGATACTATCTAGAGGTACTTCTTTTTGTAGTAAATGGGTAGCAATGGAGTGTCGCAGCGTATGTGGGGTAATGTTTTTAGCAATGATGGATTTATTTTCTGTGGCTGTTGCAATAGCTTTTAATCGATTGGCAAAACTCATTCCTTGTAAGCGTGCACTATGATGGTTTAAAAACAAGGCTTCTGTAACACATTTATGATCAAAGTATGGTCTAGCATCATAGATATACTCTTCTAAAATACCTAGATTGTATTTGTTTATCGGTACAAAACGTTCTTTGTAGTTTTTGCCTTTACGAACATAGATACGCTCTTTTTCAAAAAACACATCTTGCACATTAAGGTGTACTGCTTCATTTCTACGAAATCCACAACTGTAGAATATAGCTAAGATGGCTTTATCTCGTATTCTAATACATTTTCGTTTACTACTATAATTACAGGCAGCAAACAACTCTTTGACTTCGGATTGTGATAAAATATTGATTCGCTCTTCTGTGGGTTGAGTCTCTGATTTTAAATGCACCCTCAAGGGTGTTTTGGCATTGTGTTGTATTAAATATTCTCTAAATTTCTTTAGTGCTTGTTGATGTTTATTGAGATAGGATTTACTGAGTGCGCCATCGATACG
>CANLRN010000195.1 GCA_947493495.1 uncultured Aquimarina sp.
TTTGGACTCCAACACAAAGGGTATAATAATACGATTGTATCGGAGTATAGATATGGTTTTGGGGGGAAAGAAAATAACCAAGAATTAGGTCTAAACTGGCACGACTTCGATTCAAGAAATTATGATGCAAGTATTGGACGTTGGATGAGCTTAGATCCTTTATCAGGAAAATGGGCTACATATTCTCCTTATGGATATACCTTGAATAATCCTATTTCTTTTGTTGACCCTAATGGAGAAGATGTTTATCTTTTTTATGCAGTTGAATCCGATAATGAAGCTGATAATAGTATGTTTTGGCAAGCAGCAATTACAAGGGCTATGGATTTAATGGAATCTGGAGAACTAGGCGATGGCGACATATTTAAGGCAACACAGGTGAAAGATTTAGGTAAGTTAGAAGAAAGCGTGGAAAATCAAGTAGCTGAATTAAGTCCTGAATATGGAGAAACTAGAGAGTTTGGAATATGGTCACACGCAGGTTTAGATGGGCCAATAGGCTCAGAAGCTGCTTCTCAAGGTGGACTTTACGAAGGTTCTACACAATTATCGATAGAAGCTTGGGGTAATATAGATTTTAATTGGGCTCAAGACGGAAATTCTAAATGTGGGTTCTATGGTTGTAATACGGGTAATGCAACAAGAGGTAAATCATTTACAAATATAATTTCGGGACTTCCTAATTATGAAGGCGTAGAAGTGTTAGGTCAAACTACATCATCATATCCTTCTAATTATACTAATACAAGATCAAGTAATGCTAAAATGCGAGAAGGGAATTTTGAAAATGAATCTGTCTATATGGTAGGAGGAAATAGAAGATCAATAAACGGAAAGTATTTTCAAGAAGGAGCAAACCCAATAGAAATTAGTAAGAATGGAACTGTAACAGGTAAAACTTTTCAGCCAGGTAAGAAAAAAATAAGAAAAGGAAGAACTAGAAAGAAAAAAGGATAACATAATGAATAAGAAAAGAATTATATACTTTATCGGAATCGGAATTATTATATGTTTAATAACTTCTTTCCTTATTTATTCGAATAGTAACTCATACATTGAGAGTCAAGACTGGAAATATGTAGATGGGGCTCATATTGGAGATGTTATTCAATTTAATAGTGAACGTTTAACAGAAAAAACAATTTATAGGAATAATGAAATATTAGGAAAAATAGTGTTCTGTTATGGTAAAACACTTATTATTAAAAATATAACAACAGGAGAGAAAGGATATTATTCCAAAAAGAAATTATAAATAGACCTCCGCTCGCGCCCGAA
>CANLRN010000196.1 GCA_947493495.1 uncultured Aquimarina sp.
AATGGAGAAGGTGCAGGTACTGCATTTGGTGCACAACTAGTCTCCTCCACATCTAAGATACCATCATTATCATCATCTAAATCTGTAACATCGGGAATCCCGTCTCCGTCAGTATCCAAAGGTTCTAATGGATCGCGATAATCTACATCTGTATCTGTTTGAGAAGGATCTCCTACATCTGTATTTGGTGTATCAATTGATCCATTATCTAAGTTGTTATTAACATCCGCAGTTAAATTATCGACATCAAAAGCATCTAATAATCCATCCATATCAATATCATTTGTATTGGTCGGAGTTGTTAAATCTGCTTCTGTTGTATCTAATAATCCATCATTATCACTGTCATCATCTAAGTAATCTGGAATGCCATCACTATCATTATTTACTGTAGGTAAGGTTATATCTAATCCTGTTGCTGGATATACCGTTGGAATACCTGTAAGCGGATCTACATCTGCTGGGCCAACTACTCCATTAGTACCTGGTGCAATATACCCAATCGTAGGTTGTGCCTCGACATTATCTGGAATGCCATCGTTATCTGAATCGATATCTAATCTATCAACTATACCATCTCCATCAGTATCAATAAAACAAGTACCAATTTGTATACTAAAGGATTGCAAAAAAGGATCAGTACCCCCAGTATTGGATACTATTCCTTGTTCAATAACTACCCTATCGATGGTGTCATTTATTCTAAACCCTATATTACTATCTGGATCAGCCGTGGTATTTCCTCCTTGGAAAGCAGTAAAAGTATTTCCTACAGCTGTAATATTAGCTCCTAATGATTCAACGATATATGGTACAACTGTAGTTCCATTATAAAAAGTAATTGTTAATTGTTCACTGAACTCAGAAGCATTGCTTTGATCAAAATCTAAAATATTTATAGTTATGTCTCTACTAGGCGGACTTATTCCTATATCCAAATCATTTGTTTGACCGAGTGCAGTAAAATTATTACCAAAAGATATTTGATTAAACGTAAAAACTGTTGTTGAAGTAAGAGTCCCTGGATTGTTCTCAGTATACGTCGGAGTAATATCTATACCCCTATCTGATGGAAAGGTAACTCCGCTAGCTGAAGTATTATTAGCTGCTAAATTATATCTTAAGTTCGCACAATCATCTTCTTCAGTATCCAAAATACCATCATTGTCATCATCTAGATCTGCTACATCGGGAATACCATCCATATCGGTATCGAAAGCTTCTCTCCAATCCTGATCTCCGCC
>CANLRN010000197.1 GCA_947493495.1 uncultured Aquimarina sp.
TATAATACTCCCCATTTTTAAGACAGCTACTTAAATTGTAAATTTAACGCTGTACATATGAAAAAATCGAGAAGAAAATTTAGTTCTGCATTCAAAGCAAAGGTTGCTTTGGAAGCTATCAAAGATCAACTTACTTTGCAGGAAATTGCTTCAAAGTTTGACATCCATCCTGCCCAAATATCCACTTGGAAACGAGAGTTTATAGAAAATTCTTCTAAAGCTTTTGATTCCAAGACTAAAACTGAAGAAGTGGATAAGGAAAAAAATGTTCTTTATAGTAAAATTGGTCAGTTGCAAGTCGAGAATGATTTTTTAAAGAAAGTCTTGGAGAAATGAGCATTACCCAAAAACGGCAAAAGGTTATGAAATCTCATCCAAGACTAAGCCTTAATGAACAATGTAAACTATTAGAAATTCATCGTTCAGGCTTGTATTATAAGCCTAAAGGAGAAAGTATATTGAATTTAAAATTGATGAAAGAAATCGATAAATACTTCTTAGAACACCCTTATTATGGAGTAGAACGTATGACTGATTATCTCAAGTTAGATTTAGGTTACAATGTCAATATCAAAAGAATCCGAAGGCTTTACAAGTTAATGGGGCTACAAACCATTTATGCTAAGCCTAAGACAACGATAAGGGATAAAACCAGTTATATATATCCTTATCTATTGAAAGATCTTAAAATTGATCATCCTAATCAAGTTTGGCAAACTGACATCACTTATATCCCGATGTTTCGTGGATTTATGTATATGGCTGCTATCATTGATGTGCACAGTCGAAAAATACTAAACTGGAGTGTCTCTAACTCAATGAGTGCTGAATGGTGCACCGAACTTTTGAATGACACTGTTAAAGAGTATGGAGTACCGAAAATCCATAATTCAGATCAAGGTTCACAATATACTAGTGATCTTTATATAACTGCTCTTAAAAAGCACCAAATACAAATTTCAATGGATGGAAAAGGTCGAGCTCTTGATAACATATACATAGAACGGTTTTGGAAATCCTTGAAATACGAAAAAATATATCTTAACCCTCCAAATGGAGGTCTAGATTTATATAAAAAAGTAAAACAATATATTGAATTTTATAACACCAAAAGGAGACATACAGAAATCGGAAAAGTAGCACCTGATCAAATATTTTATCAAAAACAAATGGCTTCTTAATAATTTAAAAATAACTTTATCCTGTCCTAAAGATTGGGAGTATCATA
>CANLRN010000198.1 GCA_947493495.1 uncultured Aquimarina sp.
TTCTTGGGTAAGGGGATTTTTGTTTAAAAAATTAGAAAACCACGAAATTCCCATATTTCCGTTATAGACAATTTGAGGAAATGGAAATAATAATCACAAAAGGTAAAAATAGAAACACCTTAACTTGTAAAAGAAAAGATGGAACACTAACAAGTGTAAATCTTGGGCCAGATATCCCGAATCACGATATTGCTCACTATGTTGTTGAAAAAGAATTCAAACTGGAAAATGGTTTTTACGGAAAAGTTAAATCTGGAATGACAATAGAAGAATTATCTGATAAAGAAATAATCCAAAATTTGGGTTCTGAAACTTGGCTATCAGAAATTATGGCGAGAAATCTTCAATCTATCGGTTCTGGAGCAGCAAAAATTGAACAATTCATTGAGTTAATAAATTGGGAAGCTCAAAATATCAGCGGAATTAGAGTTCCGAATATGAACTTAACAGATATTGAAAAAATGAAATCGGAATTTGACCAACTTTGCGAAAAGTGGAGTTTGATTCCTGAAAATGGAGAATTAAAACTGATTTTCGAATAAAAAACTGCATACAACACGGTGTATAAAACATAGCTAATATGGGCTTTCCGAGAGGTTTGTATTTATTGGCAAAGACCGCCAAATTTTTAAATTTGGCTTTTAAGATTGATAAGTTAAAAACAAAATATAAAAATTCGGCTCTGTGTTAATCCGAAAAGTTAGTGTCTTTTTGCACGCTACGTTTCATACACAAGTCCGTTAGCATTTATTAGGAGTCTGTGAAATAAAAAACTAAAATTTATCCTAAAAAATACTGACCAAAACGCTAACCCAAAATATGCGGATCAAAAATCTCAACGGATTAATTTAGCGCGTTTGCGGGAGCGGAAGTTGATACTGAACTCAAAGCTGACAGAAAATAAGCGGATCAAAATCTCAACGAATTATTTAGCTCGTTTGCGGAATCGGAAGCTGATACTGAATTTCTTAACTGAACTCCTAACCGACCAAAAATACTACTCGCAACATAACAAATGCTAACAAAGTGTAAAAATAATTGCTTATTTTAGGCTTATCATAAGACTAGTGCACTTTTTGACCAGCGGATTTTCCTAGCGGAAAATCTTACGCGTCAAAAAGCAACTATTCTTACACGAACCGTTGGCATTAATTCCCCACATAAAGAAAATCTATTAATTTCTTTTGCTAACGATAAGAACTCCCGAACTTTATAGTGATCCTATG
>CANLRN010000199.1 GCA_947493495.1 uncultured Aquimarina sp.
TGTAAGCTTCCCCCAAAACCGAACTGTTTAAAAGTATAAAAATAGTTTTAACTTTAAACAGTAATTATGAGAAAGAGTAAATTTTCACCACAGCAAATCGCTAAGATTTTAAAGGAGTTTGATAACGGCAAATCAGTTGCTGATATCACAAGGGATCACGGAGTAAGTTCTGCTGCTTTTTACAAGTGGCGTTCCAAGTATGCGGGTATGAATGCCAAGGAATTAAAACGTCTTAAAGAACTAGAAGATGAAAATAGAAAGCTTAAGCAGATGTATGCTACCCTTGCACTAGATCATCAAATGGCAAAAGAGATCATTGAAAAAAAGCTTTAAAGCCCTGTTCCAAACGTACTATTGCGAATGATCTTATTCATTACGGCATTAACAGGGCGTGTCGTGTGCTTACTATTAGTAAGAGTGTTTATTATTATAAGCCTTTACTTAAAGATGATTCAGTAATAGAAAATGCACTATTAGAAAAAGCAAAACAGCACTCAGAAGAAGGTTTCTGGAAAGCCTATGATCGTTTACGTAATGAAGGTAATTTATGGAATCATAAACGTGTCTATAGGATTTACGTGTCTTTAGGGCTGCCATTACGAAGGAAAGCTAAGAAACGATTGCCTGCCAGAGTAAAAGAACCTTTAGAAGTACCTAATGAGCTTAATCATACTTGGAGCATGGATTTTGTAACCGATATTCTGGAAAATAAAAGGCGCTTTAGAGCATTTAATATCATAGATGATTACAACAGAGAAGCCTTACACATAGAAATAGACTTTTCTTTAACAAGTAATCGAATTGTATGGGTATTAAATCATCTAATTAATAAAAAAGGGAAGCCACAAAAAATTAGGATGGATAATGGTCCAGAATTTATAGCCCATATTACTAACGAATGGAGTCAAATGCATAATATTGAATTCCAATATATACAGCCTGGGAAACCAACTCAAAATGCATTTATAGAACGATTCAATGGCTCGTATCGACGCGGAGTACTTAACAAGTATATTTTTGAAGATTTAAATCAGGTAAGAGAGCAAACACAAATTTGGATAGATGATTACAATTACAAAAGGCCACATGATGCTTTGGGAAAAATATCACCAATACAATATGCAAAACTTAATTCTTCTGGGGCTAGCCCCAGAAGAATTAAAAACAATAACTTTATAGAAATTTTAGATTAACTAACAGTTCTGGTTGGGGGAAGCTTACA
>CANLRN010000200.1 GCA_947493495.1 uncultured Aquimarina sp.
TTCAACTAAATTTAGTCTTAGACTAGTAAAATGGTTAGATTTCTTATCCCTTAAATTTATTTAGGACAGGATTGATTTCAGATATACTTTTTTGTGATAATTCCGTTATTTCCTTTTGAGCATTTTCGGTAAAATCTTGAAAATCCTTGATTACATTTTCCATTCCATTTGATTGTGCAAATGCCAATGCAGAATCTATCGGGAAAGTTGTAAAAGCATCGATTGCATAAAGTCGATTGTGTTCCATTTTTTTAGCAAGGGGATAAGCTAGCTGTATTATCTCACTTGAAAAAAATCTCCGGTCATTACCCATTTTCTCTTCATTCAAGCTATCCTTTAGAAAGAGTTGGTAATATTTGTGATTGAACAAAGAATCATTCCAAGGAATTTCAATTGCAATTTTTGTTGGTTCAAATTGAGATAATTTTTCAATAAGTTCCTTTAGTTCCTTTTGTCTTTGGTCAGAATGAATATTACCAATATCCAGGTTCACTTCATCAGCCCCTGGATTATGTAGATGAGTCATACCAAGAATCGAAATGATGGGTTTATTGGACTGAATATCTGTATTTGCGACAGTTTATTATTAATGGGTTGGTTGTCGCAAGATGACATCAAACAAGCAATTACTATAATTTTTAAAATGTTTCTCATATTTTTTTAATCTTAATTTGAAATAATTCTTGGTTGCAATTATCTGCTATTCTTTTGAGCAAGCCGTAAAGATGTATCATCTCCTTATTGCTTAAACCTTTGAGTGCCGTATTCCGATTTAACTGAATGATTGGATTTAGGATAGTAAGTGTCTTTTTTCCCTTTTGAGTAATTTCTATTACAGACCTTCTCCTGTCATTCGAACTTATAGTTTTTTTTATAAAGTCTTTCTTCTCCATTAAATTCAGAATACGCGTGATTGACGCATAATCTTTAAAAACTAATTCACCCAATTCTGATTGAGATATTTTCTCTTCTTTATCTAAAATTATTAGGATTAAACCTTGGTCAATAGTTATGTCAAGAGAAGATTTAAGGATATTCTTTGTGCACAGCTTTCGATATGCTTTAGTAGTTTCCTCAATAGAATAGAGAACAGTTGATGTAGGTGTGTTTAGTTTCATAAAAATTTGATATATCAAGCAATAATTGTCTATAACGGAAATATGGGAATTTCGTGGTTTTCTAATTTTTTAAACAAAAATCCCCTTACCCAAGAAAAA
>CANLRN010000201.1 GCA_947493495.1 uncultured Aquimarina sp.
AGTAATGCCAGAGAATTAGAACTAAAACCTTGGCAAATGATGGGTTTAATGACGTATCTAAATGACATTAGACCTCACTTATTAGCACGATTACATAGTGATACTAATAAACTCTTCCCTTCTGGAGAACGATTTACAATGACACGTACGATTATTAAAAAACTAAAAAAAGTAAATCAAAAAGTAGAAAGTGCTAAACAGATCAGAGCATCGGTAATTACCAATTGGTTAAAACAATATAATCTTAGAAAAACGCAGGTAATGGCAGGGCATAAATACATTAGCTCTACAGAAAGATACTTGCAAGATGATTTAGAAAACTTGCAAGAAATCATCAATAATTATCATCCGATACATTGAAATCGCAAAATGAGACTACAAGATTAAAGGTGTAAAATAGGTTCCTTAAACTTGATATCACAAATTGTGACACCAAAATCTTTAAGGTAACATTGTTAGAATTTGAAAGTTATAAAATGTACTTTTACGCACTTAAAAAGATTTATTATAAATGAACGAAAATAAATTAGTCCCGGAAGAAATAATAGCAAGTAAAATATATGAAATACGAGGAGAGAAAGTTATGATATCTTCTGATTTGGCAGAACTCTACGGTGTAGAGACAAAAGTATTAAACCAGCAAGTTAAAAGGAATTTAACTCGTTTTCCTGAGCGTTATATGTTCAAACTTACACAAGAAGAATACAAAGCTTTAAGGTCACATTTTGTGACCTTAAAGAGAGGACAGCACTCAAAATATCCACCTTATGCCTTTACAGAACACGGAATATTAATGCTATCGAGCATTTTAAGAAGTAAACAAGCAGAAAAAGTAAATATCGTAATCATAGATACATTTGTCAAAATAAGAAAGCTACTTTTATTGGATAAAGATGTTTTGTTAAAACTCAATGAAATAGAAGAAAAAGTAGCAAACCAAGACCAGCAAATATTGACGATTTTTAATTACCTGAAAAAATTCATTAAAGAAGAAAGTATACCAAAACAAAAAATAGGCTATAAAAAATAGCCAAGTGAGTCGCTACCGCTCCAATTAGTTATTATCACATCAGCCCGAGGTGGGCTTTTGTAATAAGCTGTTATAAGGTGTTCCTTCGTCACTCGTTCACTGCTTCGCCAGTTGCTATCGCACCATAATTACTTCCTCGACTTCGGTCGTCAGCAATTATTACTGGTCTTCGCGTGAC
>CANLRN010000202.1 GCA_947493495.1 uncultured Aquimarina sp.
AAACATAAACACTAACAAATAACTAAATTACTATTATGAGAAATCTAACAATAATCTGGGTAGCCTTACTAACTATCTATGGATTAAACATTCAGGCTCAAGATGGGAGTAGTGGATGTCGTCCTAACTCTTCATGTTTTGATTCGAATTATTCTGAGATTAGAGAATTTGCTACAGCAGGAAGAAAAGGTGGAATTCCTAATATTACAAATGTAAAAGCTACATTGAACTCAGGCGGGAACATCCAAAATGCAATTAACAGAGGAGGAGCTGGTGTTGTATTATTAAATAATGGTACTTACACCATAACAAATACACTTAATCTAAAAGATGGAGTTGTAGTACGTGGTAGAAGTAAAAATGGAGTAAAGATTAGCGTTAAAATGAAAGGTGGAGATGCTGTTAAATTCGGGAATGGAGTTGATAATGCTGGTTTAGAAGATCTACGATTAGTTTATGAAGCGCTTCCTAATCCGCCAAGAGAATATCGTTCTGGCTTAAACGATGGGAGGTTTTGTAGAGAATGTTTTCAGAATGATTTTCCTGATAATGACAATACCCTAGTGCGCATTGATGGCGATAATAATTGGGTAGATAATGTTGATGTTATTAATAGTGGTTCTGATCCAGTAGAGATTTATGGAGACCATAATACTTTTAGGAATTCTCTTGTGGATAACTGCTACAACAAAGGTGGCGGCGGAGAAGGCTATTTTGATTTACGAGGAGAGCATAATCTAGTGATTGGTTCTACAGTAAGAAAGATTCGTCATTTTGCGATACAACAAGGAGCGAGATATAATGTAGTATTTAAAAATAGAATTGAGGGAGATGTAAACTTCCATAATAAAGATAGAGGTAATAATTTGGTAGAACAAAACACAATCATTCGTCCATCGTGGCATAGTTGGGGTGTTTTTGCTACAGGAGGAGCACGATTCGGTCATACTAGACCAGGTCCAAGAAATATCATAGTAAACAACACTACATTTGATCATAGAGAGAATAAAACTGAGTTTTCTAGTCCGAATGTAATATATACGTATACAGATTATGGAGAACCAGATAGAACCAACTGGTCTATGCCATCATGTGGAACGTTTTATGCTGTGACATGTAACGGGGGAGGTAATCCACC
>CANLRN010000203.1 GCA_947493495.1 uncultured Aquimarina sp.
ACAGCTTATTACAAAAGCCCACCTCGGGCTGATGTGATAATAACGAATTGGAGCGGAGCGACTCACTTGGCTATTCATCTATGAAAACAAAAATCCCGAACCTTTCGATTCGGGATTGATAAATTATTGTTATCCTTCTTTTAAAATCTTTTCCATTTTGGCCAATATATGTTCATCATTACAATCAAGTATAAATTGTATGATTTCTAATTTTAACTTCATTAGCTCCGATTCAGTCCTCTTCATTATGATATTTTTTAGCAGCTTCTAGCATTTTTTCTAACAACATCTCATCTTCGCAAGTAGATATAAATTCTTTTAGTTCTGCTCTTAACTTTTCTGTTTCTTTATCCATATATGAGTTGTTGTTTTTTACCTTCTGGTAACTTTTCCTACCATTCTTGTTGTGTTACTTTTTTATGATAAACTAACATGTTTTTAATTGCTTTAATAAATAAAGGATCTTTTATTTCCCTAATTTCAATAATCAACTCTTCTATTTCCTTTTCTATATTCATAATCTTCTAGCAATTCAATCTACAATGATGAGTCCGGGTTGTATTTCTGATTCAAGTAATTTCTCTATTCTTGGAACAAATTCAACTAAAGAAGCATAGCGAGCATCTTTGGAGTTCAAAACAACCAAACTCACCTCATATTTCTCAAGATTTTGCTGATGACTCATGTTTTTATCAATGCTCAATAACACTTTTAAGCCTTTAGATTCCATACGCTGTAATAAATCACCGTTTTTAATACCACTCCAACCCATTTCAGGAACGGTTAATACTTCGTATGCATCACTAAAACGATATTTTAGTTTTCTAGGAAGATTTTCATCAAGCAGCAGCGTCATTACCTGTCTCTATTTTGATTACATAAAGGGCTAACAACTCTAATACTTTCTGTGCAAAAGTCTTTTCTACAGTTGGGTAATTATCCAAAAATTCTTGGATATTATCACCTCCTTGCAAATAATCAAAAAGTATTTTTATAGGAACCCTAGTGTTTTTAAACACAGGTGTTCCGCCCAAAATATCAGGAGAGACTGTAACGTACTTATTTAAAGCACTTTTTAGGTTCATAACATTTAATTTTACATTCATAACAAAGATAGTTTTTATATTAATAGT
>CANLRN010000204.1 GCA_947493495.1 uncultured Aquimarina sp.
TTCTATTGCATTCCATCTAACTCACTCCTAAGTAATTGATAATTGGCTATTTACTATACCCAGTTTTTTCATTCTTTTTTGAATAGATTTAATGGCTTTGGCTTTTATACTCTCATTGTAATCTACTTCGCTTATCGGTTTGTATGGTTGTTTTTTAATGATCATATTCCAAATGATGACTGCTAATTTTCTTGCTGTTGCAGTAATTGCAGCTGCTCTTCCTTTCCTATAAGCAATACGTTTAAAAAAGTGCATTAGACTTCCTTGTTTTTTACGATCGATCGTATTAGCTGCATTTCTCAAGCCCAAAGCCAGTTTGTTACTTCCTTTTCGAGTACGCTTACTAATAATCTTTCCTCCACTTATTCTATTATTAGGGGATAATCGTAAAAAGGAAGCAAATTGTTTAGCTGTTTTAAATTTATAAATCCCTTGTCCTATTTCAGTTATTAATGTTAATACAGTATTCATACTAACGCCTTCGATAGCAAAAAGGTCTACTCCGTAATATTTATAACTTAATGTAGTCAAATCAAATCTTGGTTGATTTTTTCCTTTTACTTGTTTTTTTGTTAAGTTAACTTCCTTAAAGTCACAAACTACATCATTTGTATAAGTTGTCAATAGCGTTTCTATCTTTTGATCACAACATTGTATTTTTTGCTGTAATAGCTCATAGAGTTCAAAACAATCTTGTAATTCATAAAGATGTTCATCGCTCCACTGTCCTTGAAGTGCATCTGCAATTTGCTCTTTACTTTTTCGAACTCTATTATTAGCCAACTGTGCTAATTCAATTCCTTGGCGTTGTCCAGATAAAATAGCTTTTATAATAGCCATTCCGCTTTTTCCTGTAATATCACTTAATACCACATCTAAACGTAAATTCATCATCCGAAGCGCTTTCTGCATTTTATTGGTCATTTTTGCAGACTCCTCCACTAAGGAACCTCTGTGTCTATGTAAAATCCGTAACCTATTGGTTGATTCATCAGGAAGAAAACACCCCCTTAAAAGACCTAGACTGTGTAACTTCTGTATCCACTGACAATCTTTAACATCGGTTTTTGCTCTGAGGTTCTTGGTTTGATGGCCAGAAACCAATACAACTTCAAAACCTGCTTTTT
>CANLRN010000205.1 GCA_947493495.1 uncultured Aquimarina sp.
ACATCGATGATTTTGAAGAAACAAAATCAATTTTCTTAATCGGAAAATCCTCTCTATCATAATCAAACTGAATAGTATCTTCATTATATTTAGATATTTGAATTAATTTATTTGACTTATTATAGAATTTCCATAATCCAAACTTTTCCCCTTTTATCTTTATTCCACCAGATTCTATATGTCCATTTTTATAATATGAATGGTAAAGTCCTTGAAAAAAACCATTTTTGACTTCTGCAACAATTTTATCTCTACCGTTATCATAACTCTCTACATAAATAGAATCGGTTTCATTTATTGAAACTTTCTTGCTACTAAGATCAGTTTTGCAAGAAATAATAATTAAAGAAACGATAATTAAAAAAACAACTCTCATTATTTTGGTTTTACTCCTATTTTTAAACTCAAATCTAATCCTAAAATAAATGATGCTCCAGCACCAATGTCCAATCCGAAAAAATTATCTTTAGCGGTCGCTACTTTGCTTTTTGGGGTTAAACTCTTTTGTAAACCTGCTGCTTGTAAAGGATTTTTACTAGATGAACTATTACTTGATCCTATTGTTGGTCCAGCGAAAAAACCTTTGCTATCTTTTTGATTAACTACATTTCCGTTTTCATTAATTGTAAATTCGTTTTTCATTTCTCCCCCAATCTCTACTGCATTAAAAACACTTGCTGTTAATGAAACTTTTTGCTCTACATCAATCTCTCCATCTTTACCTATAAAATCACCTTCAAAAGGACTATCTCCTGAAGGTCCCAATTCAGTCATATCAATACTACCAGTAGCTAACTGAAAAGTGGCTAGAGAAGCTTTACCTTTTATTGTAGCAGCTCCCATTTTTGCTTTAATACCTATTTGAGGACCTATATTAACTTTTCCTTTTACTTTGAAAACATAATCTGCGTCTTTAGCCTTTTTTAAATCTGTTTTCATCCTTTGAAAGTCTCTTGGCGCACTAGCAATATCAGATGTAATAGTTTCTTTTACACTTTCCCAAAGTTTACCCAATTTTCCACAACATCCTTGCGGCATCATCCCATCAGGGTCCATAAAATAAATAGGATTGTTAAAAGCATAGTTATAAGGACTATGTCTACGCATTTTTTCAGCAAGAGGAT
>CANLRN010000206.1 GCA_947493495.1 uncultured Aquimarina sp.
GTTCTAGGGGGAGACTCATAACTTCCCACTTTTGTTGATAACCCTGATTTATCCTTTATTTTCATTAGGCTGCCTTTTTTAGTTTTTGTTGATATAATGCTATGGGATGTTGATAATCCAGGTTTTCATGCCTACGCTCATAGTTATAGTACTGAAAATAGGTTTTCAGTCCTTTGTAACATTCTATTCCATCGTTAGCAGGGAAGACATATACACGTTCGTATTTTACACTCCTCCATAAACGTTCTATAAAGACATTATCAATAGCTCTTCCTTTGCCATCCATACTAAGACGTATGCCCTGATCCTTTGTAACATATTCTGTAAATTCTATAGAAGTGAATTGACTTCCTTGATCTGTATTTAGGATTTCAGGCTTACCATAGTTTTCAATGGCTTCTTCCAAGGTTTGCTGGCACCACTGTGATGTCATGGTATTGGAAAGCGACCATCCTACTACAAAACGGCTATAGAGATCGATAATAGCTACAAGGTACAAATACCCTCCTTGCACAGGAATATAGGTAATATCGGTTGCCCACACTTGATTGGGGCGCTCTATCTTTAGGTTTTTTAGTAAGTACTTATAGATCCTATGCAATTCGCCTTTCCCTCTTTTGGAGGTATTGGGCTTAGGAACAATGGCACTTATGTCCATCAACCTGTAAAGCCGTTCTATACGCTTGTGATTGATCTGATAGCCTTTGTCCTTCTGTAACCAAACAGTCATCTTAGGAACTCCCATCCAAGGGTGTTTCATATATTGTTCATCAATCAGACGCATCAGCTCTAAGTTTAAAGGCGATTCTCCACAAGCCTTATAGTAATGACCACTGCGGTGGATATCCAATAATTCGCATTGACGGACAACAGTCAATTTATGTGCCTTGTCAACATGTTGTCTTCTTTGTTGTACAGTCTCTTTCATGACAAGGCTTTCTTTAAAAAATCAATCTCCACTTTTTGTTGACCAATGGTCTTTAACAAACGCTCTTCCTTTTCCTCCGATTCGCTCTTCTTATTCTTAGTGGGTGAACTAAAAACAGATGCAGCGCCATCTAAAAAATCCCGCTTCCAAGAATTTACTACTTGGGG
>CANLRN010000207.1 GCA_947493495.1 uncultured Aquimarina sp.
CTGATGTTAAATATAACCTTGTTTTCTCAAATAATCAGTAAACTAGATAAGTCAAGATTCAAAAAATTAGTTGATTCACACCAAAGCGATAAACATCAAAAAGGATTTACTAGTTGGTCCCATTTAGTCTCGATGTTGTTCTGTCAATTTGCCAATAGTCAATCTGTTCGTGATATAAGTAATGGTCTTCGCTCTGCAACAGGTAATCTAAATCATTTAGGTATGCTCAAAGCTCCATCAAAATCTACCTTGAGCTATCAGAATAAGAATAGAAGTTGGGAGCTTTTTAGAGATTACTATTATGTTCTTTTGGAAAGTTTAGGACAGCAGGCTCAAATGAAGCGAACCAAGTTCAAGATAAAGTCAAAGATCTTCTTGTTGGATGCTACCACGATAAGCCTTTGTTTAAGCTTGTTTGATTGGGCAAAATACAAAACCAAGAAAGGAGCTGTAAAAATGCATACCCTACTTGATTATGATGGACATCTACCCGCTTATGTAAACATAACAGATGGAAAAACAGCCGATAACAAAGGAGCTTACGATATTCCACTTTTAAAAGGAAGTGTTATTGTCGCTGATAGATTCTACAATGATTTTGCCCTGCTGAATGTTTGGGACAGCAAAGGGGTTTATTTTGTGGTCAGGCATAAAGCCAACATAAAATTCAAGACTATTCAAGAACTAGAATTGCCCGGAAATAGACACCAACACGTTTTAAAAGACGAGATAATCGAGCTTACAGGCAGCAAAACCAAAGAAAAATATCCAAGAAAGCTTAGAAGAGTAGCCTTGTGGGACGATAAAAACCAACAGACCATAGAAATCATTACCAATCAAATGTCTTGGACAGCAAATACTCTAACCGAACTCTACAAAGCTAGATGGGAAGTAGAAATATTTTTCAGGGATATAAAACAACAACTACACATCAAGTCCTTCATCGGAACTACCCAAAATGCAGTGATGATACAAATTTGGACTGCGCTGATCACAATTCTTATCCTAAAAGCGTTAAAAACACAAGCAAAACACCCTTGGTACCTATCTAATTT
>CANLRN010000208.1 GCA_947493495.1 uncultured Aquimarina sp.
GGATTAGAAGGATTGGAAGCAGGAAATAATGCATTGACAGATTTATCAGGATGTTTTGATTTATCGAATTCGATTACCGTACAAAGAAATGGGACACCTCCTCCTCCTGGAAACGGTCTTATTATTGAAGCCGAAACATTTGATAAGACTGGAGGCTTCTTTGATGACTCTTTTGCTGGTGGACCTGGACGTGGTGTAAACAGAGCAGATACAAAAATTGATTTTGTAAATGCTTTTGATTGGGCGAAATACACAGTAGAAGTTCCAGCTGATGGTACTTATTCTATTGAATATCTAATCGCTACCCCATCAAACGGAGCACAAATCAAATTATTTGTTGATCGTTTTCCTGTAAGTATAGAAAAAGTTCCGAATACTGGTTCTTATGAGAATTACATTTCATTAGAAGCAAAAAGAAAAGTACGATTAACAGCAGGAACACATACTTTTGTAGTCCTCGCATCAAGTTTTACATTCTGGCAATGGAACTTGGATAAAATTATATTAACGCCAGAAGAAGCTTCGAATAGAGATTCCATAGTTGATGTGGATACGATAGCGTTATCTGTATATCCAAATCCATCTTCAGACATTATATTTATTCAAGGATTAGATGTAACCACAGAAACTCAAATTCGTATATATGATTTGAAAGGTGCTCAATATATAGATCAAAAGTTAAATCCTGATAATTCTATCAATATACAGGATTTACCACGAGGAGTTTATTTCTTAAATATTATTAATCCTATAGAAAATAAAAGCTTACGATTTATTAAAAAATAATTAAATCATATACAATAATTAATTAATAAAAACTGTCAGGCTTAAAATTTTAAGCCTGACAGTTTTTATTTTATACAATTCTTACACTTTCTTTTTCTGGAATATTATTTTTTTTTGAATAATAATACCATAGTATACTATTATTTTTGATTCCTAACTGTTGCATATCGTCTCATTCTTTGAGCTTCCCCCCATGTTTAGGACAAAAAACTAGTTATTTATAATGGTTAACATAATGTTAAAAGAGGGAAGTTCT
>CANLRN010000209.1 GCA_947493495.1 uncultured Aquimarina sp.
CGTAAAGTAAATGTTGGAGGTAATAATTATCGTCTAGAAAAAAGAAATGCGCCTAAGTATAGTATCGATGGTCGTGGTGGGGGTGCCAATAGACAGAATGTATATTTATGGACTTCTAATAATAATAATCAAAATCAGCACTGGCAATTCAATTCTATAAATAATAGATCTAGCAATTTAGATGCTATTGCAGATGGTAAAATTTTGGTGTACCCTAATCCAGCATCAAATACACTTAATATTTCTAATATCAGTGAAGGTTCTCATTCATTAAAAGTAATGAATATATTTGGTCAAGTTGTTATTGATAAAACTATCAATATTGTTAGCCAAGAATTTAATTTGGATGTGGAAAACTTAGCTACAGGAATGTATTTATTAAAAGTAGATACGCAATCAATTATTAAGTTTGCAGTAGAATAATAGAATTTATCTTGGTTTTTTGTATTTCTTAAAAAAATAAGAAATGGCTAAAATTCATTCATTTTCTCTTCAACTACTTGAATTAAGTAAAATAGAAATTTTAAAAAGATTGAAGAACTAGTCCAATACATATAGTATATGGTATTCAATAAAAAAGTCGAGAAATTTTACATTTCTCGACTTTTTTTATATCATCTATTTTATTTTATAGTATATCCAAATAAGATAGGTGTAAATTTTTTATAATTCTCGGTTTCTAAGATAAGACCTTAGGGAAACTCTATTGTTTTAGTCTATACAACGAATAGTTCAACCATTTTACGAATTCTATGAAATTCCAAACGAATACTATTTAATTCACTTCATTATCAATGAATTAACTTTTTAAGTTTAATTTTAGCACTTATCAAGATATTTTATAAAAAACTGCTTTTACGATATACTATATAGTATAATTGATAAGCTTTCTTTTAGAATATACTTTTCTGGGAATTACTAAAGTTACTTTGTAATTACATCCAGATCAAAAATTGATAACACAAACATAAACACTAACAAATAACTAAATTACTATTATGAGAAATCTAACAATAATCTGGGTAGCCTTACTAACTATC
>CANLRN010000210.1 GCA_947493495.1 uncultured Aquimarina sp.
TGTAAACTTATAATTCTTAAGACAGTCTATAATTCAAAAATATAGTTTTTATTGATCCCATTGTTGGTTTAAACCAACAATGGGATTTTTCTTTGCCCAAATTCCTTAGGACTTTTCCCTCCTAAGGATTCATGTGGATGATTATCATTATAATCCGCAATAATTTTATTGGCTATTACTTGAAATTGTCTTAAGCTATCAAACATATAAGCATCCAAGACATCTTCTCTAAATGTTCTATTAAATCTCTCTACGTAACCGTTTTGCATTGGTTTTCCTGGCTCTGAGTATATTGGTGTTATATTTTGCTTTAAACACCAAGTTTTATACTGATTAGAAATAAATTCAGGTCCATTATCGGTACGAATATACTTTGGCTTTCCATAAAACTCTATTAGCTCTTCCAAATATCGAATGACTTGTTCAGAAGGAAAACTTATGCTTCCTTGACTAATTAAACATTCACGATTATGGTCATCTATCACATTTAAAATCCTAAATGCTCTACTATCGGCTAAGCTATCACTCATAAAATCCATACTCCAGACTTCATTAACTGTTTTAGGTTGATACAGCGGCTTTCTTTGTTGTTCTGGTAATTTTCTACGTTTTTTAGGTCGTCGAACTAAGCCTTGCAGGCGATATACTCTTAACATTCTACCTCTTGACCATTTGCAGCCTTCACGTCTACTTCTTTTATAGTAGTAATCAAAACCTCTATTAGGCTTCTTTTCTACTAATTCATTTAATTTCTCTATAATAGCAGAATCATTCAGTTTACTTTGATAATAAAACGAAGAACGACTATATCCTACGATACTTGATATTCGTTTTATACCTACAGTATAATTATTCCTGAGAAACGCTATTACTTTCTTCTTAACGGAAGGCTTTACCACTTTTTTGACAGTACATCTTTTGCCATTTGTAAATCCAATGATACGTCTGCGTACATCCTTTTTAATTTCAAATTCTCAGCCTCTAGCTCCTTTAAACGCTTCAAATGACTTACTTCCAT
>CANLRN010000211.1 GCA_947493495.1 uncultured Aquimarina sp.
TCTCCGGTTTCAATGAACCTCGGACGCATTTTGTTCGCCATGCCTTTGAACCGCAAGGTCACACTTTGAGATCTATCGGGCATCGAATACTGCAGGAAGTTAAATCGCACACCTTCGGAATCGAAGTCCACGCCTCGTGGGAAATCCACCTGGTATTCTTCTCCCATCACCAATTGAAGTCTCGGACGACGGTTGATCAAGATTTGGGGGTCACGCTCACTGGCGTTGCCACCCATCTCGTACGCCTTTCCCTGCCGATTAGTTATGCGCCAGCGAGTGTTTTCAAACGGGCCAATGTGTCGGCGTTCCAACTGTAGGTTACCCACGCGCTTGCGGGTCAGACCTGTATAGCCGCCGTTATCGGTGCGAACAATGTCACCGTCATTGGTATCAATGATCCAGTTGTTGAAGGAGGTCACGATAGACCACCCGGCACCACCGCCAATCCCAGAGGTCAACGAGCCATCAACGTCGTAAACCGTCTTTTGGGAATACTGGCGATTGGGTCCACTATTATTCGGAAGTAAGGCGTTGTGAGTTCCGTCATCTTCCCAGGACACACCTGAGAAATTCGCATCGGGACGAGTTCGATCTCCAATACTATTTTGAAGGAGGATGCCATTTCGATAGCCAGCAAGGTGAACATCATCCCATACGGAATAACCGTGATACAGGTTCAGCAAGATTGGCCCCCGCCCCTCACTCCTTGGACCACCACGCTGGCGATTTCCGCGACTGTCGCCAATAACAAGGCCACCATCGATTCGCATGGGATCTGAGTCCATCATCGTGACTTCATTATCGGCAGCCCGGAAACTACGGAATTGCAGCGTTACGTTCGTCACCAAGGGATAGAGTGCCGTTGCGGTTTTGTAGAGCGTCAAGTTGGAAAATAAGGGATCAACGTTGTTGAAGTAATTTGCCCCTTCACGGAATCGGCCCACATTGGAGGCTCGGAAGTCTGGGTGTCCCCCAGGAATGACGATTAGCCCGGTCCACATCGAATG
>CANLRN010000212.1 GCA_947493495.1 uncultured Aquimarina sp.
CCTGTCAATCCAGTGCGTCCAGTCAATCCGGTTCTACCCGTAAGTCCAGTTCTACCCGTTAATCCTGTGCGTCCTGTAAGTCCAGTGCGCCCTGTTAATCCGGTTCTACCCGTAAGTCCAGTTCTACCCGTTAATCCTGTGCGTCCTGTCAATCCAGTTCTGCCTGTAAGTCCTGTACGACCTGTTAAACCGGTTCTACCTGTTAATCCAGTTCTACCCGTAAGTCCAGTGCGTCCTGTTAATCCAGTTCTACCCGTAAGTCCAGTGCGCCCTGTTAATCCGGTTCTGCCTGTCAATCCAGTTCTACCCGTAAGTCCAGTACGACCTGTTAATCCAGTGCGTCCTGTTAATCCGGTTCTACCTGTTAATCCTGTGCGTCCTGTCAATCCAGTGCGCCCTGTTAATCCGGTTCTACCTGTTAATCCTGTGCGTCCTGTTAATCCTGTGCGCCCTGTTAATCCGGTTCTACCCGTAAGTCCAGTGCGTCCTGTTAATCCAGTACGTCCTGTTAATCCAGTGCGCCCTGTTAATCCGGTTCTACCCGTTAATCCTGTGCGCCCTGTGAGTCCAGTACGACCAGTTAATCCAGTTCTACCCGTAAGTCCAGTGCGCCCAGTCAATCCAGTTCTACCCGTAAGTCCGGTTCTGCCTGTCAATCCAGTACGTCCTGTTAATCCAGTGCGACCAGTTAATCCGGTTCTACCCGTTAATCCAGTACGACCAGTTAATCCAGTTCTACCCGTTAATCCTGTGCGCCCTGTGAGTCCAGTTCTACCCGTAAGTCCGGTTCTACCCGTTAATCCTGTGCGTCCTGTCAATCCAGTTCTACCCGTAAGTCCTGTACGACCTGTTAAACCGGTTCTACCTGTCAATCCAGTTCTACCCGTAAGTCCAGTACGCCCTGTTAATCCAGTTCTACCCGTAAGTCCAGTGCGCCCTGTTAATCCAGTTCTACCCGTTAATCCTGTGCGTCCTGT
>CANLRN010000213.1 GCA_947493495.1 uncultured Aquimarina sp.
TGATCTTGTTACTGAACATTTACGAACCTATTGTAGACAAAGAACTAATTGGATTGAACTAGCTTCTTCTGCAACTCATAAAATGCAGAAGTATCTAAAACTACTGAATTTTAGATTGGATGTTGTAGTAAAAGATGTTTGTGGACTCACTGGAATGAAGATCATTCAGGATATATGCAAAGGAAATCTTGACCCAGATAAACTTGCGGAGCATCGTCATTATAACTGTAGAAAATCACAAGAAGAAATTGCAAAAGCACTACATAGTAATAATAGAAAAGATTACCTATTCGGACTCAAACAAGAATTAAAAAGTTATCTGTTTTTCCAGAGAAACATAAAAGCTTGTGATAAGCAAATAGAAAGCTTTATCAAAAATGAACTAAAACAACACCCAGAGCGAAAAAATCTTAAAACAACAGACAAACCATATAAAAGAATCAATAAAAATGCACCACAAATAAAAAACCTAAACCAAATTGCATTTAAGTATTTTAATGGGGTAGATCTTTTTGCTATCGAGGGATTGAGTCATTCTTCGATTTTGAGCATTATGAGTGAAATAGGTCCAGAAGGTTTTGAAAAGTTTAAGACTGCAAAACACTTTAGTTCTTGGTTAAGATTGGCTCCAAATAATAAAATATCAGGAGGAAAAATATTAAGTAATCGAGTCCCTAAAGGAAGTAATCGACTAAAAATAGCACTCAGGCAAGCAGCTAATGCTATTGGAAACTTAAAAGACACACATCTTTCTGATTTTTTCAGAAGAGTAGCTTACAGAAAAGGAAGGCATTCTGCAGTCAGTGCAACAGCTAGAAAACTAGCAGTCATTATTTGGAATATGATTACTAAAAAAATGCAATATCAACCACCTAAACAATACTTATTCCTTGATCAAAAAAGAAAATTAGGGATGATGAAAAGAATTAAAAAACAAATCGATAAATTTGACTTAAAACCTGAAGATTTAGG
>CANLRN010000214.1 GCA_947493495.1 uncultured Aquimarina sp.
ATAAATCGTATTATTTCATTTTTAACGATAAAATTTCAATAGGACAATTTGAAACGTAGAAGCTGCTTACCAGTTAGCAACTTTAATGTTACAGTGAAACAATGTCTATGAATCTGGGTTTAAAGCAGGAGTTGCTCTTTAGTGTATCTTGCTTTAGTTTCTAAAAACACATTTTAAAGACAAATATTTTAGATAATTAATTGTGATTCCTTTTTTATGATAATTTTGTAAGATGAAATTAAAAACACGAGATTTTATTTTCGTAGCGATTCAGTTTTTTCTGTTTATAGTATATCTTTTTGATATAAAGAGTTGGTCGTTTACTATCAAGTTAGGATTCCAATATCTTGGATTAACAATATTGGGGACTGGTATTTTAATTTCAGTAGTTTCATTGCTACAATTAAATAAAAACGTATCTACATTTCCTAGTCCAAAATCTAACACTCAACTTATACAAAATGGGCTTTACCGTTATGTTAGACATCCTATTTATACAGGAATTTTGCTGATTACTTTTGGTTTTGCATTATATGCAGGTTCTTTATTTAAATTTTTAATCTGTATAGGGCTTTTTATAGTATTCTACTATAAATCCTCATATGAAGAACAAAGGCTTGCAATAGTGTTTCCTAATTATGATACGTATAAGAAATATGCAGGTCGCTTTTTTCCGAAATTCTGGTAGTAAATATATATAGCTAAATCCACATAAAATAACATTAATCTTTTGAGAAAAAAAGTAAATTTCGTCTTTAAAAATTATTGCTGCAGCTAAAGCTATGTCTCAAATTTTTGTGTTGAACTTCACTTTTTTTCTTTAAAAATCCTTTATGTCGTTTTATATCAATTTAACTATATCAATTGGGTTTTATGAGTTTTCGTCGCATATTCCATCTAACTAAATTTTAATAAGCTGATTGTAAGGTTGTTTCACAATCTTCTTTTTCTTTTTTTCATTGCCAAA
>CANLRN010000215.1 GCA_947493495.1 uncultured Aquimarina sp.
TAGAGGTCAATAGCTAACTGCATATAATTTGTTTTTGATATACTTTTTCTTTGCTGACCATTTTAGTTATAAGATTATTGAATATTGTTGCTTTGCTTTGAGAGCGGTTAATTCTAAAACAAAATTCATTAAAATATCGGTTTAAATTGAAATCACTTACCCAAGAATAAGTAGTTCTTATCCACGCTTTGATTTGATGTATCATTGTATGGAGTGCTTTAAAATTAAGCCCTTTATTACTTTGAATTTGAGTAATATTATAAGCTTTGGCAATTGGTCTGTATCCTCTCCATTTATCCGTTGTTACTTGTGCGGATCTACTGATATTATTGACAAATATGTATTGTAAAGATCTTGCTGAGAAATCCTCTATTCGCATGGCATACATTCTCTTGACTTTCCCATCATCAGTAAGCTGTACTGCTGTTACCGCTTTCTTCTTCTTTGAGTTATAGCTCCTACCTATTTTGCCCTGTTCAACTCCTCCTAAAACAAACTCGTCAACCTGCACCTTACCATCCATCGGATAGTGACCACTGGATTCCATAGCTTCGCGAACTTTAAGCATAAACAAACGAGCTGTTTTTTCGGTTACACCATAGCGTACCCCCATATAACTTGCAGAAAGACTTTTAGTACTGGTGGCCATCTCAAAACAAATGAAAAATGCTTTTCGTAATCCAAATTTTACCTTGTGAAATAAAGTATTTGCCATCGCTGATTCTGTATGAGAACAAACATTACAAGTCCTAGAGAAATCCTTACGAATTTGACTGGCTTTATGATTACATTTTACACACTGATACCCATCTCTCCACTTGATTTGTGATAAATATTCCTTGCAATTATCATCGCTTTTAAAACGATCAGAAAACTCTAGAAGGTTTTGACCCTTGAAAATATCCATAAATAAACTATTTTAGTGATTTAAAGATATGTATTTAAATACTGACCTCTA
>CANLRN010000216.1 GCA_947493495.1 uncultured Aquimarina sp.
AAAAATAACTTAGACCAAAGCTCCTTGTTTTTTCAAGATGAGCAACAAGAAAAATCACATATCCCAAAACATCAGAATACTCGAGGAGCATCTAATTACAATTAAAATAATGTGTCACTTAAATCTTAAATAATGAATACAAATCAAACTATCGAAAAACTAAAGGCAATGAGACTCTCAGCAATGGCTGAACTACATTACAACCAGTTAAAAGATAATCGGGTAGAAAAGCATACCGCTGACTCTTACCTAGCATTACTAACGGATCATCAATGGGAAGATCGGCAAAACAGAAAGATAGAACGCCTACTACAGCAAGCTTGTTTTAAACAAAAAGCAAACCTAGCAGATATCGACTATACTCAAAATAGAAATCTAGACAAGAATATGTTTGAACGCCTTGCAACATTAGATTTTATATCCAGAAAAGAAAATATCATTATTACAGGGGCTTCTGGTGTAGGTAAAAGTTATCTAGCACAAGCATTAGGGCACCAAGGCTGTATGATGAAACACAAAACCATATACGCCAATACCGCTAGATTACTCAAAAAACTCAAACTTAGTAAAGTAGATGGTACCTACCTTAAAGAACTTGCAAAACTCCTAAAAGCAGACATCCTGATCTTTGACGATTTTGGATTACAGAGTTTTGATAATCATGCCAGAGAAGCTATTATGGATATTATTGACGATAGGTATAATAAAAAATCAACCATTATCGCATCACAAATACCTGTATCTGCTTGGTATGATATCATTGGAGAAGGAACAATTGCCGATGCTATACTGGATAGAATTGTAAACTCATCACATCGGATTAATCTTGTAGGCGAATCATTAAGAAAAGGAAAAATTAAAAATGACTAATAACAAAATTTAACTATTATTGCAAGATCTCTCTAAGTGGCACCATTTGACCGAAATGGGTGGCACGGTCAATCCGAAATAGCCA
>CANLRN010000217.1 GCA_947493495.1 uncultured Aquimarina sp.
AGGCTTTTTGATACTTAACGTGACACGCAGACGCTCTAGATTATTGAACTTAATACCTCCCAAAACATGGATTTCTAAGTCTTTGGTGATATAACTGTAGTTGTGTGGGTTGGTGATGTCGAGCATTGTTAATAATTTTAAAAATATCACTTATCAGTTACAAACTTAATCAATAAATAATATTTTAACCAAATTAATACGTTTGTTTTTTAACTTTTAAGTAACGTATATTTGTAAAGACCTTTATTTATTATTGGTTTTCATCATTTATAGATTATGAATATAGGAGTAACAATAACACAACTTCGTAAGCAAAATAGCTTATCTCGTGAGGAGTTAGGTACTAAAGTAGGCACTTCTGGTGCGGTGATCGGCAGGTATGAACGCGAAGAGATTACACCATCTGTAGAAATTGCCAATAAAATTGCTAAAGCTCTCGATGTATCATTGGATTATCTGGTTGGTAATGCTTCTACGTTAGTAAAAGATAAAAAAATTTTGCAACGTATCGAAGCTATTGCCGATATGCCTTCGAATAACCAAAATCAGATCTTTAATGTGATCGATGCACTCATTAGAGATTATAATGCTAAAAAGGCGTATTCTTAAAAATCTTATTTTAATTTTTCTATACTAAAACAACTTCTTTGACGTGCAGTACATAGGTGAGATAATCGACAATATATTATATCTAGAGGATGAAAACACAAAATACAAATGTGTGTTTTTGAAAACTGGTTTTAAAATGAAAAAACAGATTCTCAAGAATAATAATCCATTTGCTACAATTGATTTAAAAATTAATTCTTTTTTTAAAGCTTCATATCTCATTAACTATATAGATTCAAATTCACTTTATACTTTAGAATATAAAGGGTTGTACCCTTATTAAAAATTAAGACAGTTTAAAAATTAACTAAATTTAAACTGTCATGAAGAAATCAAAATTTA
>CANLRN010000218.1 GCA_947493495.1 uncultured Aquimarina sp.
AGCGTGCAAAAAGACACTAACTTTTCGGATTAACACAGAGCCGAATTTTTATATTTTGTTTTTAATTTTTCTCTTTTTAAAAGCCAAACTAAAAATTTGGCGGACTTTCTAAATATACACAAACCTTACGGATAAGCACTTATTAGCTATGTTTTATACACCGTGTTGTAGCCAGTTGTTTTTTAGAAATCAGCTTCATATCCGTGACCATTTTTACCATAAAAAATCAACCATTTTGCAAGAGAATACACGATATGTAATTTACTTTCAGTTGTGTCTTCGTCTACGTCTGAAGGAATTCTTTGTTCTTTTAAATACCCTAAATTATGTTTTTCAGCAATTTCGTCAGCAATCGTCATTAATCTATTTCCATAATCTAATGTTTCATCAGCTAATTTTGTTTCCCAAGCTTCATTAACAAGGTCTTCGCCAATTAAATCAACACAATCTGTCAAGAATTGTCCTCGAAAAACATTTTCGTCTTGTTGTAAAGCTATATAGCAGGGGACTCCATCTTGTTCCTTTGCTAGCGATATTACATAAAAGCCTAAATGTTCTTCTAAAAATTCATTGTAAGGAGGTTTCTCTTCTAATTCTTCATACTTTTCCTTAATCCATTTTTCAGCTTCATCGTCTCTTCCAACCATTGGCGCTTTGATGGTTTCATAAGTTGATATTTGATTTTCAAACCATTCTTGAATTAATTCATCTTTTGTTGGATATTTTTTGCCTCGAATTTTGTCCAACAAACTTGGTTTAGGAATATTATCTGAATTGATCATTTCAAATATTTCTTTAAACCTATTTTCAAAACCTTTTTTGGGTTTTCCTATAGGTCTCATATCTAATCCCATATTTTTTGTTTTAATTGGCTACAACGTT
>CANLRN010000219.1 GCA_947493495.1 uncultured Aquimarina sp.
CTTAATTTTTGCATAGCACGGCTATGGTGAAATTAAAAAACGCAGTGCAGCGTTAGTATTTGCGGTAGCTACAAGATATAATAAATTTTCTATTGCATAAAGCGGGTTAAACGAACGCTATACTCTAGTAGAAAAAAAATCTCGAAATCTTTAGAACTTTGTATTTCAGAAATATAGAAAATGAGTATTTTGCGTTTTGGAATAGGAATAGTACAGTAAAAGAAGAAGTAAAATAATATAGATAAATAATTATAATGAATATTTTAGTATTGTGTACAGGAAATTCTTGCAGAAGTCAAATGGCAGAAGGCTATCTAAAACATTTTGCAAAAGACACTGCTACAATCTATAGTGCAGGAGTAGAAACTCATGGAGTAAACCCTCGAGCAATTGCAATAATGAACGAAGATGACATTGATATCTCTAATCATACATCTAATAACTTAACAGAATATGTAGCTATAAATTTTGACTATATCCTTACTGTTTGTGACAATGCAAAGGAAAGATGTCCTTTTTTTCCTGGAGAAGCTAAAAAATTACATTATGACTTCTTTGATCCTTCTAAAATAGATGGTACTGAAGAAGAAATTCACGCAGCATTTACCAAAACTAGAAATGAAATTAAAGAATATTGTAAAGATTTTGTAGAAAGAGAACTCCTAAAATATAGTGTTTAAGCATTTATCAATATATTCTCATATCTGTGAGGCATTTCTTTTCTTAAGAGATAAAGAAGTTGTACTATATTTTTAGGAGTAGAAGAGATCCTTTAAAAAATTATAGAGGTCAGTATTTAAATACATATCTTTAAATCACTAAAATAGTTTATTTATGGATATTTTCAAGGGTCAAAAC
>CANLRN010000220.1 GCA_947493495.1 uncultured Aquimarina sp.
TACTAACAGACAATGAAAATTGTGCGTATGAAGAGCCGTATGATGGGAGACTATCACGTACGGTTCTGTGAGAGGTTAGGGGTGAGATTCCCCTTTATCTACTCGACATTTTATCGTGATAGGTAATTATCTACAAGATAATAGTAATTTATAACTGGAAAATGTCCTCCCTTCACCATAACTTCCAAGTACATCAACAGTTGTAGTCGCTCCAGATGATAATGCTTGAACGGTAAGTATATTTGTTGTTTCAAATTCTGAACCATCACCAGTTGTTACTATAACAGTTGTGTTTATTGGATTTAAGCCTATACTGTAGTCAGTTGAAGAATTATTTGTTACATCAAAAGTTACTATAACATTATTTGTTGATGATAAATTGTTAATGCTTGTTTCTACGAATTCAAAACTATCCGCGAGGCAATTGTTAGCTTGATCGTTAGCTTGATTGTCATCATCATCGGAACAGGATAGTAGTGTAGCGAAGGTAAATAAAATCGATATAATAGTTAATTTTCTCATGGTTTTTGCTATTGAAGTTATTTTTTAAATCCCCTAAGGTACTGATTTAATATGATACACAACGTTTAATATATGGCAAGTTGGGCAGAAAACGAGTAATTATTTTCGAGCTAGCCACAAGCCAAAACTTTTTATTTTGTTTTAATTTTTCTCTGTTAATACCAAATCAAAAGATTTGGTGACTTTGCAAATAGACAATGACCCTTTTATTAAACACTAATTGCTCTATTTGCTATATATGGTGTTGTACAACGTTGTGTGTCCTGCGTTACTTGGGGATACAAAATATGATTAAGTTCATTGAAAAACAAGTAACATAACTGTAATTGA
>CANLRN010000221.1 GCA_947493495.1 uncultured Aquimarina sp.
TTAAACCAACAATGGGATCAATAAAAACTATATTTTTGAATTATAGACTGTCTTAAGAATTATAAGTTTACAGTATACTAATTAATTACTTTATACTTAAATACTATAAACCTATCTAACAACTTCTGCTATTATAAATTATTATACTATCAAATTTATAAAATTGACAGTATAATCATTTTATTTTCAGGTATTTAAAAATACATTTGAGTGCGTTTTTCAGTCAACAAAAACTCACAAATCATTTTTATTTAAAACTTCAAAATATTATGAAAACTCAAGTTAAACTAGTAAGCCTATTGTTATTACTAATGATTATAGGTTGTCAAATTGAAGATGACTCTTCCAACGATATCCCATTAAAATTGCAAAACTTTATGGAAAAGAATAACCTTAAAGTCGCAGAAGAAGCAGTTGACATAGCATATTCTTTCGAAAACATGGAAGAAGCTCAATTATTTTTAAATCAACTGAAGGAAGAAATCAATAAATCAGATCTAATACAATCTCATAAAGATCCTATTAAGAAAGAACATTTTGGAAAATCGTCTAATAACAGTACACCTATCGCTATAACAAACATATATACTTTAATACTAAATGAATATTCTACCTACTCACTTAGAGCGAATATCACATATACATATTGTAATGGTAATGGCAATTTCATAAATACTCCATATGAAATTATTTCTTTTTTATCTGGATTCCACCCTGGGATCGTATGGAATGCTACGTCACAATATGCAGAGTATAGAGGAGATCAGGTACGTTAAAGGCACATAGTTTACAAAGTTAAAGGGACATAGTTTACACTTTTTCAAGTTATAATTTGAGACAAA
>CANLRN010000222.1 GCA_947493495.1 uncultured Aquimarina sp.
TTTCAAAACCTTTTTTGGGTTTTCCTATAGGTCTCATATCTAATCCCATATTTTTTGTTTTAATTGGCTACAACGTTTAGCTATGCGTAGTGCGGAAGCAGAAAATCGATGGTTTTCGAGCTAGCACTTAGCCAAAGTTTATATTTTGTTTTTATGTTTTCTAAAAATACTAAATTTAATACTTTGGCGACAAACCAAATAAGGAATACCTTTTCGATTAAGCTTAAACCCCGCATTATCGCATAGGTGTTGTTACCACACGTTTTTTCGCAATCTTGATAACATTATGATTAAATTCCATTTACTGAAAAATCAAAATAAGTTTCTTTTTCAATATCAATTTGAACTTGCCAAAAGCAGTTATATCCGTCATCAACATCAAATAGATGGGATTTCCATTCAATTTCTGTTTTTTGTTCTTTCGTTTCTAAATTCGGAATAGGATTTTCAACGAAAGATTTACATAACGAATTTACGTAAATGATTTTTCGATTGTTTTTGTCTAAATAGGGTATAAGTTGGAAATAATAATCATCAATATTTTTATAAATTTCTTTCACGTCATAATCCGTCTTGTTGTCATCAATAACTTTAGGTATAATATTTTCCGCTATGTTTATTTCCGCTTGATTTGGTTTCCACATTTTCATTTCTTTATATCGAAACCATTCGCTGCCAGATTGATTTAATAAAACTGCAACATTTTCAGATGTAGTTATTTCTGCGCACGAAAAAATGCTAAAAATCAAAATTATAATGCTTAGACTGGAAATTCTTGCCAAATTGACCCACCTATTCCTATTATATTGACCCAGTAAATCCTATTTAAACTGACCCACCT
>CANLRN010000223.1 GCA_947493495.1 uncultured Aquimarina sp.
GTTGAAGCTAGTGATCCGTTAGCCACAGATAGTGATAATGATGGTAGAATAGATACAGGAGGTACAGTTACTGTTGGAGCAAATGGTATTCCGAATGAAGTAGATAGCGACGATGATGCTTTTACTGCTACAGGCACCGCTCCAATAAATAGTTTTGGTACCGATGGTTCAGATTATCTAGATATCGATTCAGATGATGATGGTATTCAGGATAATATAGAAGGACAAACAACAGCAGGCTATATCCCTCCGACAGGTATTGATAGTGATTTTGATGGTATTGATGATGCCTATGATCCTTTTGATGATACAATTATAAGTGCTCCGGTAGCAACTACTGGAATGAATATAGATCCTTCTTTAGCCAATGCAGATGGCGCAGCAGATGGGTCAGATTATTTGGATTTAGATGCAGATAATGATGGAGAGAGTGATATGATTGAAGCTTATGGAGGTGCTATTGTTCCAGCAGGAACTGATAGTGATGGTGATGGTATGGATGATAATTTTGATAGTATAGATTTAGTTGCAAATCCAGCTGCTAATCCAACAGATAATGGAGAACGTCCTACAGATTTACTAGATGTTGATATGCCAGGCGGAGATCAGGATTGGAGAGAAGCTTTCGATACCGATATGGATGGTATTCCCGATGTAGCAGATCTAGATGATGATAATGATGGTATCCCAGATACGGATGAAGTTCCAGCAGGTACTCCATCCCCAAGTGGTGATGCTGATGGGGATGGCATTCCGAATTATATGGACAATGATAGTGATAATGATGGTACTCCAGATGTTACAGATAGTAACAATGATGGTATCCCCGATGTGTA
>CANLRN010000224.1 GCA_947493495.1 uncultured Aquimarina sp.
AAAGTACTTAAAACTAGAACCACCCATACCAAAGATGGCAATGCTCCAATTGTGACTACAGATACCTTTACCTATGATCATATGGGGCGATTATTGACACAGAAACAAAAAATAGGTGCTTCTACAGAAGAGATGATTGTACACAATACCTATGATGAGCTGGGACAACTAGAAAGTAAAAAAGTAGGGAATGCAGAACAAGCACCCTTACAAACAGTCGATTATACATACAATGTACGTGGATGGCTTACAGGGATCAATGATATAGACAATATAGGGAGTGATTTGTTTACCTTTAAGATCAATTATAATACTAGTGATGCTACGACCTATCCTTTTCAGGGAGCTGCAAAACTATTGTATAATGGAAATATCAGTGAAACGCATTGGAAAACAGCCAATGATGCGAGTACTACTAAACGTTCTTATCGATATCATTATGATGCTTTAAACAGAATTACTAAAGCTTCTTTCTCTTCGCCTTTATATAGTTTATCAAATGTAAGTTATGATAAAAATGGAAATATCACCAAACTCTCTAGATCAGGAAGTTCTGCTAATTTTAGCTTGGATAATCTAACTTATACTTATGATCAAGGGAATAAACTAAGAAAAGTAGCAGATGCCGCAAATAAAAATGAAGGCTTTAAAGATGGGATCAATACCAATGATGACTATGTCTATGATGCTAATGGGAATATGACCACTGATCGGAATAAGGGAATCAATAACATTACCTATAATCACCTTAATTTACCAACTCATATACAAAATTCCATACTACAGGGCTATTTAAAATATGTATATGA
>CANLRN010000225.1 GCA_947493495.1 uncultured Aquimarina sp.
TAGAAAATGCAGTTCATCTAGCTTATCAACGTATATACTACCCATTACGAGAGATGACCTTTTTTTCTTTAGAGGAATTAAATAAAGAAATACGAGTTTTATTAGAAAAATATAACAACCTGCTTTTTAAGAGAAAAGAAGCCAGTCGTTTAGAATTATTCCAATCTTTAGAACGAGAATATTTAAAACCACTACCTACTAGTAGGTACGAACTTAAAGAATACCGAAGAGCTAAGGTTCAGAAAATAGGGTATATCTATTTTTCTCCAGACAAAACCTATTATAGTGTTCCTTATCGATATATAGGAAGAGAAACTACCATCCATTATACCACAAATACAGTAGAGGTTTATTATAATCATCAGCGTATTGCACTACACTCTCGTAACCCTTCCAAAGGCTCTTATAGTACCAATAAAGACCATCTACATAGCACTCATAAACATTATAGTGACTGGAGCCCTGAGTTTTTTAAAAACAAAGCAGCCCAGCATGGTACTCACGTAGCCCGTTGTGTTACACAAATCATTGCTAGTGTAGACTATCCGGAAATAGGCTATAAAAGAGCGATGGGACTTATCCAATTACATAAATCCTATGGAGCAGATCGATTAGATAAGGCTTGCAAAAGAGCCTTACAGGCAGATGCTGTAGGATATAGACGAATCGAGAATATCCTCAAAAATAACTTAGACCAAAGCTCCTTGTTTTTTCAAGATGAGCAACAAGAAAAATCACATATCCCAAAACATCAGAA
>CANLRN010000226.1 GCA_947493495.1 uncultured Aquimarina sp.
ATGTTTATTCCTAATCATTGGAAAGAAATAGATAATAGAAATGAGCAAAATCCACTTTTAGAATTAGAAAAAGAATGTTCTAATTCTAGTGGGGTTTGCCCTAAGATAATTGTAACACAAGAGAAGATAGGAGATATCGATTTTTTTCATTACATCAATCAAAATCTAGCTTTGCCAGAGAATAACTTATCAGGCTTTGTTAAAGTAAATGAAAAACGGTTTAAGATTAATGGTTTAAAGGCGTTCCGAACACAGTATAAAACTGTTATTAACGGAATCCCTATTGCAGGAGCCATTAATTTTATTGAAAAGAGTGAAGGGAATGTGTATATAATCTTCGTACGTGCAGAAAATAGCCAAGAAAACAGAGATTATTTGAAATATAGATTACTTTTTAATGATATAGTAAATAGTTTTAATTAGGTAGCCAGTTTTTATTAAATTTTCTTACTTGAAAAATGTTTCCAAAGTTAATTGTTACTGTATGGCTGTCATCTTCAAAATCAAAATCAATTATTGATATAAGTGAAAAAAGAATATCTAAATCAGTATCATTATTACAATGAATTTTGATTAAACTTTTATTAAACCTATTTAGAAAAGTATGTTCATAGAAGGCAACTTGTTTGTTGTTTTTGAATATAGATGTTTTCCTGCCTTTATGAGGATAAACTTCATAGAGGTTATTTTCATACATTAATTTATAATATGGTTTAAGAAACCCT
>CANLRN010000227.1 GCA_947493495.1 uncultured Aquimarina sp.
TTTAAAGATGATTGGAATCCAGCTTTTTGTCGCACTAACCTACTTCTTAAAGAAAAAAGGTTTTTGAGCTTTATAATCGTAATTTCAGGAACTTTACTAGGTCTTAGTTCATCTTTTAAACGATATCCATATAAGGCAATACGTCGGGCATCTATTTGATCATTTTTACCACGAACAATACCTAAGGATTTTTTAATTTCAAGACCAGCTACGATAGAGAAATAGAGTTCTTCTTTTTCTAAAAAGACAGATAACTTGTGAGAATATAAGCCGGTATGCTCCAATACAAATAATGATTCTTGTTTAGAAAAAGATGTATTTTCAAAAACCCACTTTACCATTTTTTTGAATCCATTTGTTGTGTTTTCAAACTGCAGGACAATTTGCAAGCTGTGAATACAAACATCGATTACTAATTTACTAACATCAATTCCAATAGTTTCTTTTGTTTTCATAATTTTGTATATAATAGATTAAAAATGGTTACTTAAACTAAGACCTTTAATAAGGGCGAACTACAATTCTATTTGGTTCTAGGTAACCGAAAAAAGAGAACGGAGACTAATACGATGCATGGCTCATTAAGCTAGCTACGGTGAAAGTTCACTCCGTTCTTTTTGTATTTAGTTATCAATAAAATAGGAGTTCTTAACAAAGAAAAAAAGAAGCAAAAAAAGAAATCTCATCATCATAACTATGATTTTTAT
>CANLRN010000228.1 GCA_947493495.1 uncultured Aquimarina sp.
AACGTTAAATATATGGCATTTAGGGCAGAAGGTAAACAATTACTTTCGAATAAGCACTAAGCCAAACTTTTGCATTTAGATTTATCTTTTTCGTTATAAAACCAAATCAAAAGATTTGGCGATATAGCAAACAAACACAAGCTTTCCGAACCGACTTAAACCGCCCTATTTGCTATATATCGTGTTGTACCTCGTTTTGTTTCAAATTAGTAATTCCAATTATTTCGGTTAGCTTTTTCAGCCCGTTTCTTGAGATAATTCTAAATGCTATTTCGGTAAAGATGAATCGAAAAACTACTAAAGCCATTATGGTTGGAGTTATCAAAGAAATTATTACATCTTTTTCTTTAGTGAATAAAGCTATAATAAAACCAATGATTGGAAATAAATAAATAATTGATAACATTACTCGAAAAGCTTTATGGATTTCAATTTGAAGAGTTCCATTTTTGGACTCCAATTTACCGTTTAAGACACAAAATGCTCCACGTCCGCGTTTAGATGAGATAATTCTAAATCCGTTTTTATTTACTTGTCCAATAAACTCTTTTTTAGTCCATTCCGAAACAAGAGAATCGGTTATCATCGTGTTTTTTTCCAACTCAGCTAGTGCTTTCGCACTATCAAATAACAATTCAAATTCATAATTTTTAGTTGGAAATATATTCATTAATGATTTTTTCAGAATGAGGTACAACGG
>CANLRN010000229.1 GCA_947493495.1 uncultured Aquimarina sp.
TCACCAATGACGCCGACGGGAACAGGGTGCATGTTCCCATCCAAAACATAGGCTTTCGTATTGGAAATAGGACGCCCGATGAGGACCCGTTCCTTTGGACTTGTTTGAAAATAGGTTACGTCTATAGAAGCTTCCGTGGGACCGTAAAGGTTATGTAGCTCAAATGATGAGCTTGAAGCTCTTTCATAGGTCAAATTGACGAGTTCTTCATTTAGTGCCTCTCCACTACAAAATATTTGACGGATAGAGTCATTAAGGGCTTCTTGGTTTTTTATAAGATCTTCGATATAGGCCTTTAACATGCTCGGGACAAAATGTACCGTTGTTATCCCATATTCATTTATGCTCTTACTCAAATACTCAGGATCTTTATGTCCTTCGGGACGTAATAAAACTATTTTCGCCCCGTACCAATTGGCCCATATGAATTCCCATACAGAGACATCAAACGTATAAGGTGTTTTTTGTAAAACAACATCTTTTGAACTTAACCGATATTCGGACTGCATCCATTCGATTCTGTTGACCACTCCCTTATGCGGTACCATGACCCCTTTGGGCCTGCCCGTGGTCCCGGACGTGTATATCACGTACGCCAAATCTTCTGATGTGCTCTTTGGATCCAGATTCTCGGAACCTTGATTCTTATAGAAGTTCTCTTCCAGATCTATTCTAAGGAACTTATCCTT
>CANLRN010000230.1 GCA_947493495.1 uncultured Aquimarina sp.
TAGAACTTCCCTCTTTTAACATTATGTTAACCATTATAAATAACTAGTTTTTTGTCCTAAACATGGGGGGAAGCTCACTCTATTAGCTATATTAGGTTGTTCTTTTAAGAAATCTAAATACCGTTCTTCTGGGTTGAGTAGTATAAAAGACTCAATACGTTTAAAAGCTTCCTTTAATATTTTGTGGAGTACAATCTTTCTATTTGCTTCCAATTTAGGGTTGTTAGAGATGATGTCTTGAAGTATATCATAATCTATATAAAATACATTGGTAGGTTCTATAGTTTCGAAATATAATTCTGAAGGTTCATCAAATAAGGTTACATTAGAGTCTGCTATGATTTTATTTTCCCATAAAATCCCTGTTGTTACCTGGTCACCTTTAGAGTTAATTCTATAAGCTCTTACTAAACCTTTTCTAACAAAAAAGACTTTTCTACTTGTATTTCGTTCTCTTATAGGTATTAAAGGTTCTCCAGCAGCATACGATTTTGTTTTTGCAGATTTAATTAGAACTTGGACATCATCTAGTTTTAATTTTTTCCCAAGCTTATAAATCATTTTTATTTTTTCAAAATCTATCATTTTTGATGCAGCTTTATGTAAAATAAACATTGTTGTCCGACTAAAATCTAATTTATCAAAAAAATCTTCGTTAAGTCTAGTAAACAGGCTTTGATTTGTCATTT
>CANLRN010000231.1 GCA_947493495.1 uncultured Aquimarina sp.
GATGTGGGAATGATGCTGCCAGAGATGCTGATGGAGGATGGAATACCGATTACTTTGCAGTGGATAAGAATGTAGGGTATCGATATACCGTATGGGTTAAACGTACTGGATCACAGGATGGAACAACCTATCACGGGACTAAGAATGTTAATAACCTCAATGGAACGGCGAATAACAATCCCTATTTCTTTAATGGTGATATGCCAAACATTAATCAATGGTACCTACTGGTAGGAGTCATACATCCACATACCTATACCGGAGGGAACTCTGACATTAGCGGTGTTTATGACATTTATGGGAAAAAAGTAAAAAATGGAACTGATTTTAAGTGGAGAAACAATACAACTACAGCTAGTTTTAGAAGTTATTTATATTACAGTACAGATGTTAATACCAAGCAATATTTTTGGAATCCTGTATTGACTAAAATCAATGGTAATGGAGAACCAATTAGAGAGCTGATCAGACAATCCAAACCCAGAGATATTGTAACCCATTATCAGTATGATGCCTATGGAAGACAGGCAAGAGAGTATCTACCCTTTGCTTCAAATCAAACCAAAAAAGGAGATATCTACACCAATCCATTAGCTTGGGTGAATTCTTTTTACAATAGTCCAAAATATCAAAACACTACCAATCCCTATTCAGAGACAATCTTTGAGGCTTCCCCTCTAAATCG
>CANLRN010000232.1 GCA_947493495.1 uncultured Aquimarina sp.
AAACTTACTTTTTAAACTTCCAAAATCAAAATTTAATTGATTTAAATAGGGAATTCTGACTAACGTCAATTTATTATTTTGATATTCAGTTGTTTAAAATGTATTCAAATTCCTTAAAAAATCACTCAATTTTCATTCTTTTTCTGTTGATGTTAGCAAAAGAAATTAATAGAGTTTCTTTATGTGGGAAATTCTTTTCATCATGCCTAGTTTTTCTTTTTTGATCAAGGAATAAGTATTGTTTAGGTGGTTGATATTGTATTTTTTTAGTAATCATATTCCAAATAATAACGGCTAATTTTCTTGCAGTTGCGCTCCCAGTTGAGTGCCTTCCTTTTCTGTATGCGACTCTTTTAAAAAAGTCAGATAAATGCGTGAGTTTTATCCCTACTATTCATTGTTCCAATAGTTGTAAGAATTAATCCTTCGAGAGTAAGAAGTAGTCCAAATATTGTCATTTTATGTTTTCCTTTTTTCAATTACGTTCGAGCACGTGAATCCTTTTGGTTGTTGATTATTGCGATCGTGTTGGGGTTTTTTGCTATTCGAAGTTCATCTAAAAAGTAAGACTGCTATATTTTAAACCCGAATTCATAGACATTGTTTCACTGTAACATTAAAGTTTCTAACTGGTAAGCAGCTTCTACGTTTCAAATTGTCCTATTG
>CANLRN010000233.1 GCA_947493495.1 uncultured Aquimarina sp.
GCAAAAAACTTCCAGTAAGTAGTCCAAGAGTATGTAGTTTTTGTATCCATCTACAATCTTTCACATCGGTCTTTTTACCTTTGGCATTTTTAGTGAATTTTCCATTGGCTAGTACTACTTCAAAACCAAAACTGATAAGTTCTGTATATAAATTCTGCCAATAATCTCCTGTGGACTCCATAGCTACGGTAGTTACATCATTATCCATCAACCACTGGCACAATGCAGTAAGATCTTCAGCATATACACCAAATTCTTTGACATCTTCTAATTCTTGACCAATAGCTACATAATGTGATCTACTGCCTATATCAATACCAGCTGCATTGAAATTTACCACATCCATTCCTAGTTTCATTTTTCTTTCCATTCTAAAAATTTTAATGATTTATAAAAAATAATCCTAAGGAAATGTAACTTTGTACTTGAAAATTATTCTGAACGGGGTAACTGAGAAATCAGTTCCACCACTGAAATTATCAACAAGCCTCTGAACCACGAATTCAGAGGCTTTTACATTTCAACCAGAATTACGCCCGAGCTATTATGCATCAGTTTAAAAATCGGCCTTGCATAGGATCACTATAAAGTTCGGGAGTTCTTATCGTTAGCAAAAGAAATTAATAGATTTTCTTTATGTGGGGAATT
>CANLRN010000234.1 GCA_947493495.1 uncultured Aquimarina sp.
ACACCCTTTTTTCAGTCGGTTACCTCCAAAAATCTATGTAAAAGAACGTTTTTATTGGTGTTAAAGATAGGCATTTGAGGTAAAAATTCCTCGCAGCAGCAACCCAGTTTTTTCGTTCCTCAAAATCCTCTGTCTTGCTGCTGCTCCCATATCCTCGGTATGTTACATAACACAGGAGCTTTATAATACAAGTTCAGCGGTTTAAAATATTATGTTGTATTTCACTTGTAGTTATAAATTGTGTTATGTAAAATACTCCCGTAGCTTCGCCCCAAGCTGCCATTGCGCTCAAAATCTGACTTCTAACAAACGATTTCTACTGAAGATATTACAATATTATACCCATATAATTGTGTCGTAGAACTGTTCCCAAGCATTGTGGGGTCATTCAATCGCCATTAAGGCTAGTATTTTAATAAAAAGTGGAAGTTCAACCGCATTTGCCAACGCATTCCACTTTTTCTTAAAATATTTTTTCCGTTTGAGTAAGAACGATTATTATTGAAGTTGAAGTGCGTAAAGGCAGAAGCTGTCGAGCTTCAACTTCAATAATAATCATAGCCTAGTGGCGATTGAACGAAGCTGCGTTGCACGCAAAAACAAAGGCGTAGCCATAGCGGAGAGGAGCAGCCGACACACAAAAAGGA
>CANLRN010000235.1 GCA_947493495.1 uncultured Aquimarina sp.
ATGGTAATGGTTACTGTATTGCTTTCTGGATTATTGATCTCGGCAAGAAGGCTTACTTTTTTGGTGGTTCCGATCTCTGTAATGTCTTCTTCTTGTGCATCTGCATCGACCCAAGAAATCCTTGTAATCTTAGTTTGTTGTTCTTCTCTAACCGTTAACGGAGTGGTGTCTTTGATAAAGGGGTTAGAGGGATTGGCGAGAGATTCGTAGGTAGAGTTTCTGATCTCCATAATCAATGCACTAAAAGTAACATCTAGAATTAGGTTTGCCTTAGCTGTTGGACTAAAACGGGTGTTTACATAAACGACATAGGCATTGGCAAATTTGATATCAAAATCTTTTTGAAGTCCATCTCTTTTATAAACTCTAATATAGCCTTGTACCTTCTGAGTTGGAGAAAACATGGCTCCATAGATCCCAGAATCATCATGGGTAGCCGCAAAACTAGCTTCTATTTTTCCGCCAAAGGTTCTTGTATTTGGGCGACCTGTATGATCTACATTTTTTTTTAAGTCATAGTCAAAAGACAATAGAGTGTATTCCTTATCTAATACAAAAAGTGTAGCTTTAAAACTCATTATTGGTTATTTAGATCGTCAAAAATACGGATTTTTCCGCATTGCTTGGTTATGGCTTAGAACGG
>CANLRN010000236.1 GCA_947493495.1 uncultured Aquimarina sp.
TCTTCAAGGATAAAAGAGCTACTTTTTCCTTCTAGTTTTATTACATCTCCAGTAGCAGAATGGAATCCTTTGATCATACTAACATGAGTAATAAGTCCTTTAAACTCCATCTGATCATATCCTGACAATTCTCCTACAGATTGTATCTGAATAGAAAAATCAGAACCTAAGAATTGGCGACTATTTTCTAATAAGGATATTTCTCCTAATGATGATTCTAATATATCAGCTCTTACCGAAATAGAAAAAGAGCTATGTTCTCCCATTTCTTCAATAAGGCTAAATTCTTTAATAACAGGTATTTGTTTTCCCGAAATAAAAATACTGTATTCACATTGTAACGCCATACTGCTTTTTATTAAATAATATTTAAATGTGTATATATTCCCCTTAATATATCGATTTGTTTGTATGAATTACAACTAGAGAGTTATATAACAAAATCGACTACAAATATACTCTAAAAAATAACATAACCTCTTGTTAATATAGGCTTTACGGTTATACCGTAAAGCCTAATAATGGGACTATTTCTCCTAAATGTTATAACTTATTTGTTTCAATAAAAAGAGTGTGCGAAGGGTATTACTTTTTTAGTAGTACTAAAAGTAGCATCACCCAAAAGCTATA
>CANLRN010000237.1 GCA_947493495.1 uncultured Aquimarina sp.
GCTGGATCCGTATTTAGTTACACGGTCTTTTCATCTGATCAGGCTAATGTACCGGCAGCTGCTGATAGAACAACTCCTAGTAATGCAAACATAACCGATAACTATACCAATCTAACACCTAACCCGGTTACTCTTACCTACACCATTACACCAACTGGAGCTGCTCCTAATAACTGTCAAGGAAATAATTTTGATGTAGTCATAACTATCAATCCAGAGCCGGTGGTTGCTACAGGATTGGATGCTACAGTGTGTAGTGATGAGTCTATTGGTGTTATTCTTGATGTATTACCGACTAGTGTTGCAGCTTCTTTCTGGGAGGTCATCAGTGTAACACCAGATGTAGGATTGGTAGCAGGAGGTGCTAATGCTACTGCTGCTAGTAATTTACCGGCTAATGCTATTGCTAGTGATCAGTTTACTAACCCCACCAATGGGGCATTAACAGTAGATTATGTCGTACAAGCTACCTGCCTTGCAGGTTGTGTTGGCGATAGTGCTACTATAACAGTAACAATTGATCCAGGGCCACAAGTAACTGCTGGATCAGATGAAGAAATATGTGCAGATCAAACTACCTTTGACTTAAGTACATCAACTACCATATCTACTTCTGCCAATGG
>CANLRN010000238.1 GCA_947493495.1 uncultured Aquimarina sp.
ACGAGTTTACGCGATATCTCTTCGCATATAAAAGAGATGTATGATACGGATATCTCTCATACAGTATTGAGTCAGATTACAGATAAGATTATTCCAGAGATCAAGGCTTGGCAAAGTCGTCCATTAGAATCGATGTATTGCATTGTTTGGTTGGATGCTATGCATTATAAAGTTCGAGTTGATGGCAAAGTAGTCCACAGAGCTCTTTATAATATTTTAGGTATTAATAAGGCAGGATGTAAAGAAGTATTAGGGATGTACATTTCAGAAAGTGAAGGTGCCAATTTTTGGTTACAAGTGCTTACAGATTTACAAAACAGAGGTTTAGAAGATGTTTTAATTGCTTGCACCGATAACCTTAAAGGATTCACTAATGCTATCGTAAGTGTGTTTCCAAAAGCAATCACTCAACTCTGCATTGTGCATCAAATTCGTAATTCTTTAAAATATGTAGCTTCTAAGGATCAGAAGGAATTTTTAAAGGATTTAAAAAAGGTATATCGGGCTGTTAACAAAGAAATAGCAGAGGATGAACTTTTGAGCTTAGAAGAGAAATGGGGCAGTAAATACCCAGTGGTGATTGATAGTTGGCAAAATAACTGGGAGGAGCTCTCACA
>CANLRN010000239.1 GCA_947493495.1 uncultured Aquimarina sp.
AATCAAGGTTCCGAGAATCTGGATCCAAAGAGCACATCAGAAGATTTGGCGTACGTGATATACACGTCCGGGACCACAGGAAAGCCCAAGGGCGTAATGGTACCGCATAAAGGGATTACGAACCTAGTATTGAGTTTGATCGATCTCTACAATATTTCAGACTGTAAACACTTTCTTTCATTTTCAAATTATGTTTTTGACGCTTCGGTATGGGAGTTTTTCAAGGCATTGATATCGGGAGGAAAACTATTTATACTGCCTGAGAGTATACAGGAAAAACCTGCATTATCGGAACGTTATATAACCGAAAACAATATAGATATAGCTACATTCACCCCAAAATATCTGGAACTGTTGAACCCAGAGTTCCTTCCCAGCATCAAGAAAATATTTATAGTAGGAGATGTGGGGGCAATAGATCTATTCAAAAAGTGGAACGTAAATCCGGAAGTGTTCAATGGATACGGTCCTACGGAGATTTCTGTCTGCGCCTCTGTCCATCGATATAATGGTGGGAATGGCAACAGAACGATCGGGCGTCCTATTTCCAATACGAAAGCCTATGTTTTGGATGGGAACATGCACCCTGTTCCCGTCGGCGTCATTGG
>CANLRN010000240.1 GCA_947493495.1 uncultured Aquimarina sp.
TTCCTCTAAAGAAAAAAAGGTCATCTCTCGTAATGGGTAGTATATACGTTGATAAGCTAGATGAACTGCATTTTCTACCAAAGCTTTATCCTGAGGAGAATAACTTCGAGTAGGATTGATTACACAATTATAATGTCTAGCAAAATCCTTAAAACTACGATTGATCTGAGCTTCATATTTACTAGATCTGGTTACAGCCGACTTTAAGTTATCAGAGACAATTGCTTTAGGAACACCTCCATAAAAATGTAATGCATTTTCGCTACAACGAATCAAATCCTCTCGTTTTTGACTTTTGCAGGCTTCTACATAGGTATACTGACTATGAGGTAGAATCGCTACAAATACCTCTACAGCTATAAGTTCTCCTGTAGCTTTATCTACGATATGAAGTTTTTTACCTGCATAATCAATAAACATGTCGTTACCAGCCCCGTGTTCTAGCTTCATAGAGCCTTTTTGCTTGGCATATTTCCTACGGTAATGTTCCATAAATTGAGTATAACTGTATGGATTATTTACACGATCGCTATATTCACCGTAATGATACAGAAATGTAAATCCTGGGTGGTTACGAGCTTTATTTACACCCTCAAAATAGCGCAT
>CANLRN010000241.1 GCA_947493495.1 uncultured Aquimarina sp.
CGTATTCTATGATTAATACAAACTAATTTTTATTGAGTTATCAACAATATTAAGCTGCGTATTGATGGATATTTATATAAGGCGTTTTTCGTTGTACTACTTTAAACATTCTTGCTATTAACTTATTTCTTATAATATTAATTGTACTCATTCCGTTTTTTCCACTGGCTACTCTTCTTTCATAAAATAGTTTCATTTCGGAATTATGTTGTATAGAAGAAATTGCACACATAGTTAGCAAAGTTTTTATTCTTTTGTTAGCCAAATTCGAGACTTTATTTCTTCCTTTAATACTCGATCCAGATTGAAAAGGAAAAGGAGCTACTCCACTATAAGATGCAAATTTTCTCCAAGTTTTGAATTTAGTAAAGTTTTCAGTGTATACAATCATTGTTATAGCTGTAATAGAGCCGATACCTTCAACACTTGTTACGAGATTGTAGATTTCTTTAGTGGTTTTATCATTTTTAATAATTGCCATCATAGCATCCATAATACTATTAATCTGTTTAGCTAACATTTTGATCATTTTTTCTTGAACATCAAAAATTTCTGTATGATCTTTCTTCTTATAAATTGTTTTTTGTTC
>CANLRN010000242.1 GCA_947493495.1 uncultured Aquimarina sp.
GTGCAGCTCTAAAGAAGGTAGCCCTAAGTATTCATGTTGATTGGAAAAACTACTGAGTTTGGAGACAGGATCGTTTAAACGTTCGCTTATCAAAAGCTTCACTATATCTGATAAGCTGTAGGACAACTTATGCTTTTTACCAATCCTATCAAGGATATTACCCAATCCATAATGGCATATCCCCTTTTGAGTTGCTTCAACAAAACCATAATTGTAGCGAGCGAGTTCTTCCAGTCCTTCACCCAATAAATCCCTCAAGTTTCCGCCTCCAAGCTCATAGAGACGCTCCCCGATACGGCGAAGCATCTCAGGGGTATAATTTTCTACCTTACCTAGAGAAGCAACTACCCTGTGACGGGTCTTGCCACCATCACGGTAAGCCTCCAAGATACGGAGGTACTGACCAGATTTCTTTTTCTCTACTCGTAAAAATGCCATGATGGTACAAAATTACTCAGATTGATAGAAAGAAAAAAATAAATCGGCTCACTACACTTTTACCCAGACCAAAAGTAAAACCCAGTAAAATCAAGGGGGCTGACCAATCAAAACAATAAAATGTGTCAAACTCAAGAA
>CANLRN010000243.1 GCA_947493495.1 uncultured Aquimarina sp.
ATGTACAACTCACCAATGACGCCTACTGGGACAACTCTCATATCCCCGTCAAGAACGTAAAGCTTCGTGTTTTGTAGTAAACTATTCCCCAGGGTATTGGAATTGATCGAGATCAACGATGTGACCGTTGTTTCGGTTGGCCCATACTCATTTATGACAGAAGGGATATACTTCTTGAACTTACTGAATAGTTTTTCAGATAAATATTCTCCTCCAAAAACAAGCCTTTTTACGCTTTTTAATGCTGACGGATCTATCTTGTTTAAATAAGATGGGGTTGAATGAAGATGTAAAATATTATTTTCAGTGATAAAAGTGATAAATCGATCATGGTCCAAGATACTTTCCGAATCGATAATGAACAGTTCGCCACCTGAGAACAACGACAGGAACATTTGTTCTACAGATGCATCAAAAACATAATTTGCGAACAACAGGAATCGTTCAGCAGGTTTTATGTCATAACCCTGGTGCAATCCATATAACAGGTTGACCACCCCTTTATGCGGTACCATGACCCCTTTGGGCCTGCCCGTGGTCCCGGACGTGTATATCACGTATGCCAG
>CANLRN010000244.1 GCA_947493495.1 uncultured Aquimarina sp.
TAAAAGTGAAAAGTCAGAAGTTGGAAGTCAGATGTTCTCCCTTTGAAAAGGGACTAGGAGGATGTTCTTGACGAAAGTATAAAGTAATGAGTACAGAGTAATGACAAATGTAAAATGACAAATGTAAAAGTAAAAAGTCAGAAGTTAGAAGTCAGAAGTTAGATGTTCTCCCTTTGAAGGGGGTTAGGGGGATGTTCTTGACGAAAGTATAAAGTATTGAGAAATGAGAAATGTAAAATGAGAAATGTAAAAGTGAAAAGTCAGAAGTTGGAAGTCAGATATTCTCCCTTTGAAAAGGGCTAGGAGGATGTTCTTGAAAGGAGTACAAAGTATGACTCAAAGACATAATTTTTAAATTTTTCAAAAAAAAGTAAAAACTAGCGGTAACATATTCCTTTTAGATACCACTATACAGAACAACCCCAGCTTAAACTCAATTAATTAATATTAAAAAAACAATTTTATGAAACAGACATTTCTAGCGAGCTGGGATGCTCGGGGGTTGCTGTTCTTTCTATCAAAACAGTCATCAATCAAAAACCATCATTACAGTATGAAAAACATC
>CANLRN010000245.1 GCA_947493495.1 uncultured Aquimarina sp.
AAGGACATACTTTTGAGGATGCTATAAAAACACTAAAGCAGCAATATCAGATAAAGGATGTGATCGTTGTCGCGGACAGGGGGATGCTCAGTAAACACAATATCGAACTGGTCAGCAAGGAATATGAGTTTATAGTAGGGGAACGTTTGAAATCTTTGCCTAAAAAAGTACAGTCTTATCTACTAGAGCATGCTAACTACAAAAAACAATGGGCCTATACCAAAAACGGTCAAGAAATCCTGCTGCAATATACCGAATTAGTGCACAAAGGAAGGAAGCTCATTGCCACTTTCAGTAAAAAGCGCGCCAAAAAAGATGCAGCCGATAGGGAACAACGCATCGAAAAAGCCCAGCAACTGTTGAAAAACCCATCATTGATCCATAAAAAACCTTCAAGGTACTATCTGAAAAATCAAGATTCCGGAAAGTTCGTTTTGGACACCGATAAAATAGAGCAAAGCAAAAAATATGATGGGATTGCTGTGATCGGGACAAACAACCAAGAATTGCCCAATGATCAGATACTTGATCATTACCGGCACTTGTTTAAAATCGAACAAACC
>CANLRN010000246.1 GCA_947493495.1 uncultured Aquimarina sp.
CTTTCCTTTATAGTCAGCACTCCACACTTCATTACAGTTTTTTGGATCGAAAATAGGGTGAGTTGGTTTGACTCTTCTCATTCTTTTTTGAGGGCATACCAACCCATTTTTTTTTAGAATATTATGCACAGTAACCACCGAAGGGACTTCTTGTTTTGTAAATTCTTTAAACAATAATTCTCTAATTTTTTTAGCGCCCCAAAGTTTGTATTCAGCTTTGAGATTTAGAATACTTTCAATGATATTTTCTTTAGTTGCGTTGGGATGATTTGTCGGTGCTCTCGAGTGCTTTTTTAAGCCTTCAAAACCTTCTTTTTCGAACCTATTTATCAACTTATAAGCCGTTGGTCTGGAGATGTCAAAACTTCTACATAATTCAGTGATGGAATATTTTCCAGTACGCCATTCACAGATAAATTCAATTTTTTGTTCCATAGTTGTTGTGTTTTTCCAAGGCATAATAATTTGATTTTTGTCTCAAATTATAACTTGAAAAAGTGTAAACTATGTCCCTTTAACTTTGTAAACTATGTGCCTTTAACGTACC
>CANLRN010000247.1 GCA_947493495.1 uncultured Aquimarina sp.
TACTGTAAAAGATGAGAATGGTTGTGAGGCTACGGATGAAATAGTTATCACTATAGATGAAGATTGTGGTACTACAAATGCTTCTACAGATAATGTACAACTATATCCTACGGTTATTGAAAATGAGAATCAAATAACCTTAGAGTTGCATTCTAATGATCTTCAAAATGTTGAGATACAGTTGTACTCGATGAATGGCTTAAAGAAAGGTATGAAAATTAATCACAAGCTAAACGAAGGTGATAATGCATTACTCTATAATCTCAATCAAGGTAATACATTACCAGCAGGTATTTACTTGATAAAAATTAGAGGTAAAAATATGAATGAAGCTAAGAGAATCTTAGTTAAATAAATCTAAGTTAATTACAATAACTAAAAGACCTAGATGTGAGTAATCATGTCTAGGTTTTTGTATTATACTAATAGTTGTATTTGTTTTTTTGAAAAAATGGCTATGCGTATACAAAGTATCGCTTCGAGCAAGTACATCTTTCCTAGTTTTATAAGCTAACCTACCTTTGTTGCAAACAATTATTAGGTTTAT
>CANLRN010000248.1 GCA_947493495.1 uncultured Aquimarina sp.
AGGTTATATTGATTTACAAGGAGTAGATCAACCAGACGTAACAACTGCAATTGCCGATAATGATTATTTAGAAATAAATTTCACAACAGGAATAGATCCTTATTCGATCTCTCAATTATTTTTCTTTGCAGCACCACCAGGAGTTCCTGTTGTAGATCATCGAACAGGGTATCAATATCAGGTAGCTATTTCGGGAGATAATTTTGCAACTAGTGTTACAATTTTTGATGAAGCTACTGTAAATTCGGGTTCTTTTCGTGTTCCCGCAACAACGAACTTACAATTACTACCAAATACATTCTATAAAATTAGATTTTACCTTTATAATAACCCAGTAGTCAATGCAGGTTCTATAACTATAGATAATATTGCATTCCGAAGTCTGCAGTGTAGTGATAATGATTTTGATGGTGATGGTATTCCTAATAGTGTTGATTTAGATAGTGATAATGATGGGATCTATGATGTTGTTGAAGCTAGTGATCCGTTAGCCACAGATAGTGATAATGATGGTAGAATAGATACAGGAGGTACAGTTACTGTTGG
>CANLRN010000249.1 GCA_947493495.1 uncultured Aquimarina sp.
TCCATACAGATAAGAGTATCTAATAGTTGGATATTTTGGTTTTTAAGTAGTCTTAGAAATGCTTTAATTCCTTTTATTGTGTTATCAAACACATAGGATTTTGGTTTTTCAGAATTACTAATAATAGCTACATCTAATGTTAATTTAGAGATGTCAATACCGATAAAGTGATAATAATTTTGTTTCTTCATAATATAAAATTTTAGAGATATTCAACCCAAAGAATCTGAATTACGATCGAAACCCTAATAATAGGCCTGAGAACCTGAATTTCCATTTGATACTGATTCAGAAATAACCGATAAGGGATTTAATCGGGGGATAAGTCTAAAAACTTTGCGGCGCGACTAATTCACCCTTATCAGTTGGGTTGTTATCCACAATTATTGAGGTTATCAACAAAGAAAATAAAAAGAAGCAAAAACAAAAGAAAATCAATCATTTACATCATTATTAACTTTGTTAAAGAATCTCTATGTGAATAACTATGCTAAACTAAGGGCT
>CANLRN010000250.1 GCA_947493495.1 uncultured Aquimarina sp.
TTCAATGAATTTATACGAATTTTTTAATCACAAATCGTATAAACGGAGCGTAAAAATTAAATTTCTTAAGAGTAGTACTCTTATTCGCAGCCTTATGGTTAGATAAAGGCTAGGTTTACAATTTTTGATACTATTCTTTTAGTACCTGATTGATGTCATAATATTCCCAATCAACTCTATCTTTTATTAGATCCTCTAATATGTCCTTATGACCTGCTCCAAAAATTATTAAAATTCTATCTTGAGGTTCAACAATTCGATCTATGTTTGTGAAAATCCTTAAATTTCTACTATACCACTCAGCCACAACATCAGTACCAACATAACTACTGTCATTTCCGATTTTAGTCAGATGTTTTAAATAGAAATTTTGGTTGAGATTCTTTGCAAAGTATTTTGAATTGATGAATATCATAATTTCAGATCAATCGCGTCCTAAACGATTAAAAAAGAGAAAGGGAAATTTGTTCCTCAAAGTTACCTTTGTGGAGCAACACAA
>CANLRN010000251.1 GCA_947493495.1 uncultured Aquimarina sp.
TAGTGGCACAGTTTGAACCGAAATCAATGGCACTATAACTCCGAAATCAGTGGCACAAATCGAACCGAATTAACCACACTATAGTGAATAAAACAAAAGTTAATCAAGAATATATGAACTCAAACTAATTAATATTCATTAGAATTGAATTGTAACAGTAGTCAGGCTTCCCTAAAAATATAGACAAAGCCATTGCTTATTTAGAAGATATACAAGAGGATTGGGTAAAAGTGTATTATGATGGTAAAATAGTTTCTGGTGGGTATATAAAAAAATCAGATGTTGAGGTATTCTAAATGCTATCCTTTTCAGGTCAAAAAGAGGTTTATAATGCTAAAGTATTTTTATATAATATCGGTTTCATTATTTATTTCTTGCAAACACAATGTAGGAGATAAAGTTGATAAACCTATTTCTGCATATAATGATACAATTGTTGATGTCACAGCAAGCAATAACAAGGAGAATATTTTAGAAGAACAAAAAAATGATTCTTCC
>CANLRN010000252.1 GCA_947493495.1 uncultured Aquimarina sp.
AAAATTTGATGAAAGAATTTTCTGAGTGAAAAAAAAGTGGGCTTCATTTTATCAGTTTTTGAATTTGTGTTAATAAAGTTTAGTTTGAGTGTTTATTTACAAAATTAGTGGATTTTTAATTAACTTACCCGTTGTGCATTTAGAAAAAGTTTTGCAAACTGCTAAAAGGCAGTGAATTATAGTTAATATGTACAACTTTCAAGCTAATTACGATAAAACACTCAAGGTTTTAAAAGAATTAGATTCCAAGATGGATTATTTACATCAAATATGCAAACCTAAATTACGAGTGTTTTTGCCCTCTAGTAGGCGCCAAAAAAAAGAGGAGTCGTTGTATCAGCGACTCCTCTATATTTTCTAGTAATTAAATTTTTTCAGAACAACAATCTGATATGTTTTAATAACATTGTTGCTGTCTTGCATACTCAATATGTAAGTTCCGTTAGACAAGTCATTTAAATCAATTTTTTCAG
>CANLRN010000253.1 GCA_947493495.1 uncultured Aquimarina sp.
ATTTATAAATATCAATACTAAGTGTTTGTTTTCGGGGATTACCAGAGCTAAATTTAGATAGGGTAATACTTAAAAATAAACAATATGAAAGGACAGAAATTGGAAACTAGTTTTTCACCTTTACAGGAAATAGATATGAATCTAGATACTTTAAAGAATACTTCTTTAAGTAATTTAGATGCTTCTCTTACTGTACAGAAACAAGTAATTAGACATACTTCTGATGGGATCATTATAGGATTTTATATAAAATCAAGACAAAATGATCTGGGATTGACTAAAAAAATAAATTCTCTATATCCCGGAACAAAAATTTCTAATACACTTTTAGATAGAAATGCAGTAGACGAAAAAAGAAAAGAACAGTCTACTCATTTATTTATTAAATTTGGAAATAAATTAATTCGAATTGCTACAGACAGTATTTTATATGCGCATACAGATTCTAAAAACTATTGCTCTAT
>CANLRN010000254.1 GCA_947493495.1 uncultured Aquimarina sp.
CAATTACAGTTATGTTACTTGTTTTTCAATGAACTTAATCATATTTTGTATCCCCAAGTAACGCAGGACACACAACGGTATACAACACCATATATAGCAAATAGGGCGGTTTAAGTCGGTTCGAATAGGCTGTGTTTGTTTGCTGTGTCGCCAAATCTTTTGATTTGGCTTTACAATGAAAAAGATAAATCAAAATGCAAAAGTTTGGCTTAGGGCTTAATCGAAAACAATCGTTTACTTTCTGCTCTAAATGCCATATATTTAACGTTGGCATTCATTAATTTCTTTTGCTAACGTCAACAAAAAAAGAATGAAAATTAAGTGATTTTTTAAGAAATTTGAATACATTTTAAACAACTGAATATCAATATAATGAATTAACGTTAGTCAGAATTCCCTATTTAAATCAATTAAATTTTGATTTTGGAAGTTTAAAAAGTAAGTTTGATAACGAAGT
>CANLRN010000255.1 GCA_947493495.1 uncultured Aquimarina sp.
CGCGGAGGAGAATATGATGATCGATTTGATAACCAAGCAATCACTGGTGTAGACTGTGTAGCTGGTGGAGCAGGAAATGGAAATAGTAATATTATAAAGAATCCTAGTTTTGCTAACAATGCAGATAATTGGGAACTATGGACTAGTGCTAATGCAGCAGCTACATTAAATACAACTACAGGAAATGGGGATGTTACTATCTCCAGTGCAGGAAGCAAACCTTTTGAAATTCAACTCAGACAAAAAGTAGCCCTGAGAAGAGGACATTATGCACTACACTTTAGAGGTAAAGCTGACGCCAATCGAGATATGAGCTTTAGAATCATTAAAGCATCTCCTGGATATAATACCTATTTCAATAGAAATATAGCACTGACTACAGACAATAGATTTATCGGCAGGTATTTATGGTTTAGTACAGAAACTACGGATGATCGGTTTATACAGTTTAACTT
>CANLRN010000256.1 GCA_947493495.1 uncultured Aquimarina sp.
CCCGATACGGTGGTCCCTACTATCGTAGTATCGCTATTGGTGTATACCTGTAAGAGTTTGTGCCATAGGAACTGTACCAGTACATTGACGGTGAACCCATGTTCGGAGACATAGTCTTTGACCTTATGGTACAGGTCCCCCTCTATAGTCATATGGTTAGACCTGGAATCCGACACTGTACGGTATGTTTCCAAATCTATGGTCTTGTCCAACAACGAGTTGATATCGTTAATCGCATCGACCGAAGTGATTTTCCCTTTCCAATACCTTTCGGCTTCATGCTTGTGGTCATAGATATACCGTTGTGTCATCAGATATGCTGTATCCTTGGTATATTCGGGCTCAGTATTGTTTACTATGGCAATGTAATGCTGATGCAGGCTGTTCATGAGCACAGGCCCGCTCCACCCATCGGCTATACTGTGGTGCTCCGTTATGA
>CANLRN010000257.1 GCA_947493495.1 uncultured Aquimarina sp.
GTACAAACGCATAGATCATATATCATCAACTGGAATATGATCGAATCCTTCCATGAATATGATCAAACTATAGAAATCCAAGGACACCATATCCCTATTGGTAGAACCTATAAGGATATTATCTACAAGAGATTAAATATTGTATAGAATTACATTTTCAAAATTTATATGTTCTAAAGTACACTTACAATAGTATTAATCACGTAGGTTGTAAAGTGGTCAATGTTTTATCCTTTTTATGAAAAGCTTGTATAAGAAATTGCGGAGATCATACATACATCTCTTATTATAACAGAATATATTAATAATCACAATATGCGGATTTTCTTATCGTCCCAGTTTTGGTAGAATTAGTCATTGTGAAGTTCCCCCCAAAATTAGGACAGAGAGTTAAATTCAAAAATTAATAACTTTACTGTATTATGAAACGAAGAA
>CANLRN010000258.1 GCA_947493495.1 uncultured Aquimarina sp.
GTCCGCGACAACGATCACATCCTTTATCTGATATTGCTGCTTTAGTGTTTTTATAGCATCCTCAAAAGTATGTCCTTCATATTGGCTCCCTTTATAAAGACGGTAAGCTACAGGGTTTTTGTCCTGATCGATCAAAAGACCGAAAACCACTTGGGTTTTACCGATCTTACCGTCTTTACCAAACCCCTTTTGACGTAAATCACCTTCTTGTTCGCTGGAGAAGTAAAAGGTGGTCACATCGTAAAAAACAATATCCAATTGTTGGTTGAACAGGTTCCTACCTGTTTGGAAAATCTGTTTTTGAATCAATTCGGTGTACTTGCTCAGGTAATCCAAACTGCGGTAGATGTAGTGCAGCTCTAAAGAAGGTAGCCCTAAGTATTCATGTTGATTGGAAAAACTACTGAGTTTGGAGACAGGATCGTTTA
>CANLRN010000259.1 GCA_947493495.1 uncultured Aquimarina sp.
AACCTCTCACAGAACCGTACGTGATAGTCTCCCATCATACGGCTCTTCATACGCACAATTTTCATTGTCTGTTAGTACACAAGCTCATCCTAACCTTTATGGAAAGTTGGCAAAATTGTCTAACATAAGCGTATGCTAACCCCTTCGCTACGTCTAATTTTCAAAAGACATCTCTTGATACCAATCGCTACTACGAGTTAGTCCGCCACTCCTTTTGTGTATTGGTACTCTTTGGCTTGCCCTTCGGGATTTTGCCGTTCTTCCTTAACACCACAAAAGAAGTTTCTCCTGTTCCGTAATTGAGCCGTAAGTAAAGCTCCTGCCCTCTATATGCCGATTGCCGAATAGCCAACCATACTGATTATCGTTTACTAAACTTTGTCTCTCAGAGCCGTCAACCCCTCGATTTTGACAATACTAAAGTTGT
>CANLRN010000260.1 GCA_947493495.1 uncultured Aquimarina sp.
CGGGGTGTAGCGTAGCCCGGTTATCGCGCCGCGTTTGGGACGCGGAGGTCGCAGGTTCGAATCCTGCCACCCCGACTTTAAGATTATTATTGGTCGCGTAGCTCAGCTGGATAGAGCATCTGCCTTCTAAGCAGACGGTCACAGGTTCGAATCCTGTCGCGATCACTTGAAAATAAAAGGCTTACGAACTTCGTAAGCCTTTTCATGTTTAAAATACATAGTTTATACGATTTACCAATAAAAATTTAGCATCTAATGATATTCTTTTAATCCATAAATTGGTTTTTTTTAAGGCTCAGTTTTTTTGAATTCTAGAATCCTTAAATAATTTAACCCGCATTCATAGACATTGTTTCACTGTAACATAAAGTTGCTAACTTTAAGGAGCAGCTCTGAAGCCTAAATTGC
>CANLRN010000261.1 GCA_947493495.1 uncultured Aquimarina sp.
TAGGACAATTTGAAACGTAGAAGCTGCTTACCAGTTAGAAACTTTATGTTACAGTCAAAAAATGTCTATGAATGCGGGTTCAAGTAGAATTTTTCTTGATTACGCTGGATTTCGCACATTAGATTCGGTTGTTAGAGCAAAAGAAATTTTTGGACAAGTGAACATAACTGTTATTTCACAAAAGTTCCATAATGAACGTGCAATTTATCTTGCCGAAAAAAATGGAATTTCTGCAATCGGATTTAATGCAAGAGATTTAACCCGCTTTATGTAATAGAAGGTTGTCATGAAGCTTGTAGATGCAAGAAATACTAGTGTTTTCTTAATTTCTGCATAGCACCGTATTCTATGATTAATACAAACTAATTTTTATTGAGTTATCAACAATATTAAGCTGCGTATTGATG
>CANLRN010000262.1 GCA_947493495.1 uncultured Aquimarina sp.
TTATTTTCTTTCCCCCCAAAACCATATCTATACTCCGATACAATCGTATTATTATACCCTTTGTGTTGGAGTCCAAAGGGATAATAACTTATGCGTTTTTTTTAAGCGCACACCCTTTTTTTTAAACGGTTACCTCCAAAGATGCTATTTTTTAAGAACGTTCTTTCTCTCGTGTATCTATCTGCAATGCTAAAATAGTAATTCTGGCTTTACCTTGATTACGGGATTCTGTATTTGTACCTTTTAGATTCTAAAGCCAGCCGCATTATCCAAGCTGTGTTACATAATCTTAGTTATACCTGCTCTTTCCTTTGGTCAGGAGCTATAACTGGAGTTTATGTAAAACAGCCCCGCACCAACTGCTATACTTGAAGATTTGAGCTTTAAACGA
>CANLRN010000263.1 GCA_947493495.1 uncultured Aquimarina sp.
AATGAACTATACACCTTGTTACCATTTGTTGCGACAGGTATGAGTAATCACATTCTGCCGTAATGTTTCGCAACACCATTTCGATAAACAACCAACCGCAATATTTAGTTTTGGGGCGGTAATTTTTTCACAACGCTTATCCATTAAGTTTATAGAATTCCGAGTGATTTTCGGCGTAAAGATTGGTTAGTTCCGCTTAGAGATCAGATTAAGAATTGAGTAAACAAGTCAGCGCAAAGAGCGGTTTCAGATTCCGCTATTTTGGTCAGCTTATTTTTTTCCGCAATATTGAGGAGCTATGTTCGTAAAGGGACATGGTTTACACAAGTTAAAGATTAAGGTTTACACTAAATTAATTTCTAATCTTGTTGAT
>CANLRN010000264.1 GCA_947493495.1 uncultured Aquimarina sp.
TCTTCAACTCCGTTATATCCGTAGTTATGTTTCCTACCAGTGATAGTTGAGTTGTACCCTTTATGTTGTAGTCCAAAAGGATAATAATTCTTTTCTTCTCTGATCTCTGATTTTGTGACTTCCCCGTCATTGTTACGGTCTTGATAGGACAATCGGATGTTCCCTAAATGATCTTTATATTGGTAAATATAATCAAAACCTTTTGATAAATCATTGGCATCTTTAGGTTCTATATACCCTTCAGGGTGGTTCATAAACTCTAGTGCCCCATTCTTATAGATATAATTCCCTGCATATTCTGTTGTTAAAGAACTTCCACCAGACACAATTTTCTTTTGTTTCACTCCAGTGGCATCGTAAATATAACT
>CANLRN010000265.1 GCA_947493495.1 uncultured Aquimarina sp.
TCATAGCATACAAAAACTAGAGGAACTCTTGCCGGGATATCAAGAAAAAACTACAGTGTAGTTGCTCGGAGGCATACGAATTTTTTAATCACAAATCGTATAATGCATTGTTAATGGCTGAGCAGATTTCTAAAACACAATAATAAAAAAAATATTCTTTCTACTTTATGTAATATCCGTTTCTGATTTTTTTCTAGAAGTGGGAGTATTATACCAATAAAAATGTTACACTGATGCAAATCAAACCGAAATAAACAGGAGGCTTTATTGTTGCAGGAATAGGTATTGGGATTAAACCCGCTTTATGCAATAGAAAATTTATTACATCTTGTAGCTACCGCAAATACTAACGCTGCACTGCGTTTT
>CANLRN010000266.1 GCA_947493495.1 uncultured Aquimarina sp.
ACTGAAACTCCACTTACATTATCAACCTCGCCATCTACAGTGAAGTTAAAAGGACCGCCTGTAATCTCTCCACCATCAGCTGCGCAAGAACTAGCTTCCCAAAAACCTACACCATTTTGAGTTCCATTACCAATATATGTATACGGGGCAGCTCCTGTAACAAAATCTCCTTCACTCCACAATCCTTGAGTAACTGCTAAAGATTCTCTAATATTACCCGCAGCACCCCATTGTACAAAATCAATAACATTAGAAGCAGTTCCAAATCCTCCATTAGAAGGAGTATTAGGAAGGTAGAATGACAAGCCGTCATTATCTACTCCAACCTCTACATTATAAGATACTGTAACGGATT
>CANLRN010000267.1 GCA_947493495.1 uncultured Aquimarina sp.
AAGAACCCTATAAGGCCCTCCAACTGTGCATAGTGCCTGTTAGCGGTGACACTCCCGGTAACGATATCCTTCTGTCCCGTATACTTCGACAAAAGGATATGCGTTGCCCCCAATAAAAGGGTGTGCATCGTTGTCCCGAGCTCTTTGGCCAGATCACGTAAGGCGGTGCTCAGATCGGGATCTAGGGAGAAGTAATAGTGGTTACCTTTGTAATCGACTTCCAGCGGACGCTTGAAATCCGTGGGGAGCTCCAGGGTCTGGAACCCAGTCAGCTTTGCGGTCCAGTAATCCAGTTGCTCCCGTAAAACGTCACCCGTCAAATACTCCCTTTGCCAAACCGCGTAATCCTTGTAT
>CANLRN010000268.1 GCA_947493495.1 uncultured Aquimarina sp.
AAAAAACATAGTGAAACGGTAGTGTTTGCAGCAGTTGAAAGATGGAATAGATTTCCTAATGAATAAAACGGGTTTAAGCTTTTTTCAGCACAACTCAATTTATATATTTAGTTGTCTAAAATAATTTGAATGTTGGTGTTGAATACCTTAATTATCTAACAACGTTAACATTGAATTTTTGACGCAATGCTTGTCGTTGATTAAAATTGAAATTATCTTGACCATTTTTAATCCATACTAAAAACTTATATCCATTATTTCTAACAGGAACGTTATTCAGAATTCCCTATTTAAATCAATTAAATTTTGATTTTGGAAGTTTAAAAAGTAAGTTTGATAACGAAGTTGAAAAA
>CANLRN010000269.1 GCA_947493495.1 uncultured Aquimarina sp.
TCTTCTTTGCCAACAAAACCATAGTTATGCTTACGTCCAGTAATGGTGTTGTTATAGCCTTTATGTTGTAGTCCAAAAGGATAGTAGTTTATGCGTTTTTTTTAAGCGCACACCCTTTTTTTTAAGCGGTTAGCTTCTAAAGATGCTATTTTTTAAGAACGTTCTATCTGTCATATACCTATCTGCATTGCTAAAATAGTAAATCTGGTTTTATCTGTATTACGGGATTTTGTATTTGTAGCCTTTAAAGCCAGCCGCATATACCCAAGCTATGTTACATAATCTTAGTTATACCTGCTCTTTCCTTTGGTCAGGAGCTATAACTGGAGTTTATGTAAAACAGCCCCGC
>CANLRN010000270.1 GCA_947493495.1 uncultured Aquimarina sp.
TTGACCGTCAAAGGAAAAGAATCCATCTGCACAAAACTTATCGGAACCATATAATCCGGAAGGACCTTGCCTAGTTCATCAATCAAATACGTGTCTGTAATAGAAACTCCTTCTTCTAAAATATAATAACCAACCAAGTATTTACTACTCCCATCTGATGTCTCACGCTCCTTGGCAAGTACAACGGTCTGCTGAATCTCTGGGAACTGTAACATGGCGTTTTCGATTTCTCCAAGCTCGATACGGTAGCCCCGTATCTTGACCTGGAAATCGTTCCTGCCGATGTACTCCAGATCGCCATCGGGAAGCCAACGTACCAAGTCGCCCGTCCTGTATAAACGGTCGT
>CANLRN010000271.1 GCA_947493495.1 uncultured Aquimarina sp.
CCTGTTAATCCAGTTCTACCCGTAAGTCCAGTGCGCCCTGTTAATCCAGTTCTACCCGTTAATCCTGTGCGTCCTGTCAATCCAGTTCTACCCGTAAGTCCAGTACGACCTGTTAATCCAGTACGTCCTGTTAATCCAGTTCTGCCTGTTAATCCAGTACGTCCTGTTAATCCAGTTCTACCTGTCAATCCAGTACGCCCTGTTAATCCGGTTCTACCTGTTAATCCTGTGCGACCCGTAAGTCCAGTTCTGCCTGTTAATCCGGTTCTACCCGTAAGTCCAGTACGCCCTGTTAATCCAGTTCTACCCGTAAGTCCGGTTCTACCCGTTAATCCTGTGCG
>CANLRN010000272.1 GCA_947493495.1 uncultured Aquimarina sp.
CCCTCCAACTGTGCATAGTGCCTGTTAGCGGTGACACTCCCGGTAACGATATCCTTCTGTCCCGTATACTTCGACAAGAGGATATGCGTTGCCCCCAATAAAAGGGTGTGCATCGTTGTCCCGAGCTCTTTGGCAAGCTCCCTGAGAGAAGCACTCAATACTTTATCGAACTGGAACGAATGGTACGATCCACTGTAGTCCACTTCCAGCGGACGCTTGAAATCCGTGGAGAGCTCCAGGGTCTGGAACCCAGTCAGCTTTTCGGTCCAGTAATCCAGTTGCTCCCGTAAAACGTCACCCGTCAAATACTCCCTTTGCCAAACCGCGTAATCCTTGTAT
>CANLRN010000273.1 GCA_947493495.1 uncultured Aquimarina sp.
CTTTCCTTTATAGTCAGCACTCCACACTTCATTACAGTTTTTTGGATCGAAAATAGGGTGAGTTGGTTTGACTCTTCGCATTCGTTTTTGAGGACATACCAACCCATTTTTCTTTAGAATATTATGCACAGTAACCACCGAAGGGACTTCTTGTTTTGTAAAATCTTTAAACAATAATTCTCTAATTTTTTTAGCGCCCCAAAGTTTGTATTCAGCTTTGAGATTTAGAATACTTTTAATGATATTTTCTTTAGTGGCGTTGGGATGATTTGTCGGTGCTCTCGAGTGCTTTTTTAAGCCTTCAAAACCTTCTTTTTCGAACCTATTTATCAA
>CANLRN010000274.1 GCA_947493495.1 uncultured Aquimarina sp.
TGGATTTGGATCTGTACTGTCTGGGTTACCGTCCATATCTGTATCTGGATCACCAACGGTAATGGTAACTGTCTCTGTTACACAAACGTCTGGATCTGGATCACTATTACATACTGTATAGTCTACAGTAACCGTAGTACCTGCCTCACTTGGTAGTGGTGTATAGTCTAACTCTCCTGTAGCTGGATCAAAAACAATTGTTCCCCCTGCACTACCTGTACCTGCATCTACAATCGTAGTGGTACCTACATTATTCGGATCATTATTTGGTAAGAAATCATCATTACTCAAAATATCGATCGTTGTCAATACTCCTGGATCACTAGA
>CANLRN010000275.1 GCA_947493495.1 uncultured Aquimarina sp.
GCTTCGCCAGTTGCTATCGCACCATAATTACTTCCTCGACTTCGGTCGTCAGCAATTATTACTGGTCTTCGCGTGACTCCTTCCTCCATCACCCGCAGCTACTTTTTTGTATGTTAATGAACGCTTCGCTATGAGTTAAGTTATACAAAATCGCTACTTCATGGGCTACGCCGCTTGGTCGCAACCTAGCCGATATTTATGTTGAAGTTTATATTTTGATAAATCGGAAAACATAAAAATCGTCTGGCACACAAAACCGTTACACTCTTTTTTGTGTGTCGGCTGCTCCTCTTCGCTTTGGCTACGCCTTTTACTTTGCGC
>CANLRN010000276.1 GCA_947493495.1 uncultured Aquimarina sp.
TCAGATGAAGAAATATGTGCAGATCAAACTACCTTTGACTTAAGTACATCAACTACCATATCTACTTCTGCCAATGGCACTATTAATTGGACTACCAGCGGAGATGGTATCTTCGATAATGCTACTGCAGAAAACCCTATCTACACGCTAGGAACTAATGATCAAACTGCAAATACTATTATACTGACCAAAACTGTTACTGGTATTGGTAGTTGTAATACTTTAGTATCTGATAGTATGAATCTAACTATTAATCCTTTGCCTGATGCTCCAATATCAGGAGGGGATATTACGGAGTGTGAAGTATCTCCGATACAAACA
>CANLRN010000277.1 GCA_947493495.1 uncultured Aquimarina sp.
TAGTGGCACAGTTTGAACCGAAATCAATGGCACTATAACTCCGAAATCAGTGGCACAAATCGAACCGAATTAACCACTATTCTTTCGAGTATGTTATAAAAAGTGAAGATGAGTTCATGTTATTCAATGAATTTATCCTTAAATTTAAAAGCAATAGTCATAAAAAACACCAATTTTAATCCTCAAAATTGCAACTGATATGAGAACATTATTTTTAATATTAATTAGTTGGTTTGTTTTGACTTCTTGTAACAAAGAGGAGGATGGCATGGAGACTAACACGTATCAAATACTTTCTCTATTGATAAATGAGTTTGGG
>CANLRN010000278.1 GCA_947493495.1 uncultured Aquimarina sp.
TGTTTCATTTTATGAAGAAAATATAGTAGAAAAAGAATGTCATTAGATGCGAAATTTTTATTCGTAAATCGTATTAAACCAGCATTCGCAATGCACCAAAACTGATGAATCAAAAGATAAAATGGAAGGGTTTTAGGAGCAATCCCATTTATTTTTAGCCTCTTTGAACTCGCTTTACATTAGGACTTCGTAATGAAGCTTTCAGATGCAAGAAATACTAGTGTTTTCTTAATTTTTGTATAGCACCGTATGGTGAAATTAAAAAACGCAGTGCAGCGTTAGTATTTGCGGTAGCTACAAGATGTAATAAATTTTC
>CANLRN010000279.1 GCA_947493495.1 uncultured Aquimarina sp.
GAGAGTTCCAAAACCATTGGAACATGATAGGCGTTCGTGCCCGATTCGTACTGTTCGATGAACCATAACCGCTCTTGCGCAAAGGACAGAGGAGCACTTTTTGATGTAGTCATGGGAATCTCAATCAATTTGTCTTCCTTAACATGCGCAATCAGTTTGTTTATTGTCTTATACTTGAAGACGTCTGCAACACGAATATCTCTCCCTAGTTTCTGTCCCATCTTATGGGTCACTTTAATGGAAAGGATAGAATCCCCCCCTATACGGAAGAAATCATCCGTGGTACCCACTTGTGGTAGGCCCAGGACATCTTC
>CANLRN010000280.1 GCA_947493495.1 uncultured Aquimarina sp.
TCTCTTCCTATATATCGATAAGGAACACTATAATAGGTTTTGTCTGGAGAAAAATAGATATACCCTATTTTCTGAACTTTAGCTCTTCGGTATTCTTTAAGTTCGTACCTACTAGCAGGTAGTGGTTTTAAATATTCTCGTTCTACAGATTGGAAGAGTTCTAAACGACTGGCTTCTTTTCTCTTAAAAAGTAGGTTGTTATATTTTTCTAATAAAACTCCTATTTCTTTGTTTAGTTCCTCTAAAGAAAAAAAGGTCATCTCTCGTAATGGGTAGTATATACGTTGATAAGCTAGATGAACTGCATTTTCTA
>CANLRN010000281.1 GCA_947493495.1 uncultured Aquimarina sp.
CTTGTCCTAGATATCCGTATGGGTGCTCAGAAACTATAGTATTATTGTAACCTTTGTGTTGTAGTCCAAAAGGATAATAGTTTTTCTCCTCTAAAACCTCCATGGCATGATCTCCATCCCCATCTATATCCGTAGTACCTCTAAGAACGTCCACCTTTCCATCACCATCCTTATCTGAGTAGGATAATCTTATATTCCCCAGATGATCTTTATATTGGTAAATATAATCAAAACCTTGAGATAAATCACTTTGATTTTTTGGTTCTATATATCCTTCAGGATGGTTTATAAATTGGAGTTTTTCTCCAGC
>CANLRN010000282.1 GCA_947493495.1 uncultured Aquimarina sp.
AGGGTCCATAAAATAAATAGGATTGTTAAAAGCATAGTTATAAGGACTATGTCTACGCATTTTTTCAGCAAGAGGATTAAGATTCATCCATCTACCTAAAGAAGCATCATAATTCCTTGCACCAAAATCCATCCACTCTAGTCCTAACTCAGAGTTATCTTCTTTGCCAACAAAACCATAGTTATGCTTACGTCCAGTAATGGTGTTGTTATAGCCTTTATGTTGTAGTCCAAAGGGATAATAACTTATACGTTTTTTTTAAGCGCACACCCTTTTTTTCTAGCGGTTACCTTCTAAAGATGCTA
>CANLRN010000283.1 GCA_947493495.1 uncultured Aquimarina sp.
GGATAAAGAACTAATTCTTTTAAACTAGTACGATAAAAGTTGATAAAAAGATTATTTATTCTAGTCAAATAAACAATTCCAAAGAAGAAAAATGTCCTTAATACACTATTAGTTTCAGCAAATACACTCCCAGATAGTATCTGGGAGGTATTACCAAGATATAGATGACGCTATTAACGAAGATGTATTCATTTCATTTAATAAAAACAACATATTTTATTATCGTGGGTTTAATAGATTTAGTAATGTCGGGAGTGAATTTGGTAAAGATCATTATTCTTTAAGGAAAAATAAGATTACTTTA
>CANLRN010000284.1 GCA_947493495.1 uncultured Aquimarina sp.
ATTGGTTGAAAAGTCATTTTCAATACTGGCAATTCTTCTTCTTACGACTTGCCCGTTATGTGTATGAGTTCCTAAATCATTATACAAATTATCCCCATGATAAATTTCATATACATTTTTATTTTCTAGCCTAAATAAACTCCCTTCTGAATTTACAAAACGACCAATTTCTAAGGGAGGCTCTTGCTCATTTCCTTCAGTTCCATATACTACATATAATGCTGAATCTTCTGGAGTTACCTCAATTTCTATAGAAGGTAAATCTGTTCCCGCATCGTGTATAGTCTCTGCCCAAGTAT
>CANLRN010000285.1 GCA_947493495.1 uncultured Aquimarina sp.
AATTCGTTCTTACCTTGCTTAATATGACTCACCTGCATTTGAGACAAAGACCTGCGGAGTTGATTTTCACTGATTGGTTTATCAGCCTTTTGCATTTTATTGAGTAAATGGTTCTCAACAGCATATGCCATGTAGCATAGGGCAATATGTCCTTCTATTCGCTTATCGTTCCAATGGAACATGGGACGTATCTCTAAGTGCGACTTGAAACTGCGGAAGGTTTGTTCGATTTTAAACAAGTGCCGGTAATGATCAAGTATCTGATCATTGGGCAATTCTTGGTTGTTTGTCCCGA
>CANLRN010000286.1 GCA_947493495.1 uncultured Aquimarina sp.
GTAATATGATTAATATCTGTACGCTCTTGAGACTCTAACCAATAAAAGAACTCTCTAAGATGGTTTGGTAAGTTATATACTGTAGTTTCTGCATAACCTAATATATCTAACCATTCGGTAAAACTGGATAATAGAACGCTATAGCTAGGGTTTTCTAACTTTAATTTTTTCATACGGTATGTGTTTTTTGGGATTTTGAGGAACGAGGTGTAAATATGTAGTTAAATCGTTCTCTATCTTTATGTTGTCTGTTCCATTTTGGTAGTGGAACACTCTGGAACAGTGGA
>CANLRN010000287.1 GCA_947493495.1 uncultured Aquimarina sp.
ATTTGAAACGTAGAAGCTGCTTACCAGTTAGAAACTTTAATGTTACAGTGAAACAATGTCTATGAATGCGGGTTAAATCGACATTTCGTATTCAGAATGTATTACAAGTTCTTTTCATTATTCTTTTATATGGAAGATGTTTTATATTTAACAATAAAACGACGCATATAAATTCATATTCATTCTCAAGTTATTTCTATGACCAATACACCTAATACGATTTACGAATAAAAATTTCGCATCTAATGACATTCTTTTTCTACTATATTTTCTTCATAAAATGAAAC
>CANLRN010000288.1 GCA_947493495.1 uncultured Aquimarina sp.
ACACAGGTCAACAGGACCCTGCTCGACGGCTCCCAGACCTTTAAGGAGCTAGTGCTCTCGCTGCAACAGGACCAGTTCAAGGCACAGGCCTATCAGGACCTTCCCTTTGAGAACCTGGTCAATGCTCTGGGTCTGGAAAGGGACCTTTCGAGGCACCCTATTTTCCAGGTCTCTTTCGGAGTACGGGACTTCGCGGGGCAAAGCGATGAGACGGCCCTTTCGGAGGGGCTTTTTTCCAGTTACCGTGGTGAATTGGACTATCAGGTGGAGAAGTTCGATCTATCCA
>CANLRN010000289.1 GCA_947493495.1 uncultured Aquimarina sp.
GATGATTTCTTCCGTATAGGTGGAGATTCCATATTGAGCATCAAAGCCGCGCACCGGATGGGCCGTGCACTTGACAGGGACATACGGGTTGCGGACATCTTCAAGCACAGGACCATAGCACGGACGCTCCAGGAGGGCAACAAGGGGAGATCGATAGAGATCCCTGTGATCGATTCCGAAAAAGGCCCTTTGTCCTTTGCGCAGGAGCGGTTATGGTTCATCGAACAGTACGAATCGGGCACGAACGCCTATCATGTTCCAATGGTTTTGGAACTCTC
>CANLRN010000290.1 GCA_947493495.1 uncultured Aquimarina sp.
TCTTTTAATACCAATCTATCAAGCTGGTCTACTTTTGCAGAAAACAATACAACAAGTGGTGTATCGCTAACAAGAGAAGATAACAAAGCTAAAATGACTATTGCTAATGGAGGTAGTAGACCTTATCAAGTACAGTTGTATAGTAGCACTTCTTTACAAGAAGGAGTTACTTATGTATTATCCTTTGAGGTATCAGCTGCTCAAGAAAGATCTTTTCAGGCAATGCTGCAATTAAATTTTAGCCCATATACTCCTTTGGCTCAGAAAACTTTTACAG
>CANLRN010000291.1 GCA_947493495.1 uncultured Aquimarina sp.
GCCCTTACCGAACCAAAGGGACTCCCATTGTCGGTGTGGAGTTGTTTAGGGATACCATATATTCTAAAAACCCTTTTAAACTCTGCTTTTGCTGACTTTAGGTTTTCTTTATAATGCCCTTTAGCGGTAAACAAAAAGCGACTTTTAGAGTCAGCAATAGTTAATGGATGGCAGTAAATTTTATTGCCCATTAAGAACTTTCCTTTATAGTCAGCACTCCACACTTCATTACAGTTTTTTGGATCGAAAATAGGGTGAGTTGGTTTGACTCTTC
>CANLRN010000292.1 GCA_947493495.1 uncultured Aquimarina sp.
GGTTTAAACCAACAATGGGATCAATAAAAACTATATTTTTGAATTATAGACTGTCTTAAGAATTATAAGTTTACACTGATCTTTATGAGATTTTTTAATTTTAAAATCGTACCACTTAATTTTTAGTTCGTAATTGTCTTTAGAAATTATATTGTAATTTCCTGCATTTTAAAATTAAGAGAATACTATACTATAATATGAGCTTCCCCCCATGTTTAGGACAAAAAACTAGTTATTTATAATGGTTAACATAATGTTAAAAGAGGGAAGTTCT
>CANLRN010000293.1 GCA_947493495.1 uncultured Aquimarina sp.
GAGGTCTTTGATAAGAGTAGGAGAAGGCTTGTCAGCAATTTTGTATCCTATGATATATTTTGAGAAATGATCAATTAAGAAGTGTATATAGTGTTTTTGATGATCTTCTGTTTTAAATATGGTAACATCTGCACACCAAGTTTGATTAGGTTTGGTGGTTTATAGAAATTACATCCTTTACCTTTCTATGGAATCTACAATGGTTTCTTTATGCTTATTGATGATGGTTTTAACGCCTTTGATTGAGCTAATGACCTGATGAAAAGTATCAGT
>CANLRN010000294.1 GCA_947493495.1 uncultured Aquimarina sp.
GAAAAATCGTGTATATCGGCAGGTGTTTTCATCTCTAAAGCTTCATGTGGCCTTATGTTATTAAACTGTTTTACAAAGTGATTTAATCGCCTTTGTTGTGCTTTTAAATCATAAGCAGCAGGTTTAGTGCAAGCAGCCTTTAAATCACGATGCATACGCTCGTGTCTACCGTTCTGTTGTGGTTGTCCAGGATCAGAAAAAACAGGTGTGATTCCCAGTTCAATAAACCAATAGGAGAGCTGAGTAAATCT
>CANLRN010000295.1 GCA_947493495.1 uncultured Aquimarina sp.
CAAAATAATGATATCCGAGTAGCTTTTCAATCCACAAGTGCTCCTAATTACACTGTGTATGGAGAAACAATAGTACAGGTTACCGAAGGAAATAGAACCGTAAATATAGAAGTACCTATTGCAGGCAACACTCCAATCTTGCAAGATGATTATCAGTTTCAGACTTTTATTACACCGCGTGGAGGGACATTTGATAATCGATTTGATAACCAAGCAATCACTGGTGTAGACTGTGTAGCTGGTGGAGCAGG
>CANLRN010000296.1 GCA_947493495.1 uncultured Aquimarina sp.
CATTATACCACAAATACAGTAGAGGTTTATTATAATCATCAGCGTATTGCACTACACTCTCGTAACCCTTCCAAAGGTTCTTACATCACCAATAAAGAGCATTTGAATAGTACTCATAAACATTATAGTGACTGGAGTCCTGAGTTTTTTAAAAACAAAGCAACCCAGTATGGTACTCACGTAGCCCGTTGTGTTACACAAATCATTGCTAGTGTAGACTATCCGGAAATAGGCTATAAAAGAGCG
>CANLRN010000297.1 GCA_947493495.1 uncultured Aquimarina sp.
TATCGCGAACTAAACCAAAAGAGCAACCAGCTCGCAAGGCACATCAGAAACACATACAAATCCAAAACTCAAAGGGAGCTCAAACCAGATACAATCATAGCCCTTTGCCTAGACCGTAGCCTTGAAATGGTCGTTGGTATACTAGGCGTGCTCAAGGCAGGAGGCGCTTACGTACCCATCGACCCCAGTTACCCACAGGACCGTATCGACTATATTTTGGAGGATACGGGAGCAGAGATCGTACT
>CANLRN010000298.1 GCA_947493495.1 uncultured Aquimarina sp.
GCCCCAGAAGAATTAAAAACAATAACTTTATAGAAATTTTAGATTAACTAACAGTTCTGGTTGGGGGAAGCTTACAGTTTGTTCTTATTTGTGGCTCTTAAACACCCCCCTAGCCCCTCTCAAGAGTGGAAACTACTACTTACTTCTATAGAGAACGCTTCTTTCTGTACCAAAACAGCCATAGTAAGATCAATGCTAAAACACCAAACCCTATTGCCCAATATATAGCCGTATTATCTGTAAA
>CANLRN010000299.1 GCA_947493495.1 uncultured Aquimarina sp.
TTAATCTTGTATAGCAATCCAAAAGTAGAGGTTCTTTCTCTAAGATAATTATATCATACATAATCAGGGTAATTTTATAATATATCTTAAATTTATTTTATATTTTATATTAAACAAAATGTGATCAGTTAAAAAAAACTTGTAATTAGTTAAAAAAACGAAAAAATATAGAGGTCAGTATTTAAATACATATCTTTAAATCACTAAAATAGTTTATTTATGGATATTTTCAAGGGTCAAAAC
>CANLRN010000300.1 GCA_947493495.1 uncultured Aquimarina sp.
GCAAAAAAATCAAGCATAGCTATAGCTACGGTTTATTTTTTAAACGAAGTAGAAAGGAAAAAGAAACGATGAATATGTGAAATTTTTAGTTATAAATCGTATTATAGGCATTGACTACTTTGCTTGATTTGGAGAGTTCTGAAAAAGGGACTGTTTTTTTAGTCCCATTGTACCCTTATTAAAAATTAAGACAGTTTAAAAATTAACTAAATTTAAACTGTCATGAAGAAATCAAAATTTACT
>CANLRN010000301.1 GCA_947493495.1 uncultured Aquimarina sp.
ATTTCCTGTAGGTTTTCCAGATCATCTTGTAAATATCTTTCTGTAGAACTAATGTATTTATGTCCTGCCATTACCTGAGTTTTTCTAAGATTATATTGTTTTAACCAGTTAGTGATTACCGATGCTCTGATCTGTTTAGCACTTTCTACTTTTTGATTTACTTTCTTTAGTTTTTTAATAATCGTACGTGTCATTGTAAATCGTTCTCCAGAAGGGAAGAGTTTATTAGTATCACTATGTAA
>CANLRN010000302.1 GCA_947493495.1 uncultured Aquimarina sp.
ATAATAGTCTCTGGGTCTATATTAAACATACCAAAAGAAAACCCTCGTTTACCATAAGCTAAATATGAAGGAATGAGAAAGCTTGCATACCCTCCTTCATTTAATAACAAAAGCCCTTCTTGTACTCCTTCGATTAAAAAATCTACTTGACTCTCCAAAGGTTCTTCTACTGTAGCTTCATTAATGATTTCTCCATTTTCTGCGTTTATAAAGGTATATGCGAGTTGCACATT
>CANLRN010000303.1 GCA_947493495.1 uncultured Aquimarina sp.
ACTATTAATGTTGGATGGGTAGCGTTTATATTTTTTTTAGGTATTGGTTCCTTATAAGGAACCGATTCTTTTAAAATGATGATAGAGGCTGCCCTGTAATGTTTGTTTCCAACAATAGATTTTATACGATTTATAACTAAAAATTTCGCATATTTATCGTTTCTTTTTCCTTTCTACTTCGTTTAAAAAATAAACCGTAGCTATAGCTATGCTTGATTTTTTTGCCTTGCAT
>CANLRN010000304.1 GCA_947493495.1 uncultured Aquimarina sp.
TTTTATATAGTTCTCGGTCTGTGTCTGTGCAGGTAGTACTGTACTTATTAATACAGCTACTATGAATAGTATTTTTGTTATAGTCTTCATCTTGTTTCTGTATTAATTGTTTTTGTAGTGATATTCATTCTCTGATACGATATTTCCATCTTGATCTTTTACTTGTTCTAATCGATTAAAGTTGTCATAATGATAGGTCATCGTATAGCCTCTGGGATCTGTCATACTA
>CANLRN010000305.1 GCA_947493495.1 uncultured Aquimarina sp.
ACAGACAATAGATTTATCGGCAGGTATTTATGGTTTAGTACAGAAACTACGGATGATCGGTTTATACAGTTTAACTTAGGAGGAGATCCTACCAATACAAGAATTGATGATGTAGCTATGGTTGCATATAACAATCAATTGCCCAATAGCTCTTTTAATACCAATCTATCAAGCTGGTCTACTTTTGCAGAAAACAATACAACAAGTGGTGTATCGCTAACAAGAGA
>CANLRN010000306.1 GCA_947493495.1 uncultured Aquimarina sp.
GTCTAAATTTAGGAAAAAGTTTGTCTACGGTCATAATGTATACTTATTCATTGTGTCTTGAAAAAGAAGAAGACCTAGATGAGGTAAAACTAATAAAGAGGATAAATTGTATTGCTAGAGCTATAAACGCAAATGTTTGTGTCTTGATGGATTTCTTTAGTGATTACCATATTCAATCCGTTTTTGACGTACTAACTCCAAACTTATTTATTGTTAAAAATGATATT
>CANLRN010000307.1 GCA_947493495.1 uncultured Aquimarina sp.
CGGTTTCTGTGATCGTATTTGTATTGATAACAGAGTTCGTTTAACTCTGTCGTAGATACACTGGCAGTAGTTACTTTGGGTGGGATGACATAGGTAAGATTGCCATAATCATCATATACATAATAGGTATCGTGTGCTATATTGTTGTTATAGGTTCTTTTTAGGACGACTCTACCTTGTTTATCGGTATATTCTTTGGTTGTATGATTATTACCATCACTGGATT
>CANLRN010000308.1 GCA_947493495.1 uncultured Aquimarina sp.
ATTCAATCGCCATTAAGGCTAGTATTTTAAAAGCTAACGGAACTCATCCGCATTAGCAGGCAACTTCCGTTATCTTTCAAAATAGTTTTCCGTTAGAGTAAGAAAAAGGTAAGAACGCCACAAAAGAGGATGGCACTCCTGATAACAAGATTTACAGGTATCTTCGTTTTCCTTCTCCTAATGCCCCAGTATAAACCTCTTGACTGGTACTTGGAGTTGGTGGTC
>CANLRN010000309.1 GCA_947493495.1 uncultured Aquimarina sp.
AAGGCAGCCTAATGAAAATAAAGGATAAATCAGGGTTATCAACAAAAGTGGGAAGTTATGAGTCTCCCCCTAGAACCTCCCTCTTTTAACATTATGTTAACCATTATAAATAACTAGTTTTTTGTCCTAAACATGGGGGGAAGCTCAATGTTTATTCCTAATCATTGGAAAGAAATAGATAATAGAAATGAGCAAAATCCACTTTTAGAATTAGAAAAAGAATG
>CANLRN010000310.1 GCA_947493495.1 uncultured Aquimarina sp.
TTTGGAAATAAATTAATTCGAATTGCTACAGACAGTATTTTATATGCGCATACAGATTCTAAAAACTATTGCTCTATAGTAACCTCTGATGATAAAAAACTATCAGTACGATATTCTATATTAAAATTAGTACAAAAGCTAAATAATCAAGATTTTGTACAAACGCATAGATCATATATCATCAACTGGAATATGATCGAATCCTTCCATGAATATGATCAAA
>CANLRN010000311.1 GCA_947493495.1 uncultured Aquimarina sp.
GCTATTGTATCTTCGAGTACGATTAGTAATCTAAGTGCTGGTACTCATACCGTACGAGTAGTAGCTTCTGGATCTAATCAATGGCAATGGAACTTGGATAGAATTACCTTATCTAGAGTACAAGGTACTCCACCACCTCCACCGCCACCACCAAGTGGTAATGCTACTTTGGTCATTGAGGCAGAGGATTTTGTTGCTACAGGCGGAACCTTTGATGATGC
>CANLRN010000312.1 GCA_947493495.1 uncultured Aquimarina sp.
TTTCAACTAAATTTAGTCTTAGACTAGTAAAATGGTTAGATTTCTTATCCCTTAAATTTATTTAGGACAGGATTGATTAATAGTATTAGTTTTTTGATTCGTATCCTACATATTTTTAGTGTATCGGATGGAAGTTGTTGATTATTTCCTGTAGGTTTTCCAGATCATCTTGTAAATATCTTTCTGTAGAACTAATGTATTTATGTCCTGCCATTACCTG
>CANLRN010000313.1 GCA_947493495.1 uncultured Aquimarina sp.
CAGGCAATGCTGCAATTAAATTTTAGCCCATATACTCCTTTGGCTCAGAAAACTTTTACAGCAACTCCAACAGCTAGATACCACCAAGTATGGTTTACAGCTGATAAAGACTATCCTAATGCCAGAGTACAATTCAGCTTAGGAGGGAATAATGCAGATATCACCTTTGATAATGTAGAGTTATTAAAACCAGAACATATCAATGCAACTCGTGATAGT
>CANLRN010000314.1 GCA_947493495.1 uncultured Aquimarina sp.
GATTTTATCCATTCGATTTCTGCCTGTTTTTCTTCTTCTGTATATACTTCGTTTATTGGATCTACAGATAGGTCAGTGTCATCATCCGAGTTGCAAGATGTTAGCAACATAAAACAGGTGATAATCAAGTAACTATTTTTTAATACTGTTTTCATTTGTATAGGTTTTTTAAGTATTCTTTTGATGTAATTCTTTATGTTAAACTTATTCTATTTTTT
>CANLRN010000315.1 GCA_947493495.1 uncultured Aquimarina sp.
CTACAAAACACGAAGCTTTACGTTCTTGACGGGGATATGAGAGTTGTCCCAGTAGGCGTCATTGGTGAGTTGTACATCGGCGGTGCCGGTGTCGCGAGAGGCTATCTGAACCGACCAGATCTGACCTCTGAACGTTTCGTTGCGAACCCTTTTGCCACGGAAGTTGATAGGGATAAGGGCTACGACCGTTTATACAGGACGGGCGACTTGGTACG
>CANLRN010000316.1 GCA_947493495.1 uncultured Aquimarina sp.
GGTTTAAACCAACAATGGGATCAATAAAAACTATATTTTTGAATTATAGACTGTCTTAAGAATTATAAGTTTACACTACCTCTTTAAGTTGACCATGGAGGGATTAACCAGCGTTGATCCCATTCAACTCACTACTGCAAATAATACGATTTATAACTAAAAATTTCGCATATTCATCGTTTCTTTTTCCTTTCTACTTCGTTTAAAAAATAAAC
>CANLRN010000317.1 GCA_947493495.1 uncultured Aquimarina sp.
GATTTTATAGATATTTCGACTTTATAATAATTTATATCTTTTATTAGTTTTGAATGGTTATTTTCTTTTGTGCAGTATTCCCTTTTATATCTTGTATTTTTAGGATATACAATCCAGGTGATAGTCTAGAAACATCAATCTGTTCGTTCTTACTTTCATTAAATGAATTGTAAGCAGCCACTTCCTTACCAGCGATATCAAATACCTTGA
>CANLRN010000318.1 GCA_947493495.1 uncultured Aquimarina sp.
CAATCAGTAGTCCAGTCTAAGATGTTTGTGCTCTGCCCTTGTCCTGATGCTCTGACAGCAATAGATTGCTTGGCTCTACCAAGACCATCAAAATAATTGACCGTCTCTATTTTATCACTCTCAATCACCTGCGATTGTTGTCCTTCTTGTACCTCTTTTTGATATACCGTAGTTTTTATATAGTTCTCGGTCTGTGTCTGTGCAGGTAG
>CANLRN010000319.1 GCA_947493495.1 uncultured Aquimarina sp.
AATGTAATGCTGATGCAGGCTGTTCATGAGCACAGGCCCGCTCCACCCATCGGCTATACTGTGGTGCTCCGTTATGAATATCGTATAACGGGCCTTCGACCGCTTTATGATATGCACCCTGAACAAGGATGCCCTTTCAAGGTCGAATCCCTTTTCACGATCTATAGACTGTATTGTTTTTATCTCTTGATCAATCTCATCTTGCCTCT
>CANLRN010000320.1 GCA_947493495.1 uncultured Aquimarina sp.
TTTCTTCGTTTCATAATACAGTAAAGTTATTAATTTTTGAATTTAACTCTCTGTCCTAATTTTGGGGGGAACTTCACTTTTCCTTCTAAATGCCCTGTTTTTAATTCTATAGCTAGGACTTATATAGCAATACTATAATACGATTTACGAATAAAAATTTCGCATCTAATGACATTCTTTTTCTACTATATTTTCTTCATAAAATGAAA
>CANLRN010000321.1 GCA_947493495.1 uncultured Aquimarina sp.
TTATCAATCCCTGTGTAAGCTACTCTCCCAAAGGCGTCATAGACGGTAAAGAGCCATTCATTTTTCGCTTCTTGATTTGCATCCTGAGTCATAATGGGTTGATCGAGCTTATTATAAACAATATACTCCCATCCCTTACCTGGTATTTTCTTTTCGATCAGTCGGTTTCTGTGATCGTATTTGTATTGATAACAGAGTTCGTTTAACTC
>CANLRN010000322.1 GCA_947493495.1 uncultured Aquimarina sp.
TTTTACAATAGTCCAAAATATCAAAACACTACCAATCCCTATTCAGAGACAATCTTTGAGGCTTCCCCTCTAAATCGTCCCTTAAAACAGGCAGCACCAGGATCAGATTGGAAGGCAAAAACTACAGGAGGGGATCATACCATTAAACTGGAAAGAAAAACAAACAGTAGTGCAGATGCAGTAGTCTATTTTAAGGTCAACTTTACCAA
>CANLRN010000323.1 GCA_947493495.1 uncultured Aquimarina sp.
TTATCTGTTGTTCTAACTCTGTATATTCATTAGGGTTAGTGATTTCATAATGTACGATGGTTTCTCCTTTTTTCTTACGCACTTTTCGGATATAATAACTCTCTATCAACTGTTTATGATAACGCCATTGAGTGGTTTTCTTGACTTTTAACTTTCGTCTGATTTCTAAAGCTGCAAACTTAGTTTGGTTATTTTGTTTCAAGTATTT
>CANLRN010000324.1 GCA_947493495.1 uncultured Aquimarina sp.
TCAACTAAATTTAGTCTTAGACTAGTAAAATGGTTAGATTTCTTATCCCTTAAATTTATTTAGGACAGGATTGTTTTTTGATTTTAAATTTCCAAATTTATTCTAATTCTTGGTGTGATTTATTTAAGGATTCTCTGTAAGATCAAAATGTAAAGTAATCTTATTTTTCCTTAAAGAATAATGATCTTTACCAAATTCACTCCCGACA
>CANLRN010000325.1 GCA_947493495.1 uncultured Aquimarina sp.
GATTGTATGTGTGAGATCTCTTTCTAGTCCTTGTATCGTAACAATACCATTTGTAGGATTAGGATATAGAGATAATTCTTGTGCAATAGTATCTAAACCAGAATCTCTTGTTACTGATCCAGTAGATAAGGTAATCTTATCTAGGTTCCATTGCCAAGTAGTTGCACTTGATCCTACAACTCGTATCGTATGTGATCCTGCTGATAAC
>CANLRN010000326.1 GCA_947493495.1 uncultured Aquimarina sp.
TACACAGGATCTTGTTGTATCCCTTGTAGCAAACGGTTTTTAATTAGATGTTTCTTTTTACGGGTATATCCCTCACTGTATCCCATATAGCTGGCGATAGTTTTCATGTTTTTTCCTTCAAAGAATAAGCGTAATAGTTGTGAACTAGTTGGATTTAGTTGCGCATGATACTTTTGATAGAGTGCTTGTTGGTCTTCTAGTAGTAAT
>CANLRN010000327.1 GCA_947493495.1 uncultured Aquimarina sp.
AAAAACTCGGAATGTATATTCATTGGTGAAGTTTTCGAAATTGATAATTCAAATCAAACATATAAAGTACGAGTTTCGGAATCATTAGACGGTGGAGATGCTCCTAACAATATTTATTTAGGAAAAAACTCCTGACTTCCGCACTGGGACACCCAAGCTAAAAGTTAAAGATTTTAGATAGTAATTTTTGTTCTTCCGATAGGAGTA
>CANLRN010000328.1 GCA_947493495.1 uncultured Aquimarina sp.
GAGTTTTTTAAAAACAAAGCAGCCCAGCATGGTACTCACGTAGCCCGTTGTGTTACACAAATCATTGCTAGTGTAGATTATCCAGAAATAGGCTATAAAAGAGCGATGGGACTCATTCAATTGCATAAGTCCTATGGAGCAGATCGATTAGATAAGGCTTGCAAAAGAGCCTTACAGGCAGATGCTGTAGGATATAGACGAATCGA
>CANLRN010000329.1 GCA_947493495.1 uncultured Aquimarina sp.
TCAAATAACAATTCAAATTCATAATTTTTAGTTGGAAATATATTCATTAATGATTTTTTCAGAATGAGGTACAACGGTTTGTGTATGGTTTCGTTGCTGGAATGACTAAGTTAGTAAAAAGTAGCGAATGTTTGGTCAGTGCGTAAGATTTTCCGGAGGAAAATCAACAGCAATGAACTATACACCTTGTTACCATTTGTTGCGAC
>CANLRN010000330.1 GCA_947493495.1 uncultured Aquimarina sp.
TAATCTCTTTGACATTTAGTTAACCAAAACTTTACACAATAAACATATCACCCTTTCATAGTGACAATATACCCCTTAATAAAGCTATAGGCTGTATCTATTTTTGGTACAAGATAACTAAACTAAATTTTATTAACACAAATTCAAAAACTGATAAAATGAAGCCCACTTTTTTTTCACTCAGAAAATTCTTTCATCAAATTTT
>CANLRN010000331.1 GCA_947493495.1 uncultured Aquimarina sp.
CTAATAACAGTAATAGCATTATCAGAGATATCAGAGCAATCTAAATCATCAAGAGAAGACAAAGGTTGTCCTACTTGATCTAATCCATTACCAGGTACGCCTCTGTATGACCATCCCCAGATTTCACAAGTTCCTGCACCCGCACCATCAAGGCTAATTTCGTTAGTATTCACTACATTAAGGATTAATCCAGTTGCTGCATC
>CANLRN010000332.1 GCA_947493495.1 uncultured Aquimarina sp.
CCCACTTGTGGTAGGCCAAGGACATCTTCCCAGATACCGCACAAGACGACCTCCATATCGTTCTTTGGCGGCACATAACCATCTCGATCTACCATATCCGGTTCTGGCAACATCCTTCTGTCTAGCTTTCCATTGACCGTCAAAGGAAAAGAATCCATCTGCACAAAACTTATCGGAACCATATAATCCGGAAGGACCTT
>CANLRN010000333.1 GCA_947493495.1 uncultured Aquimarina sp.
GTTATCAACCTCTCCATCTACACAAAACTCAAAAGGACCACCGCTAATCTCTCCGCCATCTACCGAAGCATTACGTATTACTGTAATCGAATTCGATAAATCAAAACATCCCGATAGGTCTGCTGCATTATTTCCTGCTTCCAATCCTTCTAATCCATCTTCATAACGAAGATACCAGATCAAACAAGTTCCTACTCCTG